>JBCHKQ010000001.1:0-600000 GCA_039023545.1 Spirochaetia bacterium 38H-sp | reverse complement strand
CAGGTTTGAAGAAGAAGGACTTCGTCGGCAAAAATACTCTTGATAAATTCATCCTGCCTCTGGGGAGATATATACAGTGAGGAAAGAGTATCACGCCCATCCCTCAGAAGATGGAAACTTCTTAATACAATCATTAAGCCTTTCCTTTATTTTTATAGACTGCTTCACAGAAGAGTTGATTGCTAACGTAGCAACCATAACAGAATCATGTATAAAGTAACCCATGGAGGATAATGTTCTATATCTGCTGTCGCTGACATTGCAGGACAAGATTCCTTTTTTGTATGCTTGTTTGCATATCAATGCATTTATATCAGGATTATCCGTACATGCAAAAACTAAAACCTTGTCTTTTAAAAAAGACGGATTATATTCCAATTCTTCCCATACTCCGGTGAACCATTCTGGTACTCTTACCACAGGGTCTACTACAGTGAGGCTGGCTCCTGCCCTATATAGAGTTTTTATTTTTCTCATTCCAACACAGCCAGCTCCTACTATAAGTATTGGAATATCTTTTACATCAATGGCAAAAGGAAGAATCATATATTATATTCCTCTATTATGCTCTTCTTACGTAATAATCCATCCAAGACAGAGATATCAGCATTTCTTTCCAGCTTAAAGTCACTCATATTTGCGGGTAAATTGGAATCAGTATCTATAATCATTAATTTTGCAGGTTGAGATATTTTTTTAAGTAACTCTATCTCATATATATCAGCGTCTACTATCACGGTAAGGACAACCAATCCCGTATCATATAACAGTCTTAACAGTTCTCCCAGTCTCAGAAGATGTTCTTCTCTGTCGGATGAAAGTATATCATAATCAATACCTCTCAACAAATTATCCATAGCCAGATAATAAGAATTCCAGCCTTTGTTAAAAAGCCTTTTCCCAAGCTCCTTTGCATATCTATCAAGCTCTTCTAAATTTTTTCCTGTAAACAAGATTACCTGTGGTTTTTGAGAAAAACGCTGACCTCTGCATATGGGAGATATCTGATTCTTTCTCCATGCAGACTCTCTCATATCTACATGTTTATCAATATGTGAGCTGCCTATAGTCTCAAGAATAACACCTCCACCTGATATCTCATATTGATCAATTATAACAAATCGCCCTGTATAGGGATTGGAAGAATAAAGGTCAAAAGCAACTGGTTTTACCGTAGAAAGAATACATTCCGATATATCATATTGCCCTATATAATCCCTATTGGACTCCGTAGAAAGTTCCGACGAATCCACTACAGAAATTATATCGGTGAGATATACTGCTTCCCTGGAAGCATTTAATCTTAAGATATATTTTTTTTCTTTGATCAGCGGCTGCGGGGCAAGCCAAAAAAGAGAAACTCTAAAGGAATATGCAACAGAAGGGGGATCTTCTTCTTTTGCTAGCAACTCCCCTCTTTTTACATAAATACTGTCAGTAAGAGTTATACCTGTCGCTATCCCTGCAGATACCTCATCAGGACCAGGAGGATACAAGGTCTCGATATTAGCTACTGTACTTTCTGCCCCAGAAGGAAATACTTTTACATGGTCTCCTTTCTTAAGTGTTCCCGTTTCAACGGTTCCTGCTATTATACGTCTGTTATCTCCCAGCCTAGTAAACTTATATACATCTTGGACAGGGAGCCTAAAAGGATATTCCAACCTCGTAGAATAATTGGAAAAAGCAAGAAAAGCTTCTTTTACAGAAGGTCCGGAATACCATGGAGTCATATCCGAAAGACTTACAAGATTATCTCCGTTCCTTCCTGATACAGGTATATATTCCAAGGGTTTTATTCCTAATCCAGAAAGAAAACTATCAAAATTTTCTGCTATATTCCTGTACTGTTCTTCACTGTAGTCAATAATATCCATTTTATTGATAAGAACAACGACCTGTTTTACTCCTAGAAATGACAACAGGTATCCGTGTCTTCTGGAATTTTCCTTTATTCCTTCCTTGGCATCTATTACTATAAAGGCAGCATCGGCTCTGGATGCTCCGGTTACCATGTTTTTGATAAATTCGACATGCCCTGGAGCATCTATGCATATAAACTCTTTATCTTCTAGCTTAAAAAAAATTCTGGCACTATCTATTGTTATTCCCTGTGCTTGTTCTTCTTTTAAAGCATCCAGAAGATATGCATATTCGAATTCTCTTGCATTGGTTCTGCAATACTCTTTTATTTGTTCTAACTTACCCTTTGGTAACGCTCCTGCTTCAGAAAGGAGCCTACCCAGAATAGTGCTTTTTCCATGGTCCACATGGCCAACCATAACTATGGATAACCTTTGTTTATTGTTTTTCATGTCCTTTTTCATCTTAGCCCCTACATATATCCATCTTTTCTTAAGGTTTCCAATGTTCCTCCGTCTTCTTTGTCCTGTTCCCTGCCAGTTCTTTCGGCAATCCCCTTAAGGGAACCGGAGGAAAGTTCCTTTACTATTTCTGATACATTTTTTGCAGAAGAAATAATAGGAGAAGTACACGGGGCACAGCCTAGAGAACGATAACGTTTACCACAACCATTATCAAAATAGAGGGAAACAACAGGTATTTTTTCTCTTTCTATATATTCCCATATATCCAATTCTGTCCATTCCAATATCGGATGTATTCTTACATGCGTACCTGGAGCAAAATCAGTATTATAGTAGTTCCAGAGTTCTGGCGGTTGTCCTACGATATTCCAATTACCCTCAGTATTTCTGGGAGAGAATACTCTCTCTTTGGAACGTGTCCCTTCTTCATCTGCCCTCACTCCTACAATAACTCCTGAGAAAGGTTTTGCATCCTTTTCTTCTATATATTTGCTCTGTTTATGATCAAATCTTAACCTTGGCCAATCCCCTGATATTGTATGCCTTAAAGCTTCACTCTTTAATTTCATACAACATTGAATTCTATTTAGCTTTCCATCAGGGTATGTTTCTTTTTCTCTGATGGCCTCTTTATTCTGACCAACTATCATGTCGAGGTGCCATTCTTTTACCATTTTATCCCTATAACTTATCATCTCTGGAATTTTAAAGCTGGTATCTATATGAACAAGAGGAAATGGAACATGGCCGAAAAAAGCCTTACGTGCAAGATGCAAAAGCACAGTACTGTCTTTTCCAATGGACCACAGCATACATAAACTCCCAAAACTTTTGTATGCTTCTCTAAGAATATATATTCCATTAGATTCCAGTTTCTGCAGCCTGTCCATTGTCTCCTCCTAATCTTTCTGTGTGAAGACCGCATTCTTTTTTGCCATCTTCCCACCACCATCTACCGGCTCTGGGAGATTCTCCTTCCACTATTGCTCTGGTACATGGTTCGCAACCTATGCTGGCATATCCTCTGTCGTGCAGAGGATTATAAGGGATATTATTCTCTTTTATATAAAGCCAAAGATCTTTGGTACTCATGTTGGCAAGAGGATTAATTTTGTATATCGAATGGAGTTCATCCCATTCTATTATACTTATACTTTTTCTATCGCTGCTTTGTTCTCTTCGTAATCCGGTAATCCATGCTTTTTTTCCAGCTAATGCTCTGGATAGGGGTTCCACCTTTCTTATGAGACAACAAGCCTTTCTCATCTCTACGCTTTTGTAAAAAGAGTTAACACCATTTTTGTTATAGAATCCCTGTAACATGCTATAATCAGGAAAATATATTTTAAGAGAGATATTATAGTATTCTCTGGTTTTATCAATCAAAGCATATGTCTGAGGATGCAATCTGCCGGTATCTATAATAAAAATATCAGGGTCATCTGTCAGCTGACATAATATATGAGTTATAACCTGGTCTTCTGCTCCAAGACTAGAAGCAAAAGTAAGAGAATCACCCCATTCTTCCATAGCTGTTTTGATTATTTCCTTAGGCGATGCATTTTTCAGTTTTTCTTCATATTTTGTTTTTTTGCATATGTCCATATTTATGTCCTGTGCTTTATTTTCGAACACTTGGCGATATAATCGCCAAGTGTTTGGCTAAAAATATATTTATTTTGCAAGCTGTATGCTGTTTAGATGTAGTATTCGGGTTCGGTCTTTCTCCCAAATTTTATTCTTTCCCATATACGCTCATGAAGTGTATACACTCCTATTTTTATGATAGCTTCCCAACCGCCAATAAATAAGGCTGTATCTACCCTTCTAGTTATAATGTAAGCTATTAGTGTCGTAGTAAGAGTAGCAATAATACGCCAAGATAGAGCTTTTATAAGTGACCGAAGGTGCGAATCTCTACCCATATCATCCTCTCTTAACTCTTATTTTCCAATAAGTTATATTATTTTCCTTGCTCAATACTTGATGTCCTTCCTGGATTAGAGAGGCCGGTACATTTTCTATGGGCTGCCCATCATCAAGCAAGAATTCTACGATAGTATTGGGTTCAAGGGGGTCTAAAGCAAGCTTAGCTTTTACAAAATTTATAGGACAGGGAACTCCTCTGTAGTCATAAAGAGGGACTCCTCCTGCCCTATCTTCCGAGCCCTCTTCTTTTGAACTCCTAAACTGTTTTTCTGTGAGTTCCGGTAATTTTAAACTGTTATCCATGCTATTATATAATCTTTTTATATCATCTATTAGGACTTTTGCTTCTTTTTCACCTACTTCACAACCATTCAACACTTTTTCTACACTTTTTGATACATATGAATCCACATGTTTTCCAGCAAAATACTTGAGAAACAGCTTGAGAGCAGATTCCCTGTCCCTTTCTTCTATTCCTTTTGTAATCAATAGGGCACGTGATGCCGATACGACAGCGGACTCATAGTCTCCTGTTTTATATTTTTCTTCTGCTTCTCTTATATCCATCTCGATAAGATCAAAAAGACCAGCAGAACATTCTCCTTCCAGCTTTTCTAATAAGGAAAACTTAGAAGTCTCATATATATCTCTACCTGTATAGACTTGTGCATCCATGCTCTCATACTTTTCCACAAGTTTTTTTATAGTATTTCTACCTTCCCTAATGTAATAGGCATAAAATGTTTCATTTTTTCTATTTTTATTTGTCTCTACAAAAACTTCCTCAAGTAAATCCGGTAAGCTTTCCGCAGGGACAGTCCCCAATCTATCAGCCAATACGGCTTCATCAGGGCTCAAATTAGCTCCTGCATAAACAGTATAGGCCGGGAGCACAACATCATTCTTTCTCTTGACAGCACCGGCAAGCCCTATATCAGCAACCAAGGTATGTGCACAGTTGTTGGGACACCCCGATATATTGATAACAAGATCTTTTATCTTATCCCAACGCCCTTGCTCTCTGAGTCTTCTTTGCAATAATGTGAGCAAATTCCCAGACAAGCACACACCTAGTCGGCAGGTACTAGCTCCGGCACATGCAACAGCAGACTCCCAAACAGAACCTGATAAGGGCTTAAACCCAACATCCTTTAGATCTAATAGAAGATTATTTAAATCAGTCTTTTTTATGTTATACAGAATAACATTTTGCCTATGAGATAACCGTATCCTGCTACCTTCGTATTTTTTAATTGTCGTACCTAGTAAGAACAAATCCTCTGGTTTGAGATATCCGTGGTCTACGTTTAACTCCAAAAATGCATCAGTATACATAGATGTTGTGGATTCTACAGAAAGAGGTTGTAAATTATTTGCAAGCAGCTCTTCATACTTTTTCTCAATTTTCTTTATAAATTTCGATTCTCCCCATTCTTTCACAAGAAATCTCAATCTAGCTCTATGTTTGTTTCTTCTATTGCCATACTGATCGAATATTTCTTTAACAGCTCTGACAATAGCATAAAGATTATCTGTTGGTATAAAATCCGAAAACTTTGTTGCTATTCTGGCACCTGTTCCCAATCCACCTGCCAAATATATTGCAAAGCCTTTTTTAGAATCCCTTATAACAGGTATAATTCCGATATCTGCTATAAGACTCAAAAAGGGCCTCTCCAGAGAAGAGCCAAAACATATCTTAAATTTCCTTGGCAAAGTCCATGAATCTTTTTCTGACAGAAGCCTTTCTGAAAGACTATTTGCATATGGTAATATATCAAAGGCAGCATATGCCCAAGAGAACGGATCGGCTATTATGTTCCTAACCGTATTTCCACCACCACCCCTAGAAGATAATCCATTAGGAATCAACTCTTCCATGATATTAGGTGTTGATTCTATCGAAACATTATGGATCTGCAGTTCCTGCCTAGTAGTTATATGTATTGGTCCCAGAGTATATCTGGAGGAAATATCTGATACAGCAATAAGCTGGTCCGGAGTTATATCACCTGCAGGGACTCTTATTCTTACCATGTATGAGCCTGATTTCCTCTGCTCATACACCCCCATGGGGACTCGGATGGTTTTAAATTCTTCTTCCCCAAGTTTTCCCTTGAGATATGCATCTACCCTGACTTTATATGTAGCTATGTCTTCTACTACTGTTTTAGGCAATGTCACAGGCATATTACATCTCCAAAATAATAAGTTCTTCCTCTGTTACATTTTTGTTGTCGTCTATTCTAAAGCACTTGAGACTTTTTTCTTTAACAGAGTATATGAGATATCGCATTTCCGTATCGTTTGCCAATCTTATGTCCTCATCTGACATTCTAGCAGGGGTACTAGGATGTGAGTGGTATACGGCAATGAGTGCCAGGCCGTGTTTTCTTGCATCCTTTAGAGTTGCAAACTGCTCTTCTGGTATAAAAGAAAAGTGTTCGCAAGATGCATCCGCATTGGTCAATCTATATTGCTTTTCTGCAGTATCACCCTTGCCTGCAATATATCCGCAAGCCTCATTAGGAAGCTCTGATATGGAATGTTCTGCTATACCTTGGTATATCTCTCTACTAATCTTCATATAAACTTCCCTGTTACGGTCTCTTTATGACCACTTTATAAACACTGCCTTCTATCTGCTCTTTGCTGACGACTATATATCCCTGTTGCTCTGCATTTCTTGGAACATTATCCAGAGGCTCTCCGTCCGTAAGAAGTATCTCAAGCTCTTCTCCATGAGACAGCTTTTCCAACTCAAGTTTTGCCTTTACAAATGTCATAGGACAATGCTCCCTTGTTATGTCTATTTTTCTCATATAAACAGGACCTCCCCTCCATCAGATAAGTCCAAAAAGCCGGGAACACCCAGTACTTTTTTAACCTGTAATATAAAATCTTCTTTTTTAAGCCCAAGAATATGCATGGACATCTCACAGGCATAAAATTCGACCCCTAGCTCTATGGAAGCTTGTAAAAGCTCTTCTAAGGTTGCAACATTTCTTTTCTTCATCATGCTCGTCATCAGTTTTGGACTTACTCCCAGAAAATTGAGCCTACTGAGAGGAAGATTTTTTCTGCCTCCTTGTAAAAATCCAAATATCCTGGCAAGGATTCCCCGTCCTATAAAAGCTCTTCCTCTTTTTTTCTTGATTACATTAAGCCCCCAGAATGTAAAAAACATCTTTACATCATAACCGGAGGCTGCAGCACCCGATGCCAGTGTGAAAGCTGCAACAGCATTGTCAAAATTGCCGTTAAAAACAATCAACGAAAGCTTTTTATTATCACTCATACCTATCTCCTTTCTCTAATGTCACACACAGGCTGCTCGTATTCTTTTATTTCTGTAATTACCGGATTATCCCCACACACAGGACAATCTTTTTGCCTTGATAGAGAAACTTCTCTGAAACGCATTGCAAGTGCATCAAATACAAGCAACCTGTCCTTGAGAAGCTCTCCTACCCCCAAGATATATTTTATTGCTTCAGTAGCTTGTATTGTTCCCAACACACCTACCACAGCACCCAAAACCCCGGCCTCCGAGCATGTTGGGACTGCTCCTGCCGGTGGGAGTTCTCTAAAAATACAGCGATAACACATGTGACCAGGGATATGTGTAAAGGTCTGACCATCAAATCTCAAAACACCAGCATGAGAAAAGGGTTTTTTCTCAAGAACACAAGCATCATTGATGAGAAATTTTGCAGGGAAATTATCGGTAGCATCGATTATAAAGTCATAATCCTTTATAATCGACCGGATGTTATCCTCTGTTATTCTGTAATTAAGCACATCTATGTTGACATCGGGGTTGAGCGCCATAAGTTTTTTCTTTGCTGATTCTACCTTGGGTTTCCCCAGATCTTCTGTAAAATGCAGTATTTGCCGCTGCAGATTGGATAAATCAACATTATCTCCATCTGCTATTCCTATTGTTCCTACTCCGGCAGCAGCAAGATAATAAGCAACAGGAGAACCCAACCCACCAGTACCTATAACAAGAACTCTGGCATTGAGTATTTTTTTTTGTCCATCCCCCCCTACCTCCGGAAGAAGGATATGCCTACTGTATCTGTATATCTGATCTTCTCGTAAACTCATATTAACACCTCTTTTATCCATAAATTTTTATAAATGCATTTTCAAAATCTTCTATTAAATCCTCTGAGTCTTCAATACCTACGGAAACTCTTAATAGCCCCTCGGTAATTCCTGCTCCACGCTTTTCCTCCTCAGAGGCATCTGCATATATTGTAGAAGCAGGATGAATAATAAGTGTCGAAGAATCCCCAATATTGACAATATTTCTAGCTAGCTTAAGAGCCCCAACAAAGGCATAACACTCTTCTTTGCTTTTAAGCTCAAAAGTAAAAAGTCCGCCAAAAAGGCCATCCAGAGTGTTGCAAGCATGAGAATACGATGGATCACTTTTAAGCCCAGGATATCTTACAGAAACTATCTCATCACGCTCGGCAAGAAACTCGGCCAATGCCAGGGCATTATGGCAGTGCTGCTTGATTCTGAGAGGCAGAGTTTCCATTCCCAAATAATGCAAAAACGCATGCATGGGAGAAATAGAAAAACCCATATTCTGTACAACATCTTTTCTCAAAACATACAGCAATGCAAACTCCCCAGCTTTAGAGGCAGCAGAGACAATTGGCTCAGACTTATACTTAGTCCAATCAAAAAGCCCTGTATCAACTATAAGACCTCCAACAACGGTTCCATTACCACTTATATACTTGGTAAGAGAATGCACTGCTATATCAACTCCATGCTTTTGCGGAGAAAATACTCCAGGAGGAGTAAGAGTACAGTCTGCAACAAGAGGCACGCCCTTCTCATGAGAAAGAACAGCTATAGAATCCATATGGGGAACCCCCATGCCAGGGTTACTTATAACCTCAAGAAAAACAAAGTCCACACCCTCTGACAATGCTTTTTCTACAGAAGGAAAATCAAGGGGATCAAAGAACACCGGTACAATTCCTGCTCTTCTAAGTACACCCCTAAAAAGAGCAATGGTACCACTAAAAAGGCCACGCGATAGAGCAACTTTACTTCCAGAAGAAGAAAGGGCAAAGACCAGAGCTGTTATGGCTGCCATTCCAGAGGATACGGCCACAGCACCTCGTGCAGAAACAAAAGAAGAAAATGCTCTCTCAAAGGCAGAAACTGTAGGGTTGCCAATTCGAGAATAGATAAACCCTGCATCTTTTCCAGCAAAAAGTCTTGCAAGTTCTTCCGGATCTTCTTTTTCAAAACCAGCAGAAAAATATACAGGTGGAACACTAGCTCCCCATGCAGGATCTGCATCTCTAAGACTCCTCACAGCTCTGGTCAAAAAGCGCATCAACCGCCTCCCATAAAGTACAAAAACTCAACAGAATCACCATCCTGTACACTGGTCTCAGAATAAAGATTACGTCTTATGATTGTACCATTGAGTTCTACTGTAACCGTGTCAGGCATTTTGACATTATGAGCCTCAAGAAGCTCCTCCACTGTCATATGTGCCACGGAGAAAGACTCATCCTTGCCATTTATTTTTACTGTCATATGCACCTCTTAAACCTATTAAACATATAGGATTTATTTAAAAAAATAATACTAAGACTTACCCTTTTTGTCAAGCAAAAAAGTAATCTTTTAACAGAAAAAAACATCAAAATATATCGGGAATTTTTATCATAATTAGCCATAAATATTGATATAAAAAACAATGTTTTATATATTAAACATAATACAAACATAATACAAACATAATACAAACATAATATACATATCATGGAGGAATCATGTTAGCTTCTTTTATTGTCATGTTTAGAGAGGTTCTGGAAATTGCTCTTCTTTCTGGTATCCTAATCACATATCTGGATAGAAAGGGTGCAGGGCAGTATAAAAATCTAGTCTGGTCTGCAATAGCAATGGGAATAGCACTGAGCATACTGCTTGCCATGGGGTTTGATGTTCTTGCGGGTGGTTTTACAGGTAAATCAGAGCAGATTTATGAGGGCATTTTAATGATAGCAGGTGCTATACTCGTAACAAGTCTGATTCTCTGGATGATCAGGGAAGGGAATTATGCAAAAAAACTTACATCGCAGATAGAGAGGGCAATTGATAAAAAGGCTGTTATGGGGATATTTTCTATAACCCTTATTGCTGTACTTAGGGAGGGCATAGAAATTGTTTTCTTTATGTACGGTGTTGCAGCAAAAGCCCAAGGTGGTATGATTATCGGAGCTGTTTTGGGTACGATTCTTGCAATAGCAGCAGGAATAATTATAAATATAGCTGGTAAAAGAATCGGTCTTTACGGCTTTTTTATGGTAACCAACATTATACTAATTCTTTTTGCAGCAGGTATGCTGTCTTACGGCGTTCATGAGTTACAGGAAGCTGGAATTATTCCTACGGTAATAGAGCATGTGTATGATATCAATCCTCCTGTAGTTACAGAGGGGGTATATCCGTTATTGCATGAGAAAGGGGCTTTGGGAAGCATTGCAAAAAGTCTCTTTGGTTATAATGGTAATCCGTCCTTAATAGAAAGTCTGACATATGTAATCTATCTTATTTCCGTAGGATTTTACTGGAAGAGAAGTACCCACGAAAAAAATGATAATAAGAAGGTGACTGCAAACTAGGTGTTTATATTATTTTTATACTTGTAAGCCAATGGATAATATACCGGTAATGTATGAGAAATCGCACTTTGCCAGTTTTTATTATTTTTTGTTCTGTATCCATATCCAACCGTGGTATTTTTATAGTCAGAGTTTAGTACTTTTTGTGCCAGAGGCAGCCTGATACGCTTTGCGTATCAGGCGTTCGGTATAAGGGACTTTTGTTTCAGAGGATTGCTTGACAGTATTTTTCTTCTTAACTAGCTTAGTAGAAGGAGGCTTTATGAGATGGGCTCTTGTTTTATCCGGCGGTGGCGCAAAGGGGTTTGCACATATTGGCGTGCTTAAGGCTCTAGAAGAACTTGGTATGCGTCCCAACTTGATTGTGGGAACATCTATGGGAGCTATTGTAGGGGGGTTGTATTGCAGCGGCATGAGTGTAAATGAGCTTGAGGAGTTTGCACGGAACTTTGATATAGATGCTTATCTGGAGGGTTTTGCATACCATGTGCCGGACACTATACCCTTTATCAATATTGTGCGTGCCGGTGAAGCAATCAAGAATCTTATGACTTCCACTGGTATGGATGGTGGCAGAAAGCTCTATGAGCTTTTTAAAAAGCTTACGCATGATGCAAAAATTGAGGAGCTTAAGCCTTCTTTCTGCTGTAATGCTCTGGACCTTGTTTCAGGTGAGCAGAGAATTTTTGACTCCGGCTCTCTTGCGGATGCAATGAGGGCAAGTATGTCTTTCCCGGGAATTTTTTCTCCATGGGAGATAGATGGCGGGCTTTTTGTGGATGGAGGTATTGTGGATAATATGCCTGTCTGGGCTGCCCGTAAAAAGGGGCACACACATGTCATCGGTGTAAATGTTTCTCCTCACGAAGGAATAGACAGAGAACATATAAAAAAGGGGCTTGATGTCATAATGCGCTCCCTGGTACTTGTAAGTACGCGCATACCTAGACATATTTTTAATGTCGCGGATCTTGAGATCGTTGCTTCTGATGCGACTTCTCAATTTGACTTTGGTAATCCCGATAAGCTTATAAAGCTTGGTTACGAGAAAACAATGGAGAAGAAAAAGGAAATCAGGATGCTTGTAAGACCAGGGTTGGGTAGACTCCTAAGCGGACCTAATACCATCACAAGATATATAAGGAAGAAACTATGGGAACCAGACTGGAAAAAATAATAAATAAACTGAGAGAAAGCTATAAAAATCAGAGAGGTATAAACTACAAAGATGACTGTAATCTTCCATCTAGAAGTAGTGTCATAAGGATTTTACAGGATATAGAAAATCTCATTTTTCCCGGGTTTCGACTGGAGTCAGAAATAGAACACAGAAGTCTGCGTTTTTCCATACAGGAACACTCAGCAAGGCTATTAAAAAACCTCATAACAGAAACAGCAAAAAGCCTCGCCTTTAAAGAAAGACTTGAAAACCAATCGGATAATATATGTACAAGTCCTGCAGAACACATGGAGAAAGCAGAAGAACTGGCATACGCTTTTCTGGAAGCTCTGCCAGAAATAAGACAGCTCATACTAGAAGATGTCGCTGCAACACAGGAAGGAGACCCAGCCGCCAAGTCACAAGAAGAAGTAATCCTGTCGTATCCGGGAGTAGAAGCCCTTGCGGTTCATAGAGTAGCCAACTATCTATGGAACAGACAAATCCCGCTCATTCCCAGGATGATGTCAGAATACATACACGGAAAAACCGGTATAGACATACATCCAGGAGCCACAATAGGAAAAAGGCTCTGCATAGACCACGGGACAGGCGTAGTAATAGGAGAAACAACAATAATAGGAGATAACGTAAAGATTTACCAGGGTGTAACACTTGGTGCACTCAGCGTAAAAAAAACAGAAGCAGACACCAAGAGACACCCTACAATAGAAGACAACGTAACAATATATGCAGGAGCAACCATACTAGGAGGAACCACAGTAATAGGCCATGACTCGATAATAGGAGGAAACGTCTGGCTTACAAGCTCCGTTCCGCCTCACAGTAAGATATACAACCAGCCATCAAAATATATCATAAAACCGGGAAAAGAAGATCCACACGATTTTCAAATATAACAACAAACCGAACGGGCTGTCCTACTGGACAGCCCTTTTTAAAACAGGACTCTAGCGGCCCTGTAACCCCCAAAACAATCAGAAACTATGATTTCTTGTAAACAAGAGAAACATAACTCTTTTCATATCCCTTTATATTATGAACAACAGCAAGAAACTTTTCTGCCTCACTCTTATTGCTGTAAGGCCCCAGTCTTACTCTATAATAAACCGTATTATCCACGGTTTTAGTAAGAATCCTGCAAACTATACCCTTTGCCCGCAACTCTTCCACAACAGTCTCAGCTTTGGAGCGAGAAGTGAAAGATGCGATCTGTATCCAATATTCCTTGGATACAGTTGCCGGAGCAACGGTAGGAGCAGGCTTTACTGCAGCCTTTACCGTAGGACGGGGAGTAGGAGATGGCTTGGACGCAACAGCCTTATTACCATCCACATTGTTGCTTGGCTTTTCCCTTTCGGAAGAAGAAGCAGAATCCGCAGAAACCTTAACATCGGAAGAAATGCCGGTCTTATTATCAGCTGTCTCACCGTATATAGTATCCACAGCAATAAAACCATCACCAACAGGCTCTTCTCCTTCCAAAAGCCCAGGCAGTTCCTCACCCTTCTTTATAGTAGAAAACAAGTCAACACTAGCCCTACTATCCTCTGCCTTAGCACCCGCAGAAACAACACTTACAGAAGAATCGTCTTTTGCAGGATAAAGCCATAACACAGCAACAACAACTATCACAAGCAAAAAAACACTGACACCGACAAGTACAACAAGAATCTTCTCTTTATCCATAAAACCAAGCTCCTAACTTACAATCCCCATAGAGCAATAACCCTATCAAGCTTTTCAACCAGCCTCTTTTTACCCCAGTTATTGCTTATATACTTTGTATCGACATCAGGTAAAAAAAATTGAGAATATAAATTTCGCTGAGATTTAAAAATCCCCAATATTCGGGATAGAGAAAAACCATCTCGCCTTATAAGCCTAAAAAAACGAATCGGAACTACAGCTTTTACGATCAGAAGATGAGAACAAACATCAGCAAGCCCCAGTTTGATTAAAAGCGCAGCATCCAAAACGACCCCACCGTTATTTTTAGAAACAATAGCTATAGCTCTTTTACTTATATAGGGATGTACAATGGATTCCAGTTTGGCAAGTTCATGAACAGAAGAAAAAACAATTTTACCCAATTTTCTTCTGTCTACAATGCCATCGCAGACAACACCATTTCCAAAAGCATTCTCTATATCCTTTGCTTTCTTTTCAAGAGCCTCATGCCCCAGACCGTCCACATCGATATAGACATATCCAAGCCTCTCTGCCAAAAAGCGTGCTATAGTGCTCTTCCCGCATCCGGCAGGTCCCGTGATACCTATTACAGGACGGGTAAATACAGACTTCATTAGTGCATCTGTCCCCAATTTTTACCTGATTCTACATTAACCCTAAGAGGCACCGACAGCTTTACTACGGACTCCATACAGGATTTTATAGCCCTCATTGTGACATCGCACTCTTCTTCTGGGACCTCAAAAACTAGTTCGTCATGCACCTGCAAAAGCATTCTGGCAGACAAACCCTTCTCCTTTAGGAGCTTCTCTATCTCTATCATGGCTTTTTTTATGATATCCGCACCGGACCCCTGTATGGCAGTATTTACAGCCATTCTCTCTGCTGCCATCTTCTGTGTCTTATTCTTGCTATTGATATATGGGATTCTTCTTCTTCTACCCATTATGGTTTGAGAATACCCCTGTTCCTCTGCCTCTCTGATAACCTTTTCTATAAAAGCCTTGATACCGCTGTATTTTTCAAAATATGCACTTATAAAATCAGCAGCATCCTTTCTAGGAATCCCAAGCTCCCGTGCCAAGCGAAAAGCAGACATCCCATACATAACACCAAAATTTATACTCTTGGCTATACGACGCTGTTCCACACTGACTTCCTCTACAGGAACAGAAAAAAGTAGAGAAGCCGTTGCCCTGTGGACATCCTCCCCATCAATAAAAGACCTGCATAATCCTTGATCCTGTGACAGATGAGCAAGTATAACAAGCTCTATTTGAGAATAATCAGCACTTATAAAAACAAAACCATCATCGGGAACAAAAGCCTCACGTATCCTACGTCCCTCCTCCGTCTTGATTGGAATATTCTGTAAATTGGGATCCTTACTTGATATACGCCCTGTGGCAGTACCTGTCTGGCCATACCAGGTATGTATGCGACCAGTAACAGGATTTATCAGAGAAGGAAGAACATCAACATAAGTATTCTTAAGCTTAAACAGACTCCTGTATTCCAGAATAAGACGTGGGAGCTCATCAATGCCTGCCAGTTCTTCCAACACCGATATATCCGTAGAATAACCGGTCTTAGTTTTTTTGGTAGGAGTAAGTCCTCTTTCCTCAAAAAGCACAATCTGGAGTTGTTTTGTGGAGTTGATATTAAACTCATGGCCAGCACAAGCATATATAGTTTTCTCAATATCCTTTAGCTTTTCATCCAATTCTACAGAAAATTTTCTCAAGCTGTCCGCATCAAGACGTATACCTCTACTCTCCATATCTGTGAGCAACTTGAGGATAGGCATCTCTATATCATAAAAGATGTCAACAAGACCTTCCTTGAGCAGCTCCTTTTCCAGTACCTCATACAGCCTAAAAGTTACATCCGCATCCTCCGCGGCATAAGATGTAGCAATATCAAGTGGTACAGAAGAGAAATCGCTTCCTTTCTCCACAACATCCGTATAATGAAGCGTTTTCCAACCGAGATAACGTTCTGCAAGGAAATCCATGCCAAAATTTCCGCTCTCCGCATCAAGCACCCATGCAGCAACCATAGTATCAAAAAAAGGCCCGGACAAATCCAACCCCCATCTTCTTAAAACATGCAGATCAAACTTGATATTTTGGCCTATAATAAGTGCATCACAAGAGGAAAAAGCCTTCCTCAAGCCGGCAAGCACAAAAGAATTATCAAGACAATCCGTATCGGGTGAAACAATAGGAAGATAATAGGCATCCCCTGGAGAAAACGCAAAAGAAATACCCACGATATTGGCAGAAAAAGGATCGGCAGAATCTGTCTCGGTATCAAGAGCCAGCAAAGAGACTGACTTTATCTTCTCACAAAGTGTATCAAACTCCACCCCGCTTATAACAGAGACATAAGAACCTCTTACATCTTCTTCATTGGAAATTAAAGAAGCAGTTTCCTTATCAGCCTTATCTGTACCGGAAGAAACCCCAAAAAGCTCTCTGTAATCAAGAATAAGACTCTTAAGCTCATGAGACTCAAAAAGAGCCTCAACCCTATCAGGCCTGCCTTTACCTATCTTAAGATCTTCTATTCCAACATCTATATCAACATCCGTTTTTATGGTAGCCAACTCCCTGCTAAGATATGCTCGTTCCTTACCCTGAGAAAGCTTTTTTTCTATTGAGGGACTCATCTCATCAAGATGCGCATATATATCATCCATGTCCCTGTATAAAGACAAAAGCCTTGCAGCCCCTTTCTCTCCTATCCCTTCCACTCCGGGGATATTATCAGAAACATCCCCAACAAGTGCAAGATAATCTATAATCTGCTCAGGACTTACTCCCCATTTTTCTTTGACAGCATCTGAATCCATAAGCCTAAAATTATCTTTTTCCATGCGGATAATCCTGACACCTCTTGTAACAAGCTGTGCAAGGTCTTTATCACTGGAAACCACATAACAATCGTGCCCCGCTTCTTCTGCTCTCACGGACAGAGTTCCCATTATATCATCAGCTTCATAGCCATCAAGACGTACACAGGAGAAACCCATCTCTGCCAAAATATCCTCTATCAGAGGAATCTGAGCATGCAAATCCTCGGGAGTCTTCTGTCTTGTGGCCTTATATTGAGCAAAAATCTGTTCTCTGAAAGTAGGCGTTTTAGAATCAAGTATGATACCGCAATACACAGGAGAATATTCTCTGATAAACCGAAATAACATCTTAAAGAAACCAAAGATAGCAGAAGTATTTCTACCGTCTCTGGTCCTAAGCGGATTGCGTATAAACGCAAAATAAGCACGATATATAAGCCCGTAGGCATCTATAAGAAAAACCGGTTCTTTTTTCATCAAGTAAGAATATCAACCATTCCGCTCTTTTGTGAAGCACTGAAAACATTCTTTCTAAACCTAGGAATATTAAGATTTGCTATTTTTTCCTTGAGAACATCCATCTGTAATCTAAGCAATCTTCTGTTCTCATGGTTATGTGCAAGAGCCTTTTCCTTGAGACTTTCTATGGACTCATCAAGCTGCTCTATCTCCATATTGCCCGCAGGGAAAGCAGCCTTATACATATCCTTAAGAGGACTTATCACCTTTTGAAATGCAAAAATATCTTTCAGAAGCTTATGTTCCATTTCAACATGCAGCTCTAGTCTTTCAACATCACCAGAAGTTATGGCATCCTCTTCTCTGTCAAGCAAACTGAGATAAGCCATAAAATGCTCTCTCTGCTTTACAAGATAAGATCGCAATTTCTTTAGAACTGCAACTCTGTGTTTTATTTCTTCATCAGATACTGGAACATAAGCCGTATTCACCTCAAACTCCTGTAACCAAGTATTACTTTATAACCTGCGCCCAAGCTCCTCTGAGAGATGCAAGCATATCACGCACCTTTCTTAGCGGCTCAATATCTTTTCTGACATTGGCATCTGTAAGTTGCTCGTCAAAAAACAGATACAGGCTCAGGAGATTACTCGCCAGCTCACCGCCCTTCTCCATATCCAAAGAAGCAGCAAGCTCGGTTACAATATCCTGTGCCTTGATAATAGCATTATGAACCTTATCAAGCTGTCGTGTCTTCTGCTCAAGAAGCTCTATGGCACTATCAATATTTCTTATGGCCCCATCATAGAGCATAATAATCAGTTTTCCCTGACTTGCAGTCTTGATTGATGTCTGCTTATACGCATTAATAGCGTTATTGGCTTTCAAGGCAACACCCCTCTATTAATAAAATATCGGTATCCAACTGATTTTTCTAAAGAAAAATCAGCGTGCATGTTCCAGCAATTCAGAAACAGTAGCAAAACGGTAGCCACGCTCAATAAGTGCATTGATAAGCACCTCAAGTCGTGTAAAAAGAAAATCTTCCCTCCGCCTCATTATATCCTTCTCATCTGGTCTTCCTACTGTCATAGCAATTATGGAACCAGGCCTTTTTATACGTATTATCCTCTCTACAAGATTTGCAGCCGGAGCATACAATCTGGAAATCCCATCAGAACTAAAACGCGGCACCCAGTCCAGACTATCAACATCAGCTCCAACATAAGTATAATTCATCTCAGAAGCAGCAGAGAGAATATCCTCTCTAACAAAATAATAAGGTGCATGCCACAATAAGGCAAGCTCTTTGCCTGTTACAGAAAAATATTCATCCTCATTTCTGGCAAGCCCTTGCTGTATAAACCCCTCCGATACGGAGAACCTAGTATCGGACATATCAAAGTTGGTATAAAAAAGAGACCCAACCTCCACAGAAGCTGCCGCAATCTCTCTGCAAGCTCCGGGATTTTCCCTGATAAAATCGCCGTTAACAAAAAAAGTAGCCGTTATATTATACTTCTTTAAAACTTCAAGAATCTCCGTGAGGCCCTCCGCAGAAGATACTGCATTAAACACAAGAGCAACCTCCCTGCCTCCTCTCAATCTAGACCCATGAGTAAAGTGAGAAAAATCTATAGGCTCGTCTTGAGACGGAAAATCCTCATATTCTCCGGAAGGCCCGGAGAAAAGAAGCTCAGTCCCCACCCCTCTCATATTTCTCATCTTTATAATATTTTTATACGGACCCGCCGGCAAATCTTCCAAATATACTCTGTATGCATCTGTAGACTTTACAGGCAAAGCAGTATCAAAGGCAGAAAAAGAACGCCAGGTAGAAGTCGCCTTGTCCCAACCCCAAACATAATCGGAAGAAGAAAGAAGAGGCCTGTAATCGCTTATGTAAAAACCCATTTTCTCCGGTTGAGAAAAACATAACACCTGCTTAAGATTGCCTTTTCTATCATAAAGTACGGTAGTATAAGCGCCACCTACAACAAGCTCATCACCGGCCCATACCATTGATACAGGAGAATCATGTTCAAAAGAAGCAAGCTCCCGCCATTCATCATAAGAGAGAATATGCACAATAGACCCCGTGGAATAAGCTAGATATTTATCATCAGAAGAAACCGCCCACACATCAGGCTGTTCCTCCCTGCTCTTAAAAGCAGAATCTGTCCCTGCAAGCATCCACATAATACGCGTATTAATCTTACCGTCCGATATACCCCTTATAAATATACTCAACTTACCATCATCCCCCCAGATAATATCTGCTAGATACTCACTCCTGGGAAGGAGAAGATATGGCTGCTGCAACTCGGAAGAAGAAAAATCCTCGTCACTAAGCGGATACATAAAAATATTCCTTCCACTTCTTGATATGAGAATATATTTTTGCTCAGGACCAATCCAAAAACGATCAAAATTACCGTCAAAGTGAAAAGGGATTTTGCCTGCTATTCTGCCAACCTTGACAACTCCGTAATAAAAAGCATGAGTATAAAGCTCTTCTGGCAGAAAAGAAGTCACAACAGTTCCTTCCACATAATATAAAAGCCCGTTAGAACCCCAAAAAATATTTCTGATAGTCCCCTTGCCTATACGTCTTCTGGCAGTATCAAGGAGCCTACCATCCTTCCACTGTGATATGGGGAAATAATAAAGATTATTATCCGCATGATATATAAACATGGAGCTGTCCGGTGACCATACAACCGGAATCTCCTTATAAGAAAGCTCAACCTTTTCTGCAACAACAAGCTCACTACCTGAGGAAACATCAAGAAGAACAAGATTGGCAAAAGCAGGACTGATAGGCCGAAAACGCACAAGAAACTTACCATCGGGAGATACCGACACAGGCAGAACAGCCGTCGTATAAATATCAGCACCGCTAACAAAGGAATCAAAACCGGGAACAGGCTGCATATCAGGACTGTCCAAGCGCGTCCTAAACATACCAAAACGATTATAAACCTGCAGCATACCTGCTTCTTTTAGATACAGCAGTGACTCAGGAAAAAAAGTAAGCTGAGTCAGCTTTTTACTATCAAGCTCTGCATAAAAAGCAGTCCTATAAGTACCATAAGATGGAACATCCAGAATAGCAGTAAAAAGGACAGTATTAACCGGAGAGAGCAAAAGCTCAGAAAACTCAACCTCACCCGCAAAAACAAAAAAAGTGAGCCCAAACAATACAAAAAAAGACAATAATTTGCGCATCAGTCCTAGTTTCGGCAAAACAGACTCAGAGATTGAGCAGGAGGACAGATAGTTTTTGCAAGCCATAAAAACACCCCTAACATAAAAACAATAAAAACATATTACAACACAATAAAGCAAAACAACAGATTAAAAACTGAACGGCAAAACTGCAATTACAAAGCCAAACTATAGCAGATGCAGTTTTGCCTGCCTACGGCACAAACAAAGTCAAAAAACTCTAATATCTCTATTTTTGCAAAAATAAAAATGAAATCAACAATGGTTTTTATATAAAACAAAAAAACTGTATAAAATAGATAAAAAAACATGCCATATAAATACAAAACCATTTTTTTTTATAAAAAAACCAATACTTTTCTTAAAAAACATTTGACCTGAGGACAAAACAGGGATACAATAAAAAAAGCTTCCGATAGAGAGGAGGTAACCTACCGGAAGCTTCCAAAAGAGCAAGGAGGGTAGGAGAGCAAACAGCTCTCCTTTTTTTATGTCTATATAAAAAACCACCTTACACTATAAAGGTTACAGCACTATGTAACTTTTTTCAAAAAATATGTATATTATATAAAAAAATAGTACAGGAGGAACTATGATAGAAAACAATAATTTGCTAACGACAAGTGAAGCAAAAGGCAATATGCTGTCAAAGACTATGTCCAACATATACCTGTTTATGGCAGCAGGACTTGCGCTTACCGGTGTGGTTTCCTTTGCAGTACTCAACAATGAGCCTCTATTAAGAACCATATTAACCAACCAGTTTCTTTTCTTTGGACTGATTATTGCAGAACTTGCAGTGGTAGTGATACTTAGCACAAGCATACATAAAATGACCCCTATGGGAGCAACCATAGCTTTTGCAGCATATTCCGTGCTCAATGGTATCACTCTCAGCCCCATATTTCTGATATACACAGGAGAGAGTATAGCAACTACATTCTTTGTCACAGCAGGCACATTTGCCGGTGTAAGTCTATTCGGTTATGTTACCAAAAAAGATCTTACAGGTGTGGGAGC
Source organism: Spirochaetia bacterium 38H-sp (assembly GCA_039023545.1). Taxonomy (NCBI): domain Bacteria; kingdom Pseudomonadati; phylum Spirochaetota; class Spirochaetia; order Winmispirales; family Winmispiraceae; genus Rarispira; species Rarispira pelagica. Next base: position 578,646 of record JBCHKQ010000001.1, on the reverse strand, counting down.
AATTGCTGGTATGGCTCTATGGGGGCTGATACTTGCCAGCATTGTCAACCTTTTTCTCAGAAGCTCTACATTGATGCTTATAACTTCCTATGTGGGTGTTGTAATTTTTGTTGCACTCACAGCATATGACACACAGGCTCTCAAACGAATGGCAGAAGAAATGGATATGTCTGATGAATCCACCTTTGTTAAGTTCTCCATAATTGGAGCACTCAAACTTTATCTTGATTTTATCAACTTGTTTCTTATGCTTCTAAGAATAATGGGAAGACGCAGATAAGAATTGCAATTATTGCAATATAATCGAGGTACGGAGCTATATTCCATACCTTTTTACTTTCCCCTTACAGCAGAAACTCAGTATAACATTTTTGCTTATAAAAAAGCGCAGTGCCTTGGCACTGCGCGTTCGGTATAATGTTTTTATTTTGTTACTACTTGCTCTGTCATTTTCTGTTCGTAGACATACAGGATAATTTTGTCCCCTGCTTTTAACAGATATGGAAAGGATATTCTTCCTCCCGGATGTTTGAGTTCAAATAGTGTGCTTACAAGTCCGTTGGAGGATTCCACATCTACCCGCAAATCCACAGCTACAGGATAGGAAGGTAGTGTGTAGTCAAAAAATCCGGGATACAGCGAGCCTTTTCTCTTTGGCATGACAAACTTGAGATTAACTCTGCTTCCAACTGCAAGTTTTTTACCCGGCTCAGGGCTTTGCTCCGTTATTATTCCAGGCTCCACATCAGCCTCACCTCCGGACTCAGCCTCAGTAAATATAAAAGGAAGGTTGAGCACTGAAAGCTCAGATATGGCATAACTGTAGCTTTTTCCCACAAGATTGGGAATCTCTACTGTTTGTGGAGCATTGCCCCGGCTCAGTACAAGCTCGAGTTCCATTTTGCCTGTTACGGGAGTACCAGGCTCCGGCTTCTGCTCTATTACGGTATCAGGAGGTTGGTCGCTATAAACATAGGTAATAGGTTCTTTTATGCTTATGAGAGGCTCATACGGAGCAAACATGCTCTTTAACTCCAGAGCCACCTCATCCAAGGTTTTGCCCCTAAAATCCTTAACTTTATCGACAACAGCTCCAAGGCTGACAACAAGCCTTATTTCCTTCTTTGCCTGCACAGTAGCCCCGGGAGCAGGTGATTGTTCTAGAACTTTGCCTTTTGTTTCGGGATCAGAAGAGTATCTGAGCTCCACATGCGGATAAAGCTGATATTTCTGAAGCGTGACAACTGCTTCTATAAAATCTTTTCCTTCCAGTTCTGGAACCAGTATTTCCTCCGGGGATTGTATAAGAAGAAAAAAAACAGAAAGAGCAACTATTCCCATAAGGAACACGAGAAATAAACTACCATAAATAAAAAAAGAGAACCATTTTTTTGCAGGCTCATCTGCAGATTTTGGAATAGAGTTTTTTACTTTATCTATTATTTGTTTCATCGGGGCCTCCAAGTTTTTTCCCTGTAAGGTCAGGCATGCCGTTTATAAAGTCCTTATATACCAGCGGTTTTTTTGCTCTGCGCTGCAGCTTAAGAAGAGATAAAAGGCCTTTTCCGGTTTGTACCAGAATTCCCTGTTTTCTGTCCATACCCACTATGGTGCCAGGCTCATAATCCGTATCTTCTTCTGGAAGAGGTCTAGCCTCAAGTATCTGGAGTTCTTCTTTATCCAAAAAAGTATAGGCTCGTGGCCAGGGAATAAAGGCTCTAACCATGGCATCTATCATGAGAGAAGACTCATTCCAATCTATTAGGCCATCCTCTTTGCTAAGCAGCCTGCAATATGTAGCCTTGCTCTCGTCCTGAGCAACACTCTTTGCCTTGCCATCTTCCATAAGCCTCAAAGCATCCGCAAGAAGCTCTGCTCCCCTGAATGATGCCCACTCAGTAAGCTCAGCCGTAGTCTCAGTAAAATCAAGCTTTCTTTTTTCCTGCAATATTATATCACCACTATCCATCTTAAGAGCAAGCTTCTGGACAGTAATACCTGTCTCACTGTCTCTGTTTAAAATAGCAAAAGGGATGGGCGCAGGACCTCTATACAGAGGGAGTAAAGACGGATGTACATTTACTCCTCCCATAGGAAAAAGAGACAAAAACTTGGGACCAAAAATCTTCCCATAAGCCACAACTGCAAGCACATCCGGCTTAAGTGCAGAGACCTCAGTCCTTGCATCGGCATCCAATCTGAAAGGCGTAAGTACCCTGAGTCCCAATTCCAAAGCCTTCTGTTTTACGGGAGAAGGTTTAAGCTGCCGCCCCCTGCCTGCGGGTGCATCAGGATTGGTCAATACTCCGACAACATCAAAACAGGACGCAAGCTTCTCAAGAGAAGGCAGGGCAAAAGAAGGAGTACCGGCAAAGAGGACCCTCATTTTTCTCCTCTTGCCATCTGTTTAAAGAACATATTCTCAAGCCTAGAGCGCTTTTTGGAAGGAAGTCTGTCAAGAAAAAGCACACCGTTGAGATGATCATACTCATGCTGGATAACACGTGCAAGAAAGCCATCTGCCTCCAGCTTAAAAGGCCTACCGCGCAAATCCCAAGCCTGTACTTCTATCTTAGCTGGCCTTACAACATCCGCATAAATTCCGGGAATACTCAGGCAACCTTCTTCATAAGCAGAAAGCTCGGGAGAAGTAGAAATAATCTCAGGATTGATAAAAACCCTTGGCTCATCATCTGGAGCATGGCATATAAAAAAACGCTGGCTTATACCTACCTGCGGAGCAGCAAGTCCAACACCACGTGCAGAATTCATCACATCAAACATGCTCTCAACAATACGGGAAAGCCCTTCATCAATATCGGGCACAAGAGTAGCCTTCTGCCTCAGAACATCATCACCCATATAACGCAAATCCATAAACAACTCCTGTTTAAATAGTACAAAAAACAAAGAATTAAGACAATAAAGTCACAAAACCATATACCGAACGGCAAAATCGCATCAGATCAAGCAATATACGGTTTTGTCTGCCTGCGGCTGTAACAAGCAACCTTATCATGCAGTTAGACACAAAAAAACAGGGCTGCCTTAAAAAAAGACAGCCCCAAGGTCATAAGACCCCTACTAACAGCTATACCTTATTATATACCTCTTAGATTTTTCCAACAAGGTCGAGTCCGGGCTTGAGAGTCTCCTTGCCTGGTTTCCAGCTTGCAGGACACACCTCACCATGCTGTTCTACAAACTTTGCAGCCTGCAGTTTTCTCAGAAGCTCCTCCGCACTGCGGCCTATACCCAGATCATGAATCTCATAAGCTTTGAGAATACCTTCTGGATTGATAAGAAAACTACCGCGTAATGCAAGCCCCTCTTCCTCGATATACACACCAAACTGCCTTGATATCCTACCGGTAGGATCAGCCACCATGGGAAACTTGATTTTTGCAATTGTCGGAGAATCGTCATGCCAAGCCTTATGCACATACTCTGTGTCTGTACTTACTGAGAGAATCTCTGCACCCTCATGCACAAACTTATCATAGTAGTCAGCAAGCTCGCCCAACTCCGTTGGACATACAAAAGTAAAATCAGCGGGATAAAAGAAAACAACAACCCACTTTCCCCTATAATCTTCTAGGCTTATCTCCTTAATTTGCTCGTTCTGATAAGCCTTTGCAGTAAAGCTTTCTACCTTCTGTCCAATCTTTACCATATCATTCACCCCTTTCATACAATGAGATATTACAAAAAAAGTAATATATTTTTATAAAATTGTCAAATTATATTATATTAGTAATAATATAATATATAAAATACAAGGCTTTTTCTGTCTAGTTCCAAAACCAAGATAGAAGTGAGAAAAGCTATACTTTGCCGAGGGCAGTTAGGAACGAGCTGTGCGAGTTCCTAACGTTCGATATAAAATATTTATTTTTTTACAAACAGTTGCAGGATCTTTATAAAATAGTAGATTTTTTTATAAACATCGACCATCGTGTCGCGGATTTCTCCATCGTAGGCGTTTTCTACTTCCCGCCAATTGACAAGCACCTGCTTCCCCTGTGCTTGATGGTCTTCTATGAGGCTCTTGAGTATTTTCCCTATTGCTATGAGGTTCTGAGCTGTTTCTATTATGATTTGTCGTACTTTCTCGTTTATCTCATCGAGGTATTGTCTTAGAAACCGTTTTGCAGCTGGTTCTTTGCTTACTCTATTGAGATAATGCTTGATTTTTGTGCCGCGCTCGCCTTCTTCCCCCAGTGATTCGTCCAAGGCGACTACCTCCTGAGATATGTCCATAACTCTGTAATAGGCTTCTGATAGCTGCTGGGAAACCTGCGGGGTTGTCCATTGTCCGCGGACTATGAGGAGTTCTATTATTTCTCTCACTGAGCTCTTATAATAATCAAGAAGAAAGGCTTTGAGATAATTAAATGGTTCTGTATACAGATATGTCCCCAGGCTGTGTTTTAAAAACTGAGCAGAACCTGTATCTGTATAGTATTTGCTTCTGGCTATTATGTTGGTGTTAAAAACCAGCTTTAATAGCTGTTCAAGCTGGGCCTTTTTTCTCTCTTTTTTTAGCTGTCCCAGAGCCTTTTCTGCCTCGTTCTTTATTTCTTCCAGAACGCCCTCAACTATATCCTGCTTGCTCACAAGCATTGGAACTGAAAACGAGGGATTTTTATCTATATGCCGGATTATAAGCGTAAGGATATCACTGCGTTTTATAGCAAGAAGCGCATTATACATTCTCTGCCATGTCCTGATATCAACAATCTCCATACCTTTATAGAGTTTAAAAATAGCAAAAACATCGGAAAAATCCATGGCAGGGTTAAAAGGCGTTATAAGATGGGCAAAATCCTTGAGATCTTCGCTGATATATTCCGCATTAATAGGCTCAAAACGCGGAGTAAAATTAAAACCCCTCTCGGGAAGTGCGGAGTCAAACTTGCGCAGAAGAAAATAATAGTCAAACTTTATAAAGCCTACAAAGTACATCATTGTCTCATAGACTGTATTGATTCTCTCAATAAGCTCCGGCCCAAAAACCCCGTATATATCCGCAAGGGTATTATGTACCTCCAATGCAACCTCTTCCAATCCTTTTTCTCTTGCCTTTGACTTTATCACCTCCGGGTCCAGAGAAGCAAAGAGTTCTCTTTTGTTCTCAGGAACAAAGTACTCTATTGTTATATGTCTAAGAGCCTTGGAATTCTCTGCATGCTGAAGTATGGTCTGGGCAGGGCCTATCACCCTGTAAACCTGGAAAAAAAACTGTGCAAACTGAGGCAGCATTTCTCCTGTCTTTGGGTTATAAAACTTGTACCTGCTTTTTTTTATAGACTTGGCTATATTCTTAAGCTCACGCTTTCTTGCCCTGACAGGATCATTAGCAGAAAAGAACAAATCGAGAAGTCTTGCAAAAAAGCCGTGAGAAACCTCACCCTTTGATTCTTGTGGCATATCTATATAGTATGGTAAAATATGCCCTACTGTCAACGAAATAGTTTTTAACAGCTTATGAATTATTCCGATATACTTGAATACGCAGAAGAAGCGGGAATTAAACATCTCTCTTACGGAAAAACAGACAAAATAGAAGGAATAAGTAATAAATATCCCTTTTTCCTGATATCCTTCATCCCTTACAGCCTGCAGGGAAAAGAAAAGTATATATCGGACAGAGCCTGTGCGGATATAGCACCTTTCGCGCAGGCCAACCACTATGCAGAACTGACAGCAAGATTCAAAAAACTGGTATCTGCAATCTGCATTAAAACAGGCTATAAAAAAGCAGATTTCAGAATATTCTCCAACTCCCCCTTTCCAGAAAAACAAATGGCAGTAAAAAGCGGTCTTGGAGTAATGGGAAAAAACGGGCTCATAATCAACAAAACATACGGCTCGTACATAAGCATAGGAGGAGTCCTTCTTCCATTTATCCCAAAAGGACTTCCGGAAATGCAGTACAACAGTCCTGGCTGCGATAAAGACAAAGAAACTTGGGATGACTACAGACAGCAAGAAAACACCCCACTATGCAAAACCTGTGCTGCCTGCATAACAGCATGCCCCACAAAGGCAATAACAGAAAAAGGTCTACAAAAAGAACGCTGCATCCAATACTATGCAAGCACACACACGATAGTACCTCAAGAAATAATGGAAAAATGGGGAACAACACTTTACGGGTGTCCTCACTGTCAGGCAGCCTGTCCTCACAACAGAAAAGACTTACAGGAGAGAGAAAAAATATCCCTAGGAAGAATAGGCAGCACTCTACCTCTGGATATCCTTATATCATCCAGTCCGGAGCACATAAAACAGCTTATAAAAAAAAGCACACTTGCCTCATCATGGCTTGATACAAAAACACTCATAAGAAACGCAATCATAGTAGCAGGCTACCTAAGGTGCAAAAGCCTTTCTCCCGCAATAGAAGAGCATACACACTCTCACGATTCTGTTATACGAGATGCCGCAACTTGGGCAAAAAAACAAATCGCAAACTGATAAAAAAACAACAAAAAACACATTATACCGAACGGCTTGCCCGAACACAGTAAAACAAAAAAGCAAAACACGGGCAAGCCTGCCTTCGGCAAAAACAAAAACCATATATACAACAAAAACAAACCAACATAAAACTTATTTTTATTGTTAAAAAAAGAATTTAGATGTAAAATAAATCAATATATAATCAAAATGGAGGAAATATGAAACAAACAAAAACATTGCTCTTTCTTCTGACACTTATAGTATCACTTATGGCATGCCAAAGTATACAAAAAAAGGATATGCACAGGATAGAGGTAGTATCGTATATAAGAACATGGCCTCTTGGAAGTACACAGGAAGAGATAGAAAAGAATATCAACTGGAAAGCAGAGGATATACGAGGAGACATGATAGATATGCTCAACATTTCCTTTGGGCTTTTGACCCAAAACAACAAGATATACATTCCCGAGTACAACGGCAAAGATGAGAAGAAAAGAACATTTCCCAATCTCTTCCAAGAAGTGGAAAAGCTTAAGAAAAAATACCCATCCCTCAAGATAAATCTCTCCGTAGGAGGATGGGGAGCCGATGGTTTTTCCGATATGGCAGCAAGCAGAGAGAACAGAGAAACCTTTATCAAAGACGCAATAGACTGGATAAAAAAACATAACCTTGACGGTCTGGATATAGACTGGGAATATCCCGTAGGCCCGGACTGGGGACTCCCCATAAAAACTAGACCGGAAGATGCGCAAAACTTTATACTGTTACTGCAAGAAACACGAGAAGCTCTTAACCTAGCAGAGAAAGAACTTGGCAGGCCTTTGGGTCTCAGTATAGCTGTACCTGCAAGTACATGGTATGTGGAGAAAATAGATATAAAAGAGGTAGAAAAATATATAACTTACTTTAAAATAATGTGCTACGACTATTATGGTGCATGGAGCGATACAACAGGACACCACACCAACCTTTATAACAACCCATCGGACCCGGCATGGGGTGGTTGGAGCACTGACCAAGCAATACAATTATATCTAGAAAAAGGCATTGCACCAGAAAAAATTCTCATGGGTGTTGCTTTCTACGGAAGAGCCTGGAAAGGAGTTATGCCAGAAAACAACGGGCTTTTCCAACCCTACAAAGAAGCAGCCTTTCCCGATGGCATAAGCTATACGGACATAGAAAAACTGGAAAAAAGTGGGGAATACACCAGATACTGGGATGACCTGGCAAAAGCTCCGTTTCTCTATAACGGAGATACATGGATAACTTATGACGACAGAGAATCACTTGATTACAAGATAAAATATATAGAAGAAAAAGGACTTGGCGGAATTATGGTCTGGGAGTACGGACATGATATAGAGGAACGACTGTACTCCTTTCTCCATGAGAAAGCCAGGTAAGCTTCATCCTTGCATGGAGGCGAAAAGTCTTTTCGCCTCCATCTTTTTATCAGACAAACTGCATAAATATACATAAAACTGCAAGTTTATGCATTGACAAACCTATAAAAACAAGGCAAATAGTATAGTATGAAGATAAACCCATTAGCACAGGAACTTAACCAAACTCTGGAAGGAACAGCAGCTCTAAGACTTCTGTCTGCCATGGGGCTACGCATGTTTTTCCCAAAAGGGATAGTAGCACAAGCCGCAGAAGCAGGTGAAAAAGCTCACCGTTTTAACGCAACAGTAGGTATTGCCAATGAAAAACCGGGCATCCCTATAATGCTCAAGGCAGTACAAAAAGAGATTCCTAACCTGGTCCCCAAGGATATAGTCTCCTATGCACCCACATCAGGAGATCCAGAGCTTAGGAAGCTATGGAAAGAGCACATAATACACAAAAACCCCAAGGTAAAGGAAGACTACATAAGTCTTCCTATAGTTACAAGCGGACTTACATCCGGTCTGTCACAAGTAGCTGACCTTTTTGCCAATCCGGGAGATAAGATATTCCTTCCGGAATACTTCTGGGGCAACTACAGGCTGCTCTTTGAGGGAAGAGCGCAGGCAGAGCTTGTAACCTATCCTCTTTTTTCCGATGAAGGAATCTTTAACACAAAAGCTCTTAAAGATAGCATAAAAGCTTCTGGCGTAAAAAAAGCAATAGTAATACTCAACTTTCCCAACAATCCAACGGGCTATTCTCCCACAGAAAAAGAAGCAGAAAGCATAACAAGTGCACTCACAGAGCTTGCAGAGGATGGCATAGACATACTAGCCGTAACGGATGATGCATATTTTGGACTGTTTTACGAAGAGGGAATATACACCCACTCCATATTTGAAAAACTCTGTAATGCACATCCCAATATTCTGGCAGTAAAGGCAGACGGTCCAACAAAAGAGCTATACGCTTGGGGTTTTCGCACAGGTTTTCTTACCTTTGGTTCTCCTGTATTGAGCAAAGAACAATTTACAGCGCTGGAGAAAAAACTTGGAGGTTCTCTTAGAGCAAGCATATCCAACTCCAACAGACTTGCTCAGACACTTGTAAAAAAGATACTTACTGACCCACAAATGGAAAAAGAGCTTGAAGAGTGGGCACAACTTCTCAAATCACGCTATAAAAAAACCAAGCAAATCCTTGCCAACATGCCTTTGGATTGTGGACTCAGCCCTCTTCCTTTTAACTCCGGTTATTTTATGAGTTTTAAGACAAAGGTAGATGCAGAAGAGCTAAGAAAAGCGCTTCTTGCCAAGGGTATAGGAACAATATCCCTTGGTCCATCAACGCTGAGGGTTACGTTTGCAAGCATTCCGGAAGAAAATCTGGAAGAACTTTTCTTGGAAATATTTAAAACAGCAAAAGAATTAAACATATAAAATAAAAAGGGGCTGCCATATGCAGCTCCTTTTTTATAAGCTATTATCTAGAATAAATAAAGTCGTATATGGCTTTTACCGTGATATCCTGCTGAGTGTCTCTTTTTATCTTTGCCTCTCCGTCCTTTTTCTGAGGTCCGTAATGTCCAAAGCCGGCATGATTTGCACCTGCTATCTCCAGAAACTTTGTATCTGAGGGAAGCCTTGCTGCAGAAGATATAAATATTTCTCTGTCTAAAATGTCCTCAGTACCATATATAGAGAGTACCTTTATATCACTGTTTCTTAGGGATGTGGATTCCGCAGGATAAGAAGCAAGTAACACAAGATAAGAAAAATCATTGGGATGTCTTTTTACGTACTCACAGGCCATAGCTCCTCCCAGAGAATGCCCTGCTATTATCCACTTTTTTACATTGGGATATATGCCCAAGGCTTTTTTTGCCCTGTCTATATCCAAAAAAGCAAAATCCAGCGGCATGGGTGCAAGCAAAACCAGGATGCCTCTGTCAGCTAGTTTTTTAAGCATTATGCTGTATGCAGCAGGATCCACAAGTCCTCCGGGATAAAAAACAAATGCTGTATCTGATTTCTTGTCTCCAAAGACAACAAAATCGTCCTGTTTTTCCGCTCTTTCATAGACAGCTTTTGCCTCAGGAAAGGCCGGGTATACAGAAATTTGGGCCCAAAGCAAAAATCCTGCGCTCATAAGAAGCAATAGTGCAATAATAGCTACAATAATTCTTTTTATAATTTTTCCCATATTCTTCTCCTTATAATACAAAAAGGCATACAGCGACAGCTGTATGCCGTTCGGTATTATTTATTTATAAAATCGCTAAGGAGCGTATTTCTCTCACCGCCTTTCCATAGTCTTCCTTGATATGTTCCAAGACTCTTGAGCTTCCTCTCCATCATAACAATAAATGCCTGCTTGGGAATATACTTGTGGGGATAACCTCGTCTTGCATAGGTTGTATCCGTTGAATAACGCATCAGTATCATATCCTTAGGCATGTGCTCTATCGCAGCTATGACGTAGTCTATATAACGCTGTCTGCTGAGCAGTGAGAGTTCTCCATGGAGAAACTCTTTGTAAAGGGCGCTTCCGAGAGGAAGATGGAGGTCATGCAGCTTGACAGCTTCTGTCCCAGTCTTGGCGACATAGTTTACAGAGGCAAGAAAATCACTCAGATCTTCTCCGGGAAGTCCTGCTATAAGATGGGCTGCCCTGTATATTCCTGCATTGCCCAGTCTATGTATGGCTTCTTCCCAGCAAGCTCTGTCATGGCCGCGGTTTATTCTAGCCAGCGTCTTATCATGCATAGATTGAAGACCCAGCTCAACCCATACCTCATAACCTTGTTTTTTGTAGTCGGCAAGAAGGGATGTTTTTTTGTCGTCAAGACAATCAGGACGTGTAGAGACAATAAGCCCCTTAAAGGAAGCAAGGGAAAGAGCATAGTCATAAAGCTCTCTAAGCCTGTTTGCCGGTGCATAGGTGTTGGTATTGGCTTGAAAATACAGAAAGAATCCAGTGGCGTTATAGCGCTTTTTTAAAAAGATTATGGTCCTGTCTATCTGTTCTTTGAGCCCTTTTGCTACATCCAGATAAGGGGCTCTAGAACCCGCTGCATCACAAAAAGCACATCCCCCATAGGTGTCTTTTCTATGGGGGCAGGAAAATCCGGCATCAACTCCTACCCTGTAAATTCTCTCACCGTATCTCTTACGCAAATAATCGGAAAAAGAAAAAAATGGTCTGTTGGCTGTGAGATTGCTCATCATCTATATTTTCTTTTTTTTATAGCTCATTGACAAGAGTCTTCATCATTCTTAGAGTAGATTTTATGAACCGCTTTTTCATGCTGCTTATATGCACCCTTGGCTTCCTGATTTATTCCTGCAATACCGGGGTAGATTACAGCATAAGAGTGCTTACCAATATAGAACAGACTACGCTTTGGGCAGAGCTTTTTATGGCAGAACATCCTATGGAAAAGGTTGAGCTTGTTTTTGAAGACGATATTTCTCTGTATCTGTCACAGCACAATGACATAGACCTCGTTATCACGGATACTACTCTAGAGCATTCTTATTTTCTACCCTATCCCAATAAGAACAACAGGATAGCAGATGGAAAAAGGTTTTATTCCGGTATATTAAAGATGCCCGGAAACAGTGACGGTATAAAATTTTTCCCCATAAGTTTTGACCTTCCTATCTTTGTTGCAAAAAAAGACTCTTTTACGGATTATTCGGATGGGATTCTTATAGATATAAAATCCGCAAAGAAGATGGCAGCAGAAAAGACTATGATAAAAAACAATAAGCTAAAGGATCCTGTATTTTTTCCTGTCTTTTCGGATGATTTTATCATGGATTCACTGCATCTCTTCAAAGTAAACTTTGTAAAAGCCAACAACAATAAGATAATATGGGACAATAGAGAGCTTGAGGCTTTTACCGACTTTATAGCAGATTGGTACATTGCTTCAAAAACAGATTATACCATAGCAAAAAACTACGGAGATAAATATCTTAGACTACCTCAGGAGCAATGTATACTCCAAGATAGAACAGGGATGATGTATATGCGTCTTTCCGATTTTTTCTCCATAAGAGAAGAATCCAGAGAAAAGCTGGACTTTAAGTTTTTATCTGGAGACAGCATTGTTCCTGCAACAGGAAGACTGGTATATGCCGCAGTACCTGTAAGATCAAAGAAACAAGATATATCCGAACTGTTTTTAAACTGGCTATTTGATCAGGATACTCAGAAAAGAATAATAGAATATACCAAAGAACAAGGGCTTCCGTTCTTTGGCATGGCAGGAGGGCTTAGCAGCATAACAGAGATTAGCGAGGCGGTTTTCCCTATAGCATACAGAGAACTTGCAGGGAAGATACCAGAGTCTGAGCATATAATGTTTTCTCCGCCGCAGGAGGAAGATATAAAAAAATTTATAGAAAAAAAACTTTTACCATGGCTAGATGAAATACTTGCTAAAAAAAGTAACAGACCTTTGGAATAGACTTCTAAAAAAATATTTTTAAAAATATAATTATACTATGCTTCATAAACTGCTTGATTACATATCATTAAAAAAAAGGGTTATAGCTGTTTTCCTATTATCTGTTTTTATTTTTATAATACTATTTATTATAATTGCAAACTGCCTTGTGATAAGAGCATCAGAGGGAAAAACCTTTTACAATCTAGAAAGCATAAAAAAGAATAAAGTGGGATTACTTTTGGGAACTTCCAGATGGGACAGGGATGGAAGAATCAACCTCTATTTTCTATACAGGATAGAGGCTGCAATAGAGTTGTATAAGGCAGCCAAGATAGATTTCATACTTGTCAGCGGAGATAATAAGACAATAAATTATAATGAGCCCATAGAGTTTAAAAAAGAGCTGGTAAAAAGAGGAATCCCAGAAGAAAGAATCTTTCTTGATTATGCTGGATTTAGAACACTTGACTCCATAGTACGGGCAAAAGAGGTTTTTGGACAGAAAAGCATCACTATTATCTCACAACAGTTTCATAATTATCGAGCTATATTCCTTGCAACCTATAAGGGAATAGATGCAGTAGGCTACAATGCCAAGGATGTACCAATATCACGAGGATTTGGCGTACAGATAAGAGAAGTATTTGCAAGGACAAAGGCATTGTGGGATCTTATAATAGGTGTTAAACCCAAGTTTCTCGGAGAAAAGATAGACATAGAATAGACTATTCTGTCAGAATGTGTAGCGCCTTTTTTAAGGAATCTTTCCATGCAGGGAGTTCTTTATGCATCCTATATGCACGTAAGGAATATTCCAGATATTTTTCTCTATCTGTAATAAAATCATACAATACAAGTGAGAGGCTCTTGAGATCATTGGGCTTGAGCCATATACCGGCATTTTCCAGCCAATATTTTGCTCCCAGTGTCTTACTGGCTATAGGCACCGTACCATAACAGAAGCCTTCTCCTGTGGCAACCCCCATTTCCATCATATTGCTCATATTTACTACTACATGAGATTTCTCATACAAATCAGCAAGAGTATAATCATCCACCATTCCCAATAGATTCACATGGTTGGCAAGAGATAGGCTTTGTATTTCTTCTCTGATTCTTAACACATAAGAGGGATCTATGGCAGCAGAACCTGCTACATTGAGCTTCCACTTTTTAATGCCTTTCTTTCTGATATAAGAAAGAGCGGTTAATAATAAATCCAATCCTTTATGATTGAGAATATTACCTACAAAAAGTATATTAAACTCCGGAAGATGAGCTTTCTTCTTAATAAAAACCTCTTCCGTATGACGATATAATCTATCAAAACCAGGTGGCAGAACAGTAACAGAGCAGCCATCACCACATACTTCTACAACTTTATTTTTTATAAGAGGATGAGATGTTATTATACCGTTGGCTGCTTTTGCTGTTGTTTTTTTTAGTTCCTGTGTCACGTAGCCAGCTAAACTTACAGGTTCCTTTGAGGATTCCCACTTATAAAGAAGAGCATAAGAATAGAAAGAAGATAGTCTTTTATTTTTTGCTATTTTCCAGAGGGCAGGTAGTACTCTATCGTCTATAAGCACCTTTTCCGGTTTGAGATAAGATAGTATGGATTCTATCTTCTTCTGAAACCTGTCCGACATTCCCAGAAAATAAGAACTTGCAAGAGAAGGTTCGTGGGAGATTGATAGCATTTTTACATTGTGCCCCATGTCCTTTAAATAAGAGACAATCCGGTTGACATACAGAGATGCCCCCGAGCATCCCATGTTTCTCTTTACTGTTACAAAAAGAATTTTCACAGCTTACCCCAACCCCTCTTTATTACATAATAATAAACCAACTGACAAAAATCGCAACTCCTTTTTGTATCGACAATTTTTTTATATATCTACAATTATAGTATTTTTACTATATAAGTGTATTTATTTTTATTTTATCTGCTGCTAATATAATACTATGTTTAGAGAAATCACAGAAGAGGAAGCCCTAAATATAATAAAAAACAAGGAACTTACAGACGATTTGCTTAATAATGAAAACACAGTCTTTATAGCAACTCAACAATGGTGCCCCCAATGGTCTGCAATGCTAAAATATTTGCCGGATATCGTAAAAAATAACGACAATCTAGCTGTTCTATGGTTCTGCTATGATACCAGCAGTATTTTTGAAAGTTTTATGGTATTTAAGGAGACTGTCTGGAAAAATGCTCTTATACCATATGTCAGATACTACCGGAATAAGAAACTGTATGCCCAGAGTAATTATGTATCAGAGCATACTTTTTATGACATAATAAATAAGGGAGGTTTATGATGTCTTTTACTCCATCTAGGAATGATGCACAGAAACTTCTTGATAGCTATATTACAGCTGCAAACCTTAGGGCACATAGCCTTGCCGTAGCATCCATAATGGAACATTTTGCAAAAAAATCAGGAGAGGATCCTGATAAGTGGTTTATAATAGGCCTTGTACATGATTTGGATTATGAAAAATATCCAGATGAGCACTGCAAAAAGACAGAAGAAATTCTCAGAGAAGAAGATTGGCCTGACGATTATATAAGAGCAATACTCAGCCACGGCTGGAAAAGAGTGACGGATGTAAAGCCAGAACACTATATGGAAAAGGTATTGTTTGCTGCAGATGAACTATCCGGACTTATAACAGCCACTGCATTGGTAAGACCGTCAAAAAGCATAATGGATATGAATGTAAAATCCGTAAAGAAAAAGTTTAAGGATAAGAGTTTCTCTGCTGCTGTCGACAGAGAGCTTATAGAAGAGGGCTGCACTATGCTCGGGTTAGACCTTTCTGAAATGATTGCAGAATCTATAGAAGGAATGAAAAAGGTAGCAAAAGAGATAGGTCTTGAGGGAAATCCTCAATAAAAAAGGGAAGCGAAAAACGCTTCCCTTTTTGTCGTCTTATTTCCTACCGCGTCCGGGGTTCCCTCTTCCCTGGCCGTCTGGTTGAAAATCTTTTCTTCCAGGGCCACCTGCTCTAGTATTCAGTATTAGTTCGTCAAGCTCATCCTGAGAGAGATAAGAAGGCTTATAGGTTTCTCCAACAAATACAAGTAGCTTTGCGCCGGAAGCAAGCCTGTTAGCAAGCCCCTGTTCAAAACGGATATAAAAGATATCCAGATCTTCGTTATCAGAGTTTTCTCTTGCCTGTCTTACTTTTACAAGGAGCTCTTCTGTGAGTGCAAGGCTATTTTTTACTGCATCTTTGAGCTCTGTTTCTCCTGCAAGTTTTTTATAGCGGCTTTCAAGAGACGAGTTTTTATACTCTCCTTCTTTCATACCTTCTACAGGATTATCCAAGCCGTATCTTTCAAGAAAGAAGTCAAAGGCTGTTCCGTGCGGAGCATCTGCATGTCTGTCAAACATGCTGCCGGGAAATGTTTTTGCATATGCTGCTTCTATGTCTCCTAGGAGTTTCTCGTATTCTATAAGGCTTTCTATATCCTGTTTTTCTTTTGCAGAAAGCTCAGAAGCTGGTATGCTTTCTAGCATTCTAAATCCCATATTATCTTCCATACCCATGCCATGAGGTCTATCTCCATTTTCTCCCATCATGCCATTGCCACTGCCAGGATACTGTCCGTTCTGTGCTTGTGGCTGCTGTGGCTGTCCGTTTTTCCATGGTGCTGCAAATGCAGTTGCAGCTACTGTTGTGATGATAAGTGCCATAATAATAAGTTTCTTCATAAAAGAACCTCCAAATAAAGTTTCTAATTCCGTGAAACTCACGGTACACAATAAAGCTACGATACGATTGTGGAGATTCTGTGAAGGAAAAAAGGAGATTTTGTAAAGATTTAATTTTTCTATTCTTTTTCTGCAAGGGGGAAAACGAGGCTTATGTTTACTCTGTCTTGACTGTTTTCTGCTCTTATTGTGCCAGAAAATTTTTCTGTTATTGCTTTTGCTATGGACAGGCCAAGTCCGCTCCCTCTGCTCCCTCTGCTTTTTTCTCCTCTGTAAAGCCTTTCGAATATGTAGGGTAAATCGGACTTTTCTATTTTGCCTGGGTTGCTTATGACAAGAAGTATGTATTTTCTTGTATCGTTTTGTTCGTTATGTGGCTCTTTCTTTTGTCCTGCATAGGGAAAAGCAGTCTGCGCATTGCGCAGGCTGCGTTCGGTTTTTATATTTCTTAGAAGTTCTGGAGGAAAGTCTTTGCCGCTTAATGGGCTCTTGAGGCTTGCAATGACAGGACCGTCTCCTTTTGCGTGTTTGTATGCGTTATCTAGCAGATTTTCTAGGAGTCTGATAAGGAGACTTGGGTCGGCAAGAACAAAACTGCCTTCTGCACATTGCTCTGTTTCTATTTTGAGAGGTCTGTCTTTGGCTTCTGCAAACCTGATAGCCGTCTGCTCCAGTATTCTTTTTATGTCCACAGGCTCGGTTGTAATAAGGGTCTCCGGCGATTCAAGACGCGTAAGAATAGAAAGTGCAGAAACAAGTTCCTCCAGCCTGCCTAGCTCAGCAAGCAGTTTTTCTATACGTGCAGGCTCCGCGCTTACTATTCCTTCTTCCAAAAGTTCAAGCTGGGACCTAAGTGCTGTTATAGGTGTGCGCAAATCATGAGCAATGTCCTGTGCCCACTGTATGCGCAGCCGTTCTTCCTGCAAAAGCTGTTCCTGCAGTTTTGAGGCAGAACGGCTTATTATGGCAAGCTCCGATATGCCAACAAAGGGGAAACTTACATTCCGCTGACCTCGTCCTATCCTATCAAGGCCATCTGCAAGAAGTTCTGTTACTCTTGCTATATCGCTTGTGACAAAAAACAGTACTATGCCTGCTACAAGAAGGGAGAGGAAAACTCCGGCTATGAGGATGGGCACAAGTCTGGATAAAAAGGCTGCCCATTCCCGGCTATCTGATACTGGCAGTGTCTTGACAGAGATATAGGCAACAACTGTTCCCGATTTCATTACGGGAACAGGTTTTGGAATATCAAGAAAATCATCCATATTTATAGGAGGAGATTTCATCATCCCCCCCATGCCCTGCGGGAAATTGGGGTCTCCTATCCTTCCTCTAAGCAAGGTTCTTGCTTCGGGAGGAAGAAAATCCCATTTTATAAAGCTGTAAATAAGATCTCTTCTGTTATCAAAAACAAAAAGGAATAGCAGACTGTCTCTAAAGCCTCTCAGAGTAATGTTGAGCGACTGTCTTGTAAAAGGCTCACCAGAACTTGCCAGTTCTTTTACAGCCTCTGCTACAGACTTCTCAATTTGCTTTTCTCTTTCTCTTTCTAGCGCTCCTGTGGATGCATTAAGAGAAAAGACTAGTACAACAGACAACAAAGCAGAAAGTATGGCAAAGGAAAGTCCAAGCGCAAGAAATATCCTGTATATAAGCCGTTTTTCTCTCATTTCCCATCTCCTGTAAAACGATAACCAAATCCGCGTATGGTTTCTATCCACACGTCGCTTCCAAGCTTGGAACGAAGATTTTTTATATGTGTATCAACTGTACGAGAAGAGCCCTCATAGCTGTAATCAAGAGCTGATTCTAAGATTCTTTCTCTGGAAAAGACCTGACCTCTGTGACTGGCAAGAAAGACCAGGATTTTCCATTCCGCCGGTGTAAGAGATACCTGCCTGCTATCTAGCAAAACATGCGGCAGTGTCAAATCAATCTCAAGACTATGTCCCTGTTTGCAAAAAACAAGACTGCTGGTCTCTCCGTTGGAATCCCGTCCCATACGTCGGAGAAGAGCATTTATCCGCATAAGAAGCTCTTTGTTGGAAAAAGGCTTTATAATATAGTCATCCGCTCCTATCTCAAAACCCCTCACTCTGTCCGCTTCCGCAACACGTGCAGTAAGGAAAATAATACCCGCATCAGGAAACTCTGCTCTTATAGCCCTTGCAAGAGAAAAGCCGTCCCTATCAGGCAGCATAATATCCAAGACAAAGATATCTGGAACTCTATTTCTTGCAGCCTCCAAAACCCCAGATGCCGAAGGAAAGCTTATGACCTCCATACCAGCAGAAGAAAGATACAATTCTACAGCCTCGGATATATTCTCATTATCCTCTACAACAAAAACAAAAGCCATACATAAGATATACCCCCTCAGAAAACAGATGACAAGTAGGAAAAATATATGTAAACTAATTATAAAAAGACTCCAAGGAGATAAAATGGGCCGCAGAGACCGGGAAAGCTGGGAAGAAAGAAAAAAAAGAAGAGAAGAAAGAGCAGAAGAAGAAATAATAACGGGCGGAGCTATGATGCTAGTCTTTGGATTTATGATGATAAGCCTAACAGGCTGGCTTATATTTCCCTTTGTATTTGCAGGCCTGATTCCCTTTACTCACGGCATACGCAGACTCATACAAAGAAACCTTAGAAATCGCCTGGACAGCAAACCCAAAAAACCTGCCAGCATAGAAAAACAGATCCTGATGTCTGCAAAAGAACACAACGGCGTAGTAACTCCGACAATCATAGCCCTAGAAACAGACCTCAACCTAAAAGAATCGGAAAAAGAGCTGCAAAAACTTGCAGAGGAGGGACATGCAAGCATGGAAATAACAAGAAACGGTACAATAGAATATCACTTTCCTGAGTTTAAAAAAGAACTACCACCACAATAAAAAATGCATATAAACCGAACGGCGGACAGCTGGCTGTCCGCCTTTTTTGTGTCATATAAATATATAAAAACAACATTCTATACAGATAGAGGAAAAAGCCGGACCGCATAAAGCGGTCTGGCGTTCGGTATATAAAATTATTCGGTATATTCTTTTAAAACAATGACACCGTTGTGCCCGCCAAAGCCCAGGGTCTCGGACATAGCAGCTCTTACTTTGAGGTTTTGTCCAACATTAGGCACATAATCAAGGTCACACTTGGGGTCAGGCTCGTCAAGATTGATTGTAGGAGGCACAAAGCCCTCCTTTATTGCCATGACTGTGAGGATGGCTTCTATACCGCCTGCAGCACCTATACAGTGGCCTGTCATGGACTTAGTGGAAGAAACCTTAAGTTTATACGCATGCTCACCAAAGGCTTTCTTGATGGCAAGAGTCTCAAGAGGATCGTTGAGCGGTGTAGAAGTCCCGTGTGCATTGATATAATCTATATCTTCTGGTTTGAGATCTGCATCTTCAAGAGCAAGCTTCATAGCTCTCGCTGCACCTACCCCCTCTGGATGAGGAGCTGTAAGATGGTTGGCATCACAGGTCATGCCGTAGCCTGCAACTTCGGCATAGATATGAGCTCCCCTAGCCTTTGCATGCTCAAGACTCTCAAGGATAAGAACACCTGCACCCTCTCCCATGACAAAACCATCCCTATCCTTGTCAAAAGGACGGGAAGCCTTCTCCGGAGTATCATTAAAACCAGTACTGAGCGCCTGTATGACTATAAATCCTGCAATACCAAAAGGGGTTATGGCAGCTTCTGTACCACCTGTTATAACTATATCCGCTTGGCCTGCACGTATAGTATTTAGTGCAGCACCTATGGCATCAGTACCGGAAGAACATGCCGTTGTGATCGTATAACACGGACCCTGAGCATTGAGCATTATTGCAATATTACCAGGTGCAATATTGCTTATTATCTTGGGGATTGTCATAGGCGGAAGTCTTGTTGGACCTTTTTCCAGGAGAGCCTTATGAGACTCTTCCTCCGTAGTATGTCCGCCGATACCGTTTCCTATTATGACACCAAGCCTCTCGGGATCATATGAGCCAGCAGAAAGACCAGCATCATCCATAGCCTCTATTGCAGCAGCAACAGCAAACTGGGAAAATCTATCCATCTTACGGGCTTCTTTTCCCAGCACAGCCTTTGCATCGAAGTCCTTGACCTCTGCCGCAATATTACACGCATAATCAGTGGTATCAAAATGGGTAATCTTTCCTACCCCGCTCTTTCCAGCCTTTACAGCATCCCACAGTTGGGCCGTATTGTGCCCAAGTGCAGTAACACTGCCCATTCCCGTAACTACTACTCTCTTCTTCATAATATATTCCTCCTGGGCTTACATGCCCATTCCACCATCAACGCCTATAACCTGTCCAGTAACATAAGAAGAAAGATCGGAAGCTAGAAAAAGACAAATCTTTGCTACTTCCTCGGGGCTTCCCAGTCTTCCCATTGGTATGCGTGAGAGGAGGGCTTCTTTGACCTTATCGGAAAGCTTCTCTGTCATAGGTGTGTCTATAAAACCGGGGGCAACAGCGTTTACACGCACGTTTCTGGAAGCAACCTCCTGAGCAAGGCTTTTGGTAAGGCCTATCATACCAGCCTTGGATGCGGAGTAGTTACACTGACCGGCATTACCATGAACACCTACGATAGAAGAAATATTTATGATAGAACCTGTTTTTGCCCTGGCCATTGCATGAGCAACCTTTTTGGAAAAATAAAAAGCGCTTGTAAGGTTAACCTTGAGAACAAGGTCCCAGTCGGAAGAAGGCATTCTAAAGATAAGCCCGTCTCTTGTTATTCCCGCATTGTTTACAAGCACATCTATCTGACCTGCTTCTTTTAAGATTTCTTCCACAACCGTATTAACCTGCTCTTCTTCCGCAACATTGCACTGCTTATAAACAACCTTTGCCCCGCTCTTCTGTGCAAGGGACTCAAACTCATCCATTATGTCGCTGGGATTGAGGTCTACAAACCATACGGAAGCTCCTTCTTTAAGAAAAAGCTTTACCATTTCCGCACCTATACCGCGTGCACCGCCTGTTACAACAGCATTTTTGTCCTTTAACAACATATCATACTCCTTTAATCTGAGATTTTTTCTATATTTTCTATCTTCCCTGCGGGCAGACAAGATATATCAGAAGAAAAAGCTTTCCACAACCCGCAAAGAACATTTCCAGGACCAACCTCAAGGCAGAGGTCAGGCTTTTCTGCCAGTATGGCAGACTCCTCGTCAATCCATCTTACGGGAGAAACAATCTGCTCTATTGCAAGATTCTTTGCAGTCTCTCCGTCTTTTATGACAGTGCCCGTAACATTGGAGTATACGGGTTTGTCCGGGTCAGAAAAGTCATAAGAAGCTATAAAGTCCGCAAACTCTTTGCGTGCCTCTTCCAGAAGAGGAGAATGAAAAGGCCCGGAAACCTTAAGTCTTACTGCACGTTTTGCTCCGGCTTCTTTACATGCTGCTTCCGCAACAGCAAGGCCGTCTTCCGTACCCGAGAGTACAACCTGCTTTGGGCTGTTGTAGTTGGCAACAAAGACTTTGTCGGAAGCAAGAGATTTTATGACTTCTTCCACTTTCTCCGGCGCAAGCCCCAATATTGCGCTCATCCCTGTCTTGCCGCCCTTTGCATCCATGTTGCGGGAGGCCTTTTCCATAAGCTCTCCTCTTTTGCGCACAATGGAGAAGACATCCTTTTGGGATATGACACCTGCATAGACAAGGGCAGCATACTCTCCAAGGCTAAAGCCGGCACATATTGAGCCTTTATATCCGTGCTCCTCAAGGCAGATTGCAGAAGCAAGGTTTACCAGTGTTATTGCTATCTGAGTATTATCGGTTCTTTTGAGTTCTTCCTCCGTAGCATCAAAAAGAAGAGACTTTACGTCCATACCGGAGGCTTTTTCCGCAACAGAAAAAAGCTCCTTTACTCTGTCAGAGCTTTCATATAAATCCTTTCCCATTCCCGGGTACTGGGCACCCTGGCCTGGAAACAAGAATGCATACTTCATTCTTTCCTCCCTGATATTTCATAAAAGTTTACTCCTTTTTGTTTTTTCGGTCAATGGCCGAATTATTGCTTTTATATCCTTCCGCATGCTTGCAAGATATCCGTATAAAGAATATACTAAATCAATAAAAAATCCTTTATTAAAGGAGACTCTATGCCTAACATAATAGAGCAGGGCCTTATTCTTATGGTTCTGGGGATGGGAGTAGTCTTTTCTTTTCTGATACTCCTGGTCTTTGTAATAAACATTTCTACAAAGATTATCAATCGATTTTTTCCGGAAAAACCGGAAGAACCACAACAGAAAGCTGCGGATAACACCGCACAGATTGCTGCAGCAATAGCCGCAGTCCACCACAAAACACGATAAGAAAGGAATATGCCATGAAAAAACGCGTACATTTTATGGTAACAGCCTTCCGTGACGGATTTCAGTCCGCATACGGGGCAAGAGTGCTTACCAAAGATTTTCTGCCTGCTTTTGAAGCAGCAGTCAATGCAGGAATGAACCACTTTGAGATAGGTGGCGGAGCAAGGTTCCAGTCCCTTTACTTCTACTGCAATGAGGATGCATTCCAGATGATGAAAACTCTCAGGGATGTGGCAGGACCTGATGCTGACCTTCAGACGCTTGCAAGAGGAGTAAACGTAGTTGGTCTTGATTCTCAGCCAAGAGATATAATCAAGCTGCA
Source organism: Spirochaetia bacterium 38H-sp (assembly GCA_039023545.1). Taxonomy (NCBI): domain Bacteria; kingdom Pseudomonadati; phylum Spirochaetota; class Spirochaetia; order Winmispirales; family Winmispiraceae; genus Rarispira; species Rarispira pelagica. Next base: position 555,923 of record JBCHKQ010000001.1, on the reverse strand, counting down.
TGCAAAGCTCTTTAAGAAATACGGTGTATCCACAATAAGAAACTTTGATGCATTAAACGACGTAAACAACCTCATAGACTCAGGAAAAGCAATAGCAGATGCGGGTCTTAACCACGAGGTTGTGGTAACAATGATGGAACTTCCTCCCGGATGTGAGGGAGCACATGATCCTGCTTTTTATGCAAGCACACTCAAGCAGATTCTTGATGCGGGGATTCCGTACAACTCCGTATGTTTTAAAGATGCATCCGGAACCTCAACCCCGCAGAAGGTATACGAGACAATAAAAGAAGCAAGAAAGCTTCTCGGAAACGATGTGAGACTGGTATTCCACTCCCATGAGACAGCGGGAGTAAGCATTGCACAGTACAAAGCTGCTCTTGAGGCAGGTGCAGACCAGATTGACCTCTCGCTCGCACCTGTATCCGGCGGAACATGTCAGCCCGATGTTCTTACAATGTGGCATGCTCTTAGAGGAACAGAGTTTGACCTTGGCATAGACCCCGTAAAGATAATGGAAGTGGAAGAGGTCTTTAAGGAGTGCATGGCAGATTACTTTACACCTCCCGAGGCACGTGCGGTAGAACCGAGAATTCCTTTTTCTCCGATGCCCGGCGGAGCTCTTACAGCAAACACACAGATGCTCAGAGACAACGGCCTTATGGACAGATATCCCGAAATGATAAAGAACATGGAAGAGGTTGTAAGACGCGGCGGTTTTGCGACATCCGTTACTCCGGTTTCTCAGTTTTACTTCCAGCAGGCATTTAACAACACAATGTTTGGCCCCTGGAAAAAGATTGCGGAAGGCTACGGCAAGATGGTTCTGGGATACTTTGGTAAAACTCCCGTTGCGCCGGATCCCGAGATTGTAAAGCTTGCACAGGAGCAGCTCGGGCTCGAGCCTACAACAGAACTTGTAGTAGACATAAACGACAGAGACCCCAACAAGGGCATAGAGGCTGCAAGAAAGGCTCTCAAAGAGAACAACCTGGAAGAAACGGAAGAAAATATCTTTATTGCAGCAACATGTAAGGACAAAGGCATAATGTTCCTCAAGGGAGAGGCAAAGCTCGGCGTAAGAAAAGGCCAGAAACAGAAAGATGCATCAGCAGGCTCTTCTTCCGGCGCATACGCTGTAAGCGTTGGTGGCAAGAAATACACCGTAAAAATAGAAGGCGACAAGGCAATAGTAAACGGAAAAGCTTACGACATAGCCATAAGCGAAGCTGACGAAAAGGCAGCAGGCTCTGCCGCATCATCCGGAGATAAGGCAGAGGTTAAGGCACCGCTGCCGGGTCTTGTGCTTAGAATCCCTGTTGCAGAAGGCGACGAGGTAGAAGACGGACAGGAAGTGATCGTCCTGGAAGCAATGAAGATGGAGAACCCCATCTATGCTCCAAAGGCAGGCAGAGTAGCCTCCATACTGGTAAAGCAGGGCGACCACGTAAAAAGCGGTGATGTACTCATAGAAATAGAGTAGGAGGCCATATGTCCATATTAAACGGATTAAAACAGCTATGGGAAACCACAGGCCTCTACGGCTTTATAAACGGCGGCGGGGGCAACGCCATAATGATAGTTATAGGCTTTGTACTTCTTTATCTTGCAATAAAGAAAGAGTTTGAGCCCCTTCTTCTTCTTCCCATAGGCTTTGGCGCAATACTTGCAAACATACCTTTTGCAGAGATTGCAGCCCATACGGAACTGCACGGAGCAATATCGGAAGGAATGCTCCAGCTGGAAGAGATAAAAACAGGCCTTATAGGGATGTTCTACGATGTGGGAGTAACAAGCGGAGTGTTTCCTCTCATAATATTTATGGGAGTAGGGGCCATGACAGACTTTGGCCCTCTTCTTGCCAATCCCAAGACCCTTCTTCTGGGTGCTGCGGCACAGTTTGGAATCTTTGCCGCACTTCTTGGAGCACTTTTGCTTGGCCATTATCTGCCGTCTTTCTTTAGTTTTGATTTGCAGGCAGCAGGTGCCATAGGTATAATCGGCGGAGCAGACGGCCCCACATCCATATACGTGGCATCAAGGCTGGATATCGATCTTTTGGGAGCAGTTGCGGTTGCGGCATACTCCTATATGGCTCTGGTACCTGTTATACAGCCGCCTATTATGCGTCTGCTTACAACAAAAGAAGAAAGAGCAATCAAGATGGAGCAGCTCAGGCACGTTAGCAAACTGGAAAAGATAATCTTTCCTCTTGCCACATTGACCGTATGTATACTGCTTCTTCCTAGTGCAACACCCCTTCTTGGTGCTCTTATGTTTGGTAACCTTGCAAGAGAAGTAGGCGTAATAAACAGGCTCTGGAACACAATGCAGAACGAGCTTATAAACATAGTAACAATAATGCTCGGCCTTGCAGTAGGCTCCAAGATGGAAGCGGCAAAGTTTCTCAACGCAAATACACTTGGAGTTCTTATTCTGGGAGCATTTGCCTTCTCCGTAGGAACAGCAGCGGGCGTACTCCTTGCCAAGCTTATGAATGCAGTCTCCAGAAAACACCCGGTCAATCCGCTTATAGGAGCTGCTGGAGTATCCGCAGTACCTATGGCAGCAAGAGTTGCCAATAAAGTAGGCCAAGAAGAAAATCCGCACAATTTCCTTCTCATGCACGCCATGGGACCCAATGTTGCGGGTGTAATAGGTTCTGCAGTTGCAGCAGGAGTGCTGCTTGCAGTAATACCTCACTGATAAAGATTACTATAAACAAAAAAAGGCCGGAATTGCCGGCCTTTTTTATCTCCCCTCTCTGTCAATCCATCTTTGCACAAAATCCCTGACACGGGAAAAAAACACAGGCGACACATCTATAAAGGCAAAACCAGCCCTCTCAATTCTGCCATCAACAGGCTCTGCACCCCACACAAGCCGGGCAAAACAATAAAGCATCTCTGTTTCTCCTGGAAGCTGCAAAGCAATGCGCAGCTTTTTCTTACCATTTATCAGCTTTTTAAACATATGCTTATCCACGGCAAAACCCTCTGCAAGACCTACACCACTGGCACTTATATCGCGCGTATGCAGAGTAGCACCAGCCTCAGGAACAAGCTCAGTTTCCTTCCAATCCACAATATCATACATAACCAGAACATCCACTCTGGCGCGCGGAAAACGACGTCTCTCAGCACCACCCATAAGAACCTCCGTTCTCATTATAATAAAGCCCTGCTGTATTTTCCAATTTTTTAAACCGAACGGCCTTACAGCAGTCAATATCCAGCAAAAACAGGAAAGAATCGCTGTAAGGCCTGCCTACAGCAGACAAAAGGTTAAAAAAAAGCGCCGCCATGCAGGCGGCGCGTTCGACATCATAAAAATAATTATGCAAGCTGATCCGGCTTAACAACAGAACCAAACTTCTCCTTGAGTGCAAGGAGCTCCTTCTCCTGTTTGTCATAAACCTCAAACAGCTTCTGGGGAATAGCACTTTCCTTGCTGTAAGCCTCTCTCTGAAGCCTTATGCGTGCAATGATATTGTCTATATAGAGAGAGAACTGCATGTCATAAAGCTCCTTGGTATACTCCTTACCACCGGGAACCCTCTCTGCAAAAAGCTTCTTGAGATCCTCATACTTGGGAATAAAGCCTATGGGAGTCTCTATTGCCTCAACATCGCCATTAGCATAGAGCTCAAGCCAGCCAAGCCATGCCTTAACATCGCGCTTCTCTCCAAGAAGACCCTTACCGTTTCCACCGCGTGCCGCATGGGTAAGGAAGTAGTTGATACCCGCCATAACGGGACGATCAGAATCCTTAATCTTTTTGGAATTAAAGAAGTCAAACTGAGCTTGCATATAATCGGCAAGAGGCCCGGGGATAAAAGGCTCATTTGCCCAAGGCTGACGTCTTACACCTGATACACCAATCTCAGTAGCAGTTGCAGCGGATACTATGGAGGCACCTATCACAACGCCCTCATCCGAGTTGCGAGCAACCCAAACAGGAGGCATTGTATCGCTGTCACGACCTGAGTATGTGATAACCTTGATTGGAACACCTTTGGGATCTTCTGCGAGCTCTGTATTGTGGTTCTCAATATCAGAAGCATGGAGAGTTGCACGGGAGTTGGGATGAGACGGAGGAATAGGCTTGCCGTTCTCATCTGTCTTGCCCTCGTACCACTCACCCTGGAAGTTGCGACCCTTCTTGGGAATCTCTTCTCCGCAACCTACCCAGTAAGGCTTCTTATTCTCGTCTATAAGGACATTGGACCAGATAACCTCTTTGCCCTCGCCTCTTAAAACCTTCATGAGGTACGGATCACCTTCCTGGTTAACATCCTCTACAATACCAAAGATACCCTTTTCCGGGTTAACGGCACGTACAGTACCATCTTCTGCGATCCACATCTGTGCAAGGTCATCGCCAATAAAGGCATCGCCTGCCATAGCAGTTGTGGTCTTACCGCAGCCGGAGGGAGCAGCACCTGCAAAGTATGTTACACGACCACCGGGACCTTTGATACCTGTAATAAACATGTGCTCAGAAAGCTCTTCTGCTGTTTTAACATATACACTGTAATCAACAGCAAATCTGTGGTTTCCTTTCTTGAGAAGAAGGGTATTACCGGCATAAGTACAGAAAGTGGAATAAGTTGTAAACCAGCTCCTGTCCATAAAGATGCGGGCATTGGGGATATCCTCGGGCCTGTTTGGTCCCTGAGAATGCAGATTGGTAAAGAAAACACCTTTTCTAGTAACCTCGGCGTCAAAACTCTCGTAACAGTTTCTGTAAAGGATCTCTGCAGAGTGGAGAACATAATTGGAGCTTGATATCTCTATGGCAGGGATTGCAGCCTGAGCACCAACAGGTCCTCTACTGTAGAAACCTATCAGCATTCTCATGCCCTTCATTATCCCCTTGACATATTTCTCTACATATTCAAGAGCATCCTGACGGGCAATGGACTTGGCGAGAGAACTGGTCTTTTCTCCGTCATTTATGATATAAAAAGTCTGCTTAACCAGACGAGCCTGATCCTGAGGCAGGTCAAAGTGAATAGTATGTCCTTTTACAGCAAGAGGCTCTTCCTCTCCTGTTTCTATGGACCATTTTCTTATCTTATCCACATCCTCACTGGATCCAGTGTTAACAAACACCTCATCCGGCTCACAAATAGCAATGGCATTTGCAATCTTAAGAAGAGCTTCTTCGTTCTTAATCTTCTCAAGCTTTGCAAGGTTTTCGGAATCAAGGCTTTTCTTAAAAAGATCCTGAGCCTCAGCAATATTATTGATACCACCTACATGACTCAGAATATCTATGCCTTTTCTAAGTTCTAGCATGGATATGCTCCTTCCATGGGATTTGTTTTGCGACCGTATTCTGACAGTCATTCTATAATAATTTTTTCATTTGCATTGGTCAATAACCATGCAATAATATACACAAAAAATGAATAAATATACAATAAAAACCAACTGACACACGAGTTTTTTTTGTGTAAAGTACTAGCGAAAACAGGAGGCAATATGCTGAGAGAACTCTTTAAAAAAGGCAAAACTCTCTTTAGCTTTGAATTCTTTCCACCAAAGACAGAAAAAGGCTGGAATGAGCTTTATAAAACTATACGCACACTCTCTGGACTTAATCCCGACTATGTGAGCGTAACCTATGGTGCTGGTGGAAGCACACGGGATAATACTCACAAGCTGGTACTCAAGATACGCGCAGAGCTTGGCATAGATGTGGTGGCTCACCTCACCTGTGTAGGTACAACAAAAGAAGAAATCCTCAATATCCTCAATACGTATGACAAAGAAGGGATACACAATATCCTTGCACTAAGAGGAGATATCCCGCCCGTCCTAAAAGATCATCCTTCTCCATACAAAGACTTCCCCCATGCTTCCGACCTTGTGGCCTTTATAAAAGAACACTTTCCACACATGTGTGTAGGTGCCGCAGCCTTTCCCGAGGGACATCCAGAAACCCCCAACAGGCTCAAAGAAATGGAATATCTCAAGGAAAAAGTGGATACGGGTGTGGATTTTCTTGTAACCCAGCTTTTCTTTGATAACCGTGACTATTATGATTTCTGCGAGCGCTGCCGTCTTACAGGTATAGATGTGCCGATAGTAGCCGGCATAATGCCAATCACCAATCCCAACAACATGCAAAGGATGGCGGAGCTTGCAGCTGGCATGCGCTATCCTGCAAAACTTCTAAAATCCCTTGCAAGAGCAGGCGGCAATAGCGAAGGCTTTTTTGGCGCGGGGGTACACTGGGCTGCAGAACAAATACGAGACCTTTTGGACAACAATGTGCCGGGAATACACATATACACGCTCAACAACTCACGTGCAGCATTGGCGATAGCCAATGCACTGGGTGTGGAGAACTTTACAAGACTATGATAAACCGAACGGCAGAAGGCAAACCTTCTGCCTGCCTGCAGCACATAAAAAACAAAGGCACTATATAGCATGCTCCTGCCGGAGGCAGCTGAGATGCTGAGGCATCCAAGAGTTCGGTATAAAAAAGCACGGCTTTATGCCGTGCCTTTTCATCTTAAAAACATAGCTTATCATGTAGAAGAACCGCGCTCTTCTGCCATTCTGATAACCCTGTCATAGAACTCCCGGGTAATTGGATAAAACAAGAATACAATCACCCCAACTATAAAGAAAACCGCAGGGATTGGACCTACAAGCAGACGTATACCTAATAGGGCGCTATCAGGCTGGGCAGCAGGTGCTCCGTCTGCAAGCGGCGGAACATATCCAAAAAATTGGAGGATTAGGCCTGTCATAAAAGAGGCCAGTGCCTGCCCCGCCTTGCTCATAAAAGTCCATATACCATAAAAAACACCTTCCCTGCGGATACCATTTTTTACAAAATCGTATTCAACTATATCCGGTAAAACTGCATACGGGATTGCATACTGCGTAGAAAATCCAAAACCGCCTACCAGTATGAAGAGATAAGAAACAAGCAACGGAACCCTTGGTCCCAGAAATACAAAAAGCACAACAGATACGGCAAATATAAGCATTCCCAGGTTCCAGGCAAAACGCTTGCCTTTACGCATTGCAACAAAAGCCCAGAAAGGAACAGAAACCAAAGCTGCAGATAAGAGCACCATCAAGGTAACAGAAAAGCTGCCCCTCCCACCGGTAACGTATGTAAAATAATAAACCAGCGCAGCCTGAATAACATTGATGCCTATTATAAAAAGAGACCACGTGGCAAGTGCTATACGAAAGCTCTTGAGAGACATGGCAGAAAGATATGCCTGCAAAACCTGCACCTTGGAGGAAGATGTGTTTGTTCTTGGTTTTTCCCTCACGGTAAAAACTGTGATAAAAGTAGTAATAAGGATAATAAGCCCCACGACAGCCCCCATAAAAGGCCAGCCCAACCTAACATCCGGAAAAACAGAAGCAAGAGGCATTATAAGCAAGGCACCTGAAAAAGTACCAAGTAGAGCAAAGATATTTCTGTATGCATTGAGAACCGTTCTCTCGTTATAATCAGCAGTAAGCTCCGGTGCCAGTGCACTGTAGGGAATATTGACCATGGTATACGCAGTATTTAGAAAGCACAGCATAACAGCATACCATACAACCTTAAATAAGACAGAAGCATTGGTAACAGGGAAAAACACAATCGTCATAAACACAAGCAAGAACAAAGCACCGTAGAACATATACGGTCTGCGCCTACCCATTCTTGAGACTGTCCTATCAGAGAGAGTACCGACTATAGGATCAGAAATAGCATCCCATGCCTTACCCACAAAAAGAACCGTCCCGGCAAGAGCTGCAGGTAGTTTTACAATATCTGTCAGGTAGTAGAGCAGGTAAAAACCCATCATGGTAAAAAACAAGTTTCCACCAAGGTCACCCACTCCGTATCCCAGCTTTAATTTTCTGCTAAGTTTTTTCTCTTCCATGGTTAATGAGAATAGTTTAAAAATGCAAAAAAAGCAAGCAGAAAATCGGCCGACAGCCGAAAATTGTTTTTTTAAGACCAAATCATTCTGCTAACATAAGTATTTTATACCGAACGTACGAGACTCGCTCCGCTCGTCCCGCACTGCCTCCGGCTACATAAAAAACCTGCTTATCGTACAAAACTTTTGCCCTCTTTATGCCACAGGCAGGAGGACATGTACCCTGCCTTTTACTGTACCTCACCGGGAGCATGTCCGACGTTCGGTTAAATTATTTCTCAAAAAACGTAACAACTACAAAAAAAGAATTCTTATGCATATGGGACTTGACGTTTATGTTGACAAGTATTATGTTTGTTAACGACCGTTCGGTAAAAACAGAACAAGGAGTAAACATGGAGCACGCCGATATTATAAAGGCGGCAATCAATGCCTGGGCAAAGTCAGGATTCTCCTCAACCAGCCTCAACGATGTGGCAAAGGAGTTGGGGGTAACAAAGCAGGCAATTTATCGCTATTATCCAGGAAAGGATGCTCTTATAGAAGCCATACGCGATGAGGTTGACAGGCTGCACAGAGCACATTATGAGGCTTTGAGAGCTGCCATGGAAACTGCTGAGAGTTTTAAAGAAGCTATGGAGCTTTTTGTGTATGCCAAGGCGGATAGTCTCTACACACATCCTGCAGAGTATCTTTTCTTTTTTGTTCCGCCCAATGTCAAAATTTATACGGAGCAATTCCCCGAGTTCTACTCTGGTATGGAAAAAAGAGAGAAGGAGCTTTTTCTCAGCCTCTTTGATAAGACTGGGGCGCCTGTCCTGGATGAGAGGCAGTTGGATACAGCATATGTATTGGTTCAGACCACCTCGGCCTTGGGGCTTCTCAAACCACTTATGGAAAAATACAAGGAAGGTTCTTCTGTTTCAAAAGAAGAGCTTTCTGTTATCAAGCAGATTGTAGTCGAGACTCTATGTATTGGCATTTGCAGGGAGGATGCTGTTCTAGAGCCTGTGGATGCAGAGTATGTTGCCAATATTGCAAAGGTAGAAAAAGAAGAACTCCCTGAGCTTCATAAAATATTTGAGGTTGTTGAGAAGTTGATAAACACAAAAGGCATGCGGGGTACAAGTCTGGGTGAGGTTGCAAGAGAGCTGGGCATGTCCAAGAGTTCTCTTTATTCTCATTTTAAGGATAAAGAGAGCATGATAAAAACGGTAATGGTCAACCAGATCAAGGGTTTTATGGATCCTCTTGTAACAAGGCTTGCAATGTGTCGCAACACACAGGAGAAGGTGCTCTGCTATATCCTTTATTCTGCTGCTTATGTAGAGCTCCACAGCAGAATTCTGGGAATAATGGCATGGTTGAGACTCAATCTGCCGATGCCACATCAGGAAGAGAAGAAAGAGCAGGACTTTTTTGGCCAATACCAGGGGCTTTATGGGATTTTTGCAGGACTTCCTCTCAAAGAGGAGGTAAAGCAGCACAAACCCATGCTCTATCTTCATGCTCTCATATTTTCTTCTCTTGAGAGAAAGCCGGGAAAGTTTTTCTCTCCAGAGGATGCAAAAGATATTTATGCCTTCTTTTTAAGAGGGCTATTCGGAATGGCAAACAAAGATAAATTTTTTATCTAGATTAGGATACGGAGGAAATGATGCGGTTTAAGAAGATTATTGCAATGATTTTTGTCATTGTCGTGACCGGCATAATATGGTCACAAGAAGCAGAAAGACTGACCGTGGATAAAGCTGTAGAGTATGCGCTCAAATACAACAGCAGCATAAAGAATGCAGCTTTGGATCTAGAGAGCAGTGGACTCACAAAGAACACGGTCTTTAATCAGTTTTATCCAAGCATAAGTGCAAGCGCAACACTTAGCAAAATGCATGAGTCAACAGAAACAATAAGTGGGCTAATTCCTGATACTACTTCCGAGGTTTTTTCTGGTAGCAGTATGTATGACAGGGTTATTTATTATGAGCAAGAAATTCCGCTTACATGGATGCTTTCTACTAGCATACAGGCAAATCTAACACTAACAACACAGCTTGTTTCCGGCATAAAGATAGCCTTCAAGAACTACGAGATGGGACAGATCAGCTTGGAAAAACTGCAGAGACAGACAGAGCGAGATGTAAGAAAAGCTTTTTATAACCTGCTTCTCAGCAAGGAACAACTCAATATAATGAAAGAAAGTCTCAATGCTGCGGAAGCAAGATATAAGCAGACAGAAAAACTTTATAAAAACGGGCTTGTGGACCAACAGGTTTTGCTTTCTTCCAGAGTTGCATGGGAGTCTATGAAACCACAAATAAGCCAGCTTGATATGGCATATAAGATGTCTCTCAGCAACTTTAAGATGATGCTGGGTATAGCACTTGATAAGCCCATAGAACTTGTAGGAGAGATAAAAGTTCCTTCTGTGGATATTAATAACATAAACAGCATGGAGGTATCTTTTGCAGACAGAGCGGATATAAAGGAACTTGTAGGTGCAATCAGCATGCAAAAGCTCCAAAAAGAAATAACAATGGGTGGGATGCTGCCTATGCTGACTTTTACTCTTACTGCAGATCCGAGTTTCTCCGGCGACCCCTTTAAGGACTCATGGTTTGAAGATATGGACAAGTGGTCTCAGAGTAGCGGTATGTTTGGGCTTACTGTTACACTGCCGGTGGATTCATGGCTCCCGGGTTCTTCCACATGGGTAAAACTTGCAAACACAGAGAGAGACATAAAAAAGCTGAGAAACCAGCTTGAGGATATGTTAAAAGGAGCAAAGATGTCACTAGACTCTCATCTTTTGTCGGTAAAAACCGCCATGGAAAACCTGGAAGCTTCAAATCTCAATCTTGAGCTGGCCAAGACTTCTTATAATCTAGCAGAAGAAGCCTATAAATCCGGGCTCAAGGACCTTGTAGCCGTGATGGATGCTGAGAATACCTTGAGACAAGCTCAGTTCTCAGTACTCAGCACCAAGGCACAGATTCTTAACGGACTTATAGACCTTGCATATGATTTAAACCAACCAATAGACCAATTTATCGGAGGAGAAAAATGAAGAGAAAAATAAATTTTAAAGCAGGGCTTTTTGCTGCAATACTTATTGCAAGTATCATACTAGTATCCTGTGAAAAGCCAAAAACAGCAAAAACAGAGGATAAAGAGACAACCTTTGCTGTTGCAACAACAAAAGCAGTAAAAGGTGAGATTATAAACTACATAGAGCTTTCCGGCGATGTAGAGCCAAAATCCACAGTTGATGCATATGCAGACACAACAGGTAAACTTACAAAGTTATATGTTGGTGTAGGCGATTATGTGAAGAAGGGACAGGTTATTGCCGAGGTTGACCCTTCTCGTCCGGGTATGGACTTTGTGGCAAGTCCAGTAAAGGCTCCCATATCAGGTAATATAATAGCTCTACCTATGCACCTGGGTGCAACGGTTATACAGAGCATGCCTGTTGCCAAGCTGGCTGACCTGAGTACACTGCAAGTTGTAGCTTATGTTGCTGAGCGCTTTGTCTCCCGAGTACAGGAAGGACAAAAGGCTGTAGTAAGCTTCTCCGCTTTCCCAGGAGAAAGCTTTCCTGCTTATGTAAGCGAGGTGAGCCCCGTAGTTGACAGCTCCAGCCGCGCCATGCAAATCAAGCTCAGCTTTACCGGCGATGCAAACAAGATTAAGCCTGGCATGTTTGCAATCTTCAAACTGGTTACGGATGATAAAAAAGACGTGATAAAGATACCTGCAAATGCCATAACAGAAAGAGAAGGGAAACAATACATATATAAGATAAAAAAAGACGGCGATGCGTTTGTTGCAAAACGCTTTGAGGTCATAACAGGTATAAAGATAAACGGTAAGGCAGAGATAAAATCAGGTCTGGAAGAGGGTGAAGAAATAGTCCTGGAAGGTATCAACTTTCTGGATGACGGTTCCAGGGTAAAGATAGTAAAACAGATAGCTCCGTTACCTGTAGAAGATACCATAGAGTAAGGAGAATAACATGTCACTTAGCAGAACAGTGGTAAACAGGCCTACTACAATACTTATTGCCTTTGTCATACTGGTATTGTTTGGCCTATATACGGCACTCAATATAACAATAGACCTCTATCCAGAAATAAATCCCCCGGTACTGGTTATCTCCACGAGCTACCAGGGAGCAGGCCCGGAAGAGGTGGAAAAAACCATAACAAGGCCGCTTGAGAGTACTCTTGGAAACGTAAGCAATCTCAACAGCATAACATCAACCTCAGCAGAAGGCTCCAGCATGCTTGTACTGGAGTTTACATACGGCACAGATATGTCGGATGCAGCCAATGACGTGAGAGACAGCCTGGAGTTTGTACGCGATATTCTGCCTGATGATGCATCCAGCCCCATGATATTTAAGTTTAACCCGTCCATCATCCCTATATTGCGACTGACAGTAGAAGGAAACAGACCTCAAGAAGAACTAAGAAAGCTGGCAGAAGACTACATAGCTCCCAGACTGGAACAGACAACAGGCGTATCCATGGCAAGCGTAAACGGAGGAAGAATACCTCAGGTTAAGGTGGACATCGCACTGGACAGACTGGAAGCCTACGGACTGAGCATGACACAGCTTGCCAATATACTTAGGGCACAAAATATACAGCTTGCGGGTGGAAGAATCGTAGAAAATGATATCAACTATCTGGTAAGAACTGCTGGAGAATATACAAGCCTGGACGATATTGCCAATACTGTAATAAGCTACAAACCAACACAATCTGCAGCAGGTATGCCCAAGATGATACCTATAAGGCTGAGAGATATTGCAGATGTGTATATGGGATATTCCACAGTAGATACAATGGTATATGTCAACGGCAAACCCAGTGTATCCATATCCATACTTAAGCAGAGCGGAACAAACTCCGTAGAAGTAGCAGACAGGGCAAAGAAAAAAATAGAGGAGATACAAAAGACCCTTCCTCCCGATGTAGAGATAAAGATTACAAGAGATACAACAGAAATCATAAGAGCATCGCTTTCTCAGGTAGCAAGCTCGGCAATAAGCGGAGCAATCCTTGCTATGCTCGTGCTGTTTTTCTTCCTAAGAAGTATAAAGCCCACATTGATAATAGGATTTGCCATACCCATCTCAGTCATAATATCGCTTGCAGCAATATACTTTGCAGGCATAACTCTCAATATAATGACACTCACAGGACTTGCATTGGGCGTAGGAATGCTTGTGGACAACTCCATAGTTATGCTAGAGAACATATATAGGTATAGAGAAAAAGGCGCAAAACCCCATATATCAGCCATACTGGGCTCTGAAGAGATGATAACAGCAATAACCGCATCCACCCTTACAACAGTAGCAGTTTTTATACCCATAGCAATATTTAAGACAGAGCTTGAGATGATAGGAGAAATGTTTGCAGACCTTGCATTCACCATAGTCATATCTCTCATATCTTCCATGATCGTAGCATTTCTACTGGTACCCGTACTTGCGAGCAAATACCTCAAACTCAACAACAGAAAAGAAAAACCATTAACTCCTACTCTGCAAAAACTCGACAGACCATTTGCACGGTTCTTTGATAAACTTGATTCTGGCTATAAAAAAGCACTCAGCTGGACACTCAAAAACAAAACTAAAACAATATTGGTAATTTTGATACTATTTGTAGTCTCCATTGCTGCCATCCCCCAAATAGGATTCCAGTTTACACCTTCGGAAGAACCGGACAGCGTAACACTCAATGTGGAGCTTCCTCTGGGAACATCCGTACAGAAGACAAAGGAAGTGCTCTTCCAACTATCCGGCATAATAGAAGATGAGATAAAAGGCTACAAAGACATAATGATAACAGCAGGAGAAAGCGCATTCTTTGGACTGGGAGCAACCAGTACTCACAAAGGCAGCATACTCATAACCCTTCCAGAGTATGCCAAGCGTATAGACAACGCAGAAACAATCCAGCAAAAACTGAGAAAACACTTTGACGACTTCCCCGGAGTAAGCTTTGAATTCTCCTCAGGAACTCAGATGGGGAATCCATCAGGAAGCTCCACTCCCATAGATGTTCTCGTAAAAAGCGATGACCTTACAATAGCTAAGGAAACAGCATACAAGATAGAAGAGCTTATAAAAACCAAGCTGTCAGACTACATAATAGATCCGCAGGTAGATGCAGAAGAAGGTCTCCCACAGGTAGAGATTGTCATAAACAGACAAAAAGCATACTCTCTAGGACTCAATGTATACACCATAGGACAGGAGATAGAAGCTGCAATAGACGGCATAAATGCAGGAAAATTCCGCATATCCGGTAACGAGTACGACATACATCTTGGACTCCCGGAAAAAGACAGAAACAAGCTTAGTACTCTTGATAGAATATTTGTAACAAGCTCGGGAGGACAAAAAATTCCTCTATCAAACATAGCAGAAATAAAGAGAAGCACAGGTCCCACAAGCATAAAAAGAGAAGATCAGACAAGAACAATACACGTTCAGGCAAACCTTGCCCAGGGCATAACAGTTGACAAAGCAGAACCACTTCTTAGAGAACTAATAACACAAGAAATACCTTCCAGAGAAGGACTTACAATAGAGTTTGGCGGAGATTACAAGCAGCTTATGGAATATATTGGCAAGTTTGCATTAATAATGCTTGTTGCAGTTATGCTGGTATTTGGCATTATGGCAAGTCAGTTTGAGTCCCTTCTTGACCCATTTATCATACTCTTTACAATACCTCTATCCATCATAGGAATAGTGGCCGTACATCTCCTTACCGGAACCATACTCAGCATATACACCGCAGTAGGACTTGTCATACTTGTGGGTATAGTGGTAAACAATGGTATAGTCCTGGTAGACTACACCAATCTGCTAAGGAAAAGAGGACTGCCGCTATTGGATGCCTGTGTGGAAGCCGGCGGGAACAGACTGCGCCCAGTACTCATGACAGCCCTCACAACAATACTCGGACTTGCACCCATAGCATTTACACAGGGAGAAGGCATGAGCCTCATACAGCCCATAGCCAAGACAGTTGTAGGCGGACTTACTGTATCCACATTCCTCACACTATTTTTGATTCCCATAATTTACTACGGATTCAACCGCATATCAGACTGGTTTAAAGGCCGCAGAAAAGAACAAGAGAAAAAAATGCGCTCAAGACTCGTAGAAGAGGAGGCATAAGATGAAAAGAGTGGAAATAATAGCAAACCATTCTGTAGAAGAAGACCTTTTTGACCTGATAGAAGAAGAAATAGAAGACTTTTACTATACACAGATTCCTCAAGTTCAGGGCAAGGGCTCAAGCGGTCCCAGGCGCGGAGACCACATATGGCCAGAAAGCAACTTTATCATCATAAGCTATACGGATGAAGAAACACTGGAGAAACTCCGTGCCATAATACAGAAATTAAAAAGAATGTTTCCACAAGAGGGTATAAAACTCTTTGTGACAGAAGCATAGCTCTCCTAAGAAAATCCCCGCGGGGTACAAGCTGCTGCCGCAAGGCAGCAGCATTCGGTTAAAAAAAATAACTAATACCGAACGGCAGGCAGCTACACTGCCTGCCTTTTTTATAGAACAATACGGCAGGCTGTGCTATGCTCTCATCATGAAAAACAAGCCTGAGATTCTAGCTCCCGCAGGCAGCCTGGCTGCAGGTATCTACGCGATAAAAGCCGGAGCAGACGCAATATACACAGGTTTGCCTAGATTCTCTGCACGGGCATTTGCCAACAACCCCTCTTTACAAGAATTATCTGCCCTGCGAGCCTTTTCCCAAGCCCAGGGAGTAAAGCTCAACATAGCTTTCAACACCCTTATACGCGATACAGAACTTGAGGAAGCGCGATACTGGCTGCGCATACTGAGCATGCTGAGACCTGACGCAGTCATTGTGCAGGACCTGGGGCTTGCAGATCTCATACGCAAAGACTTCCCCAATCTCACACTGCATGCATCAACACAACTGGCAATACACAATACAGATGGAGCAAGGCTCATGGCAGAGCTTGGCTTCTCCAGAGTAATCCTTGCACGAGAGCTGGAGATAGCAGAAATAAAAGAAATCATACAAAAAGTACCAGAAATAGAGTACGAGGTCTTTGTATCAGGCGCGATGTGTTACAGCACATCAGGCATCTGCCTTGCCTCCGGACTAATGCTGGGACGCTCTGCCAATAGAGGAGTCTGCGCACAGGTATGCAGAACATGGCAGGAAAAAGACAAGAAAAAACAATACACATTCTCCATGCGCGACCTAATGCTAATAGAACACGCAGAAGAACTAGCAAAAACAGGCATACGCTCCTTTAAAATAGAAGGCAGAATGAAATCGCCAGAATACGTAGATGCAGCAGTCAGACTCTGGAGAAAAAAACTGGACACAAGAAGAACTGATCCTCAGCTTATGGAGAAACTTGCATTAAGCTTTATGAGAAATACTGGAGAAGGCCACATAAAAACACACAAAGAACAAGAACTCATAGACACGGACTACCCGGGGCACAGAGGACTCAAGCTGGGAACAATAAAAAAAGTAGCAGAAAAAGAAGCACTTGTGCATCTTGAGCAAGAAATACACATAAGAGATGGAGCAGGCATAATAGAAAAAGGAGAAATTACAGCCTGGGCAATAAAAAGCATAAGAAAAAACCAGACAAAACTAACACAGGCCCAAAAAGGTATGCAAGTATGGATAAACATTCCAAAGAAGTTTGCAGAACAGCATGAAATCAGACTTCTCTCGGCACACGACAATAAACTCCCTGAGATAAAAGCCTCAGCACTTGAGAAAGCACCTCTCCATACAAAAATTAACATAACAATATACAAAGACAGACTACATATAAAACTTGATTTTGCAGACAAGACCCTGGAGGAAGAATACTACCATTCACTACAAAAAGCAGCAGAAAAAGAAATAACATACACAAAACTGACTCAATTATTCTCCTACTACAGCCCTGCCGGACAAATACCCATAAAAGCAGAACTCACAATAAACGCAGAAGACAGCATAAACATAACCCGCATATTTTACCCCCCATCCTTCCTAAAACAGACAAGAAGAGCAATCTTCTCCCTGCTTTACAAAAACCTGGATAACCCAACTAGCACTCAAAAACACAGCCAGAATCCTCCCCTAAACACACCATCGATTCCTCTTCGCAACACACTATCACCCAGAGACAGCAACCTACCATTTGTAACAGACTACACAAACATAGATACAAAATCACTCGCAAAACTCACAATAAAAAACAAAACCTATACAGTCATTCCTCTGGCACCCACAACCTTTTCCTACAAAAGCACATACAGCCAATTACATAATATCATAGAGAAAAACCCACAAGAAAACTTTCTAATAGGCCTCAACAATCCCGCACACATACTCTGGGCAAAACATCTTGCAACAATATATCAGCAGCGCATTGCATTCTTTACGGATTATCTTCTATATAATTCCAACCACCTTACAGAAAACCTCTACAAACACATAATTCCAAACCTTGCCTTTTCCTATCCATGGATAGAAAGCCCAGTAAAACACCCCTGCTATACAGATTTTAACCCTCCTATATTTTACTCAAGAGTCATCCACAACACAAAAGAGCCCCTGCTCACACAAAAAGAAAAAACACTCACAATCATCCACAAAGAGAACATGAGCTATACCCTAGTACAACAAAAAAAATAAACCGAACGCAGAACCTGCGCACACAAAAGCACAGCAGATAGTAATGGCGCAGCCTCTGCTGCCTGCGGCAAAAAGAAACAATACAGAAACAAGAAAAATATTTGTGCAAATACTTAAAAAAGCAACACATACTGTTATACTTATAACAGATGAGAAGCACAATCATCGGCATAAGGACAATTTTTGCCATTGCCCCCTTTGCTCTCTTTCTCCTCACAGTTTCCTGTACAAGCATCAATCCTACCTATGATGAAACAGAAGAATATCGCAGAAAACTATGGCAGCAGTGCAGTACCCTGAGCAATCTATCCATACCGCAAGAAAAGAATACAGAGTTTTATAACTATGCATCCGGCATACTGCAAGGAGAACATCCCCCTGTAAAACATCTTGCAGGTACAATACCATCCGGACCTTACAGCCTTTTTGTACATATATTCTTACCAGAAACAAACATAACAGGCAGTGTATTTGTTTTTCACGGATATGCTACGGACAGCTCACATTATGGCAGGCTAGCATCGGAGCTCCTTACTATGGGACTTGCAACAATTCTTATAGACCTTCCCGGGCATGGTTTATCTACAGGCACAAGAGGAGATGCCTGGCCTGGATTTTATATCTACGGCGATTCTGTCAACAATACTATCACTAATCTCTCTCCGTACCTACCCCGGCCATACTACGCAATAGGACACAGCACAGGCGGACTTGCACTTATAGATTACAGCATGCGTTACAAAACACAAATAGAAAAAATAGTTCTTTTTGCTCCTCTTATGAAGCTCCCGTATCAGGGAATTCTGACATCGGTAAGAACAATAACAAGCATCTTTGCACATTCCTATCGTGCTTTTGCCCGCACAAAACTGGGGCTCAGAGTTTTTCCGTTTACATGGCTGGACTACTTTGTCATATGGCAAAAAAAGCTGGAAAAAACACCTCACATTGATATGCCGTCTACTCTCCTAATTCTTGCAGCAAAGGATAATGTTGTTGACAACGACTACAGCAAAAAAAAACTTAGAAACAAGATAGATACCATATATATCATAACAGAAAAAAATGCAGACCACTTTGAGCTAGACAGCGGAGCTCCGGATGAAGATGTAATGGCCGATATAAAAGGCTTTTTATCAGACACCATAAGCCCATAAATGAGAATATATAAAAAGATATCCTTATCATTTAATTATTCCGCCGGAGGCAGCGGCCTATGCTGCTGCATAGGCCGCGTTCGGTATACAAAATTACCATTCTTTCCAGTATGAGGAAAAGTCTGAGATAGAGTTCATATTGTTTTGCTTCATGTACTCTTCTATCCCCTCCAGAACCTTAACCGTAATAGTGGGGTCGACAAAAAGCCCTGTACCTATCTGGACACAGGAAGCACCTGCGAGCAGATATTCTATAGCATCGTCTGCGTTCATTATCCCACCCAATCCTATAATGGGGATGCTGACAGCAGTCCTTACACGATAAACTGCAGCTATACCTATGGGTTTTATGGCAGGACCGGAAAGCCCGGCTGTCTTCTGGGGTATAACAGGGCGTTTCCTTTTTATGTCTATAGCCATACCGACAACAGTGTTGATACAAGACAGCGCATCCGCTCCACCGTTTTCCGCAGCACGTGCTATTAGCCGGATATCCGTAACATTGGGCGTAAGTTTTACAATGAGAGGCCTGTTAGTCAGTTTTCTAAGTGATGCCGTTAGGTCTTCTACAACATCTGGCTCAGTGCCAATGGTGATACCGCCCTTTTTTACGTTGGGACAAGATATGTTTATCTCATAGCCCCACATATCCGTATGCTCTTCCAGAACAGAAACTACCTGCAGATAATCCTCTGGCTTGCTCCCCGCTACATTTGCTATTACAGGGCAGGGAAGAGAGGAAAGATAAGGCCATTTCTCCGATAAAAAGCGCTTGAGACCGACATTGGCAAGCCCTATGGAGTTGAGAAGCCCTGCTGTTGTCTCCACAATGCGGGGGATTGGATTACCCTCTCTTGGTTCCGGCGTAACAGCCTTGGTGTACAGCGCGCCCAGTCTGTCATAATCCACAAGCCCCTCGTACTCGCTGCCATAGCCTATGGTACCCGATGCCGCACCCACGGGATTGGGAAGAACTTTGTCTCTTATCCTTACACTGAGGTCCATTCTATCTCCCTGCTGTCAAAAATAGGTCCGTCTTTGCAGACACGCACATACGAGCCCCTAGCAGGCACAACACAACCTGCACAGGCCCCCACACCGCAGGCCATAACCTGTTCCATGGAGACCCACAGCATAAACCCCTTATCAAGAGCAATGCTGTGTAAAGCCTTCATCATGGGATTGGGACCGCAGGCATACAGGATAGCCCCAGCAGGAGGCATATTCTCCAGTAAAAGGTCCGCAACATTGCCCTTAAAACCAGCAGAACCATCATCCGTACATACAAAAAAAGAAACCAAAGAAGACGGCTTATACTCAGGGATAAAAGAAGAATTCCTTGCTCCTATGATAAGAGTATGAGAAATCCCCTGTCTCTCAAGCTCGCTGGAGAAAAAAAGCACAGGTCCCAGTCCCACACCACCTGCAAGCAGCACAGGATACTCTACGCTAGAAGGCATGGGAAAACAATTGCCAAGCGGAGCAATAATATCAATCTGCTCGCCTGCACTCATTGCAGCAAGATTGGACGTAGCCCTGCCACGCTTTTGATAGATAAAGCCAGCCTTATCATTGGAAAAAAAAGAAAAAGCAAAAGGCCGTCTGAGAAGCGGAACAACAGAATCCCCCGCCCGCAAAGTAAAAAACTGCCCAGGACGAGGCCGCGAAAAAAAACTGGGATACTCAAAAGACATAAAAAAATACCCGTCCGCTATCTGTCTATGCTCAAGCACAGAAACAGAAGAAAAAGAAACATTGCTATCACACATCATGGCGATTATAAAAAAAAAAGAAGCTTTCTCCAAGCTCCTCAGACATTTTTACATCTATAAAAAAGGAGGGCAACATACCTGCCGCCCTCCCTCCCACGCATGAAGGACAGGGGAAGGATAAGGTCGTCCTTCGTTTGAGAGTATAGCACAAACAGTCAAAAATTTCAATTGAAAAAACACCGAACGGTCTTACCTCAGCTTATACTGCAAAAGAACAAGAAAACTGCGGTAAGACCTGCCTTTGGCAAACAGCTGGAAACTATTGAGGGAGAAGTATAGGAAAAACCAGCACATGCTTTTTCTCTGCTGCAGAATAAACCATATCCTCAGTGACAGAACCTCTGGGAAAGGGATGAGGAGGTGCATCGCCTATAAGAATAATCTTCCTGTCATCATAGAGCCAATCAAACCTTATAAGGGCAGCATATAGAGCCTCATAGACTGCTTCCGGCAAATCCCGTCCTCCAGACACACGTATGGTAGAAATAAGAGAATTAAACCTATCCAGATCCGATTGAAAAGGTATAACCTTATTGAGATATTCTTCCATATAGTCTTTATAGAGGACAACACCTACTCTTATTTTTTTATACCCTTTACAAGTATTCCGGATAATGGAAACAAGCTGTTTCTGAAGGAACGGAATATCATCCTCCATACTTTGTGTCGTATCCAGTACAAGCACCAGATCAAGGCTGTCGCCTTTTTTATCCTCCAGCACCTTTTTTATCTGACTGAGTACATCCTCATGTCCTGTAGAGTAAAAAAGAGGTGTCTTGCTCCTTTGGGAAAGTTTTTTAAAGCTTTCCTCTGCCTGCGGCATATAGTTTGCCTCAGGCGGTCCTGTAAAAGGTTTTTGAACAACGCGCAATATAAAG
The DNA here is from genome assembly GCA_039023545.1 of Spirochaetia bacterium 38H-sp. Lineage (NCBI taxonomy): Bacteria > Pseudomonadati > Spirochaetota > Spirochaetia > Winmispirales > Winmispiraceae > Rarispira > Rarispira pelagica. The sequence continues at coordinate 534,487 of JBCHKQ010000001.1, read as the reverse complement.
GGATTATCTTTAAAACCACCGGAATAATCAGCATAAGGACGCACAAAGGTTCTGATGTTGAGATAGCTACCGTCCAAAATCTGCATTTCTCCGTGTCTGGTCCAAGGATAGCCGTATACAACAACATACGGGATAAAAATATGAAAAGCCTCTCCCAGAATGGGATGCTTTTCTGCAGAGGAGTCAATAAGATAATATCCTCTTGAATTGTCAAGAAACTCACCGTTGAGAAGTCTTTTTTCTTCTCCGTTTATCTTATTATAGCTTGTTGTCCTGAGTGCATAGCTTGCGACTTTTCTTGCCGGATCTTCCGTGGATTCTGTTATTAGTACAGATGCTATATCAGGTTTCTTTTTTATCCATAGGTGATAACCGCCTTCTAGTGCCTGCTCTATTATTAGCTCATCCGGTTTTACGGATAAATCCTGAGAAAAGACAAAAAGACTTGAAAACAAAATAAAGCATATAACCGCAATATAACGGTTCTTCATATCATCTCTTATCGGTATGTCGGCAACTTCTTATAAGCATCTATAAAAAAGCCCTGCGCTGCACAAGCAGCGGCAGGGCGTTCGGTATTATGTTTTTATTCTACTGTAACGCTTTTTGCCAAATTTCTTGGCTGATCAACATCCCGTCCCAGCTTGATGGCCATATAGTAAGCAAAGAGCTGCAATGGTACCACCATAAGAAAGGGGTTAAGATAGCGGTTAACCTCGGGAACTTCTATTGTATCGTCTGCTATCTGTCGCACTCCGTTGTCACCTTCCGTACATAGAGCAATAACCTTGCCACCTCTTGATTTTACTTCTTTCATATTTGTGATGACCTTGTCCCGTAACTCGTCACGAGGAACTATAAACATACTTGGTGTATCCGGGTTGATAAGAGCAATCGGGCCGTGTTTTATCTCTGCCGCACTGTAGCCCTCAGCATGGATGTAGGAAACTTCCTTGAGCTTGAGAGCACCTTCCAGTGCTACAGGATAGTTGAGTCCACGGCCAAGGAACAAAAAATTGCGTGCATAAGAGTACTTTTCCGCCAAGTGTTTTATGTGCTCGGACTGTTTGAGAACTGCGTTTATCCTATCCGGGAGTTCCTTCATCCCTCTGAGCAGTATAAGGCCATCCTCAAAAGAAAGGTCACGCATTCGTGCCATAAGAAGAGCAAAAAGATAAAAAGCTGTAATCTGAGATGTAAAGGCCTTGGTAGATGCTACTGCAATCTCTGGTCCAGAGTGGATATAGACACCTCCATCGGATTCCCTCGCTATGGAGGAACCTACAACATTACAGATGCCAAGGACTTTGCCTCCCTTTCTCTTGAGTTCTCGCAGGGCATATAGTGTATCAGCGGTTTCTCCAGACTGAGAGACAGCAAAATAGAGTGTATTACGCTTTACTATGGGGTTTCTATAGCGGATTTCTGAAGAAAGCTCAGTTGTGGCAGGTATTCTAGCAAGGTTTTCTATCATGTAAGCACCCAGCATGCCTGCATAATAGGAAGTACCAGCACCTATTATAACAACCTGCTCTATCTCAAGGAGTTCCCTAGTGCTCATATTGAGACCACCAAGATGTGCGGTGGCATACTCTTCGTCAAGACGGCCCTGCATAGCTCTCTTGACGGATTCCGGCTGCTCAAAAATCTCCTTGAGCATATAGTGGGGATATTTTCCTTTTTCTATCTCTTCCAATTCCCAGGTTATGTTTTCTATCTTCTTGCTTATTGGGGTATTTCTTATATCAGTTGTTGTAAAATCCTCGGATGATACTTTTACAACCTCATTGTCTTCAAGGTAGACAACCTGCCTGGTGTGCCCTAGAATAGCTGTAACGTCCGAGGCAAGAAACATCTCTCCATCGCCTACTCCAATAACAAGAGGAGAACCATTTCTTGCACCTATTATTGTATTAGGCTCTTCTGTACATATACACAAAAGACCATAAGTACCCTTTACAAGAGAGAGTGCCCGTTTTACAGCTTCTTCCAAATCCCCCTCATAAAAGTCTTCTACCAAGTGAGCGAGAACTTCCGTATCTGTATCGGATACAAACCTGTAGCCCCTTTCTTCCAGAGTTTCCTTAAGCGATGCAAAGTTTTCTATTATACCGTTGTGTACTATTGCAATCTTACCATTTTGAGATACGTGAGGATGGGCGTTTACATCGTTTACAGCACCATGTGTTGCCCATCTTGTATGGCCTATACCATATTGCCCGTCAAGAGAAGCAGGGACAACAGATGCAAGATCATTTATCTTGCCTGTTTTCTTTATCACAGTGAGTTCCGCATCTTTTATGGTAGCAATCCCAGCAGAATCATAGCCTCTGTACTCCAGCCTTCTTAGTCCTTCCAATAGGACTTTGGCAGTAGGCTTTGGACCGCAATATCCGATTATTCCACACATTATTAAAGACTCCTTTATTTTATATTCTGATTGTCAACAATGGAAGCAAGCTTTTTAAAATCAAGAAGAAGGAGTTCATCCCCCTCTATGGAAAAAAGTCCTTCCTCCATAAATTCTTTTATTATATTAACTACTTCTTCCGTATCCACTTCTTTATTGAGTGCGATCTCATTGACAGTACTTTTGTAGGGAATAGACTTGAGAATACCATCAGAACCTTTAAAAGCAAAATAAAGATCCAGCATTATAAGACTCTTGAGATTATTTTTAACAAGATGCTGAAGCTGCATATTGGTCTGCTGAAGTCTTCTGCATAATCTGTCAATTATTGTAAGTGCTATCTTGGAGTTTTTCTCAACCATGCTCTGAAAACCCTCGCGGGTAAAAGAAAGAACAAGCACATCTGTCATCGCCATGGCCGTTGCACTCCTAGGGGCACGTATAACAATAGCCATCTCACCAAAAAAATCCCCTTTATCAAGAACAGCCAGAGTATGTTCTTTACCACTTATGTTTTTTGATATTTTCACCTTTCCCTGCTGAATGATAAACATGTTATCACCGGAATCTCCTTCTCTGAATATAATCGTACCTGCAGGAAATATCTTTCCATATTTTTCCAAAAGGGGATTTGACATAAATTCTCCTAAACTACAAATAATTTTTAAAGCAAATTATCTTATTTATCAGTATATCTTAGGTAATGAAAAAGTTTCAAACCCTTATTATTATATCCCTATTTTTTTTCTTTAACAATTGCTCGGAACAATCTCCAATAATACCGAATGACTCTGATATGATTCCGCCTACAATTGCAGACTATGCTATGTCCGGGGAAAATACAGGATACATACTTTTCTCAGAACCCGTTATTGCAAACAAAGAAAATCTTATGTGTAATGACGGCTTTTCCATAAAAAATATAACTATAACAGATTCAAAGCTGGAGTTTCAACTTGACGGCAAAGTTGAGCCGGGAAAAAGGCTTTCTGTTGACGGCGAGATAACGGATAAGAGTGGAAACCACCTTAGTTTTTTGCTGTTTTTTTACGGCTTTAATCCTAATATTCCACATATCCTTATTAATGAGTTTACAACCCAAGGCTCTTCCTCACATCCGGATTGCGTGGAGCTTTTCCTGCTAAGTGCTGGAAACATAGGGGGCATAGTGTTATACGAGGGAACAGATTCTGACTGGGATCAGCGCTTTATCTTCCCTTCCCTTTATCTTGAAGCAGGTAGCTTTGTAGTACTGCATACAAAGCCGGATGGTACGACAGAAGAAAAGAACGAAACAACCGCACCAGATGTATCGGGTGGCAAGGATGCAAGTTCCGGTGGATGGGATTTTTGGCTGTCCGGAGGTAAAGGCTTATCAGGCAACAACGGAGTCATAAGCCTCTATACACGAGTAGGTGGAGAACTCCTGGATGCAGTAGTATACAGTACTGGAACATCATCCAGATATCAAGGGTTTGGAACAAAGAAGATCTTTGACAGAGCACAAGAGATATTTAAGCTTGGTGGATGGGAAAGTACCGAAGAAATATTGCTACCCGAGTTTTGCATTGACCCGGATCCTTCCACATCCACCCGCTCAATAAACAGAGCATCAGTCCCTGTTGATACAAACAGCAAACTAGACTGGCATATTGTTCCTACATCACAGTCTAGTTTTGGTTCTGTAAACAGCGATGAAGTCTATTAAATCTAAATATAAGACTGAACAAGCTGTTCAAAAACAGATAGAGGAGCCGCTCCTATATGCTGTTTTACAACTTCTCCATTTTTAAATAAAAGTATTGTAGGGATACTTACAACTCCATAGTTACCAGCAAGATCGGGTTCTTCGTCCACATTTACCTTTACAACCTTAAGCTTGCCTGAATATGCATTGGAAAGTTCTTCTAGAACAGGAGCAACCATCTTACATGGAGCACACCACTCGGCCCAGAAGTCCACAAGAACCGGGATATCGGATTCTATAACTTCTTTTTTAAAATCTGCAGCAGTTATGTTTATTGCCATAAATCCTCCGTAAAAAATACTCATAATTAAATATTATAAAAATTACATATAAAGTCCATATACATATTTATAAAAGCAAATACTCTACCTTTTTCTTTACAGAACCATAGATATCATCTCGGTTTTCTTTGCATATCCTTACAAAAACAGAGCCCGCAACAATTGCATAAGCATGGCGTGATAGCTTTGCCACCTGCTCCGGGCTATCAATACCAAAACCGGCAAGTGTCTTATAACCTCTATTTTTTAATACTGATAACAAACCAATGTTGTCTTCTCCCAATTCAGTATGCTGTCCCGTTATTCCTTTTCTTAGAGCAGCATATATATACTCCCCTGCTTTATCAGTAATAAGAGAAAGCCTTTCTTCTGTCATATCAGGAATAACAACAGGAACAGGCTGCAAATCCCTTGTAATACATTCTTCATAAAACCCTTCATCATAGTCAGGAGGTAAATCCGGTATAATAAGCCCATTTATCCCCAGTTCCGCCATGATAGAAACAAAACGAGGAATTCCCACTCTGTAAGGTATACTGGCATAGCTCATAACAAAGACTGGCAGTTTTGGATAATCCTTTCTTATTTTCTTGATAAAATCTATTCCTTTATCAACAGTAAATCCGTTTTCCAACGCTGTAGTGCACGCCCCCTGGATGGCCGGTCCATCCGCAGTGGGATCAGAAAAAGGGAACTGCACTTCCAGAGCCCATGCTCCACCATCCACAAGGCCACGTACAACATCATAAGAAGCTTCCGGTGACGGATAATAAGGTATCATATGTGCCATTATTCTTTTTTTATGCATCACCGGCCTCCGAAAGTAAAAAATCTCTCCATCTGTTTCCATCTATTATCTTTGCTGTTATAAAGATATCTTTATCCCCTCTCCCTGACATATTGACTATTATTGCCTTATCCGGACTACCTTCTTTTGCAAGCTTTATTGCAGCAGCTCCTGCATGAGCGGATTCCAAAGCAAAAATCACACCCTCATGGCGAGCAAAAAACCGGAGAGCCTCCAAGGCCTCTTTGTCTGTTGCTCGTGTAAAAATCACACGTCCTGTTTCTCCGAGATGTGCAAGCTGGGGACCTATTCCCGGATAATCAAGTCCAGCTGATATGGAATGAGTAGGTAAGACCTGCCCGTCAGAATCAAGCAAAAACATGCTCTTATATCCCTGAACAATCCCTTCTACTCCGCAGCCCGTCATTCTGGCAGCATGTTCTCCATTGCCCAACCCTCTTCCTCCTGCCTCCACTCCTACAAGCGCAGGCCTTTCTTGTTCTATAAAAGGCGCAAAAAAACCTATGGAATTTGACCCCCCACCTACACAGGCAACAAGCGCTTCTACATCTTCCTTGACATTTTCTTCTATCTGTTTTACTAGCTCTTTTCCAATCACAGATTGAAACTCCCTCACCATATCCGGAAACGGAGAAGGCCCAAGTGCCGAACCTATCAGATAATGAGTAGTATCCCAGGAAGATGCCCAGTCTCTGAGGGCTTCATTTACTGCATCTTTTAGAGTTCTGGAGCCACTAGAAACAGGAACTACCTGAGCCCCAAACATCTCCATGAGATATACATTGGGTCTTTGTCTGGCCATATCCACTTCACCCATATATACGGTACAATCCAATCCAAGTCTGGCACAAACGCTTGCCGTAGCCACTCCATGCTGTCCAGCCCCTGTTTCTGCTATTATTCTGCTTTTACCCATCTTTTTTGCAAGCAGAGCTTGCCCTAGGGCATTATTGATCTTATGTGCGCCAGTATTGGCAAGACCTTCCATTTTTATATATATTTTACTGCCTCCCAGAATATTACTTGCATTCTCAGCAAACATAAGCGGAGTAGGACGACCTATATATGTCTTTTGCAGATACTCCAGCTCAGAAAGAAAGCCTTCATTACTCATGGCAGCTATAAAAGACTGTTCTAACTCATCCAGAGGTTTTCTCAAAACCTCTGCAACATAACGACCTCCAAACCTGCCAAAAAAGTCATTATAAAGCTGCATCAAAAAGCTCCTCAAAAAATTGTTTTAATTTTGCCTTATCTTTTTTGCCTGGAGATTCTTCCACACCAGAAGAAACATCCACTAACTCAGGATTATATTTCCTTACGATATTCTTAATATTATCGGGAGAAAGACCACCGGCAATCCATAAGCTTGTTTTTGTTTTTGCATAATCAATGAGAGAATCATCTATGCTTTTGCCCGTACCTCCGTAGGCATGTTCTGATTTTGCGTCTATGAGCAGTCTTGGAGAATTATACGCAAGTGCAGAATCCATATCTGAGACATCTTCTATTCTTGCCGCTTTATACCATGGTATATCCAAACTCATTAAACGCTCTTTAGGCTCATCACCATGGAACTGGAGCGCATCCAGCAAGCCATCTTTTACAAGAGCTACAGCATCTTCTATGGATATCCCTTGGCCTTCGACAACCACGCCTATTTTTTTTGCCTGAGTTCTGCCAATAGTACTCAAGAAATCTCTGTTTACCCTTCTGGGAGAATCCGCAAGAACAAATCCCAATAAATCGGCACCAAGTCTGTCTGCAAAGGCTACATCTTCTTCTCTAGTAAGTCCGCATATTTTCACAAGAGGGCGATGCTTCTCAAGCCTAACCATAAGATACTGCCAAAAAGATTGCCCTTCTGCTCTTGTCCTCTGACCTGCGGATAGACCTGCTGCCAATCCTTCAAATCTCTCCGGCTCTCTCATAAGTGCTTCTCCCACAAGGATACCAGCAGCACCAGAAGAAGAAGCAAAATAGGCATGATAAAACTCCCATAGCCCGGATTCAAAAACCACACGTGCATCCCAGGAAATATGTCGTCTTAACTTGACAGGGGTTAAAATATCAACATTAAAGCTCACAAGATCTCTTGAGTTGATACCCACAAACTCAGGTTCCAAAACAGATATTCTCTCCAGCTCCTCCAGAGAATGCACCTCCACAAGAGCTGCAATTCCTAATTCTTTTGTCTTATCATACATTAATCTAAGAGTCACATCATCAAGAATACCTGCTATAAGCAACACAGCATCTGCACCTGCTCTGTAAGAAACATCAACATCAGCCTCATCAAGCAGGAAATCCTTTCTCAGTATGGAAATCTGAGGGAACCTGGCCTTTATGGTCATAAGATCGCTTAAGGAACCTCCAAAATATTGCTCTTCCGTAAGGACTGAGATATTACGTGATCCTTGTTTTACATATTTTTCTGCTTGTAAATATATATCCATACCTCCGGCTATATTACCCCTAGAAGGCGAGCAGCGTTTAATCTCCGTTATAATAAAAGGCGCCCTCCCAAAAGGGATAACAGGATACTGCCGTTTATCTGGAATAGTTAATCCCTGGGTATGTCCATACCTATCTATTCTCTTTATTCTGTCATATATTATTTTTTTTAAAATATCCTCTTTTATACCTATATCACTATCTGTTTTAATTTTTTGCATAACTTCTAATCCTGTTTACATAAGCCTTTGTTCTACCCGTAGAAAGAGCATCCATAGCCATCATGACTCCGCTCTTTATGCTTGCTGCAAATCCAGCAACATATAGAGCAGCTCCTGCATTGGCACACACTGCGGCCTTTACAGCATCAGGCCCCTCCCCATCAAGCAGTCTTTCTGCTATGGTGACATTATCTGATACATCACCAAATATAAGCTCAGATACATTGTATCTTGCAAGTCCCATATCCTCAGGAGTAATAGAGCCCTCTTCTATGTTACCATCTTTATCAGCCAAAATATAATGCGTTTTTCCACAAACAGATATCTCATCCTGGCCATCTTCTGCATGTACCGTCATAATTTTTTCTACTCCGAGCTGTATTGCCGCTTCTGCCATGAGCCTAAGATAGTTTTTAGAAAAAACACCTATAAGCTGGTAAGATGCAAAGGCGGGATTGGATAATGGCCCAAGGAAATTCATTATGGTCTTTATCCCTAATTCTTTCCTTGGTGCTGCTGCATATCTCATTGCTTTATGATATAGAGGAGCAAAAAGAAACGCAAAGCCCTCTTTATTGAGCATTTTTTCCGCTTCTGAAGGAGGAAGCTCAACAGGAAGCCCCATTGCAGCATAAAAATCTGCACTACCGCTCTTTGAGCTTACAGCTCTGTTACCATGCTTTGCTACTGATGCACCGCAGCTTGCTGCAATGAGAGCAGAAAAAGAAGAGATATTAAAGGTTCCCAACCCGTCTCCTCCTGTACCGCATGTATCAAGAACTTTTTTATCAGGATTTATTCTGACAGCTTTTTTTCTTAAGACAGCTGCACAGCCAGCTACCTCCTGAGAAGCAAAGCCTTTGGCGTTTATTGCAACAAGTGCTCCGGCTATCTGAGCAGGACTTAGGTTGCCGGATGTAAGCTCATCCATAAAGGCTTCCGCCTCCTCTCTGCTGGCATCCTTTTTATCAAGCCTTGCGGATATAAAAGATCGTATATCAAAGGGCTCTCTCTTATATGTGAGAAAATTAGAAAGAATTCTTTTGCCTTCTTTCTGTCCTATTGACTCTGGATGAAACTGAACCCCTTCTAGAACATATTCCTTATGCCGTATTCCCATAATTTCTCCATCCGGACTTGTGGCACTAATCTCAAAATTTTCCGGCAAAGTTGCGGCATCAACAGCAAGAGAATGGTATCGCATGGACTCCAAAGGACTGGGAAGCATACGAAATACACCCCTGCCATCATGATTTATCATATCCGTCTTACCATGCATGATAGCCTTTGCCTGTATTATCCTTGCACCAAAAGCCTGAGCAATACACTGATGCCCTAGACATACTCCAAGTATGGGTATCCTTCCAGCAAATGTTTTTATGGTTTCTAAAGATATTCCGGCATCCTCAGGCCTGCCTGGTCCCGGAGAGATTATTATAGCCTCCGGCGACAGGCTCTCAATCTCTTGTATGCTTATCTCATCATTTCTTGCAACTTTGATTTCTTTATCCGTGATCTCGGATATATATTGAAAAAGGTTATAAGTAAAAGAATCATAATTATCTATCAGAAGGTACATGTTCTTCCTCCAAACCTATGGCATGCATTAGAGCAGCCAATTTCTCACTGGTTTCTTCAAATTCTCTCTCCGGGACAGAATCGTACACTACGCCAGCTCCTGCCTGCAAATAAAGCATATCCCCTTTTTTAAGCGCAGTGCGTATGCTTATACATGTATCCAGCTCTCCTCCTGGCTCAATATATCCCACAGAACCCGCATAAAAAGCCCTCTTTACAGGCTCTATCCTGCTTATTGTCTCTATCGCTTTGATTTTTGGAGCACCGCTCACAGTACCCGCAGGAAAACTTGCTCTAAAGGCATCAATACCACTATAATCGTCTGCAATCCTGCCCCTCACCTCCGAGACTATATGCATGACATGAGAATACCTCTCAACAACCATATACTCCGCAGGCATAACAGATCCTGGGACGCATACGCGGCCAAGATCGTTTCTTGCAAGGTCCACGAGCATTATGTGCTCTGCCCTCTCCTTGGTATCAGCAAGAAGCTCCTGCTCAAGTGCAAAGTCCTCCGCAGCATCCCGGCCACGCCTTCTAGTGCCCGCTATGGGTCTTATTACAGCCTCTCCGTGCTTTACTTTTATCTGCACCTCGGGAGAAGCGCCAAAAAGCTGATAATCTCCATAATCAAGAAAAAACATATAAGGAGAAGGGTTGGAAGATCTAAGAACCCGATATGCCTCAAAGGCAGGCATATCCGTACGCAAAGACAACCTTCTGGACGGTACTGCCTGCAAGAGATTACCGGCAATAATCTCATCCCTAACTGTAGATACAGCATCAAGATACCAGGTCTGGTCGCAGCTTACATCCTCTATATTATAAGAAGCAGATGGAGCAGCCGCCATGAAGGAAAAATCAAGATTATCCAGCATAGACTCAGTCCTATCGGCAAGTGCGGCTATATCGCACGGAGCCTCCTTGTAATCCATAGCAATTAGAAACATCCTGTCCGTATAATGGTCCATAACAACCCACAGATGCCCAAAAATAAAAGAAGCAAGAGGAAGCCCCAGAGGCTCTTCTTTGTCTGCTATATTTATCTTATCGCAAAAGGAAGCAAACTCGTAAGACAAGAATCCTACTCCTCCAGTTGGCAGAGGAAAGTCATAGTCAGCTCTCTCATGCTGATCTGCAAAATATCTGCATGCGTCTAGAATATCTCTCCCCGGGTTCTTTATCCTAAACCTTTTACCATCTTTTATAAAAAAGACATCTCTTCCTCTCTGCTCCAGACGGAAGGCTTCCTCAACAAGAAGAAGAGAATATCTCTCTCTGCCCTTTAGAAAAGAAGCGGATTCCAGTAGAGCCTTTGCTCCAAGCTTGCGGGCAAGGGAATATGGAGTAAATCTCTCTGCAGGAAGCTCTCGTATGATAATTGCCACATAGTCCTCCAGTTGTTACTATTTATAGAAACATATATGCAAGAATACATTGTCTCATCCTTATTGTCAAGAGAATTTTTCTATAAATAGAAACAAAATGATTTTAAAATAAAATTAATGTTGTAAATATATCAAGGAAGGGATGACTAAATAAGTTTTCTAGTACTTATTGTTTATATATACAAAAAAAATGTGGGAGCATCCAATGGCTGCTCCCACAATAAGACAACTAGATACTAATTAAAACCAGTACTCAGCTGTTGTAAAAATCGTCCATACGCTAGACGGATCTGCACCAGTATCAAGCATAGACAGATAATTAACACCAAGACGTACATACCCGTTGGAGTAACCCTTCTTTACATAAGGCTGAACCTGGAAAGCCTTTCCAGTACCAGCATTAGCTGTATCAAGCAGGTTGTTAGATGCCAGAACCACACCAAAAGTAGCTATATCCAGACTATAGTTAAGGTCTGTTGCGACATTGAGATCAAACTCAGAAGTATCAGAATTGCTGTCATCCTTCTGGAAAGCAGTATCAACCCTGAGTGTTGCACCAAAAGCATCCATGCCATATGTAGCACCAAGAGCAACCTTAGCAACAGTATCACCAGCAACAGTATTAGCAAGATTATACTTTACACCAAGATCGGCATTAAGCCCCTCAACAGCTGTAAGCTGGAAGGCAAAGTTAAGATAGCCAAAAGTATTGTCAGCAACAGGAGATGAAGCAGCAGTACCCCACTGATTATCATTAGGATTATATCCAAGTCTTACAAAACCTACACCATCTATCACATATCCAACACCAGCATAAATATACTTAAAAGCATCTTCAAGGGTTGTTGTGCTATTGTCTGTATCAAGAGCCAATATAGCAGTAAGACCAGAAACAGGAGTGAGCTTAAGAACAGCACCCTTCTTAGGATAAGCACGCATAAAAATACTATCTTGGTCACCACCTGTCATTGCACCATAGATGTCACCCACCTTACCTCTAAGAGAATCCTCCTGAGCCTGCCCTAAAGTAAGCATAACAATGTCATTAAATTTAATCCAGATATTTGCGTTATCGCCAATCCCTATAGAACCACCATTAGAATTGATATTGAGAGAAAAACCAACATTGTCGGAAGAACCATTGATAGCTATTCCAACTCTTCCGCCACCTGCCCAACCAGGTCCAGCCACCACCATCGGCTTAGAACCACTGGTATTATTACCAGTAACACCAAACTCTATACGGCCCCAACCTCCAACGGTCACATCGGCCATAACCATACCTGCTGCGATAAGCAGTACCACTAACACTAAAGTTAGTTTTTTCATCACATAGCCTCCTAAAAATCTTAGTAGGGGTAAGAAGAGTCAACGACCCATCACTAATCCCCTTATCCTTCGGCATAAGTATACCAACGCCTTAATACGCTGTCAAGTTTTTTTATTTTTTGCTAACCGTATTTTTAAAAAAGTCTATTTTCTTTTATCAAAGAATTCTGCAGCATCCCGCACAAGCTGTCCCTTTCCTTTTTTTAAAACAAGAAGCCTGTTGTTCTTAAAAACAACCACAAGATTGTCCACTCCACACAAGGCAACGGGCACATCGCTGAGCACTGTACAGCCTGAGGATTCTGCCTCAAAGACCTGTCCAGTAACACTTGCTAGCGATGCATACTCGTCCCAACTCCCCACATCGCTCCACTCAAATCCGGCCTCAACTACACAGGCCAGTGAAGTTTTTTCCATAAGGGCATAATCTACGGATATTGATTCTGTCTTAGCATATATCCCAGGCAAATCTCCGCCATAATAAAGGCTCACGCCGTCTCTATAATCATGCTCCACTGACATATCGGCATCAAGAAAAGCAGCAGCAACATCTGGAGATAGCTTCTCCAGCTCTCTTACAAATAAAGAAGAATTAAAGACAAACATACCAGAGTTCCAAAGATAGGAGCCATCTTTGAGATAAGCAAGTGCAGTCAGCTCATCGGGCTTTTCTTTAAACTCAAGGACACGCCTCCCAGACATAATCTTTTCTCCCACATGTATATATCCGTATCCTGTCTCTGGAGCACTAGGTCTTATGCCAAAGGCAACATGATATCCAGAGGCACTAAGTTCCACTGCTTTTTCAACATCCGCAACAAAAGCGTCCAGGGGTTTTATAAGGTGGTCTGCAGTAAGGACAAGTACATTGCAGTTGCCACACTCTTTCTCTGCCATCAGCATTCCCAGCATAATGGCCGGTGCAGTATTTTTACCTGCAGGCTCTCCCACGACCCTAACTTGTTTTTTTCTATTTTTTTCCAGCTTATCCGTGCAGGAAAGCGTTTTTTCCATATATCGTTCCCCAGTAACAATAAAAACTGGGGTATTAGGATTGCAGGCAAACGCACGTTCTAGAGCAAGGTCAAGAAGATTTTTTTCCCCTTCTACAGGCAAAAACTGCTTGGGAGAGTCCTCCACAGAAGCCGGCCATAACCGCGTTCCCCTTCCTCCTGCCATAATGATTACAGCATCCACCATAACAGCACTCCTTTTTGCAAATTATTGTAAAAATATTATACAACACAGTCTAATAACAGCACAAACAATAATCCAGAACTATTTTTATAATAAGATAAATACAAGAACACATTAATATAATAAAAACAAAACGCAAAACTGCAAAACCTGTAGAAAACATAAGAAAAATGGGTAAATTATCTTTAAAAAAGATACTACATATAGAAACATAAAACTCAAAAACACAAAATATTACATGTATACTAAAAACAAACACAATACTTTGCATGCAAATACGTTTTTATCTCCATATCCTTGACTATTTTTTAAAACAGGCCTAAACTTTAGCCATTATTTTTACAATAAGGAGCACTGCGGTATGGCAAAGAAAAGTTTTAGTCTGTCATTGTATCCGTGGACTTACACAGCAAAATACACAACAAACGGTTGGATAGAAGAATATCAGGCAAAACCGCACTTGGGTGCGGAAAAAGAAGCAACTCTCTCAGAACAGGAAAGAGAAGCACTTCTTGAGAGGAGAAATTCTTTTCCGCAGCTGCCCCTTGTTAACTTTTCTACGCAGTATGCCCTCTCCGTATTTGAGGGGCTTAAGGCCTTTCCACAAAAAGACGGCTCGCTAAGACTGTTTCGACCAGAGCAGAATGCAGAACGCTTTAAGCGCTCCATGGAGGGGATACTTATGCCTCCGTTTCCGCCAGAACTTTTTGTAAATGCCGTAAAAACCCTAGTGAGACAAAATAAAAACCTTGGCTACTATCCGCGATACTCCGATACATGGGAAAAAGACGGCTTTCTATCAGGACACTCCGTATACATACGACCTTTTAGCTACTCAGAACCAGGCATAGGGCTCAACCAGTCAGAACACCCCTGGGTAGTAATAGTAAGCACCCCTGTTGGAGCATATTTTGAAGGACCCAACAACAAGGCAATAACAAGCGATATGATACGTGCAACAGAAAATGGAACAGGTTGGATAAAATGTGCTTCCAACTATGTAATCTCCACTCTTGCCAAGAAAAAAGCCAACAGCCAGGGCTATATGGAAGCCATATTCTTGGATGCAAAAGAAAGAAAATATCTTGAGGAAGGTTCATCCTGCAATATTTTTGTCTATCTCAAGGACGGTACACTTGTTACCCCTGCTCTGGGAGATACCATTCTGCCGGGAATTACAAGAAAGAGCATAATAGAGCTTGCACAATCAATGGGAATAAAGACAGAAGAGAGAAAAATCGCCATAGAAGAGGTTATGGACAGTGCAAAAGAGGTTTTTGTGACAGGCACTGCAGCAGGTATAGCCCATATAGAGTCAGTAACACACAAGGGCAGAACAGCCGTCTTTGCAGACGGCAAGATGGGAGAGCTTACTAGAGAGCTTCTTTTGACGCTCAAAGGCATACAATACGGTTCTCATGAGGATAAGTTTGGCTGGATGACTGATATAGAATAGTTTTTATATTATAAAACCGAACGCCGGAGCGCTTACACGCTCCGGCTTTTTTTTAAAAAGAACGGCATACGGGTTTGTTGTCAGTAACAGGGTAAAAAGGCGGACAGCTTAGCTGTACGCCGTTCGGTATAGAATTTATAGATTTTCGTCGTCAAGAGATGGCGGAAGTTTTGCGTATATTGCAAGGGGCAGGCGGATAAAGTCCGTTGTAGGATGCAATATTATATCCTGATTGATAAATGCAAGGTTTTTTATGCCTGCACGTTCAAGTGATGCCGGGTCGCGGTAAAGATTGACAAAGAGTTCCTGAGCATCCGTTAGGTAGATAAGGGCTTCTCTATATTTATCGCTGCCTTCTGAGCCTCCAGAAAGCCGAAAGAGGCAGACTCCAAGGTTGTTCTCAACATGTATGATTGCTCCCAAAAGGGCTTTGTGACGGGGGTCCTCCTGTACGTTGAGGTAACCTATCCCTGCTTTTTGTTTCTCAAGCATGTCCAGAAGACGTCTGTAGTAACCCTCTGCGGCTGCATAGCTTTTTCTCATGTACAGTGTATTGGCAAGTGCAAAAAGAGCGGCTTTGTTTTTTCTCTGCACTTCATATGCTAAGGAAAATCGCTCCAGTGCGCTGTCCATGTTGCCTGCTCTGTAATAGAGCCGACCTACTTTGTAGTCATTCTCAGGGCTTTTGTAGAAGCTGTCTTCTGCCTTGAGGTAGAGAGAAAGAGCTACGTCTTCTTTGTCAGAATTGTAATAATAGATGTCCGCAAGTGCGGAGTATATCCTGCCGTAGGAAGCTTTTTTTCTGAGGATTCTGCTTTCCAACGCGTTCTCGTAGCGTTTTATCCCCTTACGATAATAGTCCTCTGCCGTAAGGACTTCTCCTTTATCAGCCATGAGAAGTCCAAGCCGCAGGTATGTGTCCACAAGCTGTCCGGTTGCTCTTCTGTCAAGGCTCTGTCTGCTTGTAAAAAGCTTTTCTGCAGCGATGAGAGCTTTTTCCATATCCGCAGGCTTATCCACGATTTCAAAATATCTTGCAAGTTGATATGGCACTTCTGGTACAAGGTCGTCGATCTCACGTGCTTTAAAAAGAGTGTCCCTTACCTTCTCCATTTCTTTTCTATCCATAAGATAACCGCCTGCCCGCGCAAGTTCTCCGGAGCTAAGCTTTACATCATTGTTGAGAATAAAATCTATCAGGGTTTTTACGTGAGAGAGGTTATCTATATCTGCAATATTAAGCTCAACAGCCTTTTCTTCCTGGTGAACAAAAAACTTGAGCATTCTTTCTGTAAGCTCGTCGCTATTCCCATGGTATTCCAGAACACGGGCATAGGCTTTTCTCGCGTCTTCATAACGTAAAAACTCATCTTTTGCTCCCTCGTCAGCCCACCTAAGAAAATTATCTCCTCTGGCTAGATGTATTTCTTTATCTTTAAAGTTCTTTTCTCGCAAATAGGACAAAAGTATCGTATCTGCTTTTTCGTATCGTGCAAGTTTATCCGACTCAAGATAGGCATAATCCAGTATACCCTTCTTGTCATAGGGATAGGCAGCAAGAAGCTTGACATATACTTCTTCTGCAAGGCTATACTGGCGGTGCTCTGTAAAAGCCTCCGCATACTTATAATGCCAAGATTTATAACGCCAGACTCTCCCCGCTCTGTCAAACTTGGTCATGGCACTGTCATAGACTTCTGCCTGGATGTCCTTGTAACCATCACTGTAAAGGCTATAAGCATAAATAGGCTTATAGACAAACTGATAGATAAGGAAGGTGAAACCTGCAAGTGCAAGAGTCCCTGCCAAAATGGCCCGTATTATAGGGAAAATTCTATAACGAAGTATATATCCAAAACTGTTTTTTTCCTCTTCAAAGGCTACACCTGTCTTCTTCTCATAGCCTGCAGGGATTCTTATCCTCTTCCCAGTAAGCTTTCCAACATAAGCAGCTATGGTCTTGAGAGATTCTCCTGCAACAAGCATCCTTATGAGCTTTTCAAGGTCTTCCCCTCCTATTTTCTGTTCTGCAACAAGACGCTCAACCTCTATCTTGAGATTTCTGGGCATGGAAAAAAGAGTCTTTTGCAGCTTTTCAAACTCTTCTTCGCTCAGGCTAAACTCAGCCTCAGGCAGAGACTCGGCAGCTTCTGCTGTAACAGCCATTGCAGGATTGAGATTATCATCCAAGTCAGGAATCTCATCATGAGCTTCTTCTACGACACCAAAATGCTCGCCAAAATCTCTGAGGCTAAACTCATCCACCTCTATATCTTCATCCAGATTGATGTCACTCTCATCATCTAGCTCGGGAGGAAGAGAAAAATCACTCTCAGCAGAAGAAGTATCACTATCCACAGAAAATTCATCCCTGCCTTCTTCAAAGGTAAACTCATCCATTGAGAAGTTCTCATCTTCTGGAGCAATCTCAAGAGGTTCCTCAAAAGAGACTTCCTGCGTATCAGAAGAAATATCAGACAAGTCAGGCACAGAAAAATCATCAGGAGGCTGATTGTCCTCTGCTGTTTCTTCAAAAGAAAAATCAGGAAGCTCACTCTCTATTTCTTCCCGGGCAACAGAAGGTTCTTCCACACCCTCAAGAGGAGAAAGCTCTTCTTCAGAAATTTCTTCATCAAAATCAGGCATGGAGAAATCATCTGGGATATCAGGATGAGGCTGTTCCTCTTCTTCTGCTGGAGTATCAGAGAATATATCATCATTGATATCTGGCAGAGAAGAAAAATCGGATTCATCCAAAACTTCTTCAAGAGTCTCAGCTTCTTTGGGAAGATCCTCAGAAAAATCTAAGTCATCTTCAATTCCGGAAGAAAGCTCTCTATCAACATCATCAAGAGACGGGAATATATCGTCAGAGGGAGGAAGCTCGTCTTGGTCCGTTATATCCTTCTCAACAGCAGCCTGCTCTTCTTCTGCCTCCTCTTCCCGAGAAGAGAATATGTCTATCTCATCAGGCAATTCTTCTACTGATTGCTCTTCTTCCTCGCCTTCTATAGGAGAGAGTAGCTCTTGTGGTATGGAAAAGTCTTCTCCCTCAAGGCCGCTTATCTCCGTATCCTGCATATCTTGCGAACTTTCCTCGGGAAAAATTGCATCGATATCCTGCGTATCAAGCAAATCTCCCCCAGATTCTATGTCCGAAAAATCTGGGGCTTTATCAGAAGCTGCAAGCTCATCCTCTCCTATGGATTCTTCATCTGGCAAGAAATCCATATCCGGCAGGCTCTCGTCTCCAAGGATATCTTCCAATCCAGGGATAGCGGTCTCTTCTTTTTCCTCTGCTCCGGCCTCATTATCGGGATGCTCAAAACCAAGCTCAGCAAAGACATCATGGTCAGGTGGCTCTTTCTCATTTGGCTCGGAAGGCTCATCCAACCTGGAAAGCATATCGTCAATTGTTATCTCTTCTTCCTGAGTTTCTTGCTGATACGATTTGTCCTGCGATTCTTCCTGCTTGAGAGGAGATGTTCTTATCTTGGGTTTCTCCGGCTCCACAGGAGGAGGAAGTTCTATTGATTCTCCCCACTCCTCTATCACATGAGGTTCTTCCGCAAGCTGTATAATGAGACTTCCCAGTTTATCTATGTCTCTGCTGTCAGGCATATTTTTTTTATCTTCGGCTTTTTTATAAATTTATTAACTAAGGCTTTATTCCTCTTAAAAATGTTCCGAATAAGTTTAACAGAAACATGAGAAAAAGCAACTTACTTATTATGTTTTTTTTGTTGGGAAGCTCTCTGGTTTTTTCGCTGGATTTTTCTGTAGACAGCAAAGAACTGCATCTATATATCCTTGGATTAAAAAAGGCAGAAGCTCCACACATATACGATGGGAACCTTGTTATAAGCTACCAGGGACACGGAACAGAAAAAAGGGTTGGCATTGCCCTGTCCACAGAAGGGTTTAAACAAATCCATACAATGGCCAAAAATCCCAATAACATTTTTGTTTATGTAATAAAACCTCCTCGCGATGTTGATACGATAACATACCGCTTTGTGATAGATGGTATATGGATGCCCGACCCTGCCAATCCCAATACGATACGGGACAGAGAAGGGATAATCCTTTCTCTTGCAAAAATCCCCCTTCAGAGTCTCCCAGAGATAAGTCCAGAGATAGACGGTAATACAGTAATATTTACTTACAGGACAGAGCCTGGCAAAAAAGTAACTCTCGTGGGAGAGTTTTGCAACTGGGATCCTTTTTTGCTTGTCATGCAGGAGGTTAGCCCTGGTGTATATCAGAGAAAGCTACGACTTCCAGCAGGAAGTTATGCCTACTATTTCTTTGTAAACGGAAAAAGAGTTGCAGACCCCCTCAATCCGAAGAACGTATATCTGGATAACATAAAGATATCCATAGTAAATGTTAACACTGGTATGGCAAGCTATACACATTGACAGAGCCGGCTTTAATAGCTATCATATACGGCACATGCCCCGGTAGCTCAGCAGGATAGAGCAACTCCCTCCTAAGGAGTGGGTCGGACGTTCGAGTCGTCTCCGGGGTATATTTTTTTGCCCCGGTAGCTCAGGGGATAGAGCAACTGCCTCCGGAGCAGTGGGTCGGACGTTCGAGTCGTCTCCGGGGCAGTCCGTCTTTTTATTAAGATTAGACCGAACGCGGACAGGCTTGTGCCTGCCCGCTTTTTTTGTACCACTAATGGCAAAAAGGATTTTCTTCTGCCGAAGGCAGCAGGGAATGCTCCAGCATTCCCTGCGTTCGGTATATTTTTATTATTCCCTCAGGTAGTCTCTTATAAAAGTAATACCATCCCCGGGTCTTGCAAAGATATACTCTCCTCTCCCTTGTCCATCTATTGTTGCATATAGGCTGCTTTGCAGACGGCGGCTTTCTCCGGGAAAGAGTGGGTAATAGCTGCGGAAGGGTACGTATGCGTTCTTGTGCCAGCCCCAGCGCCAGGGGCCTCTTGCGGCTTCTTCTGTTGTGTCAGGAGTGGTGCCCCAGAGGAGTCCAATATATGTTGTTGTTACGATTTCCCAGCTTATCCAGTACCATTCCTGCGGACTTGAGCTAAGCTGTGTCATGAGTCTTACGCCGTCATAATCATAGTTATCCCAGGATAAAGGGAGGCCAGGAACGGTTGGCGGACCAGCTATGTCGTCGCTCCCTCGTAACCACATGGATTCGGGAAGCATGCTGTCGTTTACTACCGGAGTGCCAGAGCTGTCGTATAGCTGACTGCCTGTGTAGTCTGGTATTGCATCGGCTCTGCCTCCATCATATATAAAGCTTACTACTGATTTGAATGCTACCTCATTAGCAACTTCCGATACATCCGTGCCTTTTATAGCTACTGCTTTTATCCAGCTTTTGTATCCTTGCAGGGTGTCTGCCGAGGAGCCTACTGTGAGACTACCGGTGTAGAGTGTACTTAAACCGGTAGGTACTGGGGGTTCTGTGGGGCCTGCTGCAGGCTGAGGCGGGAGGTTGGGGCTATTGGGATTAGCAACAGGGGCGGGATTGTAGGTTGCTTCTGAAAGGGTATAATGGATTGCTGCACCCGGTGTCAGGCTATCCATTTTTACACTTGCTACAAGTGGCTGTGCTGCTACTACTGCCAAAGCTCCTTCGGAAAGGCTTTCAGAGCGGCGGTTTACTCTTATAACAGGTTTCTCTACGCCAGCAAGCTCTATTGTACCTGCCGTTGCCGGTAGATTTATGTGGGATACCTGATCGTATACGAGTCCTCCGTCTATCTCTACGGTATAGCTTGCTCCCTTTACAGGAAGAGAATAGCTTCCTTCCAGAGATATCTTCATTGTAGAACCAGATATACTTACATAAGAAGAGTTTACCGGTATGGATATCTTGTGTAATCCTGCAGTCTTGTAAGCAGAGACAATAGAAGGATCATCCGGAGAGAGAGAAAAGTCTAGCACATAGACTGCATCAAGAAGTGGTGTTCCGTTGTCGCTTGCACCATTGGTGGCAAGTTTGTAGATTGAGGCAAGAGTGGGTGCTATGCTTGCAATCTCAGAGTATTCTGATGGGCTTAACAAGACAGGCACCTTGAGTCCTGCATCATCTTGGGTTATTGTGATGTTTCCACTTCCTTTATATATGTTTCTGTCAAAACTGAGTGTTAGCAGACTGCCCATCAGCTGACAAGATTGCAGTTGTGGCGGACTTGTAAGAAGAAAGAAATCTTTTTGCCCAGAAAGCCTATTATCAGAAGAAAGGCTTGCAAGATCTATCCACTGAGAGAGGTTTTCCGAGGATGACAAAGAATCTGTTATCACCGAAGTATTAAACGCTATGGAGTCAACATCAAGAACATCTGGAACAGTGTCGCCTTCCTGTACACTGTATTCAAATATAAAGCTATTTGTACCTGAACCTGACTTATATACTGCAGTTCTTTGAGGTGTTGTATTGAGTATGAGATAGGGTTTTATACTGCTTGTGATATAAAGAGCTTTTCTAAAGTTGAGACTTATTTCTATTTTATCACCTTCTTTGTATATTCCGTCAGCCATGCTTGAGCTTATTCTTGTGAGAAGACTACCGCTGTCGATTGTTATACTTACAGGATTACTGTTAGAAGATATATTACCGGCTTTGTCAATCTGTCTGACTACTATCTCGTAGCTTCCGTTTACAGCTATGCTTCCTGCACTACCTGTTATCCATGTAATGCCGTTATTGATAGAATATTGGATAACTGCATCCGGTTCTGCTCCTGTGACAGTAAAAGTTACTGCTCCGTAATAAGTAGTGCCGTCAGTGATTCCATCAACAGAAGGGACTATGGGAATATCAGTATCTATTATGACATCCCTATCCATTTCTCCCCCAGATGGAAGTACAGATGATAAGGGATTGCCAGCAAGGTCTTTTATGGATGAAACAGATGTAATAGAAGATACCGTGAGTTTTTCTGCATTTTCGCCCTGAGCAACAATATAGGAAAATCTGAGATATGAGCCTTGATTACTACTATATACGGCTAATGCTGATAATCCAGAAGAAAGAGTGAGTGCAGGGTTATTATCAACAACAACGGGCTCCGACAAGTCTGCCGCAATAATCACAGTATCCCCTGCCTTGTAAGCAGAAGAAGGAGAAAGGATTCTCACCCCTGTTATATACGGCTGTATGGTATCTATGGTTATTATTTTACCACCAGAAAGACTATTGATTCCGGAAGGCAATACGGATATATCTACCATAGTACCTGTATCGTCTGCAAAATTATTACTTCCAGAAATACTTATGCTACTA
The DNA here is from genome assembly GCA_039023545.1 of Spirochaetia bacterium 38H-sp. Classification (NCBI taxonomy): domain Bacteria; kingdom Pseudomonadati; phylum Spirochaetota; class Spirochaetia; order Winmispirales; family Winmispiraceae; genus Rarispira; species Rarispira pelagica. The sequence goes on along the minus strand of JBCHKQ010000001.1, from coordinate 512,349 downwards.
ACATCAAGAGTAGAGACATCATCTCCCGGCTGCACTGTATATCTAAAGCTTATCCTGTTGCTATTATTTCCCTGATAATAGTACGCATAAGCACCATTGTTTAGAATAAGTACAGGCTCATTGCTTCCCCCGGAAAAAGACACCGTTTTGTTAAACTCAAGATAAATATCCACGATATCACCTGCTTTGTATCTGCCGCTGTCATTGGGACTTGTTATGCGCACAAGCTCTGGGACGTTGCTCTCAACACGTATTGTCTTGGTATCCGATGCAATATTCCCGCCCATGTCCTTTATCTCAGCCTGTACAGAGATTATGGACTTAGTGGGAGCAGAAATATAATCACTCTGCCAGCTGCCATCAAAGTTACGGGTAACGCCAATTACCTGTCCGTCACAGTCAAGGTTTATCTCTCCTATTTTACTCTTATCTGCCCAAATATCGGTGGAATTATCAGACCATGTTCCTTTTAACCTCAATTGGTCTCCGGGAGAAAAAGCAGGAAGTACAAGAGAATCGCTTATAGTATAGTTCTCTGTCGTGGAGTCACTATGTTTCACAGTGACTCCTGTTATACGTACAGAAGGGGGAATATTATCACCTGCCACAACATATTTTAAGGTAGATGCCTTATTGTTATCGTCAACTGCTCTTAATACAAAGGTTTGGTTGGAAAGTGGGGTTGAAGGAGATATTCCTATATCGGAGAACAGATTAAGCGTTAGGGAAAAATCTCTCTTAAACCTGCCGTTACCATCATATTGTGCTGCTCCAAGAGAAGAAATATCAAATACTTTATTCCCCTTAGCATCCGTACCTGGGCTATCCCATCCGGAATAACTCTTATTGAGATAAGATAGAAGGCTGCTGTCATATTCCTCAGGGTTTATCCATACAATTCTAAGCATAGCAACCCCAGAATCATCGTCAGCATAACCAGAAAAGATAACATCGCCATTTGCATCTCCCAGCATAGGCGAGTCTGCAACAGGCGTTTCTACGGTAATTCTAGGACTGGATATATCCTCAACAGAAAAATAAGCTGTTTTCTCATTACCTGATACTCCGTTTATATCGCTTGCAACAGCCCTTATCCTGTATGTTCCACTTTCCTGTGGAGCAGAGACCTGCCATGTATAACTTGAAGCTTTATTAAGCTCATTAGCTGTTATCTCTACATGGGAAACTTCCTGCCAACCTGATATATTTTCTTCTATGTATATGTTTACAAAAGCAAGCCCATCATCATCAAAAGCCTGCCCTTCTAGAGTCTGCTGCGGGTAAACAGAAACAGAAGGTATAGGATTGCTATCCCCCGGAACAGTCACCCAAGGGCGGTCCGCATCAGGCCAATAACACAACCAGCCATGAGACCTCTTATCGCTGTTCCCAGCAGCATCATAGCTGTTGATTACTACCTGTAAAACAGTTTTTGTTGTTATAGAAGAAAGCTCGGAGGCAGGGATATTGACTGTAAAATTTCTGAGAGAGGCAGAATCGGTATAGTTTTTTTGCCAGTAGATAGTACCTTCTGCATCCGCAAGCTCCACTTCCAATCTTCCAAGCCTGGAATTCTCATCCTGATAGCCTTTTATAACAATATCACCATTGAATAATTCTGCAATATAGCTCACATTTTCCAAAACATAGGAAGAATAGTGTGCATCTGCTTCTTCCGAAGTTCCGGAAAAAAGCTCCGGATAAGTAACATAGACAGATGGAGCAGTTGTATCTGATATGACAGTTCTCTTCTCTACAGAGACAGCACCCATATTGCCTGCAGAGTCCTGGGCTTTTAGCATTAGAACTATCTCACCTGTTACAGAGTCCGGCAAACTTATATCAACCGACCATAAAATCATACCATCTGTACCGGATGTCCATGTGCCAGAAACGGGCTTCCACACACTGTTGTCAGAGGAAAACTCCCAACCTGTATCAGAATGCTTCCACACGCAGGGTGCCCCTTCTATTTCTATTATAAGAAGAGAAACAAAAGTATCATCCTTTACCGTACCTTTTATAGTAAAGTTTCTACTGACATTTTGCATGTAGAAGGGAGAAGAAACACTCAATACAGGCGGACTCATATCCACATCAGGACCAAGTCCGGGATTTAACATATCGCAACCTGTCAGGGCAAACAATATCAATAATATTACAACAACTCTTCTATTTATTGCTTTATACATAAGACCTCCTCTTACCAGTAAAGCTGATTGACTACAAAAATCAGCTTACCATAACTCCCCTGATTATAGTTCCTCTGCCAGTTTCCCCTATAGCTGGTCTGAACCCATGAGCTTACTATGTCCCACGACAACCATAACCAATCGTTAGTAGAGAACGCATATGCGTACTTACTGTATCTTTGATCAGGATCCGCATCTCTCAGAGGAAAGCCAGGCACAGTTGGCGGAGCGCCTGCAACTATAGAACCCTGCATTTGGAGAGGATTTCCATCTCTGCCGGGATCAATTAACACAACAAGAGTCTTATAGGCACCACAAACTCCATAAGAAGAAGAACCAAGCTCTGTATGTTCTGCTATTGCCTTGATAAATATACGTTGTGCATCATCCGCATTGGAAACTTCTGTCTGTCCAGGACTTAGGGGCTTACCAACAGCAAGAAAATCGGTATAAGAACTATGTGAGAACACATAATTATTTACAGGTTCACCAGGTATAGAATCATCATCTGTTACCAAATATCTTATGTTCGCCCCCAGAGTTTGAGAATCTATTCTAATCCGAACAAAACCGCTAGGCTCTGTCGTAGTATCCTCGCCACCTATGGTAACAGAACCAGTTATAGTACCAGTAAGACCATCTCCTGATGGAGTTACAACAGGCTCGACAGCTCCTTCACCATGACTGTATCTGTCCACACGTATAACAGGAGCAGCAACCCCACCTGAGAAAAAGGAAAACGATATATCAGAAGACGAATTGCCTGCAGAATCACGGAAAGAACCAGCAGATATATTTACATCCCATTTTATTCCCGGTTGAATAGACGGAAGGCTTATAGTCACAGTAGAACCTGAGACAGAAACTCTATATGAGGTAACATCCACATCCATAAGAATATGATATCCGGCTTTTTCCATAACCGCCCTTATATCAGCATCATCGAGCCCCCTGTCAAAAGCAAGAACATACTTGGTAGAAAGATCAGGGACATAAGAAGTCCCGCTCTGGACAAGACCATGAGTAAGCTTCCTATACGGACCTAATGGTTGTGCTGTAAGAGAATCAAGGGCAGGACTTCCGTTAGCAGTCTGCATAAGGATTTCTCTATCAACACTACTTAGCAAAGAAGAATAATATACAGAGCGAAACTCATCCTCCGTCATAACAGGGGGAATAAGCCATCCAGGACTTCTCTTTATAACAATAGTTCCGGATTCTTTAAAAACAGGCTCAGAAAAAACTATGCTTATGCTGTCTTGCCCAGAACTGAGAATCATACCATCTGAGGGAACAGTTGACTCAACAGACGGAGCTACAGCATCAGCAATAAGAGCAGGCCTGTCAATATCAGGGAGCTCAGTAGCAGACAATGAAGCCGGTGCCACATTGCCAAACAAATCCTCAACACCAGTAAGAACAAGCCCATCAGGTTCTAAAGGCGACATATAAAAACCATCAGGAACAGTAAAAACAAAGTACAACACAGAGGAACCCGTAGAGTTTTCAAGCACATCCGCATGATAACCAGCACCAAGAGAAAGATAAGCCCCTCCTCCCGTTGTCCTCACCTTTTCGGAGAACGAGACTTTAAATCTAATCTCCGATCCTGCCGGATACACACCATCAGGATTGGTACAGGAAACAGAAACAACAGAAGGTGCTCCGGTATCTATTGTTATATTTTTTATTACTGCATTTGCAGAAACATTACCTGCAGCATCTATCTGTCTTGCAGTAACGAGGTAAAATCCATCGGTAAAAAGAACAGGAGGATTTCCTGCATCATAGTCATTCCAGCTAAGGCCACCATCAAGAGAATACTCGACAACAGCATTACTCTCTACACCACTTATACTTATTGTTTGAGAAGAATTAAAAACACCTTCTTGGTTATCCACAATGGGAGCAGATGGAGCAGAGGTATCTATTATGACAGGCATAACACCGGCCCCAAGAGAAGACAAATCAATAACATTACCAGCATAATCCGTTATTAGAGAAGAATCACTCAAGAGAGCAGAAGAATCATAGGCAAGAGAAGAAGTATTGAGCCCATCCGTAATAAAGCAGGAAAAAACCACAGAATCAGAAGTGACAGAATCAACAGCGGCTTCAAGCCGTGTTGAACCTGCTGTAATAAGAAGCTTAACATCGCCATTTATCAACACAGGAGAATCAACCCCAAGTGTAAACACAAGCTTGTCTCCTGCTCTATAAGCACCACTGGCACATGATAAAGAAACAGCTTGGGGAGCAACAGCATCAAGGGCAATATCCTTTCTTCCCTGAATAAGATCAGAATCAGAAAGAGCACCTATAATAACAGAAGAACCATCAACAGAAGAAACAGAACCCCCAGAAAGATCTAAAGGAGCAGCAGACATAAAAAGCTTATCAGAAGAAACACCTGCCGGCACATTATAAGAAAAAATAAGAGTAGAAGAACCGGCCCCACTTACATAATCCGCATATGCATCAGGTGCACCAGAAACAGAACTATCCAGAAAAAATCCTAGTCTGGGAGAACCCGTAATAGAAACAGGATCAGAAAAAACAACCTCAAAAAAGATATCAGAACCTGCCTTATAAACACCACTTGCAAGAGGAGAACCAATATACTCAAGAACAGGCTGAGCAGAAACTATAACAGTGCGTTCCATTTCTCTAACATTGCCCAAAACATCCTCAGCAACAAACCTGTATACCCATTGCCCCTCAGCAAGAGAAGCTGCAGGCACAGTATAAGACAAAGAAGAAGCAGAAACCTCATTCAGGAGCACAGGAGAAGAAGAAACATCATACAAAGACACTTTTGAAACAGGAAGACCATTGGATTTATCTGCAGAAAATGACAATACCAAATCATTCCCCTGACTTAAGACCTCATAATCAGTAGCAGGACTTGAGACATTTATATCAGGAAGACTATTATCGGCAGAAAGAACAAAAGTAGAAAAAACATAATTTCCACTATCATCCTCCGCAAAAAGAACAAAAAGCTTTCTATCATTCTCGAGCCCGCCTGCAAAAACAAAATCCGATAAAACATCCAAAGAAAGGGAAAAAGAATATCTCTTATAAGTCCTTCCCCCTACTACCTCGTTTACAGGAGAAGAAAGAGGCAATCCCCATATCACAACTCCATCAGAAAGCACCTCTTTCTGTCCGCCAGATACGGAAGAAGCCGCAAGAAAATTCTTTACATCCTCGACATGAGAATCGGCGCCACCAGCTATCCCAGCAGGAATCCATGCAAGCCTTGCAGAAACAACAGAACTATTATCAAGACAATATCCTTCTATAGAAAAAGAAGAACCACCAGAAAGTGAAGGAAAGATATTTTCCTGAGGACTACTTATAAAAGCCAGCGGTTCATCCGCATCCGTTACCCTAAGTTCATAGACCTGTCCTTTCCATACCCAATCGCCATAACCAGCAAGCTTTTTATCCCTTACAAGAGCAACTAGCTTAAAAGAACCAGAAGAAGAAGGAGCAGACACGGAGACATTAACAGACCTTCCGGAAGCAACCGTAGTTCCTGTCCCCATCAGACTTGTACGCAAAAGCTCATCACCTTCGAGAGCATCTAACTTTTCTTCATCAGAAGAACCAGGAACAGAATTCCAATCGGATAAAGAAACAACAGCAGCATAAACAACATCAAGCCCATCATCATCAAAGAAAGTAAAAGGCAAAACACTCTCCTGCGGAACCGTAATAACTCCTCCCACTGCGTTACCTTGAACAATCCTGGGGACATCCGCCTCAGGATCATAAGAAAACCACAACCCCTGGTCAGTATTCTCATTACCACCAATATCCCTGCAAGATACAGTGAGCCTAAAATAATGCCTGCTCAAGGCATAAGAAGAATCCACAGCAAAAAAATCAGAATCCCGCAGAGTAAAAACAGGAGAAGACGCAGGAGAACCATCATCAGGAGAAACAGCAAAAACCTCTTCTCCAAACTCATCCAGAACATGAAGCACAACCTCGGAAACCCTAAAATTCTCCTCAACCTCAGCCCTTACCTTAAAAAAACCATTCTGTATATAGTCCATCTCATTGGACAAAGACGCATCATAACCAGCAAGCTCATCACGTGACTTAAGCTCTACAGAATACCCAGGCATTCTCTCCACATACAAACGATTCAAAAAAGGCGGAGTAGCATCCACAAGAAAAGTGAGCTGTGCAACAGACTGATAAGAACTATTGTTAAAAACATCATACGCAGTAATCCTGACAGTCCTCTCACCCTCCGGCAAACTCAGCCTGATACTCCAATCCTCACCATTAACACTCGCATTACCATAAACAACCCCAGTATCAGCAGAAGACACAACCACCCTATCCACACCAGACTCATCCTTACACTTGCCCTCCAGCAAAAACGACAGCGGTACATAATCCATATTGGCATGACTGGTAACAGTGAGAACAGGCCCATCCAAATCAGTAGCAGCCCCCATTCCCACAGAAGAAAGCACATCACAGGAGACAAAGAGAACACAACACAAAAGAAAAACACCTATCATCCTTATCCAAAAACCAGACAAAGACATAAGCACCTCCATCTTACTTTTATTAATCGAGCAACCAACTTGTTTTCGTAAACATCATAAATATAACATAGAAAATTGTAAGTTTGCATTAGTTTTTTTTATTAATCAACAAATTGCTAACGTTAACATACTTATTTTTTATACCGAACGGCTCACACCCGACAGAGCAAGCAACAAAATAAGCAGTATTGTGTGCGAGCCTGCCTGCGGCAGATTAACCCGTATAAAAAAAAACACCAATAATACCCCCATGCAGAAAAATAGAGAAATAAAAAAATGGTCCACATATTGGGCAAACTGTCTCAAAGATGCGGATACAAAAGAAGAAGACACACCATACGACCCTTTTACTGCGCAAATACAAAACAACACAATCAACATAAGTTTAAGAACCAGTCTAAGAATACCAACTCATCCTGCATACAAAAAAGATGGCTACCTGATATAAATTCTTTTGGACTATATATGACAAGTACCCAAAAGGGAAATTATCAATGTATGAAAAATAGCTTTTAAAAAGGCTGGACTAAGAAACATCCGCAGAAAAAGATAGAATACTTAAAAACCAGTCTATTGGAGAATGCAAAAGAATATTATCAGGACATATAAGATATAAAAAAATTAAAATTCAAAATAAATGAAGAACTTAATGATATAAAAAACAAAATAGAAAGCTCATAGCGGCTGCAAAAGACGTCATAAAAAAGCAAAAGATGCTGTTTCTGCAACTTATAAAAAGCTTCCTTTGGGATATAAGTTATTAGGATTTTTAAGTCCAATAAGACAGAAAATACATAACACAATAAAAAACACCATGCTTGATTACACAGAAATTGATATTTCCGTAAAATATTATAAATATCAAGCTGTAATTACTTTAACATCAAAAGAGATAGAACAAAAAGAATGCAAAAAAAGATATACAGAAAAAATAAACAGTAGGAAAATTCAAAACACTTCTGGAAGAATGGGAAGAATATTATGAATCCAAACTTTCTAATCTATATAAAAAACAGGCGAAGAATATAAAAAACTTGAACCAATAGAAGATATCAAAATACGGTTGGATATATCATACCGCAATCTGGCTTTTTGGCTGGCAATACACTACAGGGAAGCATCCCTTGTATTAAAAGCAGAGAAAAAAGAGGAATACAGAAAAATCATAGAAGAGGCCAGAAAAGCACTACTGGAATAAAATCATATCCCGTAATAATCCCGGTACCAATCCACAAAACGCCGGATACCCACGGAAAGTTCGGTATCTGCTCTGTAAGAAAAATCCTTTTCCAGGTTGGTGGTATCTGCATGTGTTGACACAACATCTCCTGGCTGCATCTCTCTAAAAACCATCTTCGCCTTCTTTCCCAAAGCAGACTCGATAGTCCGTATAAAATCCATAAGCGCAACAGGAGAACCGTGACCTATATTATAGACTCTAAAAGGTGCGATAGAACGGTCAGGAGGCAAATCCCCATCTCCTGAGTCTGTTACGTAAGGGAAATCCATAAGACAGGTACGAGCAACCCCTTCTACAATATCATCTATATAAGTAAAATCTCTTTCCATGTTTCCGTTATTAAAAACCTCTATCTCTTCTCCTGCAAGAATCTTTTTTACAAAGGAAAAATAAGCCATATCAGGTCTTCCCCATGGCCCGTACACAGTAAAAAATCTAAGACCTATTGTGGGCAAACCATATAGGTGACTGTATGTATGTGCCATAAGCTCATTGGACCGTTTTGTGGCAGCATAAAGACTCACGGGATGGTCAGCACCTTTTTTTTCGCTAAATGGAACAGTACTGTTGAGCCCGTATACACTTGAGCTGGAAGCATAAACAAGTCGCTCTATCCTGCAAACTCTGCAGGCTTCAAGCACAGAAAAAAATCCCTGCATATTGCTGTGGATATAAGCAGCAGGATTTTCAAGCGAATATCTAACGCCGGCCTGAGCCGCAAGATGCACTACACGGTTTATTCTATGCTCTCTTATTATCTTTATAAGTAGATCCGTATCGCATATGTCACCGTAATAAAAAAGATAATCAAGACTACTGGAAAAAGCTTTTCCTTCCTTTATTGCCTTGTCCGCATAAATCCCATGTTTCTCAAGTCTAGCTTTCTTAAGAGATGTATCATAATAATCATTTATATTATCAAGACCTATAACACTATGACCGTAAGAAGTCAGCACATCAACCAGGCCAAAGCCTACAAATCCCGCTGTTCCTGTTATAAGAATATTCATATCATATTTTTATACTATGATAGACGTTATAACAAGCATTCAGCAACAAAAGGGCATGGCTTTGTGCCATGCCCGAAAAAGCCTGTAAAGACCTCTATTCTTTTTTGCATGTGGATATGCCAAAAATTTTATACAATCCACAAAAGCTAACTAGACCTGTAATCAACAGCACTGCTCCTATAAGAGCAAGCCACCAGAATCCCTGACCAGAAAGTTGCAGCACAAGGCCAAGGACAATAAGCACGATTCCAAGAATAACCCGTATAATCCTGTCTACTTTTCCTACGTTTTTTTCCATAATTGCCTCCATAAAATGGTACATATATAAAAAATCATATATTTTATTATAAAAATCAAGCAAATTCGGCATAATAAAACAAACTCATGGGATACAAATATACTTTGTACGACTATTAAGCTTTTATTGTGTGCATGCATAGACTAATGCAGCAGACTATGCATGTAAAATACTTTGCCTCATATTTGCCATAGGCAGGAGGACCTGCTCTTTTATGCCTGCTATGCTATGTTGGATGCAGGTCCGACGTTCGGTATAAATTTCTTATCTTTGCTTGCACTTTACGGAATTGCAATATAATATCTATCTATGGAAAAGGCATATTATTTTACATACGAGGAGATTCATAACACGGTTGGCAAGCTTGCTGGCAAGCTTAAGGAAAGCGGTTTTTGCCCCGATCTGATTGTGGCAATTGGTACAGGGGGGTTTATTCCAGCCCGGATTCTGCGTACGTATATAGAGAAGCCTATTTTGACGGTGGGTATCGCTTATTATGATGCCAATAACAGGCCAACGGATATTCCGCGCAAGATTCAGTGGATTGATGAGGTGGAGAAAAAGCTTACGGGTAAGCGGATTTTGCTTGTGGATGAGATAGATGATACACGCGCAACTTTGGCTTACTGCCTTAGCGAGCTTGATAAGAATAAGCCCGAGGAGCTTGCTGTCATGGTGCTTCATAATAAGAAAAAGCCAAAGAAGGCGGATTTTCCTTCCTGTGTGAGCAAGATTTTTGTAGGTAGTGAACTTGAGGATTACTGGGTTTATTACCCTTGGGATGCTACGGATATAGAAGAGCATAACAAGCTCGCAAGGAAATAGTTGCGCAATCTTTTCTTTATTTGTCTTGAGGCTACTTGAGAACTTGTATATTTCTCATCAGCCAATATCACTCATGATGTTTTGTTTCTGTGTATTAATAAAAAGCCCCCTTGATATGGGGGCTTTTATTGGTCTGTTATAAGTTTTGTAGTGTAGGGGTGTAGTCTATCGTTCTCCTGGAGAAAAAGGTTCTCCTAGCATAGCAGGCTCATGTGAGTGATGTTGTGCTCTTCTCGCACCTTCTATTATAAGGATGGTCAGTGTGGCAAGGTAAGGAAGCATTGCAAGAAAACTGGGAGATATTCCAAGGGGCTGCAAAACGTACTGGAGCACAAATATGAGGCCAAATAGAAATGCGCCCCAGACTGCTCTAAGCGGACTCCAGAGTGAAAATATGGTAAGGGCAACAGCAATCCATCCTCTGCCAGCTACGATATTATCAGTCCAAGAAGAAGAATAGCTCAAAACAAGCTGCGAACCTGCAAGTCCGGAGAGTCCTCCTCCAATTATTGTTGCAAGTAATCTTACCTTTGCAACTCCTATTCCCTGGCTTTCTGCAGCCCGGGGGTTATGTCCGCATGAGCGAAGAATTACGCCTCCACGGGTACGCATAAGAAATAACCATAGGGTTATGGCAAGAAGTATGGCTATATAAAAGAATATCGATTGTCTGAAAAAGGCTCCAAGTAATGGTATATCCGATAGAAAAGGTATTTTTAACGGTCCCATTTTTGCCGCAATGCTTCTGCCTATATATGGCCTGCCCCAGACGCTTGCTAGGCCGCTTCCTATCATGGCTATTGCCAATCCTGATACAACCTGATTCCCGCGCATGTTTACAGAAAATATGCCATGGACCAAAGCAAGAAGCATTGCTGTCAAGATGGCAGCTGTTATGGCAAGGAAAGCACTACCGCTCGCCATGGCAGTAAGAAAGGCTGCCATAGCCCCAACACTCATGAGTCCTTCCAGACCAAGATTGAGGATTCCTGCTCTTTCGGTAAGAATTTCTCCAAGTATGGCAAGGAGAAGAGGGGTTGCTGCAAGAAAAGCTCTATCAAAAACCTGGTTAAAGATAGCAATGTCCATATATTATTTTTCCTTTTCTGTCTTTGTCTTTTTTACAGGCACTAACCTGTATGTCAGTATAAAATCAGCTATCAAAAGAGAAAGCAAGATAATGCCGTTAAAAACAGATACAGTACTTGCCGGGAGTCCTACGGATATTTGTATGGCATCTCCGCCTACAAGTATGCCGGCAAAGAAAAAAGCAGTAAGAGGAACAAGCAAAGGATTCCTTCTCGCAAGCCATGCCACAATAATACCCGTAAAGCCATAGCCTGCGGATATCACAGAAGGCATGGCAAGGTGATGATGTATTGCTGTGATTTCCCCCAATCCTGCAACTCCTGCAAGTCCTCCAGAAAAGGCCATGGAGAAAAGCAGGACAAGAGATGTATGTATGCCTGCATATCTTGCGGCATCCCGGCTCTCTCCTGTCACCCTTATCTCATAACCTAGGCGGCTTCTGTAAAGAGCAAACCAGGCTGTCACAACAATAATCAGGGCTATAAACAACATAAGAGGGCTTATCCTGGTATAGGGAAAAAGATAAAGCCTTGCTGCTTCCGGCAAATCGTCGCTATAGGGATATCCCTGCTGGGTTGCACCACGCCAGGGGCCTACAACAAGCATGGTAACCAGCTCAAAGGCAATATAATTGAGCATAAGTGTAGATATGACTTCACTGACACCAAAACTGTTCTTTAGCACAACAGGAATAACCGCCCATATGGCACCAGCAATAAATGCACAGAGAAACATGAGAGGGAAAAGTATATATGCAGGCAAGGACTGTCCGACAAAGAGAGCAAATCCGGCAGAAGCTGCTGCACCAACAACAAGCTGTCCCTCTGCACCAATGTTCCAAAACTTGGCCATAAAGGGCAGGGTCAGTCCAGTACCTATAAGCATCAAAGGTATTGCTTTGCCCAAGGTTTCTTTGAGCCCGTAAAGGCTGCCAAAAGAACCAGAAAAAATGCCGCCCAATACTATAAGGGGATTAACGCCTTTGAGTGCAAAAATAATAGCAGAAAAAACAAGCCCTGTGACAAGAGATATAAAAACAGCAAAAAAAGGGAACCATACAGGAAAGTCAATTCTTTTTTCCAGTCGTATAAGACCTCTCATCTTGCAACCTCCAGACCAGCCATGTAGTAACCCACTTTATTCCTGTCTGCATCATCCCTGTCAAAAACAGCAACAAGCTTGCCTCTGTATATCACAGCTATCACATCAGAAAGTTCAAAAATCTCATCGAGATCCTCTGAGATAAGAAGAACTGCACTGCCTCTTGCTCTTTGTTGTAGTATTTTTTTTCTTATATATTCTGTTGCACCCACATCAAGACCATAAGTGGGATGAGAAGCAACAAGAAGCTCGGGGTTTCTGCTCATCTCTCTTCCCAAAATAAGCTTTTGTATGTTGCCTCCTGAGAGATTGCCTGTTCTGACCTTGACCGAGGGAGTCTCTACAGAATAAGAATCTATAAGAGAACGGGCATGTTCTTCTATCTGCGGATAGTTAAGAAAAAGCACATCGGAAAAAGGCTGCATGTGGTGATGCTTGAGGATTGCATTCTCAAAGACAAGAAGATTGGGTACAGTACCAAATCTCAATCTTTCTTCTGGAACATGACCTATCCCCAAAGAATGCAAGAGCCTAGGAGATGCCCCCGTAACATCATGACCTTTGAGACTGATTTTGCCTGACACAGGCTTTCTCAGACCGGTTATGGCTTCTACAAGCTCTTTCTGTCCATTACCAGAAACACCCGCAATACCCAATATCCTTCCACCTTCAAGATAAAAGCTTACTCCATCTACGGCAAGCTCACCCCTGTCTCCATTAACAACAAGGTCTTTGACATCAAGTATAACAGGACCTGCCGGAACATCTTCGCGCTCAAAGCTGAGAACAACATCTCGTCCGACCATCATTCTGGCGAGGGCCTTGCTGTCAAGACCTTCGATACTGGATTCTCCGACAACCTCTCCTTTTCTCAAAACAACGACTCTGTTACAAACGGACATGATTTCTTCCAGCTTGTGAGAAATCAAAATAACGATATGACCTTCTTTTGCCAGAGAACGCAAAATAGAAAAAAGTTCTTCTGCTTCCGACGGAGTAAGAACAGAGGTTGGTTCATCCAGAATAAGAACATCAGACCCCTGAAGAAGTGCTTTTACTATCTCCACCCTTTGCTGCTCTCCTGCAGAAAGGTCCCAGACAACAGCATCCAGATCCAGCTCAAAACCATATTTATCCAGCAAAGCCTCAACCTTTTTTCTCATCACCTTCTCAGGAAAGAAAAAAGGAAGAGACGCATCCGACAGAATGAGGTTTTCCAGTACGGTATGAGCCTCTACAAGCATAAAATGCTGATGCACCATACCTATACCGGCTCGTATAGCATCCGCAGGTGAAGAAAAGGAGACAACTTTTCCGTCTATAACTATTTCGCCATAAGAAGGCTGATAAAGACCAAAAAGAATATTCATTAGAGTTGTCTTGCCGGCACCATTTTCTCCCAAAAGGCCTATTACATCCCCTGCTTTTGCAGAAAAAGAAACATTTTTATTGGCAACAACCTGAGGAAAAACCTTACCAATCCCACGAAGCTCAAGAGAAGAAATCATAAAAACTCCGAATAGAGGAAAATATATAAAAAAGCTGCCCCGACAGAAAAGGACGGGACAGCAAAAACAGCATTAATTCTCAGGAAGAGGAGTTACAACATTATCAACATGATAATTCATACTAAGGAGCTCTTCCTTGCTTGCTCTCTCACCTTCTTTGATTCTGAGCTCCCCTGCCTGATCGTATATGGGCCCTGTAAAAGGCTCAAACTCAAGGGATTTTACCTGCTCATAACGCTTCATAACAAGATCATAAGCAGAAATCTTACCGAGGTCCGGGGTATCAATCATAATCTCCTTGAGTTTAGAAACAAACTTCTTGTTGATAGGTTCGTCAAATTTTCCGCCCAAAAGAGCAGCACCTTCTCCAGCTCTCCACCACAGATCCTGATTGGACCACTTACCTTCCTTTATGTCCGTGAGAATCTTCTTGTACATGATTCCCCAATCAACAAGCTGTCCGGACACAACAGAATCCTCTCCAAAGCTCTGCATGGGGCTGTAGTGGCTAAAGGCATAAACAGGCTTACCGGCATCGGTGTATTTCTCTGCAACTTCTATTACAGATGGGGAATCCTCCGTAAAAGCAAGAGCATCAACACCGTCTGCAACAAGGGCCTCGGCAGCTTCTCTGGCCTTGGTAGGATCATACCAACTAAAAAGCCATCTTACTTCTACCTTAACAGAAGGATTTACCGCCTTGGCACCTAGTGCATATGCATTGATATGCCTTATAACCTCAGGAATAGGAAAGGCACCTACATAACCAATTTTACCGCTCTTTGTAAGGGCTCCTGCCATAAGACCGTTGAGATAATAGATCTGATACAGCTCTGCAAAATATGTTCCTACGTTTTTGCTCTGCTTATAACCGGAGCAGTGCATAAAAATCTTATCAGGATAACGTTCACCTGCCTTAATAGTATCGTCCATATAGCCAAAACTTGTGGTAAAAACAACATCCACTTTTTGCTCATTGATAAGTCTGTCTATAATTCTTGCAGCATCACCCTCCGGCACGGACTCAACATAAACAGTTTTAAGCCAAGGAAGCTCCTGCTCAGCAAACTTTCTGCCAAGATCATGCGCATGAGACCAACCATAATCTCCCACAGGTCCCACATAGATAAAACCTGCTTTAAGAGTATCGGAAGCAGCCTGTTCCTTATTTCCTCCGCAGGAAAAAAGTAAAAGCACTGCAAGCACAATAATAAAAAAAAGAGAAAACTTCTTCATACAAAGCTCCTTGTTTTTGATTTTTTAAAAAAGAAAAAATAGAAATGCAGCATAGACAATTATTAAACCAGCATAGAAACAAGGTCAAGATATAAGGACAAGGCAGACAGCAACAAAAGGATTTGGATTAAACAAGAATATGCAGAAACAGAGAAAAGCTACTCCACGTCATGCTCTGGCTTTCTAAAATCCACCCAAAAAGCAGCTCCACGCTCCCTCTCCCTGTCTATCCCAACACAAGCACCATGTAATCTCGCAATCTCCTTTACTAGAGTAAGCCCAAGCCCTGTACCTCCCTGCTCAGACACACTCACAAACTCTTCGAATATTACCGAAGCGTCCTTTTCGCTTATACCCGGCCCCTCGTCCCTTACAGAAAATCTTATCCAATCCCCCCTCTCTTCCAACACAACAGAAACAATAGTATTGGGATAGGTGTACTTTACGGCATTATTTACAAGATTGTCCATGAGCTCCCCTATCAGCATCTGGTCACCTTTAACAAGCCATTCTTTGCCCCTGTCAAAGGAATAAACCAGCTCAACACCTTTAGCTTTGGCAGGCTCATTCCACCGCTGTACAGTTTCCAAAAGAAGCACAGAGAGACTTATATCGGAAGTCTTGGTCAAACCGGATAGTTTTCTCACCTTGGAGAGAGCAAGAAAACTTCTTACAAGCTCCAGAATTCTTCTACTACTATCGGAAATAGTCTTGAGATAATCGTCAAAAGCACTGGGAGCAGATTCTTTCATAAGTTTGGCAGACTGAAGAATCACAGAAACAGGTCCCTTGATATCATGAGCAACTAGCTGAAAAATTCGTTCCTTGAGCCTTAGAAGCTCCTGCAGTTCCTGGTTCTCTTCTATGGTACGCTTGAGCCTTACAAGATTCCTGACTCTTGCAAAAAGCTCCTCTTCCTGAGGAGGTTTTATGATATAATCGTTACCTCCCGCATCAAGCGCCCGTGCAATCTCAGAGGGCTGTCCAAGAGCAGTAAGGAAAAGCACCGGCAGCTTAAACTGTGGATAATGCTCTCTTATTGCAGCGCAAACATCAACACCGTTTATCCCCGGCATAATAATATCAAGCAGAACTATATCAAAATCCTTAAGCTCCTCAATTCTAGAAAGCGCATCTCCGCCGGAAGGACATGTTTCCACATAAAAGCCCCTCCTTTCAAAGAGCTTTCTAAGAAAAGTAAGAGTCAAAACATCATCTTCTACAATCATTACACGAGCTTCCGCCATAACACACCCTCTAAAGCCTTTTAGATAATTGTAGTAAAGGATATTATTTATTTCCACAAATTTTTATGATTTCATTATGAAACACAAATATTTAATAAAATTCATAATACCGAACGTCGGCACTGCGCTACATGCGCAATGCCTCCTGCCTACGGCAAATACGGGGAAAAGGACTGTATGCTTATTCTTCTATTCTTCCGCCGGAAGCAGTGCGGGACGAGCGGAGCGAGTACCGTACGTTCGGTATAAATGCAAAAATAAGGATTATATAAGATTGATTACAAACTAAGCGGCTACAGAGGAAGGTGAAAAGGGATAATCTCCAAAATATAGGAAATGTATCACTACTGACATATACTTTATATTTTAACAAATTTTATTTTGATTGTACAAACATAGCATGCGCAGCAGTTTATCTTGTCTTATAATCCATAAGAAACGATAGAGATTTAATAAGAAATTTCCTATGCTCCGGATTGCTTATAAGACTTGTATGATCTGCCTGCTCTAAAAAAACGAGTTTCTTTAGTACAGATGGGCAGGCTCGATAAAGGCTCTCTGCCATAGAATAAGGGATAACATCATCCTTCTTACCATGGATAAAAACTATCGGTTTATAGATTTCTTTTATCACAGAGATATTATCCAGAGTAAGAACTACAGGTTCCGCATCAATCCTTATAAAAGGCCTTGCATACCACGGTACAAGAGATTTTCTCCAGTATCCTGCAAGTTCCTGAGAAGTTGTAAATGTGGATATAAAGAAAAGACCAGAGACCTCGGATAATCCTGCAACTCTTGTTGCAGCAAAACCGCCCAAAGAGTGTGCCATTATTATAAGAGGGAGTCCAGAGTTTTGAGGAAGCCTTGACAATTTTCTTACAACAGATGTTGAATCCTTCTCAATAGCACTAACAGAAGGCTTTCCACTGCTCCTGCCGTATCCTCTGTAGTTTACTGTAGTGACTTTTGCCTTATAAATCCGTGCAATATCTTTAAAAAACCCGGCATGTCCCGATGTAAGGCCTCCGTTACCTGGGAAGAATATTATAAATACCTCAGGACTATCCTGTTGATATGTCCAAGTTTCAAGTTGTTCTCCATTTATATTTAGGTAAGAAACTTCTGTATCAACCGGATTAGCAGAGGGTTTACCAGCCCCAGGGAAAAGCTCCTTTTCTGTAAAGGAAACTACCTTGCAAGAAAAGAACAAGAAAACTGTTACAATAGCAAATGATATTTTTTTCAAAGGAAAATCCTTTTCTAGTAACTCCTTTATAAGTATAACATATTATTTTGCTTTTTGATTTAAGATGTTATATATAAAAAAAGCCCCGGGAATCCGGGGCTTTGTAATATTAATAAAGTCTTAGTTGACCAAAAACAGCAGGGCTCTGCCAGGCAGAGTTTGTGTTGTCATTAAAGGTAAGAGTTCCTATTCTCACACCACCGCTTGCATCGTTTACCTGCATGTCAAACCCCATAATATTGCCTGTGTCATGGGACAAAAGCCAATCTATGGAGGCTTCTACTATATAACCTATTGTTTTGCCGTCTTTTTCATAAGGAACAACAGATGTTGTAAATCTGGAAAGGTCTCCATTGCCTGTTACAACCTTTCCATCATAGCTGACTCTAAACTGAATATCATCCGAGTCATAAGCGCTGCCGGCCGCTCCGTTCTCATCTAGAAAGATTTCAAAAGAGTCATGCTCCCACGGATTACCGCTGCTCATATCAAGCTCAGGATCTTCTACATAGGCAAGTATATAGAGCTTTTTTGCATCCCATAGAAGCTTAAACTTTGCTGTTGCAGACAGGTCCTTACCGTTTCTATTGCCTGGTATCACAAAATCCGCTTTTTGCCAGACATCATCTATCTGTCCATCAATTACGGGACTTCCTTGCAAAACCTTTACTCTTCCTGCCTCGTCAAGGAAACCTGTTGACTTGCTGGCTGTTATTTTGCCTTTCTTTGCGGGAGGGAAAATAAGAGGCTCCGGCGGAGCTTCTGCAGCCTCTATAAGAGCCTTTACTATTTCCGGTTTTGCCCACTGCAGTGTATTTCTGTCCAAGAGAGCAAAGAAATCATCCCCGACACCAAGCTTTCCATTATCCCACCAGATGGTTTTTATTCCTCTTTTTTTTGCTATCTGAACGATATTGGATGCATATTTTGCAACTTCCTTTGTGTTGGGTATTCTGTCTCCGTTATCAAGCTCCATTTCTTTTACCGTAGAGCCAAACTCCGTAAGAATAACAGGGATACCTTTTTCTATAAAACGCCCTTTTATATTGTCAAACATCCTCTCAAGAGGTCTCAACTGACTGCCATCCCACGTAAAAAGCTCAAACATATCTCCACTTGCAAAGGTAAAATTAAATGGATCATAGCTGTGAATGCTTACAGCTATATTATCACCGTCAGGTACAACAAGTCCTTCTGCACCGGCTTTTGCATTTGCACCGTAGGGTGTAACAAGAAGGGTTCTAAAGCGGTTAAAACCTCCTGATGAGCGAACAGTATCCACAAAAAGCAAGTTGAGCTCGTTTATCACCTCTCTGCCTTCTTCCGTGCCCCCTGACCACTCTTCCGGTGTTCCAACAAGTCTAGGCTCATTCATAGCCTCAAAGATAAGGAAATCACCATAATCTTTAAATGTTTCTGCTATTTGCTTCCATAGGGCTTTATACTGCTTTTTTACTTCTTCCAGTCCTTCTTTTTGCGGTTTGAGCCAGCTGTCCTCATGGTGTATGTTGACTATTGTTATAAAACCAAGTTCCTTTGCCCAGTCTACTATCTGTTTTACGCGCTGCATTCTTTCGGAAGCTACTTTGTAGTTGGAATCCATAAAAGGTCCCCATGTTACAGGTATTCTCAGAGTATCAAACCCTGCTTCTCTTACTGTTTTTAGCAACTCATAGCTTGTCTCAGGATTTCCCCAGCTCGTTTCTCCTTCTATGGCATCCATAGTGTTTCCAAGGTTCCAACCAACTGTCATTTGCTCTACAAGCTCACTGGCCGTCCGGAAACCCTCAGGAGGGGAGCTTACACAAGCTGTTATAAAAACAGCCAGCATTATTGGCACAACCAGAATCTGTACTGTGTTCTTCATTTGTCTCTCCTTGTTTATCATGTTTACGTAAACTCAAAAAAGTTTAATCAAGCTTTTTTATTCTATCATGTTACACAAGCTTGTCAATGTTTGTTGCTTTAAAAACACAACAATTTAATGTCTGATTTCTTAGTTTATGAGATCTGCTGTCTTAAAAGTATCTACAGAGCAAGAGACTGCTTTAAAACTATAAATATAACACACATATTGATACACTTAATTAAAAAAATAAATCATTTAAAATATATAAATAAAATTTGACAATTCAATATCATATGATACAATAAATACACACAATATTGTCTTTTTGGAGGGACCTATTATGAAAATCAAAAATTATTTTATGCTGTTTCTTTTGTTTTTGTTTTTTTCATGTTCACTTGGCACACAAGTCCTCACATCAGCAGAAAATATTGATAGCATCATAGAAAGAAACATAATCGGAGCAGAACAACCCAATCTTGTAGCAAACACAACACGAGAAATCCACGTCAATACTTCTTCTGGATTGGTAGATGCATTGGAGAATGCGATGCCGGGAGACACCATTCTAATAGAACCCGGAATATACACAACAGAAAAGACATCTGCAGATTTTGCAACAGAAAGTGGTCCTGTTACAAGAACATGGTTCTTTGGCAGCAACAAGAGCGGAACAGCAGAAAATCCCATTATTTTAAAAGGCACAGACTCTAATAATAGAGCTATTCTTACCGGAGACGGGTGGGAAGATGCAGGATACGTGTTTTACCTCAGAGGGAGTTATTGGATAATAGAAAATTTGGAAATAAAAAGCGGAGCAAAGGGAATAATAATAGATGCAGCCCACGACATACTGATAAATAATGTAAAAATCTCAGAAATAGGCCAGGAAGGATTACACATTAGAGATGGGTCACATCATGTAAGGTGCAACAATATAGAAGTTACCCATGTAGGTAAATTAAATGATGGCTTTGGTGAGGGAGTATATATAGGATCGGATAATTCTGTCTGGAAAGAAGGAGATGGCAGTAATACTGGAGAAAAGGGGCTTCTGTACAGCAGAGATGTACATGATATAATAGTTTCGGACAGCACTATAGGTGGAGATATCACAGCAGAGCCTTTCGATATAAAAGAAGGAACATGGAATGTGGTTATCGAAAATTGTGATATTTATGGTTCCGGTGTTTCTGGTAATAATTATGCCGACAGCCTTATTGATCTTAAAGGCACATATGCTTATGTAAGGCAAAATCGTTTTTATCAAGAAGGTAACTCAAAAATAAAAAGGGGTGTGCATGTTATTTCAAGGGTTTCAAGCGGCGTGAAGGCTGCTCTTACAGCAAACAACATATATGTGCATGACAATGCTTTCTTTCTATCCGATTCTGTATATATAGGACAAATAACAAGTAATACAGAGAATATATATATGTGGAATAATTCTAAAAATCCGATGGAAGGTAATCTCTACTCTTCAGGAATAATTCAATCTCCTCCTCCAGATTATACACCTACACCTACACCTACACCTACACCTACACCTACTCCTACTCCTACTCCTACTCCTACTCCTACTCCTACCGCACAGCCGGAAGAAGGACTGTTGGCTTTATGGAAATTTGAAAACAGCTTAAAAGATGCCATAAACAATTTTACACTTATCCCGTCCAGTTCTTCTGTAATCAGTGGGTATAGTCAAGGTATATCCAACCTCTGCCTAGATATAACAAATAGAGGGTTTCTAAATGGAGGAACTTCTGATATTTTCAACTTTTCGTCAGATAATTCCTTTAGTATATCTTTTTGGATAAAAAAGGATGCTAATCCCAGCTCATATCCTACATTGATAGAAAGATCTAACTCAAAAAAAGGGTATAAAATTATGTTAACAAAAGATGGTAAAATAAGATTCCGTGCATACACCGGTTTTGATTCTATCAACATAAACAGTTCTACAAGGATAACAGATGGTCTCTGGCATCATATTGTATTCTCTTACAATAAAAAAGTATTAACACTTTATGTGGATGGAAATGAGGAATCAAAAACAGATTCTGTAGATATAGCATCAAATCCAGGTGACGATATAAAAATAGGCGGACTATCCGATGGGACTTCATCAAACAATGCAGGTCCATGCAGTATAGATAATCTAGGATTTTATAACAGGGCGTTAAATATAGAAGAAATACGTGCTTTGTCAAACTAACTGAGCTTAAAGGGTTTATATTCAACAAGGTCTCTGCCGCTTGCGGCGGAGACCTTTCGGTCTAATTGTTTTTATTGCCAAAGATTGTGCTTATGGCTTCTTTTATTGTTCTCACAGGGGTAAAGTTTTCCGCTATTTTTTCCTGCTCTGCGGGGGGGCTTATTATGTTTTTTATTCCCAGCTCTCTTGCTGTTTTTATGCGACGTGAGAGGTTTTTTATGCTTCGTACTTCTCCTGCAAGGGATAGTTCTCCTGTTATCGCCAGGGATTGTGGCAGGTTTATCCCTGTACGGGCAGAGTAGAGGGCCATTGCAAGCGGAAGTTCTATTGCGACTTCTTTTATCCTAAGACCTCCGGCTATGTTTACGTATATGTCCTGACTGGAGAATTGTAGGCCTATGTGTTTTTCTAAGACTGCAGCAACACGTGAAACTTGTCTAGGATCTATGCTGCCGGAGTAAACCCTGGATAATCCTGTCTTAGAGGGGACTGTCAATGCCTGGATTTCTACAAGGAAGGTTCTTGTGCCTTCTTCTACAGGGGCTACTGCCACACCAGGGGGTAATTCTCCCGCACGATTTACAAGAAACAGATTGCTTATTTCTCTTACTTCTTCCAGTCCACCTGCACTCATGCTGAATATGCCAAGCTCGTCTATGGAGCCAAAACGGTTTTTACTGCTTCTGAGTATTCTCAGGTTGTGCTCGGTATTCTCAAAGTAAAGTACTGTATCTACCATGTGTTCTACCTGACGAGGTCCGGCTATACTTCCTTCTTTTGTGAGATGTGCAATAAAAAAGGCTATGCAGTTGTTTTCTTTTGCCCATTGGCTTAGTTCGTATGTGCAGTATTTTAGCTGGTTTATTGTTCCCGGGGTATTTCCAGCCTGAGGTGAGTGCAGCATTTGGATAGAGTCCACTACCAGAATACGTGTTTTGTGTTTCCTTAATACTTGCTCAAGTTCTTCTACAGTAGTCTGGGTTGTAAGGGTTAGTTTACCACTTATCGCTCCTATTCTTTTTGCACGGCTTGCTATCTGACCAGGTGACTCTTCTCCTGCTATATAAGTGGTTTTATGTTGTTGTGATATTTTAGAGGCAGCTTGTAGCATGAGAGTTGATTTTCCTATGCCCGGTTCTCCACCTATCAGGATTGAGGAACCAGGGACCATGCCTCCACCAAGAACTCTGTCCAACTCCGATATTCCCGTACTGATTCTTCCCTGCTCTTCAAGGGGTATGTTGTCTATAGTGATTAACTCTGATTTATGTATGTGCTTTTTTTTGTCGTAGGATGCAGGAGCTGGACTCTGGTTTTCTATCATGCTGTTCCATGTCCCACAATCAGGGCACTTGCCAAGCCACTTAGGTGAGCTTGCTCCACACTCCGAGCACGTATAATAAACAGAAGCTGTCTTTTTTGCGCTCAAAAAATTCTCCTCTGATGTATTTTACAACAATAAGTTTAAAATTATAAGTCTGTATTTTTACAAAACCTATAAAAAAATATCTGATTAAAATATTATTTTATCTGTTATAGAAATATTTTATTATATACGCATATAAGATATTGGGAAAATACTTGTCAGTTTCCCCTGTAAAGTTACTTGCTGGGGTTATTTTATATAATAGTGTAATGATAAATAGTATTATATACCTATGATTCCATAACAGCTTATTTTAAATCTATATTATGCGCCATTTTTTAAGCAGGTTTCTAATATCTTCTAGATGAACAGGCTTTGCAAGAAGATCGTCAAATCCTTTTGAAATAAAAGAGTCCTTGTCCTCAGGAAGAACTTGCCCTGTTAATACTATAAGAGGAGTTTCAGAATTGATTTTTATATTTCTGATAGCATTAGCTGTCTCAAGTCCGTCCATTTCTGGCATGTTATAATCCAAAAATATTATGTTGTATTTGTTTTTTGTTGCAAGCTCTATAGCGGTTTTCCCAGTATCTGCATTATGTACAAGGATATTGTTTCTGATAAGCATTTTTTCCACAACTTTTCTGTTTTCAGGATTATCATCCACAACCAGAGCCATAACCGCTTTTTGCAAAGAACCTTGCTCTTCTTTTTCTGTATTCTCTATTTTTTCTACATACTGGGATGTAAAAGCAATGTCTTCCTCTTCTATAGTCTCATCCAAATCTGTTTTTTCAAAAGGCATAAGCATGGTAGTATTGTTTCTATCATACTCAAAGGGGATAACAACGTTAAAAATAGTGCCTTTTCCTTCTCTGCTATGCAATTCGATATAGCCATGTAGAAGATTTACAAGGTCTCTGGCTATGGAAAGCCCAAGTCCAGTGCCGGGGAATTTCCTTGTGCTTCTCATATCAACTTGATGGAACCTCTCGAATATTCGGTCTTGCTCCTCTAGAGGTATTCCTATACCTGTGTCAGATATCCTAAAAACAAGAGTTATTTTACTTCCTGTCTCTTCTTTTTTTATAACTTCAATTTTAACTTCTCCCTGTCGTGTAAACTTCAAGGCATTGCCTGCAAGATTGAATAGTATTTGAGAAAGCCTTGCACCATCTGTAAGAAGTATTGCGGGGATTTCTTCTCTTACAACGAGTTTAAAAACTATATCTCTATGATATACTTGCGGATACAGGGTTTTATAGACATCTTCCAGAACTGTTTTTATGTCGCAAGGCCTGATATCAACTTTTAATTTTCCCGATTCCAAACGAGAAGCATCCAGAACATCATTGATTATTGTAAGAAGATTTTCTCCAGAAGATTTTATTGTAGCAAGATAACCTTTTGCCTGCGGGCTTAGTTCTTCCGAAAGCAAAAGTTCGCTCATTCCTATAACACCGTTTAACGGTGTTCTAAGCTCATGACTCATCATAGCAAGAAAGGCGCTTTTTGCCTTTGTTGCGTTTTCTGCCTCTTCTTTTGCTTTTAACAGCTTTTCCTGGGTTTCTTTTATCTCCTGAGAATCTATCAAGATGGCATTGATAAAAAATGTAC
Source organism: Spirochaetia bacterium 38H-sp (assembly GCA_039023545.1). Classification (NCBI taxonomy): domain Bacteria; kingdom Pseudomonadati; phylum Spirochaetota; class Spirochaetia; order Winmispirales; family Winmispiraceae; genus Rarispira; species Rarispira pelagica. The sequence goes on along the minus strand of JBCHKQ010000001.1, from coordinate 487,739 downwards.
CAACCACGTTAGCAGTCATACTGGTATACAGAGTAAACCATCTGCGTCCTTTTTTTGTATTAAGTTGGACATCTATACTCACAGGTTCTTTGCTGCTTGGCAGCCTTTTAAGCATACTAAGCACATGTCTGAAAGTTTTTTTGTCCAAGAACATAAGAGTATAGAAGGGATTGTTTTTTAATCTATGGATTTTCTCCCCAAGGATCTCCTCGGCTCTTGCCCCTATATAACTGTAATATATGTTACCAAGAGCACTTATCTCAAGCTGAAAAATTATACCAGGTATGTTTTCTAGGAGAGAAGCGCTTCTTTCCTCTATTTTTTGCAATTGGATATCCGACCTTGCGGCTTTAAGCATAAAATTAAGAAAGGTGCTTATAAACAATGTTCCTACAAGCCCATAGAAAAAAAGGAGTATAGATGCAGCAATAATGCCGACCGGATCCATAAGAAGAGAAAAAAGATTGCCGATATTACCGGAAAAAAGCTGTCTGCGAGAAAGAAGAGTCATTACTATTGCAAAAGATACTGCATTTAAAAATCCTGCAAACAAAGTATTAAGAGGATTGTATCTTACAATAGAAGAAAATACAGAGCCAAAGAACATTATATACAAAACTATAACGGCAGAAGGAAATGGAAAATTGGACAGAAAGACAAGAAAAGAAGCACTAACAACTATGGCATCGATAAACACGGATAAATACGGAATTATACCCAATTCTTTCTTTGCTATATAATACTCTACAATTATTATATGGACTACGGAGATAAGCATTAGGGAAATGAGATATCCATGGACATCCGTAATAAAATAGCCCTGTTCTATAAAATATCCTATCAGAACAATACTAAGTATTATTACTATGCCTATTCTTACCCTATTAACAAAACGCTCTCCATTTAGAACCTCATTTTTAACAGAAGGGAAATGTGATAATTTTTCTCTTAGGGCAATTCCAGAAAATATACCAATGATTTGTCTCACCACTTAATCCTATTAGCAGTAAGATAAAAGGTCAAGTTTAATTATATCTTAAGCTATACCATAAATAAGCAATATATTCTCTTAGAGCAATGGATGAGGATTCAAAGGAAGTAACAGAAGGTAAAAAAATCATATAAAGAGGTAAGTCATAACGGATTCTGTAATCACATGGAGCAGGGATTACTTCTAGACCATTTTTCTTAAATGACCAAATTGCTCTGGGCATATGGAAGGCCGATGTAATCAAGATTATTTTACTATTATTGGGAATTATTTTTGCCATATTTTTTGCATTTTCCCATGTATTTTTGCTTTTATCTTCCGTATATATTTTGATTCCAAAATTTCTTACATATTCTGTCATAACCAAAGATTCCGCAGATGAGTTTTTGTAGACAGCACCTCCTGTTATATAAAGAGGTAGCCCAAGCTTTTTTGCAAGATAAGCTGCATAGAGAAGCCTGGAAGAAGAGGATGCAGATGGCTGTTCTACAGAAACAGGCCCAGAAGAACCTCCTCCTAGAACAACAATGCAATAAGCATCGGAAGGTATTCTTAAAAGTTGTTTGGGCTCAAGAGGAGATAGAACAAAATTGGAGAATAAGGGGGTAGAAAAAAGATAAATAAAAATAGCAAACACACCGATAGTTGCGGCTGTCCGAGTATTACCCCTTGTTTTCTCTTTCATTGCATAAAAAGCTAGAAGTACTATAAAAATTCCGGGAGGTAGGAGAAAAGCACTTATCACTCTTGAAAGAGTAAAAAGCATACTATCCTGCCAACAATCCAGAAAGCCAGGGGATACCAATAAAAGTACCTATGGAACTTCCCACAGAAGAAAGAAAGAAGACCATAAGAATCTTTGTCACCCTGTTTTTAAAGAATCCTTTTATACTTGTTATATCATCGTTTATTCTCTCCAAGTCCTCCACTCTTGGCTTTCTGAGAGAAGCCTCAACCAATCCTGTCACCATACCTACACCTACAACAGGAGTAAGAGAAGTAAAAGGAGCACTTACAAGCCCTGCAAGTATTGTAAGGGGATGTGCACCTGCTACGAGAGAACCTATTGCAGCCAGTACACCATTTACGGCAAACCAGAGAATAAACATATTAAAAGCATGGGCAGGACCTTTTATAAAAAAGCCAGCAACAATAAGACCTATTACTGCAGCGGGTATCAACCATGGTAAAAAAGATGTTAATTTACTTTTGGGAGGTATTTTTTCCAATTCTTTGAGTTCAGGCATATGTCTTTCATCTGCAAAAGATTTTATACAGGATATTATACCCGGCATATGGCCCGCTCCAACAACAGCAACTGTTTTCTTGCCCGGAGACTGCCATATTTTTGTTGCCAGATAAGTATCTCTTTCATCAATCAAAACTGTCTTAACATCGGGAAGATAATCGGCAAGCTCTTCCATCATAGAATTCAAAGCATCTTGTTCCTTGAGCTTTTTCAATTCTTCTTCCGAGATCTTCTCATTGCTAAAAGCAGAACCAAGCAATGCAGCAAGAAGCTTGTTCTTTCCCCAAAAAGATGTCTTTGCCCACGCCCGCTTTAAAGTAATCTGAATATCTCTATCGCATAAATAATAAGGAATATTCTTACTCTCTGCCAGCTCTACTGCAGCTTTCATCTCATCACCAGGATTTACCCCTGTCTCAAGCCCCATTCTTTTTTGAAAAGAAGAAAGAACCAAGCTTGCAAGCAGCATAAAACCCTGCCCCTGTTTTATTATCTTGAACACATCTAGTTTTGACCATCTGTTTTTATCCTTAAGAGTCTCAAGCCGTCCCGCATCTATTTCAACACATATGGAATCGGGATTCTCATTTTCTATCATATTTCTCACATCATCAACACTTTCCTGTGATACATGAGCCGTACCAACAAGGATTATCTCTCTATCTCCAAAAACCACCCTTTCTATGCTGCCCATTATTTACTCCTTACATAATCCAGACATCTATCAAAAATAAAATTTTCTCCCGGCCACATGTCTGCTTTTATAAAGCCTCCTGCCATATTGACATGACCTCCACCGACTCCTATTTCTCGAAGAATTGTTTGTATGAAAACACCTGCAGAATTATTTTTATCCTCGCTTCTTACGGATACTTTATAACCTTCTTTGTGCTTACATATACCAACAACAAGGGTTATTTCCTCCAATTTTATTATAGTATCAGCGATTATGGCAAGAACTTCCTGTCTTAATTCTTCATCAAGATAAAAAAAAGCCATAAACTTATAAAAAACCAGCTTTTCTAGAGCTCTTTTTATCAAAGGAACATCGGGAATTATCAAGCTATTGTTAGCCGTGGAAGAAGCCTTTTCCAAACTTCCGTAGTTGTTTAAAAAACTGATAGCTTCAATATCATGGGAAGAAACTTTTCTCTTTAGAAAATCTGTATCTACAAATATGGCAGTCAGAAGTAGAGTAGCAACTTCTTCATTGGGCTTTAAGGATAAGTCCTGCATATAAGAACAGACAATAGTAGAACATGCTCCATAGTCAGGCCTGATATCGGAAATAAGACTTTTTGTAGAAAGAGTTTCATGATGATCTATAGAAGCAATAACAGTTCCAGGAAGAGAGATAACATTAGAATTTCCATAGGCAGCATCGACAACAAGAAAATAAGAATCCGATGTTATATTTTTATCATCCGGAGTATAGTACTGTAATTCTAGATCAAGACATCTTATTGTTTCAACAAGAGATGGACTCTCTATCTCTCCATGATAAAGAATTACAGAAGGAATATTGTATTTCTGCAATATCCAGCACAACCCAACAGCAGATGCAATGGAGTCATAATCAGGATAACTATGGGAGATTATATATATTTTTTTATCTTTGCCAGAAAGTTTCTGTAATATGCTGCTTATCATATCTACTTTTTATATTTTTCCAGTTCAAAAAGGGCCAATCTTCCCTCTAGATTTCTAAGAGGGAGATAATCTGCAACTTGCTGATAATAAGTCTGAGCAAGCCTCTGGTGTCCTTCTTCTTCTGCCATAAAACCTAGATAGAAATACACTCTTGTTTTTTCTGTCTTATCATCCACCATCTTTAGATTGTTAAGAACAAGAGCATCACCTTTACCTTCCATGTAATAACGCATTAGATAATAATAGATGGAATCTCTCGGGATATTTCTTATATAGCTACTAAGAAACTTTATGGCATCGTCTTTTCTTCCTGCCTTTTTATATGAGGTGGCAACAAGAAGAGGAAGTCCATAATCTTCCGAATAAACTTCAATAGTCTTTTTAAACCATTCTGCTGCATCAGAATAATTCTCCGTAAGATATAAATCCACAGCAAACGGCAGATATACATAATAATAACTCTCTTTTAGGGAGAGGGCTTTTTTATAATCTTCTGCTGCCTTAGCAGGCATATTCTTACCATCATAGATCCTTGCTCGATAAACATAAGCAAGAAAATTAGAACTATCCAACATTATGGATTTGTTTAAATCATCCAGCGCAGCTTCTACGTCTCCGGAAGATATATATATCCTGGCTCTATCATAATAGTGCCAGGCATATCCCGGATCCAAATCTATTGCTTTGGATATATCTTTTATGGATTCTTCATAATTATCCTGCATCTGATAAGCACGAGCCCTATCGGCATAGGGAAAAGAGTAAGAAGGATCTTTTTCTATTGCCTTATCAAGCATACTTATCGCATCAGCAGGCCTTTTTGTTCTAAGATAAACATTGGCAAGTCCCACAAGTGCAACAAAATTATCCGGTTCCAAGTTGAGCGCTTTTTTTAGATTTTTTTCCGCAGTTGTATATGATTTTTTGCTGAGATATAACTCACCAAGGGCTGCAAGAGCACCGGCATGTTCCGGATTAAGCTCCAGAACTTTTTTTAAAAATCTTTCCTGCTCAGCTATATTGCCGGAAGCACTTTCTATCAAAGCAAGAGAATACCATGCATCTATATAATCAGGATACTCGGAAAGTATGGATTCTATCTCGGCCTTGGCTTCATCGGTATCTCCTGCCATGAGAAGAAGATTTACATATAAAAGCCTTGTCTCGGGATCATCTGGTTTTTCCTGATTTGCTTTTTCATAAGCAGCAATTGCTTCTTCAGGTTTTCCGAGCTCCACATAATAGCTTATTGCCTGGTAGGTCTCTTCCTCTTGAGGAAATTCCTGTTTTATAGGTCCTGTGGTCTTACAAGAAAAAAACGATACCGCCAAAAAAAGCACAGCCAAAAGTCTTATATACCGCATAATATTCCTCCTGATGGTATCAGAAAAATATACCTGCTGTGATATCATTTGACAAGGCAAGCTAGCTACTGCTAGAATGCCCAACAATGATAGAAATAAAAAAACACTGGTATAAGTTACTCTTTACTCCTGCCTGTCTTATTTTATTTCTTGTTATAGCTATAGTCTCATTTTCCGGCGGCAAGGTGGTAACAACCAAGCTAGGACAACTAGCAATACAGATAAGAGAAATACCGTCACAGGATGGAACAGCACAGCTTGATCAGATAAACATACTATATAAAGGTCTTAGCTTTAAAATATCCAGGAAATTTCCTATCGTAGCTTATGATACAAAAGAAAAACCGATGGCTTTGTATCCCATATCATACAAGGAAGATTCTTCATCTTTCTATATAAATCTCAACGCAGGAGCAATGATAAAACTCAGAACAGGTGCTACAGACACTATTCTGGAGCTAAACATTCCATCCAATCTTAATCTCTCCAGAATAGATTTTCCTTTTTCTGCATCAGGCTTAAAAATAGAAGGAAGCTCAGATATACCTGTTTTGGCTCTCAATCCTCAGGGAGAAGACGAATTCTTTTTAAGCCTCAGCGGAAACTCAAAAATAGATATACCCGGAAAAAAGCTCCTGATAGTTCCGGGCATTTCCGGTAAAGCAAGTATAACACTGGGAGTCCCTTCCGGTGGTAAATCGGTCTTTGTATTCTGGTACAGAACTCAAGGCAGAGAAATTACAGAGAGACAGTTTAAAGCAGGCCTTAAAGACTATATGGACAAGTCTTATCAGGGCTTTAAGAACAGATTGGATACAGAAAATTTGCTCTGGTCATACAACGGTGAAAAAGACTTAAGACCGGAAACTATCATAGCATATGCCGCAGAATCCATAGAAAGAGAACAGTATCCCGATATACAAGAAACACTGTCAAAAATAGCAGACTCAAAACCGGAAAAAAGCGGATTTTTTCCTGTCGTATACACGGGAAATCTTCAGTACAGAACAGAAGAATTTTATTCTAAACTTAACAAAAACAGAGCAAATATCATAAGAGACCTTAAAAACGGAAATTTTGACTCTCTAGTCTCCTTTTATGATATATTTGACACGCTTATCATAGATGGAAGCCCTTATCTTGCAAAAGCAGTCCAGGATGCCATAAATGCTTTATCTGAGGATAATATCTCCCCAAAAATATTTGCTTCTCTTGTAAGACTTCTTATAAAACAAAAACAGTCGCAATTTTCTCTCTTAGACGTATCAAAAATAGAGGATATAATAGACAATTATATCTTTAAAAGCATAAAGCTGACGCAAAGGGGGCTTTTCTTTATAAACAATGAAGGTAAAGCTGATATGATGATAAGTATAGCAACCGGTGCGGCTCTTACACAGGAAGCAGAAGAAACAGGAGATGAAAATCTAAAATCAATAGCAAGAGATCTTATACTATCATCCATAAAGATGTCAGATGAATATGGCAAAATTCCCGAGAAGCTAAATCCCAACACAGGGACAAAAGAGGGAACTATTTTCCCAGAAGATATATATCCTCTTATAAAGTCAGAGACAAAACTGCCAAGAACAACTATTATTGCTAAAGACGGTAAGATAAAGGGGTGGATATTTAGCCTTGTATCTATAGAAAATATAAAAATATCCGACAAAGAAGAGAGCTTTGAGTTTGATTTTCCTGTCGGATGGATTCATCACATGGTTATAAATGGCGTACGAGAATACAAAAGACTGGAAATTCTCAAACTTACATGGAGAACAACTCGATTGTTTGAGCAATACCCTATGGGCGCTTATTTTACTCCGGAAAACAGAACATTATACATAAAGTATCAACATAGGGATACCCGAGAACGGGTGGTTATCAGCTATCAGTCGGAAGAATAATAAGATTGAGCCCGCATTGTGGCGGGCTCAAAAATCCCCGAGAAGGTCTTTCTATAATCAAGAAAGCATATTCTCTAATGTTTTTTTCCATTCTTCATAAAGCTCTTTATATCTCTTGGCTAGAGCATAATCAGGTTCTTCTTCTTTTTTCTTTTCCAAACCCACAAAAGCCTGTTTATAATCCGAGTAAATCCCTGCTCCCACTCCTGCTCCTCTGGCAGCACCTTCAGAACCGTCCGTAGAAAAGAGTTCTATACGTGCATCGCTTACATTGGAAAAAACTTCTCTAAAAACAGGACTCAAAAACATATTGGCTTCACCTGCTCTTACGACTCCAACGGGCATTCCCATCTCCTTCATTATTTCCATTCCATAAGCTAATGCAAAGGCTATTCCCTCCTGCCCTGCCCTCAACAGGTGAGCTCTGCTGTGTATGTTAAAGTTGAGTCCAACTATGCTTGCTCCAAGGTTGCGGTTTTCTAGTGTCCTCTCAGCTCCATTCCCATATGGATACACTTTAAGCCCATGGCTTCCAGGTTCTACGGATTGTGCAAGGTTATTGAGTTCTTGGTAATCAATGTTGCCATACCGGTTGTCCGCAGTATTCTGCTTGAGCCATCTGTTGAGTATTCCGGTACCGTTGAGACACATGAGTACCCCGTAACGTCTGGAGTTCTCAGAGTGATTGACATGTACAAAGGTATTTACTCTGGACCGTTTGTCATAAGCAGGGCTGTCGATCACTCCATACACTACTCCGGATGTTCCTGCCGTAGCTGCTATCTCGCCAGGATTGAGTACAGCAAGAGAAAAAGCATTGTTGGGTTGGTCACCAGCTCTGTAGGAAACGGGAATTCCAGTAGGAACAGATAAAAGCTCTGCAGCTTCTTTTGTAAGTTCTCCCTGCACGGCAAAACTGGGAACAATCTCGGGTATAAAATCCTCCGGTATACCGTAATAATCAAGTATTTCTGTCGCAACCCTGTTCTCTTTGGCATTCCATAGTATGCCCTCACTAAGGCCAGAAGGGGTTGTAACTATCCTCCCCGTCATCTTGTAGGCAATATAATCGCCTGGAAGCATTATCCTGTATATGTTTTTAAAGACATCAGGTTCGTTTTCTTTAACCCATGCAAGCTTGGAAGCTGTGAAATTACCGGGAGAGTTTAAGAATTCTCTAAGGCAGAATTCCTCTCCAAGATCTTTGAAGGCTTTTTCTCCATATGAGACAGCTCTGCTGTCGCACCAGATTATGGAATCTCTGAGTGTTTTTCCTGTCTTGTCAACAATAACAAGTCCGTGCATCTGATAAGATATCCCTATCGCAGAAACTTCTTTCATCCTCTTTGCATGCTCTTTTGCAATTCTTGCAGAAGAAAGCTTTACGTGCTCCCACCATGTGTTGGGATCTTGCTCTGCCCAGCCTGGCTTAACAGCTTTTATATCCAGCTCTGTCTCAGGAGAGGTGGCAGAAGCTATCCGCCTTCCTGTTTCAGCATCAATAAGAGAAGCCTTTACGGATGAGCTTCCCACATCAAATCCCAGTAAATAGGCCATAGGTTCTCCTTATGCTTTCTTTCTTTCTTATGATTATAGCACATTTAAAATAGTTTTGCAAACTTTTTTAAAAAGTCTTTATATAAACGCCGTGCCGCGTATGCGGTACGGCGTTAGGTATAGGTTTTATTTTTCTATGGCATTAAGAACTGTATCCACTGTAAGTCCCATGGCTTCTGCAACTTTTGCTCCGGGTCCGGATAGCCCAAACCTGTCAAGTCCAACAGAACTGCCGCAACCTACAGAGAAAGCCTGCCAGCCGGATGTAACTCCTGCTTCTACTGTAACGACCTTTGCTCCAGAGGGCACAAGACTGGCAAAGAAGGATTGTCCCTGTTCAAGCATTAGCTCACGGGAAAGCACGGATACAACCCTGACCTTTTTTGTACTCTTTTTTGCAGCTTCTAGGGCAAGAGAGACTTCTGAGCCCGTGGCAAGCACAACAACTTCTGGGTTGTCCGCATCGAGTACGGTGTATGCTCCTTTTTTTGCAGCATCCTTCCAACCTACAGGTTTCTCAATAACAGGCAACCCCTGCCTTGTGAGAGCAAGCACACATGGTCGATTCTTAGAGGACAGTGCAAGTTCCCATGCAAGGTTGGTCTCTTCTGCATCGGCAGGTCTCAAAACAATCAGGTTAGGAATTATTCTTAGGGATTCTATGTGCTCTATGGGCTGATGTGTCGGTCCGTCCTCACCTACAAAGATGGAATCATGGGTAAAAACATATATAACAGGAAGCCCCATGAGGGCGGCAAGCCTTATGCTCGGTCTCATATAATCAGCAAACACGAGGAAGGTTGCACAAAAGGTCTTAAGCCCACCATAGAGAGCAATACCATTGGCAATAGCGCCCATAGCATGTTCCCTCACTCCGTAGTGTATAGTACGTCCACTTCTGTCTACTGCAGAAAAATCGCCATATCCGGGCATTGCAGTATTATTGGACGGAGCAAGATCAGCAGAGCCACCAATCAAGTTGGGTATAGAAGCAGCTATAGCCTGTAGAGCCTTGCCGCTTGCCTGTCTTGTGGCAAGCTTATCCCCAGGACCATAAGAAGGAAAATCTATCTTATCTATATCAGGCTCGGAAAAAAACTTTTCCCATTCTGCCTTTTTATCAGGATTTTCCTTTGCCCATTCTGCAAAAAGTCTCTCCCAGTCCTGTCTTTTTTTCTGCCATTCCTCACGTTTCTTCTCAAAATAAGCAACAGCCTCTGGTGCAACATAGAAGCTTTCTCCTTCAGGAATACCAAGAGCCTTCTTTGCAAGTGCAAGTTCTTCTTCTCCTAGGGGAGCACCGTGAACCTCACTAGTACCCTGTTTGTTGGGAGCGCCCTTACCTATGGTAGTCCTGAGAATAACAAGACTAGGCTTATCAGAAACAGACTTGGCCTTGTCTATAAGAGAAGCAATTTCATCTATAGAATGTCCATCTCCCTCAAGTACATGCCAACCATAAGCAGAAAAGCGGGCTGCAACATCCTCTGTAAAAGCAAGCTCTGTTTTACCTTCAATCGTAATATTATTGGAATCATAAATAACAATCAGCCTTCCAAGCCCCAGATGACCCGCAAGAGACGCAGCCTCAGAAGAAACCCCTTCCATGAGACAACCATCACCAGCGAGAGCATAAGTATAGTTATCTATAATCTTATGCTTGTCGGTATTAAACCTCGCAGCAAGATGCTCAGAAGCTATAGCCATACCAACAGCATTAGCAAAGCCCTGTCCAAGAGGCCCTGTAGTAGTCTCCACACCATCTGTATGCCCGTACTCAGGATGCCCCGGTGTCAAAGACCCAAGCTGCCTAAACCCCTTGATATCATCCAAGCTAAGCTTGTATCCTGCAAGAAAGAGGAGAGAATAGAGCCACATGGAACCATGCCCCGCAGAAAGCACAAAACGGTCCCTGTTAATCCAACCTGGTGCAGAAGGATCTATATTGAGTACACTGCCAAAAAGCACCGCACCAATCTCAGCAGCTCCCATAGGAAGCCCCGGATGTCCCGACTTTGCAGCCTGCACGGCATCCATAGAAAGACTCCTCACGGAAAGAGCAATCTTTTCCAGTGCCTTTTTATCCATAAACAACTCCTTGTCAGACTTTCAAAAGGCTTAATAAAAAACTATTTAAAAGCCTTTTGTATACAATTTATACCTATAGGATACAATGATATGAAAAACTTGACTAGCCCTGAGAGGCAAAACAATCCCTATTTCTGGGAAGATTTGCAAGAACTTTTAAAAAGATCTGACATTATCATAGACAGACCTCGAGGCTTCATACACCCAGACTACCCGGACTTTACCTATCCCCTGGATTACGGATACCTTGCCGGCACAGGAGGCAGCGACGGCGCGGAAGTTGACATCTGGCTTGGCAGCACTGAGGACATCACACTCAACGGCATACTCTGCACAACCGACACCCGCAAAAAAGAAGCAGAAATAAAACTCATCTGCTCATGCACCCCCCAGGAAATCTCACTCCTCTGGCAAATAAACAACCAGGAAGGCATGCATGCGATCTACATCCCCTGCCCCTTTGAAAACCCCATAAGAAAAAGACCACATACCGAACGGGCTTAGCCGCAGCAAAAAAAAGCAAAACATACAAAGAGCTGCGGCAAGCCCTGCCTGCGGCATACAAAACAACACATCAGCATAAAAAAGCACATTAACAAGCCCCCGTTAATATGCTATCCTCGACACATAAAAAAACACGGAGGCAACAATGGCAAAAACATACAAGATAGCAGTACTACCTGGAGACGGGATAGGCCCAGAAGTGATGAAGCAAGCATTAAAAGTGCTGGAGAAACTACAAACAATTTACGACTTCTCACTAGAAACAGAAGAAGCAGACGTGGGAGGATGTGCAATAGACAAACACGACACCCCTCTACCTGACAGCACAATAGAACTCTGCAAAAAAGCGGATGCAATACTCTTTGGTTCTGTAGGCGGCCCCAAGTGGGAAAACCTCCCTCCAGAAAAACAACCAGAAAGAGGAGCACTGCTTCCTCTCAGAAAAATGTTTGACCTTTTTTCCAACCTGAGACCTGCGATAGTCTTTCCTCAGCTTGCAGACGCATCCCCGCTAAAAGCAGAGATAATAGGCAAAGGATTTGACATACTCATAGTAAGAGAACTGACAGGCGGCATATACTTCGGTCAACCCAAAGGAAAAGAAAAAGACCGCGGTTTTGACACCATGCTTTACACCAGAGAACAGATAGAGAGAATCGCACACAGCGCATTTAAAGCTGCAGAAAAAAGAAACAAAAAAGTCTGCTCTGTAGACAAAGCCAACGTACTCAGCACAATGGTATTCTGGAGAGAAACAGTAACAGAAATTGCAAAACAATATCCAGATATAGAACTGAGCCACATGTATGTTGATAACGCAGCAATGCAGCTCGTAAAAAACCCCGGACAATTTGACGTGCTTCTCTGCGGCAACATGTTTGGCGACATACTATCAGACGAAGCCGCCATGATAACAGGATCACTAGGAATGCTGCCAAGTGCAAGCCTGGGAGAAAAAACCACAGACAACGGTGCAATATTTGGACTCTTCGAACCTGCGGGAGGTTCTGCACCTGACATAGCAGGAAAAGGAATAGCAAACCCCATAGCACAAATACTCTCCGCTGCCATGATGCTCATTTACGGCCTCGGGCAGGAAGAAGCAGGCAACAGAATATTTAAAGCAGTTGACAAAGTACTTACAGAAGGATACAGAACAGCAGACATCCACAGTGAAGGCTGCAAAAAGGTAGGCACAGAAGAGATGGGAAACCTGATAACACAGGCACTATAATAAAAACAAGAGGCTGTCAATATGGCAGCCTCTTCCTACTCCGGAATAAACATGTCTATACTGGTACCATCAAGATGAGAATTAAAAAGCATATAACCCTTATGACGCTTTAGAATCTGATAGGCAACGGGCATACCAAGGAGCTCAACAGAAAAACCAGTCTTTTCATAAGGCTTAAAAATCCATCTCACCTCTTCTTCGGATATAAAAAGAGAGCGAGCAAAAATACTTATACAGATATAATCACCCTCAGGCGCACCATAAACAGGCCTGTTGCCTGACATAAAAATTCTGACCTCAACACGCGAAGAAGAAAGCCGGGCAAAAATAAAATCAAAAACATTACAAAGAGCATGAGAAAAAAGTGTCTCATCAAGCTTCAACTCTATGGAAGGATCGGAGATGACATCCACCCTCTTTCTTCTCTCATCCGATAGAGAAGAAAGAGCAGACGAAAGAATAGAGCTTAGAACAACATTCTCCGGTCTAAAAGACATGCCATTGGAAAAAGCAAGAAGCTGTCGGCTTATCTTTCCAGCACGGGCAAGCTCGGACAAGATGGCATCAACCCTGTTATTATCAATCGAAGAAAGCTCTTTGTCCCTTATCAACAAATCCAGATTACCCTTGATACCCGTAAGAATATTGGAAAAAGAATCAGCAACAGAGCCTAGGACATTACCCATAGTCTCCAAAAGATACATCTTGTTTAACTCATCACTTACAAAATCTCTGGAAACAGTAAGAAGAAGAAGCAGCCTGTTGCTATCAGGCAGCATAACCATAACCCCCTCTACAGGCTGAGTTCCATTATCGGAAAAAACAGAATAAGAAACAACAACCTGCTTTTGCCCTCCCTTGAGAACTGCCACATCGTTTTCAAAGGCAGAAGGCTCCGCAACCTGAGACGGAAAAGAATCCCCCTCCTCAAGGTTTATAAAATAGGAAGCAAGCTGCCCACCCTTTTTGAGCACCTTACCAGAAGCCTCCATTACAATAAAAACAAGCGGTATAGGAAAAGAGATAGCACCAGCTCTTTCTATAAGCCCCTTTCTGACAGCAGCATCTATAAACGATATCTCATCTTCATAGCTGTTATCGCCTTTTTTCTCTGCAATAACAGAAGATGTTATAACAAGCTTCCTGAGAGGCAAAACAAGATGCAAATATATTCTGCTGTTCCATACACTATAGCCTATAAAAACAAGTACAGAAAAAAACCACAAAGAACCTGCAAGAGGCCACAACATGGATAAAAAATCCACCTTTTTTACTCGCGTTATAACAAACATGGAGATATCATCCAGCCATTTAAAAGAAAAAAACCAGCTTATACCTTTTTTATCCGTGTAAGAGCCAATCCCGTAACCCCTTGAAACCAGGAATTTCTCATAACCAGCAGAATTCTCGTCAAAATCCTCTGATAAAAAAGGATACCCCAGAAGATCCGTAAAAAAGATATCCACATTAAAAGCAGAGTTATAACCATAAAGTGCCCGTTTTCTAAACTCAGTCATATCCAGATAGAAGACAAGAGCCCTATCCGAGTTGGGTACTATATAGATATAGACACAAGCAGGCTCAAAAAAGACAGGAGAAAAATAAACACCATAAGTAAAAAGTTCACCAGTTTTTTTTACAGCAATATGCTTATAATAAGGCTCTCTCCATAAAGCAGCCTTATGGAACCTCTCATCCGTAGAAAAAAGGCTGATTCCTGCTTTGGTAATCAACACAGCAGAAGAAAATACTCCGGAGTCAGAGACAATACTCTCTAATGCAGTAGAAATAACATCATTATCCGAGGAAGATAGAATATCTCTCATACCGGGAATAGAAACCAGCATTTTTGCTTCGTAGTGACCTTGGACAACAAGCTCTGTTGCCTCTGCCTCTGCAACACGTATAGCACGCTGCATATTGAGAGCCATATAATATCTTGCATAGAAGACAAGAAGCCATAAAGCCAGGATGTTAGCTATAATAATTATTGAGGCAACCCAGAGTCGGGTTCTCTTAAAAAAGCGGTCTGTTTTTTTAAAAAGCTCCTGTTTCAAGTACTACTCCAAAGGGTCTATTTCTACAACCAGCTGGTCTTTACCTCCCATCCTTTTGTATATGTATATCTTACCCGTTATTTTCCCTACCTTATCCATTCTGTAGTCACCAAGAATCCCAGCAAACTTTCTGATATTTCCACCTATATAACTTGACAGAACATCCCTTAGATTCTTGGGAGATGGAATATCCATATTCTCAAGCCCTTCGAGCAGAAAAAACAGGCTGTCGCAAAAAACAGTATTATAAAACCCATTCTTTAGCTCAGGCTTGGTCTCGGAGAGATTTATAAAAAAGTCTGCGGACTCGCTCTCATAAAAAGCACCGTCCCAAAAAAAAGAGAAATACCCATCCACAACATTGGAAACAGACTCATCCACACTGTCCCAGCTATCTCCTCCAATCATAGTACCGCCAAACCCGCTATTTTTAAGAATATTATATACGGATAAAAGGTTATTGCCAAAGAGAGGGGCAAATACAACCTCTACGCCCTGAGATTTTATAGAAGAAACAACATTACTATCCAATACACTATCAGCAAAAAAACCGCTGATTTTTCCGCCTGTTGCGGGGAAAATTCTCTTAAAATAATCAGCCATATCTCTGCTATAATCATCTTTGGGATCATATACAACCGCAGCATTATGCACACCAAGATTTTCTCTTACAAACCTAACAAGCGCACGCACCTGTAGCAGATTATCAGGTAACATGGCGAAAACGTATCCTCTATTTTTTGTGACAGAAGGATGAGTTGCCATCGAGGATATCATGGGGATACCAACCTGTTGAGCAATCGAACCCGCAGGTATTGCAGTGCGTGATAGCACAGGACCCATAAAAGCAAGAATATCAGGGTTATGTATAATAAAAGCCCTCATCCTATCCACTGTTAAAGCAGCATCCGCCATCGTATCTATATACTCAAATTCTACAGAAACACCCTTTTCCTTAAGAACAGGGTTATCTTTTACTTTCTTTTTATAGAACTCTCCGGCAATGTACCTCATATCGTTTGCAAGATTGGCAAGTTCATGACTTCCCAAAGGAAGGAGAAAAACTATTTTATATACAACCTTATCATCCTCTTTGCAGCCTGCAAAAAAGAAAGCCAACAAAAAAACAAAAAAAACAGGAATAAAAAATCCCTTTTTACACTTTGCCATATTCTTAATTATAAGCTTTTAAAAGCGGCTTTCAAGCTCAGACAGCACATCTGACAAAGGAATATCCTCCCAGACAAGAAGAACTATAAGATGGTAGATAAGATCTGCAGCCTCATAACTTATCTCTTCTTTCTTGGCTGCAAGGATAAGTTCCACAGCTTCTTCTCCGGTTTTCTTCCTTATCTTTTCTCCGCCCTTGGAAAAAAGATGGCTTGTATACGAACCCTCTGGCATCTCCTGACGTCTCTTTTTTATAATCTGTTCCAGCTTTTCGAGAACAGTCCCTGCAGCAGATATCTTCTCTTTCTGCACAGTTTCACCTGAACTATCCCCTTTTACGGAATCCGTAAGCAGCTCAATCCATCCTTGTTTTTCGGAAACCTTCTTTATGCGTATCCCCTCCACGGGAAGAACCCTGCCCCCCTCGGGAAGATACTCCCACAATTCCCCCTGCTCCAGACTCTTGTTCTTTGCCTTCTCGTTTTGAAAGCAAGCATATACAAACCTGCCATCACTATCAACACAAACCGCCGGTTTTATATCTTTATCCATAACAATTCTCCCTGCTAAAATAACACATGCCTAGCATAAACTACTCTTGAGGAAACTCAGAAAAGACCTCAGTAAGGTCTATCCTACCATCATACACTGCTTTACCCAGTATTATACCGCCAAGTCCCCTGTGCCGGCTATCCCATGCCCTACGGACATCTTGCATACAAGACACCCCGCCGGAAACAGTAACAGGAAGCCCGGAAGCCTCGGCTACAACAATGCTCCTCTCTATATCCGGACCTGTAAGCATGCCATCACGCGCAATATTGGTATGAACCACCCCGCAAAGCCCCATAGTCTTTGCTTTCTTTGCAAGCTCAATATCACTTAGGCTGCTCCCCTCTTCCCAGCCGCTTATCTTTACCAATCCATCACGCGCATCGATACCAGCTATAAAAAAATTCCCGTACTCGGAAACCCACTCTTCAACCTCAGAAGGATTCTTTACAAGCACGGTACCTAAGATCAAGTAGTCCACCCCCGCCTCAAGAAGAAGTTCAACATCCCGTCTTGTTCTTATTCCCCCTCCAAGCTCAATCTCGCAGCCAGCCTCCCTTGCAATCTCCGCAGCTACCCTCCGGTTTTTCTCAGAAGGCTCCCCCCTCGCAGCATCCAAATCCACAATATGAATCCGCTTTGCCCCAGCTCTCACAAAAGACAGCGCCCTTGATAGCGGATTATCATCATAAATAGTAACATCGTCATACCGTCCCTGCCTTAGCCTTACGCAACGACCGCCAAGTAAATCAATTGCAGGTATACACAGCATATAAACTCCCCTACATTTTTTTTTATACTAACATGGCAGGGCAAAAACAATCCAGACACAGAAACACAACAAAACCAAGTTTATACCGAACGTCGGGACCGCAACCCAAAAAGAAAAAATGAGAGCAGGGTTGCGCTCCCTCCTGCCTTCGGCACAAATATGACAAAAAACTTTTGCTTCTCTTATCGCCGGAGGCAGCAGCCTATGCACAGCATAGGCTGCGTTCGGTATAATATATTTTTTATAAAGACAGCACAGAGAAAAAGCACATGTAAAAACACAAAAAGCCGTTTATAATATTCGTATGAAAAAAAAACGTGTTCTTGTCCTATCCGTTATGATAATGGCTTCACTTACAGGCTGTATCCCTAGACTTGCACCCGAGCAAATAGAATATATGCTCAAAAGAACCGCAGTTCTGGAGACCTACAGCTACACATACAGAGATATGGTATACATAACAGACCCCAACCTCCTTGCAAGGATTTTTAACACCGATACGCCTTTGCTCTTCTCCATCAATTATAAAGTCAAAGCAGGTATCGACATGCAGGATATTAGAGCAGAAAGGACCGGGATTAATCTTCTGGCAATCAAACTTATAATACCTTCCGCAAGAATTACGACTCTGGACGCAGAAGAAACAAGCATTGACCAATATTTTGGCAGACGTAATGCATACAATCTCAATGAAATAATAGAAAAGATAGGCAGTAATAAGGCAAAAATTGAGCAGGCTGCAATCTCTGACGGCATACTGAAAAAGGCAGAGAACAATGCAATAGAGATTCTGTCGGACTGGCTGAGAAAGCAGGGATACAGAGACATAATAGTCATAATACAAGGACAGGGGATAAAAGGATGAAAACTCTCAAGCTAATCCCGTTTTTGCTTATGCTTATAATCCTGACAGTTTTTGCGGCGTTCTATGATATGGGACCGCAGAGATTTCAGCAAATAATGACCCTCCAGCTTATAGAAGAAAGGAAGCTAAGAGAGCTTATAACAGCAGAATACAGAATCAAGCTTGTATTTCCCCATGATTTTTTGCCTGCAGGCAGAGGCATAGA
This sequence comes from Spirochaetia bacterium 38H-sp, assembly GCA_039023545.1. NCBI lineage: Bacteria > Pseudomonadati > Spirochaetota > Spirochaetia > Winmispirales > Winmispiraceae > Rarispira > Rarispira pelagica. The sequence goes on along the minus strand of JBCHKQ010000001.1, from coordinate 469,574 downwards.
GACATATCATAATATAATGAAAAAAGCAGCAGAAAAGATTCCGCTATCAAAGGAAGAGGAGAAGAATATCAGAGTGTATATCAAACTGGATAGGCTTGGCAGACCTTTTGATAAAAACCCTACAGACTTTTTTATAACAGAGCTTTTGATTAGGGCAGGATACAAAGACATACCACAGCAAGGACAGCTTGGCAAAGCGGAGATTATTGAGGCCCGTATAGAGGAAAATATAATGGATAAGGATTTTCCCGATATAAGGCTCAGTGCAGAGCAGTACAGGGAAATAAGCAAGTTTATACTTGCCAATTATGAGGATATAATACCACTGGAAGAAATAAAAAAGCAGGCAGAAGACCAGGCAAGACAAATTCTCTTACAGCTTGACAGCATAGAGGATACACAGGGGACACCCACAAAATAAAATACAGAGGTTACAACAGGATTTGTCATACCAAAAGACAGACAAAACAGCTCAAAATCGCATATTGCAAAGATTGACAGACATATAAAAAGCATATAATCTATGGAACAAAGCCGGCGTGGCGGAACTGGGAGACGCGGCAGACTCAAAATCTGTTGGGCGCAAGCTCGTGTGGGTTCGAGTCCCACCGCCGGCAAACTGCATACAACTTTTCCTATCCCCCTTTTCTTTTCCAATAAAGCTGTTTTATAATTCTATCATGTTAAAGAAAGAACTGGGAACCCTTGAGGTATTTAGCATTGCAACCGGAGCTATGATAAGTTCCGGACTTTTTGTCCTACCCGGCATAATATACCAGGAATCAGGAGCAGGTCTAAGCCTATCCTATCTTATTGCAGGAATCCTGCTTTTGCCTGCCGTATTCTCCCAACTTGAGCTGTCCACAGCCATGCCTAGAGCAGGAGGAAACTACGTAACCGTAGAAAGAATACTGGGCACTCCTGCAGGAATAATAGCTGGCATAACCAACTGGCTAGCCATAAGCCTTAAATCCGGTTTTGCTCTCATAGGTATAGGAACCTTTGCAACCCTTATATTCCCAGAGCTCGGAGAGACACAGATAAAACTGATAGCAATAGGAGCCTGTGTTTTCTTTACTTTTCTAAATATAATCAGCACTGAGTCATCGGGAAAAGCACAGGTTATCATGGTGGCAGTCCTTCTCCTTATTATAAGTGCGTACATACTTATAGGCTACAGAGCCATGGATTTTTCTTACTTTACAAAAGCACCAAAAAGTAAATGGGCAAACATATTGGGTGCAGCAGGAACAGTCTTTATTTCTTACGGCGGCATCACCAAAGTCGCAAGCATAGCAGAGGAGGTAAAAGATCCTGGGAAAACCCTTGTGAGAGGAATCATAGCATCCTTTGTGATAACTTTGATTCTATACGTGCTGGCAGTACTGGTAACACAGGGCATACTATCACACAGAGAGCTTTCTACAAGTTATACACCAATATCACTAGCAGCAGGATATCTTGCAGGAAAGCCAGGAATCTGGGTAACAGCAGGGGCTGCTCTTCTTGCCTTTATAACTACTGCAAATGCGGGCATAATGACAGCATCGAGGAACCCCATGTCCATGTCCAGAGACAGACTTTTGCCGCCTATCTTTGGCAAGGTCAGTAAGAAGACAGGAACCCCTGTTTTTTCCATAATAATCACATCAGCCATAATCATATCCATAGTGGCAGGCCTCTCCATAGAAAAGTTTGCCAAAGTTGCATCGCTTTTTATGATTCTGACCTATATACTGACAAATCTCTCTGTAATCGTTATGAGATACTCGGGGCTTGCCAACTACAGACCAACCTTCAAAAGTCCGTTTTTCCCTATATTGCAGGCACTGAGCGTGGTAGTTTACATAATCCTCATAATAGATATGGGTTCTCTTACTATGGCGATATCCGCAGTGGTTATAGTGCTTTGTCTTATATGGTATGTGGTATATGCAAGAAATCAAGCAGGAAAAAAATCCGCCTTTTTGCACATGCTAGCTAATATCACAAATCAAGAGATTGCAGGAAACGATCTGGAAGAAGAACTCCTCACAATACTTCTGGAAAGACAAGATATAAAAGAAGATGAGATAGACAGACTTATAAAGAACGCATGGATACTGGATATGGACAGACCATCCGATATTCAGGAAATATTTGATATATTTGCAGAGGCAATATCAGAAAGGCTTCCCATAGAAAAAGAAAAGGCAAGAGAAAAGCTCTTTGCCAGAGAACAGCAGGCATCTACTATCATATTCCCAGGCATAGCAGTACCACATGCAATACCTCATATAGTTATAGAAGGAAAAAACTTCTTTGACATATTTATCATAAGAAACAAAGAAGGCATCAAGTGGGAAAATAATCAGACCGTATACACAGCATTCTGTCTTGCCGGCTCCAAAGATAAGAGAGATATGCACCTGAGAGCCCTTATGGCTATAGCACAGATTGTGCAAACGGATATATTTACCAATGACTGGCTTGAGGCAAAAAACACAACAGAGCTAAAGACTATTCTGCTTCTTGCGGAGAGAAAAAGAAATTAGGAGGAATATATGAAATACAGGCTTCTTGGTAAGACAGGGTTAAGAGTATCCAGACTTACTCTAGGGACTATGACATTTGGTGCCAGCAACTGGGGCTGTGACGAGAAAACTTCCATGAGAATAATCTCCAGATACCTGGATGCAGGCGGAAACTGTATAGACGTAGCAGACGTATATGCCGGCGGTCTATCCGAGATAATAGTGGGAAAATTCTTAAAAAACGCACAGAGGGATAAAATCATACTTGCATCCAAGGCTGGTTTTCCCGTATCACAGGATCCCAATCATCAGGGATTATCCAGAGCACATCTCATAGATGCATGCAATAAAAGTCTCAAGAGACTTGGCACAGACTATCTTGATTTATTTTATCTTCATCTTCCGGATCCTACCGTTCCACCGGAGGAGATGTTCCATGCCCTGGATTTTCTATACAAACAGGGAAAAATAAGATACGCCGGAGTTAGCAATTTTCCAGTATGGGAATATACAAGGCTATGTGTCATGGCAGAAAAAAACGGGTACATATCCATATCTGCGGGACAGTATCTCTATAATCTAATACACAGAGGACCAGAAGAAGAACTCTTCCCTGCGGCCAAGGCTTTTGGCACGGGACTGTTTGCATATAGCCCACTCGCAGGAGGAATGCTTACTGGAAAATACAAAGGTATGGAGAAGCCGGTAGAAGGAACCCGTTTTTCCTATAGGGAAAAAACTGACGGAGTGAGATTCTGGCACGAGAGAGGCAAGAAAATAGCAGACAGAGTACTTGAGATATCGGAAAAAAGCGGAATACCACCGTATAAACTTGCAATAGGATGGAACCTTTCCCGCTCAGAAATAAGCTCTGTAATAATAGGCGCAAGAACAATAGAACAGTTTGAAAAAGATATAGAGATAGAAGATTCTGACTTACCCGAGGACGTAATAGACATGCTGGATAAAGCAACCAGTCCTATATTTTCTTACGAATCCTGGCTGGCAAGAGAACAGGCAAGAGCCGCAAAAAAACAAGTGGAATTCTTTGATGCCAGGTAAAAAATACCGGCTCATCTGCTTTGACGCGGATGGCACATTGTTTGATTATAACAGAGCAGAAGAATGGGCTCTCAAAAATACATTCTTAGAACACAATCTTGCTTTTTCCGGCAAGACAATAGAAACATATAGAAAAATAAACAAAAGCCTGTGGGACCGTCTGGAACAGGGCAATATCAAAATAGAAAGGTTAAAGATAGAACGTTTTACAAAAACATTCCCAGGCCTTTCTGAAAAAGAAGCCCTCGAGTTGAGCAAAACCTATCTTGAGCACCTTAAGAAAACCGGCTTCCTCATTAGCGGAGCAGAAGAAACAATAAGGGCTTTGCATGGCAAATACAAACTTATACTCCTCACCAACGGACTTGCAAAAACACAGGAAGGAAGACTAAGAGCATCCGGACTTTATGCCTACTTTGATGCTGTTATAACATCCGAGGAAGCCGGTTGCGCAAAACCCGATGAGAGAATATTTCGCATGGCACTTTCTATTGCAAAGGTCATCTCCCGAGAAAGCCTTATGGTAGGAGACAATCTTACTGCAGATATAAAAGGTGCACTCATGGCAGGTATGGATGCATGCTGGTATAACCCTCTGTATGAAGAAAAAAACAAAACAGAAGAATATCTTATTATAAAGAACCTAAAAGAGCTTTTAAATTTTCTGCTGTGATATACCTTATTTGCTTGACCATGTTTTATCTTTTTATATGCTTATAGTATAGAGCGGAGCAGATAACGGCATAGCCTTTTATATACATATTCCACTATAACAGGAGGAGAGGTGGAATCATTTATACTAGAGGCAATAGTTCCTGCTCCGACTCACAAGGTCTTTAAGGTACTTACAACAGGTACGGACTATGCAGAAGTAACAGGATGCGAGGCAGAGATACAGCCATGGACACAAGGGATAATAGCAGTATGGAACGGATACGGGCAGGGTATAATTATAGAAATAGAAGAACCCTCTTATATAAAACATACATGGAGAACATCGGATTATCAACCACAGATGAGAGACTCGGAGATAGAAATACTTGTAAACCCATGGGGCAAAAAAACAAAATTGACAATAAAAGCCATAAACATACCAGATAATCTTCTGCAAGAAGAAAAAACAAACTGGCAAAGATTTCTACTAGAACCTCTTGTTCAATATTTTTTATAAAATTATAAAAGGTAGTATATGAAGAAATACAAGTTCTGGTTGATAAACGCAAGCGTGCAGCTTTTCTCCAAAGAAGATTCCAGGAAAAAACTTCTTTCTGTATTTCCTAATTCTGAGATAGCAACAAGAAAAGCAAAAAACCATACAACCCAAAACCTTATGCCCGATCAAGAATACTTTGTCCCCATACCTGTAAAATGTCTGGGTTACGACCTTATAACCCCGCCATCTGGGACAGATGAAGAAGTAAAAACACTTCTTAACAACATAAAAAAACAGTATCTTAACGTGTATAAAACAAGCGCCCCCCATGAGTTTTGGAAACAAAACAGAGATGTCAAAATGCTGACTCCTGAGGGGAAAGGTTATTATAGATTAATAGAAGAACAGAGTGATAAAGACACAATAAACATACTCATAGGCTACAGTCAGGGAGGACTGGTTGCACGTTATCTTGCCTTTGCGGATAAAAGGATATATAAGAAAAGGCTCATAAGTGGACTTATAACAATATCCACTCCTCATTACGGCTCTCCTGTAGCAGACCCTACAAACAAAGAAAGAATAACAGATAAGCTTATAAGCATCATATATTCTCTTGCAACATTAACCCCGTCCAGAATTCCTGCTACCATAAAATATCTGCAAGAAAATATAGATTTTAAAGATGTACAAGCTTTTCTGAGTGCTCTTATGGAAGACAGCAAAAAAAATAGGGATTTAAAACCTGTTTATGGCCTTGTAAGTAGCCTTAATAGATGGCTGTCGGGACTGGAAAACAATCCTGATACCGCTTTTTTTGATCTGTCGCCTGCAAGGTTTGCGGATTGTTATAGCAGCCTTTCTTTGGTAAACAGTACAAAACAGGATATACCTATGACTTCCATAATAAGCTGCAACAACTCCATGGACGAGCTTATTTTTTCTCTACTGGAATCAAAGAACAGCCTTATAAGAATATTGCACCCTCTATATAAGTATTTTCTAAGGCATACCCGTATAATGGGGATGAAACTAAGCTCAGGAATAGAAAGGGCAGGTATAGGATACAAAGAACTCTTTATTCCTTACAGAGAGCCTATGTCGGATAAAGAAAAGCTTGCAGAGAAAAGATATAAAAACGGTATAAAAGAAATAAATATCCCAGCAGAAGCTCATGATTTTATAATCCCGTCGGCATATCAGCTGATAGAAAAAGATGCTGCAGAATATACCAGTATCTTTATTAATCCTTATGCCAATCACGACTCCGGGAAAAATCCGTGCACACAAGCCGGCAAGATCAACATAGATTTTATATGTTATTCTCTAAGGCAAAATAAAAGATTGTATACTTGAGATTTAGATAATATCAATGTAGAATGAACCAATTATGATACTATCAGGAAAAGAAATAAAAAAAAGACTGGGAACGGATATAATAATAGATCCGTTTTTGGAAAAACAGCTCAATCCCAACAGCTATAACCTACGCCTTCATAACGAACTTCTTGTTTATTCCGATAACAAGCTGGATATGCGCAAAAATAATCCCACAGAGCGCATAATTATACCAGATGATGGCCTTCTTCTTGAAACAGGTAAGCTATATCTGGGAAGAACCATGGAATATACAGAGACAAAAAATTTGGTTCCCATGCTGGAAGGCCGTTCTTCTATAGGAAGGCTAGGACTATTTATTCATGTAACAGCAGGATTTGGTGATGTGGGATTCTGCGGATATTGGACATTGGAGATTTTTTGCGTACAGCCAATAAAAATTTATCCAGGTGTTGAAATCTGCCAGATATACTATCATACTATAGAAGGAGACTATGATCCCTATAAGAGTGGTAAATACCAGCACAATACGGGGATTCAGCCTAGTCTCCTTTATAAGGAGTTTGGCGGAGATTTGGGCAGTGGCAGAAAATGAGCCTATAAATACGAGCAACAAGATAAAAGAAAAAATAGCTCTCAATATCACAGAGAGACAGGATATTCCGGATGATATAAAAGAAGAAATATCCGGTCTGAGGAATAAAAATGCTCTTCTGGAAAAAAAAGTAGGCTTTCTTATGGCACAAAACCAGAAGCTTAAAGAGCTTTTGGAAACTCACAAAAAAGAAAAAAGACGTACAGAAGATAGAATATCTCTCAATCCAATAACAGGCCTGCCCAATCACTATAGAATGAAACAAGAAATGCCATTTATTCTTAGAAAGGCAAAAGAAGAAGAGAAACTCTGCGTATACATAATAAAGCTTGATAAATCCTTTAACATGCTGTCCAAAACTCTTAAACCCACTATGTCAGAATGGATACTGTACCAAACAGGGATGAGAATAGGACATCTCATAGGAAAAGACAATTATATCTATCATACAAGAGAAGATGAGTTTATAGCCATTGTTAGGGGACAGGATAATCCCGATAAAATAAAAGATTTCGCCTTGCAACTATCCGAGCATATAAAAAGGCCTCACATATTTTCTGGTTATCACATAGCAACAGGAGCTCATATAGGTATAGCGATATATCCTGATCATAGTTTTAATTCCCGCACTCTTCTGCATAATGCAGATATCGCTCTTGAGCATTGTATAGAAACAAAATCACAGTTCTCAATATATACGGAAGAGATGAGAAAAAAAGTTGTAGAAAGAATGGACATTCATCAGTTTTTGTTAAAGTCGTTGGAATCACAAGCAATACTGGAGATAAAAAAACAGTTTGAGCTTTTTTTTCAGCCTATAATAGAGCTGAGAAAGAACCATAGGGGAAAGTGGATAATCAATCACATAGATGCAGAGGCTCTCATAAGATGGCATCATCCAGAAAAGGGATTGTTACTGCCCGGACAGTTTATACCAATTGCAGAGGAAACCGGCATAATATCTCTTCTTGGGACATGGGTTTTATATGCCGCAGCAGATACTCTCAATGAATGGAAAAAACTAGGCCTTGCAAAACCGAGTATATCTATCAATTTATCGCCTGTTCAGTTTAATAATACGGATATAAAACAAACCATAGAAAAAATAGCTGAGAGCAGGAATATAGATACCGAGCATATCACTCTTGAGATAACAGAAAATGTGGTAATGGCAGATCCTATATCATCCATAAAAAAAATGAAAGAAATAAGACAAATGGGAATACATTTTTCGCTTGATGATTTTGGTACAGGGTATTCTTCTCTCAACTATATAAAGACTTTTCCTTTTTCTGTGCTCAAGATAGACAGGTCTTTTATAAAGGATATGGAGAACAATCAATATGATAGGGCAATAATCAAGTCAATCATTTCTCTTGCAAATGAGCTCTCCCTCAAAACAATAGCAGAGGGTGTGGAAACTCCAAGACAGCTCAATTTTCTTCTGGAAGAGGGTTGCAATAATATCCAGGGATATATATTTAGCAAGCCAAGAGATTCTCATAGTTTTTTACACTTTGTTCAGAATTTCCTGGGAAAAGAAATATCAGAACTGGATTGAGACTAATTTCTCGGGATTTTTTCGTGCCTGATAAAACAGTTCTTGATAGTCTTCTCCTTCTTCCCAAAAACCGTAAACGGATTTTTGCAGAAAAGTCCAATCCTGTTTTTTAAACTCATTCCATAAGACGTCATCGTGGGGCAGCGAAAAAACACCTACCTTCTTACCTGTAATAGGATGGAGAAAACTGAGAAATGCCGAATGAAGATAGATGCCTCCAAAGCTCGTAGTTCTTCTGGAACCGTATTTTATATCGCCTTTTACGGGTGAGTTTTGTGCTGCAAGCTGTGCCCTTATCTGATGGTGTCTTCCAGTAAAAAGTCTGATAACTGTAAAGACATATTTTTTCCCCGATCCTATAACTTGATAGGCCATTTTTGCATATTCTGCTCCTTTCTTTTTTTTGTCCAGTATATAGGATTTATTGAGCTTTTTGTTTTCTAGTATATAGTTCTCCAGCATATCTTTAGGAAGAGGTGGAGGGCTGTCGGGGATTGCCCAGTAAAGTTTGCAGACTGCTCTTTGGGCAAACTGTGCAGATAACAGGGAGGCTGCTTTTTTGTGTCTTGCAAAGATAATGAGCCCGCTAGTAGGTCTATCCAGCCTGTTTACAGGATATATGTTTCCTCCTTCCTTCTGTAGTTCCTTTACAAGTCCTGCTGTTTTGTCTCCAGTGTCCATAACAAGCTCGCCAGCTTCTTTGTTTGCTATTATACAGTGTTCATCTTTATAGATTATTTTTGCCATCTTTTCTCCGTATGGGCCTTGTATCACCGGTCTATAAGCTGTTTTTTCTTATGCCAAAGGCAGCGCCGGGATGCGCCAGCCTCCCGGCGCGTTCGGTATTGTGTGTTTTAGAATTTTATGCCGGCTTTTTTAAGAAAGTTTTTTATATACCAGGCTGGGACTGCAATAGTGATGCTTTTTTCATCTCCTTCTAAGGTTTGTATTATGATTCCTGCTATTTTTTTATCAGAATCCAATAGGGGTGCACCCGAGAACCCCGGAGGTGTAGCGGTATCCAATCTTATTAGCTCAAGGTCTTTTCCCAGCGGGCTTGCATGCTCATAACCGGCTACAGAGGCTCCTATACACGAGATGATTGCTCTGCTTGTTATACTGATATCGCTGGAGTATCCCCATACCGTGTACTTTGTCATATATGAGGGATCCGTATCAGACAAGACAAGCGGAGGAGGTACCAGTTGCAAATCGAGTTGGTCATAGAAACCTGCTGTGATCTTTACTAGTGCAAGGTCCGCGATTGTGTCTCTGTATACGACTTCCCCTCTGAGGGTTTCTATAGCGGGTTTTGCTCTATCAGTGCTTACGGCTATGACTGCTCTGTCAGATACTACGTGAGAAGCTGTGAGTATGTATTGTGGTGCTATTATAACGCCTGTACCAGATGATGAGCCTGAGAAGATTTCTATGACTGCGTATGGTAGGCTATTACCGGTATAAGACATTTTTCTCTCCTTTACTTTTTGTGGCGGAGCAGAGGAGAGCTTTACACTTAGAGTAAGCTTGTTGTAATACGGCCACCTTGCAGATAAGTCACCTGCCAACAGCTTATATTTTCCGGAAGAGGGTTTATCTATGATAAGGGTTTCTCTTGTATAGGGATTTATCGCTTTGTAAGAAAAGTCATAGTACTCTTTCTGAGAATCCGGTGAAAATAAAAAAAGGTCTGCATCAAAATCTGCATCAAGCACATCTATTCTGAGGGTGTTTGTTTTATCTGGAACATATATCTCACAGAGGGCAAAACCAAGCTGCTCAGGAACTATTTCTATGGTAGTAATAGAATCGGGATTGATTATGTAATCAGGTTTATTATCCAGAATATAATAGTCCAGACTGTAGAGACAATCGTGGGGACTGTTTTCTTGAGAAATGAGTTCTAATGTGTATATACCTGGTTCTATCGCAGGATTTGTCCACCATGCCATTTTTACTGTTGTGTTTTTCTCTGCAAGATTTTCTCTATAAACAATCTCTGTATTTTTTTTTATGATAAGCTCAACTCCTGCCCTAGAGACCTCAAGATGTAGAAGAAACCCAAGATATTCGGAGGTAATAACAAAGGTATGTATCTTTGTTTCTCCATTATTCAATTTGCCTGTTACGGTTTTCCCCGGTAGCAGTTCTCCCGGAAGTTCTATGCTTTGAGGATATATAAAAAAGCTGCACAACAATAAAGCAATCAGTATTCTGGATGTAGACATACAGTCTCCCGGTATTTGAATTTTTATTGATAATAGCATAGTATTTAGCTACTATAAACGGCAATACAAAAAAAATAAGATTTTTTTACGGAGGCAATGGTGATGAAAGTTAATCTAAGTATGCCGGGATTTAAGGGAAAGGTAGGTGTGATAGGAGGTGGAGCATGGGGAACCGCCATTGCTCAGGCTGTAGCAGATAATGGTTACTCTGTTAACCTGTGGATATACGAGAAAGAAGTTGCGGAAGATATTAATAATCTGGGAGAAAATACAAGATATCTTCCCGGAGTAAAATTGTCAAGAAGAATAAGTGCAACTACTTCTGTAGAAGAAGCTGTATCAAAAAAGGACTATATTCTTATGGTTCCTCCGTCGGTTTTTATCCCTTCTCTTACTCAGCAGATTGCCAAAACAGCGGATGTACAGAAAGGAAAGCCTGTCATAGCTGTATTTTCCAAGGGGTTTATTCCAGATAAATTCGGCGAACCAAAGTTGATACTGGATGCTATGGAAGAGATTCTCCCCCCTTTCTATAAAGATAATCTGGTTTATGTATCCGGTCCATCACATGCAGAAGAGGTTGGGAGAGGGAAGCTTACAGGGCTTATAAGTGCATCCAAAAATCCAAAAAACAGCATACGAATAAGGAATCTACTTACAACCAAGAGGCTTCTAGTTTTCTCTTCTCTTGATACAACAGGTGTACAGGTCTCTGCAGCACTCAAGAATGTCATTGCAATAGCTTTTGGCGTGCTGGATGCATTGAAAGACGCTGGAACCAGCTTTGTGGGTGATAATACGGAGTCGCTTTTACTTGCCGCAGGGCTCAATGAGATACAAACATTGGGCATTGCAATGGGCGCAACCCATCCGGAAACTTTTTCTTCCATAGCTGGAGTAGGAGACTTGGACGTTACCTGTAGGAGCATTTATGGAAGAAATAGACGTTTTGGCAGAGAGATAATGACCAAGAACCTCTTGACTCCCTTTAGAAACATAGACGACCTTATTAGCAAGATAGACAGAATAGGATATCTGCCGGAAGGTGTTTTTGCATCAAGGCAAGCATACCGGATTGCAAAAAACAGCAATCTCAGGGTTCCCATAATAAAAGCTGTATACAGGATACTCAACAAAGAAGCCAATCCCACCCATCTTATGGAAGAAATGCTGGAAGGTATATTAAGAAAAACCAAGCCTACAGGTCTTTTGGATAATCTAAAAGAGCGCTTTTTTAATGATTAGAAAATAGGTTAGCATTTCTAAGCCTCACCTTTTTCTTTATAATGGCAAGGTCATCAAGAGAAAAGCCTTCCCATTGCATGGGGAAAAGGCTGTTATTATGGAAAAGGGGCTCTTCCAGAGGAAAAAGAGAAAGCCTTTTGCTTTCTTCCCATAAAAAAGTGCGGGGGACAGGAGAATATTCCGCAACAGAAATATTGAGAGGGAAATTTTCCAGGAAGCTCAAAGATTTTTCCACGCTCTCTTTTCTCTGGCCCGGAAGTCCGGCAAGCAGATATACTCTTATCTGAGATGGTAAAAAGCCAGCATCTATAAGAATATCCACAGCCCGTTCAAACTCCTCCATATAAAGCTTGCCATCATGCTCTTTATGAAAATCATCATCAGCACTCTCAAAACCTATTCTTATTTCCTTAAACCCCGCACGTTTAAGCAGAGAAGCCAGCTCATAATCAAGAAGCCTTCCGTGAATTGCATTGGGTAAAAAAAACGATATCTCTTCTCCCGCAGAACTGCCATAAGCAGATAGAACCTTGTCCAAAAAGACAAGAATACCTTTTTCCTTATTTACAAGCAGCGCATCATCATAAAATGCAAAATTTCTTGTGCCATGCAGTTCTCTGTAACGGGAGAAAAGAGAAAAGGCCATCTCTCCCGAACCAGAAGAATAAGAAGAAATAGCTGAAGAAGCACAATAAGAACAGGAAAAAGGACATCCCGTATTTATTCTCAGTACACCAGCATCTTTCCATACAGAGAAATCCATAGCTGGCTCATAAGGCACAGAACCGGAAGGGATAGGCAAGCCCCTGTCAGCAATAGCCTTGACAATCTCTTTTACGTCCCTGCCTACCGCAACAACATCAGTCCCCACAAAGTCTCTGCAATGCTCAGGAAGCAGACTTGCATATATCCCTCCCGTCACAGTGAGCGCATTTGGGAAAAGACGCCTGACAAGAGCATGTGCCTCTACAAGCCCCGGATACCAGTAGGTCATCCCTGACTGAAACACAACCACGTCAGGCGCACTATCCGCATACCAGTCCCTCAAAAGCTCCTCTGCCCTCTCGGCCGGAATCCCGTACCTGTAAAATTTACGCCCTATGCCATATCCCGCAATAGGAAAATCACACTGGGTTTTAAAAAACTTGCCAGTACCATTTGCCCTTCTTTTTATCTGCCCCATAAGCGCTGTGACAACCTCATCTGCGTAATCAAGATAATTTAGAAAACGCACATCATAGCCTGCAGACCTAAACCACTCTGCAATCCTAAGAAGCCCATAAGGTTTTAGAAAAAGGTCATAAAGAGCAAAATCATAAACAGGAGGGAAAACAAAAAGAGCATTTGCATCTCTCATCAATATCTATCTCCGAAAAAACAACATACCGAACGTCGGAGACTCGCTATAAAAACATCCAACAACAGTAGATGCTCGTCTCCTCCTGCCTTCGGCAAACAGGTAAAAGAATATATCTAATCTCTATTCCTGCTTTTATCCACGCCGGAGGCAGCAGCGTATGCATATGCATGCGCTGCGTTCGGTATAAAAATAGACTTTTTAAACAATAATGGAAAGACAATAAAACAAAATGCACTCAGCACAGACTCAGAAAGCTTATATTCCACGCACCGGTGCTCCGGTCAAAACTAATATCCGCGTCAGCCTGAGAAGCAAGCGCCTTTACCAGCATGAGGCCATAGCCCTCTGACATCTTCTCAGACGGGTCAAAATCTCCATTGCCACCAGAAATACTAAGGCAGGCCTTACCTCTATTTTTTTTGAGCCCTATTTTTACGCACAAGTTGTGCCCAACAGGACTATGCTTTATGGCATTGGTAATAAGCTCGTTGCAGACCAGAAGAAGCGGCATAGCATGCCTAGAAGACATACAGACCTCATCTTGCATAAAATCTATATCAATATCTCTGTAAGCGCTGTGTATAGCAAGGGTAGCAGCTATTGTCCTCTCAAGTAGCTCATTGAATAGAACCAATTTTTTATTGGAAGAAGAGACAATAAAGTCATACATTACTGTCAGAGCCTTAAACTGGGATATCACAGAACGTAGTACCTGCCTATCAGCATCAGAAGAAAGCTCATTTTCCTTTAAAGACAGATAGCTCATAAGAAGGGTGATATCATTTTTGACTCTATGATACAGCTCGCTTGTGTAGAGATCTTTTTTGCTTTCTTCCAGCAAATTCTTTTTTGATATAAATCCCTCTACAAGATAATCATCTTTCATAACAACTCCGCAAAAGCGGTCATATTTATATCATCGTAAAATATATAACAAATATAAACAAGATTATGCTTTTATTTTATGCAAAATTTTTTTTATCATGTTATATGGATACGCTCTGTTTTTAAGGCGAGAGGCAATTTTTTCTATATCCAGTCCCTGCCTGGCAAGTTTTTTTGCATAATCAAAAGCAGAGTCCATCACAACATCCTCTTCCAAGCTATTGACTACTCTATCAGCTACACTTGCATCTATTCCCTTTTGTACAAGCTTTGCTTTAAGATATACAGGAGAAAGTGGGCTTTTCTCCATCCTACTTTGCACCCACATCCTTGCATAGGCTTCATCATCAACAAGACCAGCTTTATTCAAGCTGACAAGGAAATCCTCCACAACATCTTTAGAAAAGCCACGATTAAGCAGCTTTTTCCTTAGAACGGACACAGGATAGGAGAACCTTCTGAGAAGTCTGTCCACATAAAGACTGATTCTATACCGTTCGTCTTCTGCAGCAATAGAAGAAAGCTGCTTAGAATAAAAAAAAGAGCCCTCACTTACGGAGTGCTTTTTTATACAGGAATGTGACAAAAACAAAAGGGAGCCATCATCCGCATGCACAGCCATACATCCGGAAGGTGCTCCCTCTTTGGTAACAGATACTATTCTCAGACTAACGCTTGGAGAACTGGAAGCTTCTCCTTGCTTTCTTATGTCCATATTTCTTTCTTTCTACCATTCTGGGATCTCTCGTTAGGAACTTATTTGCCTTGAGAGAAGCAACATTGGTCTCGTCATACTCTGCAAGTGCTCTTGCAATCCCATGACGGATAGCCTCGGCCTGCCCGCTTATACCGCCACCTTTTACAGTTATATAAAGGTCAAATTTTCCCTCATTATCAGTAACAACAAGAGGCTGCTTTACTATAATCCTATGGTCTTCTCTGTTAAAATACTCGTCTAGACTCTTGCCATTGATAACAATATTACCATTTCCATTTCTTAAAAAGACCCTTGCCACTGCTGTTTTTCTTCTTCCTGTCGTCAAAGCCAAATTATCGATAGCCACAATCTCACCTCTTACTGTAGAACTTCTGGTTTCTGTGCTGCATGCGGATGACTGGGACCAGCATAAACCTTAAGATGTCTAAAAAGTTCTCTTCCCAGACGATTCTTGGGCAACATACCTTTTATAGCCTTTTCCACAGGGAAAGTAGGCTTTTTCTGCATCATCTTCTCAAGGCTTGCAACCTTGATTCCACCGGGATAACCGGTATGCCAGTAATAAAGCTTTTTCTCTTCTTTACCACCAGTTACTTTTATTTTATCAGCATTAACAATAACAACATAATCACCTACAGCCTGATGCGGCGTATAATAGGGGCGATGCTTTCCTCTGAGGATCATAGCAGCCTGTACGGCCACCTTACCCAAGGTCTTCCCTTCTGCATCAATCACATACCACTTTTGCTTTATTGTCTCCGGTTTCACAAATATAGTCTTCATCCCTATCCTCATTCACATATTATGGAGTTACATATTTTCATACAAGAAAAATCTTGTCAAGTGCAGTGCTTATTTATCTTTATTCTTTTCCAGCTTTTTTGCCGTTGCTCTGTCTTTAATATCCGCTATTCCTACCATTATGGCAATAAGTCCTATAAAAAAGAGGAAAAACGGAATTCCTCCCTTTAGCAGAATAAGAAAATCACTCCACCAATTGAGTGTCCAACTCAAAGGCAAAACAAAATAAAGACCAAAAGCTATTAATACAAACCCTATAAGTATGGCAAGCATCTGTCCCTCCTCTTACTTTTCTCTAGCATAATATAATACATATTGTCAATATATTCAAAAATAAATATCTTAAAAGCAGGAGAAGACCATGTTGATTGATATAGACAAAGAAAAATGTATACTCTGCGGTATATGTGAAGAAACTCTACCGGATATTTTTGAGATAAAAAACAATATAACTATTATAAAAAAACCTGTTATAACAGAAGAAACAAAGACCATTCTTATAAGACAATTGGAAGAAGACTGCCCTGCAGGAGCACTAAAAATAAAAGAAAACAAAGATAATTATAAAGATAAAGTCATTTCTTTCTATGTTGTAAAAGAAAAACAATAAAAGCAAGGATAAAAAATATTATAGGCAGATTTATAACAAGTACATCGAGAAGAGGAAAGCCAAAAACATCAGGCAAAGAATATAAAAATCCAAAGCGTTGTAGCAATATAAACGTATAAGATAAAAACAGTGTAAAAACCCCAACCACGATAAGAAGCCATGCTAGACTTCTCGTTCTGGTCCATACAATAATTGCAAGAGAAGCCGCAACAGAAACAAAGCACAGTGTCGATATGGAAATCATTATCTCATCATACATATAATCCTCCTAAAAGCGACTAGCAGCATCCAAGCAAAGCCTTTGTAATTTCTTAAGCTCTCCATCAGAAATCTCACCTGGGAATACCCCCGGAAGTTCTGAGGAAACAGGCAGAATAACCCCACTATCAAGAAAAAACCTGAATACAGCAGGATAATCGGAAAACTCTCTTGCAAATACCAGATACGGCCCTTTTTGTGTAAAAAAGTCTGGACATTCCAAAGTCACCTGCCAAAACTCATTTTTTTTCTCTGCCAAAATAATATCAAAAACACTTCTGGTCATAGCAGAAAGGAGTACAGGATTAGCCAGCTCATCAGAAGGAAGTTCTACATCCTTTCTGCTGCATAAAACTGCAGGGAGCAAGAAACCAGGGACAGGAAAAACCGGAATAAAAAAATCACTATCAGGAAGAGATAAAAAAGGCCTAACATAAGAAACAGCAGATGCATAATCTGTAAGAGCAGGATCAGAGATGCTATGCGTATCAATACCCATCTCCGATTTTAAATAAGAAAATAATCTGTAGCTGTCTCTAAATATGACAATATTCCTGAGACCAGGAATCCATTTTTTAAGAGCTTGCTTAAGTTTAAAAGAATACACACTCGGGAAAGGCGTGGTAACCCCTTTTGATAGAGCATTCTTTATATACTTGTTTACCAACCCTGGCCGATATCCTAAAACTGCACGGGCACCATCCATTCCTAGATCTATAAATCTGTTTCCCTGTTTATCGTAAACTCTCCAGCCTCTTGCCCTATTTATGCGAGGAAGAAAATTGAGAAGCTCTGTTTCATATGCGCCATCAATCACTACTCAACCTCTCAAGCGTCATATACTGCGGCAAAAACTGACATACCGAACCACTATCAAAACGTACGGATACGACAAGATTATCTCCATTATACCAGCTTTTTATAACAACACCATAGCCATAATCGTCATGATACACAGGAGTACCTACGGAATACTCACTATCTGCATAGGCAGAAAAAGCCCTTTCCACACATGACGGGGGAATCTCATCCAGAAAACGGGAGGGCTGCTGGTACGCTGACTTACCATAAATCACACGCCTTTTTGACCAGCTCAAAAAAAGCTCATCCTTGGCCCTGGTCAAAGCAACATAAAAAAGTCTGCGTTCCTCCTCAATATCCTCTGGAGAATCAGCAGACCAAGGCGGGAAAACACCTTCCTCTAGCCCTACTATAATCACACGAGAAAACTCAAGACCCTTTGTCGTATGCATAGTTATAAGCATAACACCATCATCTTCTCCACTGTCAACAGCACCTTCAAGTGCCGTATTTTCCAGAAAAGCAACGAGTCCGTCCACAGAAGAAGGAAAATCACGAGCAGAAGCAACAAATTCCCGTATATTCTCCTGCTTCTGCCTGGCAGTTATATCATCATAACCCATATAATAGTCTCCAAGCCCACTACGCTGCACAAGTCCCAGCATCCACTCATCCAGAGAGGCTGCTCTGATATCAGAAGAAGCAGCCCTTATAAAAGAAGAAAAAGCCCTAGCAGAAGAAGCAGCCTTGGCAGAAAGAAAAGAATCTGCAGCATCACAGGCATCCAGAAAACTAACAGAATTGGAAACAGCAAAATTAACCAGCTTATCCTGAGAACGCGCGCCAATCCCCCTGGCAGGCTTATTGATAATCCGGAGAAAAGAAACTCTATCATAAGGATTGAGGACAAGCCGTATAAGAGAAAGCAAATCCTTGATTTCCTCCCTTTCATAAAAGCGCAAGGAGCCTACGAGAGTATAAGGAATTCCTCTCCTGGAAAAAGCAAGTTCAAAAAGGCGGGACATAAAATGGGAACGATACAGAATAGCCGTATCTTCATAACCATTTTTTGCAATAAAATCTGCCCAATAATCAGCCTCTTCTTCGGCAGAATCAAAACACATAATCCTCAACGGCTCACCATTATCACGCACAGGCTTAAGGGTTTTTCCCATCCTTCCAACATTGTTGGCAACAACAGAAGAAGCAGCCTCAAGAATAGTAGCAGAAGAACGATAATTGGTCTCAAGCCTTATAACACGCGTATTCTCAAACACATTGGGAAAAGATAGAATATTTTTAACCTCCGCTCCTCTAAACCTGTAGATAGACTGATCATCATCTCCCACAACACACACATAAGTATCAGGACCTGCGAGCTCCCGCAACAGCAAAAACTGAGCAACATTGGAATCCTGATACTCATCAACCATAATCACAGAGAAATGCCTTCTGAGACGCTCTTTTACCTTCTCATGATCACGCAAAAGAAGCAGAGGAAGCAAAATAAGATCGCCAAAATCGGCATTACCTGTTTGTCTAAGCCTCTCTGTATAACGACGATATACATCGGGAAACTCATCATCATCCATAATAACAGACAAATCATCATCCGGAAGAAGAGCATAATCCTTAGCCCTGGCAATTCCCCACGCATATCTGGACAACCTTTTTTTCTCTTCCCCCTCGAGGCAAGAAGCAAGAAGAGCCCGGGAATCATCGTCATCATATATGGAAAACCCCTCAGCCAAGCCAGCCTCGGCAGCATACAAACGCAGCACCCACGCACCAAAAGAGTGAAACGTCCGTATCATCACCCCCTGAGCCCTAGGAGAAAACCTGACCGCACGCTCATACATCTCCCTGGCAGCCTTATTGGTAAAAGTAACAGCAAGAATCTGCCTGGCAGGAACACCAACAGCATCTACAAGGTAAGCAATCTTTGCAGTAATCACCCTTGTCTTCCCTGACCCTGCACCGGCAAGAATAAGAAGAGGCGAGCCGGCATGAAGAACAGCCTCCCGTTGACTGGGATTCAACGATTCCAGATATTCAAACATAACTCAAAACTCCATAAACCAATCTACCTTCCAAGAACCATTCTCTCTTACAAGAAAAAGCTCGTCTACAGCCTCATCCTCTATCTTATAAAGCACCCTGGCCTTATCACCTTCAACAGCAACATCGATAATACCGAACGCTCGGACAGCCAGCTGTCCTCGCTTTTCCTCAGGAATAAGAGAAAGAAAAGCCACATACATATCAAAATCACCCCGAGAATCCTCTGTAACAAATAGAGAAGCCTTTTCAAAATCCAAAGCCACAAGAGAAGACAAAAAAGCCCTTGCGACATCACGTGGATTATTGGAAGAACACGAAAAAAAAAGGATAAGAATAAAAAAAACAATAAAATATCTGGAGGCCTTCATAAAAATCATTCTGACAGATAGAGCGCCTCTAAATCAATCCCATTACGAGCAACAATCCTGCATCTAACAAAATCACCCACAGGCAAATCATCCCCATGAACAACAACCAAACCATCTACCTCTGGAGCAGAAAAAAATGCACGACCCAGATACAAATCCTCTCCCTCTATTTTTTCCTCTATAAGAACAGTCTCTATTTTCCCCACTCTGGCATCAAGACAAGAAGAAGAAACAGACTCCTGAATAGTCTGCAACTCCAATAGATACCTTTCTGCCAATGAAGACTGCTCAGAACGCAAATCCTCTGGCATGGCAGAATACAAATTATAAGCCCGCGTCCCCTCCTCCGGAGAATACACAAAAAAACCGGCCCAATCCAAAGCAGCCTCTTTTAAAAAATCCTTAAGGAGCACAAGATCGGACTCTTTCTCACCGGGAAAACCAAGCAAAAAAGTAGAACGCAAAGCAGCATTCGGGATCTCTGACCTGATAAAAGAAACAAGATCAAGAAAGGAATCCCTATCCCCACCTCTCCCCATTGCAGATAACACAGAAGAAGAAGCATGCTGAAAAGGAATATCAAAATACGGCAAAAATCTCTTATCGTTTTTACAGATAGAAATAAGTTCTCTAGGAAAATGAGAAGGATGTATATATAAAAGCCTCAACCAGAAATCACCTTTCTTTTCTAAAATAGAAGAAACAAGCCTAACAAGACCATCGTCAAGACCATTATCCTTACCAAAAAAAGCAAGATCCTGAGCTACAAGATTAAGCTCCCTTACTCCAGAAGAGAGAAGGAAATCCACCTCATCAAGAACACTCTCCACGGATCTGCTTAGCAAAGGTCCACGTATTATGGGAATAGCACAATACGCACAACGATTGTCACACCCCTCCGCAATCTTGACATAAGCAGAACCAGGAAAAGAAAATCTGCTCCGTCTTTTTATATCAAGCTCTCTCCTATCATCAGAGAGGACAAGTGCCCGTCTACCAGAAACAACCTTCTCCACTGCCTCCACGACCTGTATGAGATTAGAATTTCCCACAACCGCGTCGGCTTCTGACATCTCCTCATAAAGCTCCTTTCCATAGCGCTGAGAAAGGCAACCAGCAACAACTATTTTTTTCTGAGGGAAAAGCGATTTAAACTCAAGAACAGTATCTATGGACTCCTGCTTTGCAGAATTTATAAATCCACAAGTATTTACTATTATAACATCTGCAATCTCCGCAGAATCAGCAAGGACCCATCCCTTATCCTGCAACAAAGCTATGATATACTCAGAATCCACCTGATTCTTTGCACAACCCAAAGAGTCTATAAAAAAACTAGGCATAAAAATATCACCCGTTAATAAGCAGGAACCATTTCCAGCTGATACTGTCCGTCATCCCTGTTTCTCACCCATGTCAGCATCCAGACAGCAGGTTCTCCTTCCTCACCAAGAGGAAGCTCTTTGTTGGAAACGCGAGCAGAAACAATACCCGCATTAGAAACCCAGACTAAAGCCCTATTCTTAACACTCTCTCTAAAGACATCACCCTTCTTAAAGAACCTCTCTACAGGCTCTCCATCATCTATCTTTATCCGAGCAACACAAGGCCCTCTAAAACCGAGATCAAGCAACATAATCTCTTTCTCAGAAGAAGTAAGAACAGAATAAGAAACCAGCTTTCTGGAAGATTCCAAAGTGGAACCTATAGGAGAGAGAAGAGAATCCCCGCTATTCGCAATAATCTCATTCTCTTCTACAGAAAGCATATCAGAAGGCCCCTGAGGACTCGGCATGTTTACAGCCCTGTCAATTCTTATAACAAGCTCCTTACCAGAAGCTTTTTCCATATAATCTCTTGCAATAATCTTTATATCAGGAGCCCCATCACCTGTTATATCAAGCTTCAGCTCACCCCTGAGAGGAATATTTACAAACTTACCATCAGAATACTCCGCAACGACATGAGAATCCGCAAATTCTTTGAAAACAACAGGATAAGAACTATCATTTATAAGAACATTTACTCCGCTACCTTCGGAAAAAGTTTTTTCCATTACTCCGCCGGTAAAATCCAGCAAAGATAACTCTTGAGATTCCGATACAGCAGTCTGACCAACAACAGGCTCTCTAAACGCAAAAAACCAGACAATAAAAGCCACTGCTCCTGCAGCTGCAAATATGCCAAGTATATGCACAAGGGAAAACGAAGTTTTCTGACCTACAAGCTCTTCTATTGGGGGTTCCTGTTCCTGTTTTACAATATTTTTATATAAAGAAACCATCCTGGCAGCATCAAGTCCCAAATATTCGGAATAAGAACGCAAAAAACCAAGAAGATATGTTTCTCCAGGAAAAACAGAAAAGTTTTCCTGTTCCAGCGCCTCAAGATAAGATTTTAGAATAAAAGTTTCTTTTTCTGCCTGGACCAGAGAAAGCCCCCTTGATTCCCTGGTTTCTTTTAATATCCGCCCGAGAGATTCCATCACACCTCCGATAACATTAGCTTATTCGGAATCAAATAAAAAATTATAGTAAACGTTTGCAGAAGCAGGAGTCTCATACTCAAACCTGGATTCCGGAATATTCTGATTTGCTCTTAGATTAATAAAATCAAATTGTATCTTCTCATAATCAATAGTCACACCCTCTATTCTTCTTATATATCCATCTTTTGCGACACTTATGACAAGAGAGCGATATCCTACATCCGTAGTTTTCCATGTGAGCTTAAGCTTTATAACCTGTTCTGCAGAGGCTCCGTTTCCCTCCGTATCCTCATCAAGAGGAACATAATCAGGACTAAAAAGATATGCTTTATAGTAATAATCATCAAGAATAGACAAACCTTTGGAAGTTACTACAGACAAACTGCTTCCTTTTGATAAAGTCTGTTGAAGAACAATCCTTTCCGAAGGCACATATATATATAGTTCTTTTCTATTTGCAACAATGACCTGATCTTCAGGCTCTGAAAAATCTATTCTAAGCCTATCAGGATGCTTGTAATATAGAGTACCTTTCATCACATCGTCTTCTTTTGTAATAACGATATCAACAACATAATCTTTGAGCTGTGCATATCTGTCAGACAAAGCAGAAAAAAAATCTTCCGCAGTTACAACATCCTGAGAAAATACCGAAAAAACAAATAAAAACATAAGAAAAAACAGTAAGCTCTTTTTTAACACAGGAAAAACCCCATAAGAAATATTAATATAACATATTTCCTTAAGAATATTGATTTGTCAATGGGAAGAATCAGAAGACAGTCGTCTTAATCTATCTCTTATCTCAGCAGCTTTTTCATAGTTTTCCTTTTCTATAGCAAGTTTAAGCTGCCTCTTTAACTCCTCCAGAGGATCTGGTTCCATATCTTTGAGCTGAGAAACAAAAGAATTGATATAGGATACGGATCTAAGCTTCTCAAAAAAATAGATGGGAGAATCTTCGTCCGGGGTAGAATATATCATATCAAGTGCATCCTTTAACACTCTTTCTGCGCTTACAATATCCTGCTCTCTCAACAAAAGCATGGCAGAAGCTACAGAATGCATTCTTATAATGTAAGGAGAATATTGCAGCATATTTATTTTGTCATCTCCAGAATAATAACTCCTCACCATTTCCAATATATCTATATTATGCCCAGTATCCGCAACTACAAACTCAAATTCTCCAAGCTTAAAAAGATGGACATATCTATAATAATACAGAGTAGCTTCTTCTTCCAAAGCACGGAAATCATCCGCACTAAGAAAAAAACCATCTAAACTCCCATTGATTTTTACATATTCTGACAAGGCAGCTTTTACCTTATCCAGATAAGAAAGAAACCCATCAGGTTTAAGACCGTCAGGCCTATTTGTAAGTTCATACTGCTCTATTCCATAAGGGAGCCTAACCTGAACAACATCTCTGTTATCAGTTGTCTTTATTATTCTCACATTATCTTCAGGATCATATGGCCAAGATTCCAATATATAGCTTATATCCATATTTTAATAATAATAATCTGTTCTGACATATACCACCTTTACGTGTAAAAATATATACTATAATCTGAGATTAATAAAATAGGAGATTTATAGATGGAAACCGTAGTAATATCCCTGGGTGGCTCCATTGTAGTTCCCGACAACATCGATATCGATTTTATAAAATCCTTTTATCACCTCATAGCCTCTCATCTTGAAAAAAACAAAGAGCTAAGGTTTATCCTAGTTGTGGGAGGAGGAGGCCCGGCAAGAAAATATCAGAATGCCTACAGAGAAATAACAGGGAAAAACAACTCTGATGCTCAAGATTGGATAGGTATAGCTGCCACAAGACTTAATGCACAACTTATAAAAGCTGTTTTTTACAACGAATGCAAAGACCCCGTGGTAACAGATCCTACGGAAGAACTCAACTTTACAGGGAAAATACTAATAGCAGCCGGCTGGAAACCAGGATTTTCCACTGATTTTGATGCCGTAGTACTTGGAGAAAGATTTGGAGCAAAAGAAATTTTAAACCTTTCCAACATAGAAATGCTGTATAGTGAAGACCCCAGAAAAAATCCCAAGGCAAAAAAAATCTCTTCCATAAGCTGGAATGATTTTATATCCATGATAGGAGAAGAGTGGACACCCGGCAAAAACGTTCCTTTTGACCCTGTTGCTGCAAAAAAAGCAAAAGAACTCGGAATGAAGGTAATACTTGCGTCAGGAAGAAATTTGGAAAATCTTTCTAATATTCTAGACAAAAAAGAATTTACAGGCACTATAATACAATAAAAGAAAAAAGCCAGCTGTATGGCTGGCTTTTTCAGGCTGGCAGAGGAGAATAAATCTCATAACCAAGCCATCCCTTTTAAAAAAACAAATAAAAGAAACCTAATGACCGGCTCAAAGCCGGCAAAAAACATCAGGTGGAGTCATATCTCCTCCTAATATAAATTGTACTCCCGACATAGCAGATTGTCAAACAAAACCTTCTGCTATTTTTCTTCTTTTTCTTTTAAATGACGTTTAAGATAGCTTATTCTTGCCTCAGCATTGGCTATATACTGCTCGTATTTTTCTATAAGCTTCTTGTCATGCTGTATTTGTTCTTTCCATTTTTCTATCTTTTTATTTAACTCCATGATTTCTTTTTCTTGCTCTGTCATATCTACTCTCCTTTGATGAGCTTATCATACATAGCTCTTGCCTGTTTTTCTCTTTCTTTCTTACCAAGAAGCTCACAAGTATCAGCAAGATTAAACCAAGCATCTGCACAGCTACTGTCTATTTCTACTGATTTTTCAAAACACTCATAGGCCTGCTCATAACTTTTTCCAAGAAATAATAAAACTCCTTTGAGATTCCAGACTCTGGAACAAGCAGCATCCACGCTGAGAGCAGATTCGCACATATCCATTGCCTCATCATAATTTTCCTGTTTAAAAAGACAATACGCCATCTCACCTAGGATTTCTGCTTTTTTTTCTTTTTCAGAATCAAGTGCTTTTTTTAAAAAATCCATAGCCTGACTATAGTCCCCTACCCCCTCATAGGCGATGGCGAGATTATACAAAAGTGCCGTATTGGAAGATGTTAGTCCAATATTATTTTCAAGCAATCTTATCGCCTCTACATATTGCTTATCTTCTATAAATTGAGCTGCCCTGTTATTTATTTCTATCTGATTTATTTTAACCTGGCTCATATTACCCCCATGCAAAGGCTATATTAATATTGTAAACAGTTGATTTATAATTTGCAAATAATATAGCAGAACTGGACGCTATATATAAAAAATATTATATTCTTATAAAAACAATTTAAGAGGTTATTATGACAGAAAAAATCACAACCCAGGAGTTCAAAGAAAAGATCTTTGATTACCAAAACGAAAAAGAATGGAATTACAGAGGGGATATGCCTGCAATTATAGATTTTTATGCTGATTGGTGCGGTCCTTGTAAGATGGTTTCTCCAGTCTTGGAAGAGATCTCAGAGGAATACGCGGGCAAGCTAAAGATTTATAAGGTTAATACGGATGAGGAACAGGAGCTTTCATTTGCCTTTGGTATTCAGAGCATTCCATCCTTGCTTTTTATCCCCAAGGACGAGCAGCCTCAAATGGCAGTTGGAGCACTTCCAAAAGAAGCAATAGAACAGGCTATTAAGGATGTTCTCAAGGTAGAATAAGGATATTGAAAATATAATTGCTCTTTGTTAGATTCTAAGTGTCTTATGGAAGAGGATCCTTACTTATCATATAAGCGGGGTGTAAGAGATGCTTGATTTTGTATTTCTTGCATCTCTGCTGCTATTATCCGCTTTTTTCTCTGGAACAGAAACGGCTTTTACTTCTATATCAGAGGTTGATATAGAGAGCCTCAGGAAAAAAAAGCCTAAAAAAGCAAAATTAATAGAAAAACTTTTTAAAAATCCAGATATATTTCTGAGTACAGTCCTGATAGGAAATAATATAGCAAATCTTAGTGCTTCTGCACTTACAACAACTGTAGCTATTAGAATTGCCGGAGATAACTATATTGGTATTGCCACCGGAATCCTCACACTTGTTGTTCTCATCTTCTCAGAAATCATCCCCAAAAGGCTTGCAATAAGTCATAGCCTATTTATAGCAACTCACAGCGCAAGAATAATTACTCTTTTTTCTGTTTTGTTTTTGCCTATAAGCAAGTTTATTTCTATTGTTACCTCTGTTTTTATTCCGTATAGACAAAAGCCGGATCTCGACCAAGAGAAAATTCTTAGTGCTCTTACTCTTGCAAAAAGTACTGGGGTCCTTGAAGAGTACAAGACCCGTATGATGAGCAGAATAATACGCTTTAACCAGGTGAATCTGCATAGCGTTATGACCCATAGAAAAAAGATTTTCTCACTACCAGCAGATATGATCGTGGAAGAAGCCGTTGAGATTGTAAGAACAGTGCCTTTCTCACGTATTCCTTTATATAAAAAAGATACGGAAGATATCTCTCTTATACTGCATATAAAAGATCTCTTTCTTGCATATATAGATTCAAAAAAAAACACCCGGCTTTCCGATATAGCAGGGCCTGCTGTTTTCCTTCCGGAAACAACAAAACTGCATGTTGCATTTGGCAAGTTAAGTCAGGCTCAAACAAAGATGGCAATTGTTCTGGATGAATATGGCGGTGTGGCAGGGATAATAACAATGGAAGATATTCTGGAAGAGATAGTGGGAGACTTGTATGATGAAAATGAAAAAAAAGAAGAATCAGATATTATAAAAACCGGAAATAACAGCTACAGGATAAACGGAAATACAGCAATACATGATTTCCAGGACTTTTTTGAGGTAGAGGTGTCAACGGACTCATCCACGGTTGCAGGATATCTTACAGAAAAGTCAGGAAGCATACCTTATGAAAATCAGGAGATAGAAACAGAGCTGGGAAAGTTTATTATAAAAAAGGCTAATAAAACAAGCGTGGAGCTTGTAGAATTTATAAGAAAAAAACGACAGGCTTAATTTGCCTGCCGCATATTTTTTACAGGATAAGTTCTCCGTCTTTCATAATGGTTATACTTTTTCCTTCTTTTATCACTTCTATTGTAGGAGATTTTACAAGGGCATCAAGATGTATTAGGGCTTCCGCATCGTTGTCATAATTGCTGCCAATTGCAAAATGGCATGTGCCGTAAACTTTTTCGTCCTCCAGCATGTTGCCAACTATGTCTGCTGCTCTATTTAAGCCTATGCCAAACTCTCCCAAGTGTCTTGCATTTTTTGCAAAACGTTCTCCTGTTTTTTTATCAAAACTGCCGTTTTCTATTCTTTCTAGAGCCGTTTGTTCTCCGCTTTTTAATGAGGCCTCAAGCTGTTCTGCCGCAGTGTCATCGCCTGTTATGCTGCTAACATAGCCATTCTTTATTTCTACTTTGACTGGTGTTCTGGGTACGGCTACACCTTCTACAAGAGAAATACTGCCATCAAAGAAGATTGTGCCTTCTGCAGACTCCAGAGCAGGTGATATAAAGACTTCTCCAGCAGGTAAATTGCCGCCTTCTCCTTTTTCGGAAAAGTTCCCGTCATCTACAAATGGCTTTCTTCCTGCTATAGAAAACTCAATATCGGTTCCTCCTGGAGCTGTAACTCTTATTTTTTCTCCGTTTTTTATTGCTTCAGCAACTTTGCTGCAGTCTTTTTGCAACTCAATATAGTCTATAGCTACGGTTCTCACAAAGGTGTCTATTGTTATAGAAGGAGACCAGAAGCTCCTTACTGTCTTTTTGCCTTCTCTCAGAAAATCATGTATGTGATAGTACTTTTGCCCATTATATTCTTCCGGATTTGTGAGGCGTTTTTTGTCCTTGCCAAGTTTTTCTGCCGATATGGAGCATACCACATCGGGTTCTGTCTCCAGAGCCGCTATGACTGCAGGCTCTGCAAAATCCACTAGTGTTTTAACCGGCTGTATTACTATCGTGGGTATTGCTCCAAGTTCTACCGCAGCATCATATAGGGCAGAGGAAATTAGAGCAACGTCCCTTACCGGATTGGTTATGATTAATACTTTTTCGTTTGCTTTTAGCTTCATGGCATGCTGCATTGCTGCCATTGCGGGTTTTTTTAATACTTCTGGGTAGTCAAAAACTCTGTCAAAACTCATAAGAACTCCCTAAATAATATTTTATACGCAAAAGCGTTTTGCTGATATAATAGGTATATCTGCTCTCCATAAAAACAAAAAGCCGACACTGCACGGCAGTGGCGGCGTTCGGTATATTATAAAAATATCTTGTATGTTTTTCTATACATTTTAGAACCCCTTTACATAGGGAAGAGCTTCTGCCACTTTCTTTGTTTTTTCCAGGTTAGAAAGTAAAAGCGATGTGGAGTCCCAATACCCTTTTATAAAGGCTTCTCTGCGTCCTTCCGGCATACTCAGCTTGTAAGTTTTACCAGCTACAGACAGGTTGAGACTGTCCAGGTCTATTTCCCACTCTTGCGATGGAGCGCTTTCTGCAAGGTTTTGTAGCTCTTCTATTGTTTTCTTATCCGCTGTAAGTGGAGGGACACCAATCATAGTGCAGTTCCCTGCAAATATTTCTGCATACGATTCCGCTATTATTGCCATAACTCCCCAGCGCATGAGGGCTTGTGGTGCATGCTCGCGGCTTGAGCCACAGCCAAAGTTCTGGTTGGCTATAAGTATACCAGCTCCCTTATAACGGTTAAAGGGATGGTCAAGTTCTTTGCCGTCTTGGGAAAAACGCTCGTCATAGAAGGCGTATTCTCCCATACGCTCAAAGCTGGTTTCCTTGAGATAGCGGGCGGGAATTATTCTGTCCGTATCTATATCGTTTCCCCTGACAGCAACTGGCTTTGCTTGTATTTTATGTATCTCTTTAAGCATAATATCTCCTTAACCTAGCTTTCTTACATCCATAACTTCACCGGCAACTGCTGCCGCAGCTACCATCTGAGGCGACATAAGCAAAGTCCTTCCCGTGGGGCTTCCCTGACGGCCTATGAAGTTTCTGTTGCTGGAGCTTGCGGAAATCTGATTACCTTTTAATCTGTCCGTATTCATGGCAAGACAGATAGAACAGCCTGCTCCACGCCACTCAAAACCTGCATCAATAAAAATTTCATGAAGCCCTTCTGCCTCAGCCTGTCTTTTTACTTCCATAGAACCAGGCACGACAAAGGCTTTTATCCCTTTTGCAACCTTTCTGCCTTTTAAAACAGATGCAGCTGCCCTAAGATCAGAAAGCCTACCATTGGTACAGCTCCCTATAAAAGCGACATCTATGGGAGTACCTGCTATCTTCTGTCCAGGTTTAAAGCCCATATGGCGCAAAGCAAGCTCTGCAAGATCTCTTTCCTCTTCCTCTAGAGATGCTGGCTCAGGAATACATCCATCGACTCCCACACTTTGGCCAGGAGTAACTCCCCATGTAACCATAGGCTCTATATCTTCTCCAGAAAAACGCACTATATCATCATATTCCGCATCAGAATCTGAAGCCACGCTCTTCCAATAATCAACAGCCCTATCCCAGGCATCTTCTTTTGGAGCAAACTCTCTGCCTTTGATATAGTCAAACGTCTTCTCATCCGGATTAACATATCCTACACGCGCACCACCCTCTATGGACATATTGCAAACAGTCATCCTGCCTTCCATATCCATATCTTCAAAGACATCTCCTGCATACTCGTAAGCAAAACCAAGCCCGCCTTTTACACCAAGCCTGTTGATTATAAACAGAATCACATCTTTGGGAGTAACAAAAGTCCCTAGAGCACCATTAACCTCTATCCGCCTTACCCCAAGAGGGTCCATAGCAAGTGTACCTGTGGCAAGAACATCCCGTATCTGACTGGTACCAATACCAAAGCCAAGAGAACCAAAAGCTCCATGAGTTGATGTATGAGAATCTCCACAAGCAATAGTCATACCCGGCTGAGTAAGCCCCAACTCCGGCCCAACAACATGGACAATTCCCTGCTTGCCTGACTCAAGAGAAAAAAATCTGATACCAAAATCCCTTACATTCTTCTCAAGCTCCTGCATCATCTTCTCCGCAAGAGGATCGGAAAAGGGCCTTCTCTGGTCATCCGTAGGAACAATATGATCCACCGTCGCAAACGTCCTATCAGGAAAAGCTACAGAAAGCCTCTTTTCTCTGAGAGCAGCAAAAGCCTGAGGGCTTGTAACCTCATGTAAAAGATGCAGACCGATAAAAAGCTGTTTCTGCCCCGTAGGCAAATCACCTACGACATGAGAATCCCAAACCTTGTTAAAAAGTGTTTTTCTTGCCATATAAAACCTCACAATAGTTTACTAAAAATATCAAAAATTATCAAACAAGTCCATATAAAATTATACCGAACGCAGGCCCGCTATCGCGAGCCTGCTTTTTATCAAAGCTCCATTGCATGTATAGAATAAAAAGCAACAAGCAAAGCAAGACGCAGCAGTTCTGGGCGATAAGTATTCTCCCTGCAAAGCTCAATAAGCCACCACCAAGCAGAAAGCCTATCATCAATCTTACAAGAAAGCTTATCCAAACCCATCGCACTTATACCTCTTAATCTCCCTAGCTCGCTTATAAAGTCCCTGCCAAAATCATACATAAGCACCGCTGTTTTCTCATAATCATGGCATTCAAAAGTCTGGACAGCCATGGATAGAAGCCCTGTAAGATGCTCTCTCTTTTTAGCCGATATACCCAACCTATCAAGCCCATCCGAGCAAGAAGAAATAAAAGAAGCAAAAAAACTCTCTCTCATTTCTTCCTGTCTGTTTCCCGTAACAAGCGTATAGAACTCACCAGGCTTTCCAAGCAAATTGGCCAGTGAAATTGCAAGCTGCACCCTTAGAACAGAATTATCCGTTCTAAAAAGCATAGGAACAATCTCCCAAGCAGCCTCAAATACACCAAGCTTGGAAGCAGCACTTACCCCAGAAGCCTTTACTGACTCAGAAATTTCTTCATTTCGTATAAGTTCCATAAGAGTATTTGCAGCTTCATCCCCACCTATATCAGCAAGAGCAGATAAACACGCGCGCTGCACATCTACCCTGTCAGAATACAATCCCTTGATAAGCGCAGGGACAGCCCGTGCATCCCCTATTGCCCCCAAAGCTCTCGCAGCCTCAAGTCTGATGGGAGAATCCTCATCAAGCAGCTCCGCAACAAGCGTATCCACAGCAGAATAAGCCTTGAGTCTCCCCAACGCCATAGCAGCCTCCGCCCTGACAGATTCATCCGGATCACTGAGCCTTTCTTTGACATCATCAAGAAGAAGACTGTCTCTCTCACTGGTGACAGAACGCAAAGCAGAGAGAACTCTGTCAGAAGAAGAAGAGCTACGTATGATACCCATATTTACATAAGTTCTTACTACACCAGGGTTGGCAAGACGGGCAAGAACATATCGCACCGGCTTTGCCCTACCCTCCTCTATATTCATAAGAACCATAAGGGCAACAGCACACACAAGCAAAGACAGAAACAAAACTACCTGAAAACCATTGAATCCACCACCTCTTATCACAAATCCATTTTTGTCCACAAAATCGCTTATCCAGCCTCCGGAAACAGAACCAATCGCAGAAGCAAACCCCCAAACAAGCCAAAACCATGATACATAAGACACCCGGCTCTTCTCGGGAGCAAGACTCAACATAAACTGCTGCATACCATCCCACAAAGCAGGACCAAAGACCCCGGTAAGCAGGGAAACAATAGGAATCACAAGCATATAATTGGAGGGATTCATTATAAGATACCCCACCCAGACAAGCCTGGCAAAAACACCCATGACAACAACAGGCTTACGGCCAAAACGGTCCATGACAGTACCCCAAAGAGGAGAAGAGATAACCCAAGTAATCTGCATAAGAACAAACTGCACTCCGAGCCAGAAATTGGGAGCACCTATTCCGTCGGAAGACACGATATAAGGCGACAGAAAAGGCATGGCAATGTTAACTGCAAACAAAATAGCACCTATCACAAAAAGATAAGAAACATACCTCGAATCACGCAAAGGCTCAGAAAGCCCCTTAAAGGAAAAACCATCACTTACAGGCTCTTTCTCGCAGGCAGGCATAGGAATATGCAACAAGATATCGACAAGTCCGCCAATACCACCTATGACAAAAACAATCCCCCAGAAGATATAAACAGAATTGGAAGAGACCAGATCAAGAGAAACACTAACAGCAAAATACCAGAGCATATTGAATATATTTGACAAAGCAGAGCGCTTACCAAAAAACTCAGCCCGTATATTCTCCGGAAAAAGCTCAGCCATCCATGCCCACCAGCCACTCCCTGTAAGATTGGTAAGCACCCAACTTACAGCCATAACCACAAGAATAATATTAAAACCTACTGTCTTATCCCCTCCAGAAGAAACCCAAAAAGCAACAGCAGCAAGAAAGAAGGCATTTAATCTGTGTAGAACATGCCCTATAATCCAGACCCATTTTGGGGTCCTCAGCATATTAAAAAGAGGAACAGCAAAAATCTGAAAAATTCCCATAACGGATATGAGACCTATGAGAAGTCCTAAACCGCTTGCACCAGCATCAAGATAGTTTTTGACAAAAACGTTAAACAGTGATTGTGGAGAAGCAACCTGAAACCAGAAAACAAAGGCCACTCCGCTTAAAAGCGAGTAGCGCATACTCCTTTTTATTTCTTTCTGACTTACCATAATTCTTTTATCTACCATTGGGAAAAATAGGTCAAGAAGAAAGCATAAAAAAAGCAATCCTTTCTAAGGATTGCTTTTTTATAAGTTTCTAATCCAAAATTCTAACAACCCCTCTTATACTCCAGATAAACAGAAGCAGTATTAATTTCAATAAAGTTGGAACTATTACTGTTGAGAGGAGGAGAACCTGCCAACACAAGTATAAGATCATCAGAATTTATGAGATTCTTTTCCAGAAGCAGGGAAACACTGTCCATAACAAGCTCATCGGTGCTTACCGGGATATCTACGACTTCCGGGTATATTCCATAAGATAAAGAGAGCTTTCTTGCCACTTTTCTATCATGACAAAACACATATACAGGTGTCTGTCCCCGGAAAGAAGAAACGATCCTGGCTGTTCTTCCGGTATGCGTATGCACGATTATGGCGGATATAGGAAGTCTGAAGCTTGCCTTCATTGCTGTCTGAGCAAGAAAGTGTCTTACCGGATTGGTAAAGCCGACAATCTCATGCTCAGCAAGCTCAGGCCTTGTTTTCTCTGCCTTTGCCGCAATCTTTGTCATAGTAGAAACAGCTTCCACCGGATACTTACCATATGCTGTTTCGCCGCTCAGCATGAGTACATCCGTACCATCCAGAACAGCAGAAGCAATATCAGTAACCTCTGCACGGGTTGGCCTAGGCGACTCTATCATGCTGTGAAGAAGCTGTGTGGCCGTTATAACCGGTTTTGCATGCTCCATGCATATTTTTATAAGCCTCTTCTGTATGGCAGGAACTTCTTCTGCAGGGATTTCTATACCCAGGTCGCCCCTTGCAACCATAATACCATCTACAACCTTGATAATCTCTTCGGCATTATCCACACCTTCTCGATTCTCTATCTTGGCTATAATGCCAATATCATCTGGAGATCCTCCAGCATCTCTTATGCTGCTTTTTAGCTCCTCAACATCCTCGGTGTTCCTAACAAAAGAATGCGCAATATAATCTATCTCATGCTCAACTGCAAACCTTATATACTCTCGATCCTTGTCTGTAAGAGCAGGCAGTCCTATATGGACATTGGGAACATTTACACTCTTTTTATTTTTTATCACACCTGCATTCTCGACCTCACAGATAAGAGCATTCTCACGCTTTTCTTTAACCTTAAGCCCTATATCACCATCATCCACAAGCACAACTGCTCCCGCCGGCACCTCGGAGACAAAACCCTCATAACTTGTCCCTATACATGGCAGAGTATCACAATCGCCTATAGCCACTATCATTCCCGGACTGACCTCAAGTGGCTCTGACAAGACTGTTCTAACCTCCGGCCCTTTTGTATCCAGTATTATAGCCACCCTGTCAGAAACCTCACGTATTGCATTGACAACCTTAAGAGAAGTCTCCGGCGTCTGATGAGCTGTATTAAGCCGGAAGGCATCCACACCCTCCTCTATCAAGGTGGAAATAAACTCATAATCGCAACGCATATCAGAAATAGTTGCAATTACCTTGCTATTTTTCTTTTTACTTTTCACAATCCCTCCGAAAAAAAATATTTTATAACTAAAGAAGTCCTAAATACGTTTTTCATATTTTTAACACATAAAAAAACAAAAGAGAACCGCTTAAAAACCATTGATTTAAAATATAAATAAATATTTTTCTAACAAATACCGAACGGTTTATCCGCAAGCACAAATATCCATGCAGAAAACGCGGATAAACCTGCCTGCAGCGCATAATGTGGGCGGCCATTTTGCCGCTTGTTTTTTCTGCCGTAGGCAGCAGGGGACGCCTCAGCATCCCCTGCGTTCGGTATAAAGAATAGAACAAGAGATTTTATTTGCTAAGCATCTTTTGGACTCCATCCCAGTCCTCAGGAGGAGGCTCCACAACAAAGAGCCTGCAACGATGAGAAAGCTCCTGAGCTGGGAAATCATCGGGAGACAGCTCAAGCACCCGATTAAAAAGCACACTGGCCTCATCAAAGCGTCGTGCATAATAGAGCTCCATGGCTTCGTTGTGCATGTCCCATATCTCTTTTTCTTTGGGATTTAGCTCTTTCTTTACTGTAAATATACGCACCCCGCGTTTTTTTCCCTTAACCGCTACGGTATCGAGAAGACGGCATGGCAGTTGATCTTTTACCTTCATGTGCAGACTCTCTGATATGATTAGCTCCTGACGGTATTGCTTGGTAAGCCCCTCAAGTCTGGATGCAAGGTTAACCATGTCACCTATGACAGTATAATCTATCTTTTTCTCACAGCCTATATTCCCCACCGTAACAAGTCCATAATTGATACCCACACCTATCCTAAACTCCGGCTTACCTTCTGCAATCTGATGCTTGTTAAACTCTCTCACCCCTTCCAACATCTCAAGCCCGGACATAACTGCATTGTAAGCATCATCCGGTCTCTTTACGGGAGCCCCGTAAAAAGCCATAATCGCATCACCTATATACTTATCTACTATCCCATTTCTAGAGGTTATGATATCCACCATTTTCTCAAAGTATTTATTGAGAGAATTAACAAGCTCATCGGGCATCATACCTTCTGATATGGTGGTAAAGCTTCTAATATCAGAAAAAAGAATCGCAAGAACACGGTTATCACCAACAAGCAGTGACTCGGGATGCTCAAAAAACTGGTCTATAAGATCCTGAGGTACGTATTTTTGGAATATGTTTCTGACCTTCATCTCATTCTTTCTTGCAATCACTGCTTCCAGTGCATAGTTTTTTATGCTGTTGTATGCCTTCTCCAGACCCTCAACCATGATATTAAAGGTGTGAGACATTTCTCCTATTTCGTCATGGTATTCCACAGGTACACGTGAGGATAAATCAGTAGAGGAAATTATGCCCTGCATAGTATTTACAACACTTGCAAGAGGTCTAAGAAGATAACCTACAAAAAACAGAATAAGAAGAGAAGCAATTATAATGCTTGCTACCAATATATATGTTGTTTGCATGGTTATTTTATCAACATCACTGTAAAAAGTATTCTTCTCCTCAGTAACAAGCACATACCACTCAAAAG
This sequence comes from Spirochaetia bacterium 38H-sp, assembly GCA_039023545.1. Lineage (NCBI taxonomy): Bacteria > Pseudomonadati > Spirochaetota > Spirochaetia > Winmispirales > Winmispiraceae > Rarispira > Rarispira pelagica. The sequence goes on along the minus strand of JBCHKQ010000001.1, from coordinate 433,771 downwards.
GAGAAAAATAAAAACCTCTTAGGACTCTTTCTTTTTCATCTATAACCAGAGTCTTAAACAGTATGGTAAGACTCTCCGAATCAAAAGACCTTTTTATATTATCCCAATCAGCTGATATGTCTATTGGAGAGGTAGAAAACTCCAGAGTTCCGTCATCCTTTACTGCCAGGATATTCTCCGTACTGCTTCTTATGATGCTGGCAGCAAATGATGCTATCCCCGCCTTGGTTGCAGCCCTCATATCTTCTCGTTCGGAGAGGCCACTGTCCACAAGGGTTTTCCACTGACTTTGCATGTATTTTTCAAGTTCATCCGTCTTAAAACTCAAAAAAGAGCGTGCTATTCTTGTTATCCCAGATGTAGCAAGAAAATAAGAAGACATACCTGTTACAAAAAGAGAAAGGACCAGTATAGGGAGAACAACCAGTAGGACCTTGACCCTTATACTCATACGATGCCTACCTTTCTTTATCAACAGGAGAAAACTGCACAAGCGCTCCCTGCAACATCTGAGCAGTCTCAGATAATATCTGAGCTGTCTTCATAACACTCTGAACCTGAGCATACATCTCTTGAACAGCAGCAGAGACCTGTTCTGTAGAAGCCCTATTTTGCTCGCTTATCGCAACAACCTCATCTATCATTACAGAAACCTGCTTTGCATCATTATCCATGAGCTCTGTTTGTTTTTTGTTCTCTTCTATAACAGTAGACAATTGCTCTACAGAATCCAAAAATCTGCCTATGACAGTCTGAAAGCTCTCCATAAGCGCCGACAATGCTGACATCTGTTCCTGTATTTCTCTGGACAAATTTTCCATGCCTCCGGAGGTAAGCTGTATCTGTTCCTGTATCTGGCCTACCATCTCAGTTATTCTGGAACTTTCCTGCCCCGACTGCTGTGCAAGTTTTCTTATCTCATCTGCAACAACTGCAAAGCCTTTTCCAGCCTCGCCGGCATGAGCCGCTTCTATTGCCGCATTGAGAGCAAGAAGATTGGTTCTTACAGCAACATTTTCTATTGATGAAACAACTTCCCCTATTGTAACAGAATAATTCCCCAGCTGTTCCATCCTGCCAACTACATCATATATGGTGTTTTTAACATCGTTAAGAGTATCTATCTGTTTACCAAGAGAACGCACCGCCTCCCTCAGCTCTCCTCTAAGGGCCGAAGAGGCCTCTACTGCTTCTACCTGTGTTTCAACACCTTTTCTAACGCTGGAAATAGAGTTCATAAGATGGGAGACCGCCTCGGCTCCCTCTTTGACAGTGTTTTGCTGAGTAAATGCGCCGTCAGCTACCTCTGTTATTGCCTGCTGTATGTCCTGTGCAGCTATATTTGACTCGCTTGTTCCCATAGCCAGCTCCGCACTTAGAGCAAGCAGGCTGCTTGCAGTATCGTGCAGCTGAGCCACAAGACCCCTCAAGGTTAGTGGCTCCGTGTTATAGGTGACTACGGGAATACCTCTGTCAATAAGGCTATTAAGAAAAGGAAAAAGCCTTCTGTCTTTAACAGTTATGGCTATACCGTCCCACTGTTTTTCTGCCAGCTTTTGCTTTATGTAGGCTATCATTTTGTCCACACTAAGCATACGGGCACCTCTCTTTTTATGCTCCGGTGGACAAAACCATTCTATGCTAAGGTTATACTTGCCCAGTTCTTGAGCTGCCTGCAAGAGTCCTTGCTTTATCTGGTCAAAAACCTCATATCTCTCATCTCCAATGAAAAGAATATTAACCCTTTTATCAGCCTTCTTTATGGGTTTTGCCCGCCGTTGTAGCCTATTGCTGGATATCTTTGCTCCCCTTCCCTTTTCCCAGAAATCCCTATAGTTTTCCACAGAGACTCTATCCACAGTCGTTAGTATGCGAGAAGAAGATGGAAGCCAGCCTGTAACGATATGGTTAAAAAGGTGCACAGCCGTATTATAGCCCTGAAAAATCAGGTCCTGGTCAAGAGCCACATCCAACACTCCGCTTTCTATAAATGGAAGGAGACCTTCCTTTAGCTCATGGACAACTACATAAAGAGAAGAAGCCCTTCCGGAGTCCTTTACTGCCCTGCAAACAGACTCCGTAGTAGAAATATCTGCACTATAAACCGCTTTGATATGGGAATTCTTCTTAAGCTCGGCAAGAACTGCAGAATATGCAGCATCATCCTTACCCCCTGTCTCCACAGGACCAACAAGCCTGATTTTGGAGTACTTAAGAGACATAAGACTCTTAAACCCAAAAATCCTCAGCATATTTCCAACATGATGTTTCTTCTGGACAAGACATAGAATACTGTCTCCATCGCCAAGTCTGCCACATATGTCCTCTGCTGCAAAAACTCCTTCCAAGAAAAGATCACTCCCTACATAAAAAGCACGCCTCAATGGCTCGCCCGTAACCCTGTTTATCTCCCTGGCTATCTCAAAAATACCCGTATTTATAGGCTTCAACTGCTTTGCAGTAAGCGAGAGAAAATGGGAGTTAGCAAAACTAACCTTTGCCTCCAGATTGCCCTGAGCAATCTCAGTAAGAGTATTATGAACACTGTCAATAAGCTTGAGTGTCGGCTCTATAGAGTTTTTAAGCCTTATGTTTACAAGAACGTATCCCAGAAAAAAACCGACAATCAGAAAGACAATGGATATGGCAATAGAAATAACAGACATTACAGTACTCCATCTATAGAAAAAATACGAGCAAAAAAGGCATAATACGGATATATACCCTTATAACCATATTACTAGAAAGGCATACAATATGCAAATAAAAAAGAACATATTGTCAGGGGAGGAATATCCTCTTATCCTTGCTCCTATGGCAGAGCTAAGTCACAGGGGAATAAGAGAATTAATACATGGATGGGGAGGCTGTTCTGTCTTTTTTACGGAGATGATAAGCGCATCGGGACTCAGGGCAAACAGCCCATTCGAAAGGTATTACACGGATTTTGGCCCAACACCTTCCAAAACAATAGCTCAGATTACAGGGAGCACTACAGAAGACATAATACGTGCAGCTGATATACTGCTAGAATACGATATAACCGGAATAGATATCAATATGGGATGCTCTGCGCCGGAGATAAGAAAAAAAGGCGGAGGCAGTGCATGGCTGACAAGAGAAAAAGAAGTCTTGTACATGCTGAGAATAATCAAGAATACAATGCCACAAAACAAAACACTTTCCGTCAAATTAAGATTGCCGGCAGAAAAAGAGATGTCAGATTTTGCCATGTTCCTGCAGAAGATATGTAACAGCGGAATTGACTTTATAAGCATTCATCCCAAAACAAGTAAAGAAAAACATGACAGACCTGCGCGGTGGCAACATCTAAAAGAACTTAAAAGGTTTATAAACATCCCCCTTATAGCAAACGGTAATATAACAGACTGCAGCACACTGTTATCCAGAAAAGAGGAATACAAACCAGAGGGAATCATGATAGGGAGAAAAGCGATCCAATCCCCTTGGTTCTTTTCCTTAGCAAGAAAAAGAATGAGCGGAGATAAATCCCCTTTTACAGTGGACATAGAAGGAGAAGGCATAAAAGCAATAGAACTAATAAAGAGATACCAGCCTCCTGAGTTTTGGCTCTCACGCATAAAACGCTTTTTTTTATATTACACTAAAAACCTATTTTGGGGGCACAACCTTTTTATAAAAATAAAAAACTCCAGCACAACAGAAGAAATAGAAAAACATTTCCTGGAATACTTTTTAAAAAACCCTCAGGAAAAAATAAAAGAGGAGAAATAGGAAAAAACTTTCTACCTAGCAAGTCCTATTTTATAAGTCTTACTTTTTCCAGATATAACAGGCATAAAAGGTATCCATGCGCTCTTCTTACTTCCCAAAAACTCAAGACTTAGACCGGTATTCTTAAGCATAGAAAGTATTTCATCTCTTGCGGCATAATCTTCAAAAACCCAGGTAAAATACTCTGCTGATTCTTCCTCTGATATATCGGATGGAGGAAGAAATCCTTCCGCAGTGGTAATATCGCCAAGCATCATGGATAGAAACCACAAAACAAGTTCCCTGTCAGCATCAACAACAAAGTTATTGCCATCTATTCTAAAAGCTTTTTTACCGGATATCCTTGCAATTTCTTCTGTAAGAAGAGAGAAATCATTGATAACAAATTTTAGAACAATCCTGTTATCAGAAGGAATATCAATACCTGTTATATCAAGGGCCTTATACTGCTTGTCTATATCTGCAAGACGTTCGGTGTCAAATACAGAAGCATCCGGATTGACAGAAAGGTCTTTCCAATAAGCGACAAGAAAAGACTCTACGTCTACAATAGCAGTGCCCGATGCTGTGTTCTTTTCTACAGAAAGGGCAACCTCAACCTTGCATCCAGAAAAAACAAAAACAACTAGGAACACACACAGCACAAAAAGACGTCTCATTCTTCCTCCTTCAATATATTAATTTTACTCCATAACAGAAAAAGCAACAAGAAGCATATAATAAAAGCAAAACTTGTCTGTATATATAACAGCTTTTTTCATCATGCCACTTCTTTTTTTATGCTCTTTAATGTAGCATAGAAACATGTTTAAACTTCCCCAATATACAGAATCAAAGAACTTTGAAAGACATATAAAGCGAGACATCAAAGCAAAGCTTCATAAGATTCTCGTAAGAGGCAGTATGCCTTTTTTCAAAGAACTGGATATGGAACTTACTAACTTAGGGTATACGGCACAGGAGGTATACGGCGGATTTGAAATAGAAGGAAAGATAGAAGATATCTACAGGATAAACCTTTTTTCCTCTACAGCATCAAGAGTGTTTCTCATGGCTGGACGTTTCCATGCAACAGCAAGGGAACAGATATTTCGGCGTGCCGTAAACATACCATGGGAGCTTTATATAAATCCGGCTATTCCCATACGTATACAGACACAACTGGAAAAAAGCCCTGTCAGTCATGAGGGTGAAGCAGAAAGAGCACTGAGAGACGCCATTTCCAAGCGTTTTGAACCTCTTTTGGAAGACTCCGATATAAGACTGAGCTTTGCAACAGAAGATAGGACTCAGATTGTACAACGTATTCTTCTCATAGGCATAAGAAATGCGGCTAAAGTATACATAGATACAACAGGCGAACATTTGGCACACAGAGGATACAGAACACAACATACAGGCGCTCCCATCAAGGAACACCTTGCAGCATCATGCATCATAAGACTCTTAAAAGAGGAAGACATGTATCCGGAGCTTCCTGACAGGCTGTTCTTTCTTGACCCGTTTTGTGGCTCAGGAACAATACTTGCAGAAGCCGGCATAATACTAACCGGGGATGCACCGGGGAAAAACCGCAGAAACCTCTTTGAAAAGCTTCCATGGCACCAGGAAAAAACATGGGAATATCTCAAGCAAAACATAGAAACAAGAGGCCTTGCAGCAACAAAAATAAAACTTATTGGCAGGGACAAGGACTCAGATGCAGTAGCAACAGCAAAAGCCAACCTGACACGTGCAGGACTACAGGATTTTTCTGAGATAAACAGCGCCAATTTCTTCTCCACAGAAAAAAGCGACCTTGTACCCACCCGCAGAAAAGCCATATTTCTCAGCAATCTGCCATATGGAGAACGCATACCAGCGGGAAAAGAACTTTATGACCGTATACTAGAACACCTGGCAAAAAAACACCATGGACTCACAGGTGCATTTATCCTTCCTGAGGACTACAACCCAAAACCGGTGGAAGGCATAATCACAAGCAAGATAGGACGCTTTAGCAACGGCGGCATAAGAGTCCAGCTTCTTATGGTAAAAAGCATATTCTGATTTTTATACCGAACGCACAGGATGCAGCCCAAATAATAGAAAAACATACATCCTGTGCTGCCTGCGGCGCACATGCAACAGGGAATCTTATTCTATTTTATACCGCCGGAGGCAGCAGCGGGGTGCCCAGCATCCCGCTGCGTTCGGTATAGCAGTTTTCATAATCCACATAAGGCCAATAATGCGCGTTGACAAAGCCCCCTCCTGCGAAGGATAATAAAAGAGGAGGATATTTTGCAGTCACAGAGAAATCTGCTCACACAGACACAAAAACTTACACTCACCCCTCAGCTTCTGCAGAGTATACAGATACTGCATCTGCCTCTTGCCGATTTACGGCAAATGATATACGAGCAGGTGGAAATCAATCCTGCACTGGAAATAAAGGAAGAGAAAGGCGAGCTGTCTTTGGATGCAGCAAAGGAACAACCGGAGAATTACGAATATTTTGAGGATTCTTCAGATCCGGGATTTTCCCATTCGAGTAATACTGAAGAGGATTCCAGGAGAATGTTTCTGGAAGGAGCCTTTGCCGCAGGGACAAGCCTTCATGAGCATCTTATCTGGCAGCTAAGATTGAGAAAGGACTTGTCGGAGAAAGAGATAGAGATAGGTGAGCTAATAATCAACAACTTGGATGAACGTGGTTTTCATATAGAAGAGCCTTCAAAGCTGGTAAAAACAGAGCAGGAAAAAAAGATTGCAGAAAAGCTTATTGGCATTATACAAGAGCTAGATCCACAAGGCTGTGCAACCAAAGATTATGTAGAATCTCTCATTATACAGGCAAGACTAAGGGGCGATGCACCTGAGATTCTTGAGGATGTCCTTGGTAAATATCTGAGCCTTCTGGAAAAGGGTAAGTATAAAGAAATAGCAAAAAAGCTGAGAGTAGGCACGGATGAGGTTTTGGAATGCCTGACTTATATAAAGCTACTCAATCCCTTTCCTGGTATTCTTTACTCAGCAAGCAAACCTCACTATGTGATTCCAGACTTAGAGGTAAAAAATGAGAACGGGAGCCTTGTCATTATTATTAACGATGAGGAAATTCCTGTTTTAGGCATAAATGACTTCTTTGCATCCATAAAGAACTCGGACTCCAAAGAGGTAAAGAAGTTTGTAAAAGAAAAGGTAAGAGAGGCGGAGATTTTCATAAATAGCATATATAATAGAAACAGCACCCTTCTTAAGGTAGCAAGAGCAATTGTCGAGTTTCAGAGGGATTTCTTTATACGCGGTCCTCAGTATCTTGCGCCTCTTACATTGAAAGATGTAGCAGAAACCGTGGAAATGCACGAGACAACTATATCCAGAGTAACCACCAACAAGTACGTTCAGACAGAATGGGGAATCTTTGAGCTCAAGCACTTTTTTACCAACTCCATAAGCGGCTCGGGCTCCGGAGGTTCAAGGTATTCAAAAGAATCCGTAAAACATATAATCAGGGACATAATAGAAGAAGAAGTAAAAAAGAGCGGCAAAAGTCTATCTGACAGCAAACTTGCAGAGCTGTTAAAAAAGCGCGGTATCTCCATAGCAAGGAGAACCGTTGCAAAATATAGAAAAGAATTAAATATCCGTTCATCCTTTGAACGGGAATCTTTGAGGAGGATTCATGAAGACTGACATCAAATCCGTACATTTTGACATCAAGGAACCCACCAAGGAATTTCTTGATAAGAAGCTTTCTAAGATAAACTATGCGGAAAAGATCGTAGAAGACCTTCATATTACACTGACAAAGGAAAAGAGTTCTTATACAGCAGAGGTAAATGTTCATACCCACTGGAAGGAGCTCTTTCATATAAAAGAAGATGGCAAGGATCTCATAGAAGCCATAGAAAAACTCTTTGACAAGCTTGATTATAAGCTCTCCAAAGAAAAACAAAAAATACAAAATCATCATAAGGAAAAACCGGAACAGATATGAAAAAGTTTACTGTTCTTGAGCTCCTCAGCCTGGAACTTAAGGAGCATAACGACCTGGATTTAAAATGCATAGCAGGAAGGAAGGGGCTCGCCAGAAAGATAGAAGTGCCCAATGTCAACAGACCGGGACTGGCTCTAAGTGGATTTTTTGAGAGTTTTGCCTACAACAGGATACAGATATTTGGCAGAGGAGAACATGCATATCTTAAAAAACTCGAAAAAGAAAAAAAATCAGAGAATATAAAGAAAATCTTTACCTTTGATATTCCCTGTGCCATATTCACCCACAATCTCATGCCCACAAAGGATTTTTTGGATGCTGCAGAAGAAGCAGGATGTGCCGTACTACAAACAAGCCTTCCTTCTGCCAATTTTACAGCAAGGATATTGCGCGTTTTAAACGATATCTTTGCAGCCAGAGAGGTAGTACATGGCGTACTCATAGAGGTCTTTGGTATAGGTGTACTTCTTACAGGAGAAAGCGGAGTAGGAAAAAGTGAGACAGCACTGGAGCTTATAGAACGCGGACATAGGCTAGTTGCTGACGATGCGGTAGAAATAAGATGTGTGGGAGGGAATTATCTTATGGGAATGGGCGCCAACAAGATGCTAGGGCACCATATGGAAATACGCGGATTGGGAATAATAAACATAACACACCTTTTCGGTGTGGGTTCTATACGTGACGAAAAGAGAATAGAACTTGTTGTCAATCTGGAAATCTGGGACAGCAATAAGCAATACGACAGACTTGGAGCCCAAAAAAAGACCAAGGAGATACTAGGAGTGCGTCTACCCTGCGTGGACATACCCATAAAGCCGGGAAGGAATATTCCTATTCTCATAGAAACAGCAGCAATGAACGAAAGATTAAAACAACTGGGAGTACATTCTTCCAGAGAGTTTAACGAACAGGTTATGAGATGGCTTGAAAGCGAGAATGTTCGCAACATATACTTTCATAATAATTCCATATAGGATACGGGAAAACTATGGTAGAAAAAGAGGTTACAATTAAAAACAGGGCCGGTATACACGCAAGACCGGCAACACTTATAGTAAATACGGCTGGTAAGTTTTCTTCTCAGATATATCTGCAAAAGGAAGATGAGAAAATCAATGCAAAATCAATAATGGGCATAATTACCCTTGGAGCAGGCTATAATACAGTACTCAAGATAATTGCAGAGGGAGAAGACGAGAAGGAAGCAGTAGAGGCTCTGGCAGACCTTTTCGAAAGAAAATTCGAAGAAGAATGAAAAAAATATGGGTTCTGTCATGCATGGTTACACTCTTTTTTACAGCATGCAGCACCAATAACAGCAATGAACAAATCGGCATTACGGCAGAAAAAAATAACATCAGGATAACAATATCACAAGAATTAGAAAGCGCTCTTATTGATAATCTCAATAAAGGTTTTTCCTCAACTATTTCAATAAGAATTTCACCTTTGGAAGAAAAAAACAGTAATCTGCCTATAGAAAGAAAAAGCGTATCATACACAAAAACCATAAAGTATTATGAAATGTACGAAGAATACAGAATAATTACAGGTCAAACTTCCCGGATATATAAAGACAAAAAAAAAGCAGTATTAGACTTTTTAAGTTTTTCCAATCTTGCAACAGTAGCAGAAAATAACTTGAAAATCACAGTAAGACTAGACCTGATAAATTTCAAGGGGGTGTTTTCTATCATACCGGATATACTAAAGAGAGAAGCTGTATATCGCACAGAGATTCTGCTTATAGGAGAACCGTGATGCGAATTCCATCTGTCCTTTTTTCAAAAAGAACCGTAATAAGCCTGATTTTATTTTATATTGTTTTACTGATTCTGCTTATCATATTAGCACAGCAGGCATTATCCAGAATACCTCTTTCAACTGGAAAATCAGGGATGTTTCTGTTGATAAGCTCCTTTGTTTTTCTTGTTGCTCTTATCCTGGTCCTAATTGCATACATAACCCAGACCATATCAGAATTAAAAAACAGAAGACCCGGAATTTTCTTTAAACTCAGACTGATTTTGTTTTTTTCATTTATAACAATCATAGGAAGCATTCCCCAGGGAATTATGGCCATAAACATAATAAGGGAAGTTATAAACAACTGGTTTCAGTCGGGAGTAAGCCAGGCACTCTCTGGAGGAGTAAAGCTGGCCATAGAATATTATACGGATAAGATAAACATACTGGGTAATATAAACAACAGTCCAATTTACATGGAAAAGCTTAGAACTGCGGACACATCCCCCGAGGATGTATGGTCTTTTATTACCTCTATATATTCCAGAGTTTCCACTCTTGAGATATTAAAAGGGAACAATCCCTTTTATATAGCAGGGGACAAAAGCCTGGCAGTAGAAAATCCGCAGAGAGAAGAAAAAAGTACAACGGATGTATACAGAGAGGATAGTAATGGGAAAAGCATGCTCAGGATAAAAAGGGCTTTTTCCATAGATAATACGCCATATCTTGCAATAACCACCATAGAAATACCTGATTGGTTTGAAAACAGTGCAAAAAATCTGACAGAGACAAGAGAAAAGTTTTTACTTCTTGATACTTATAAAAATCGTTTTATCTTATCCCTTACAGCATTTTATGGTTTCTTTGCTCTTCCACTTACCATGATCGCTCTTATATTGGGATTTATTCTCAGTGAAGAAGTTCTTAAACCTCTCATGCAAATAGAACAAGGTATGGAAAGAATATCTATAGGAGACTATTCATACAGGATACTCATGACAAGAAAAAGTGATATGTCTTTTCTGGTAAGGGCCTTTAACAGAATGCTAGCAGAGATAGAAGCAAACAGAGAGAAAATAATGCATGCGGAAAAAATATCCACATGGCAGGATATAGCTCAACAGCTAGCCCATGAGATAAAAAATCCATTAACACCAATAAGACTTGCAACAGAAAGAATAAGAAAAAAAGCAGAGGAAAACTGCGATGATAGGACGTCTGAGATTATCAGGTCTTCTAGCAATATAATATTGAGAGAGGTAGAAAGGCTCACAAGGCTTATAGCAGAATTCCGGGACTTTTCCAGATTGCGAGAACCTGTTTTTAGGGACTTTGATATACTTGCTGTTTTTAGACAGATTGTTGCAGGATATGCTCCCCCGGATGCCCCTTATACAATAGAGCTTAAAACAGATGAAAAGGAAATAAATATAAGAGCAGACCAAGAACAGATAAAACAGGCTTTAAGCAATATAATTCAAAATGCAATAGATGCTGGTGAGGGGAAAAAACAGATTATAAGTATAAATCTTACAAAATCAGTAAAAAACAATAGAGAAATCCTGACAATAGCAATACGCGATCAGGGAAAAGGAATAACAGAGGAAAGGCAGAGACTAATATTTGTGCCATACTTTACAACCAAGAAACATGGAACCGGCCTGGGATTGGCTATTGTACAAAGAATTATTCTTGACCATAATGGAAACATATGGTTTAAATCGGAACCGGAAAAAGGAACAACATTTTTTATAGAATTACCATTAGAAAGATGAAAGCAAACATACTAATAATCGATGACGAAGAAAACATACGGCTCACTATGGAAGCCATCTTGGAGGATGAAGGTTATACAGTCATAAGTGCAGAAGACGGGCTTGAAGGGCTTAAAATACTGGAAAAGTATGATATAGATATTGTCTTTCTTGATTTATGGCTTCCACATAAAGGCGGAATGGAAATTCTTCCCGAAATAAAAGAAAGGTTTCCCCATACAGAAGTGATAGTAATATCAGGTCACGGTAACATAGATACTGCAGTAAAAGCCGTAAAAACAGGCGCTTATGATTTCTTGGAAAAACCACTTAGCATGGAGAGGATAACTACTGTTACCAGAAACGTCCTGCAACTTAACAGTCTAAAAAGGGAGAATAGCAGACTTAAAAATAAGTTAGTGCAAGAAGATCTTATGATAGGCTCTTCTCCTGCAATACAACAAGTAAAAGAAAAGATTATACAAAGTGCATCAAGCGACGCAAGAATAATGATATTGGGAGAAAACGGTACGGGGAAAGAACTGGTAGCAAAAGAAATACATAAAATGAGCAACAGAGCGGACATGCCTTTTGTAGAAGTAAACTGTGCTGCAATACCGGATACACTTCTGGAGAGCGAACTTTTTGGACATGAAAAAGGTGCGTTTACAGGAGCACATAACTCAAGAAAAGGTAAGTTCGAAATGGCCCACAGGGGAACTCTGTTTCTAGACGAAATAGGAGACATGAGTCTGGCTTCCCAGGCAAAGGTATTGCGGGCAATACAGGATTTACAATTCTCCAGAGTTGGAGGAGAACATCTTATAAATGTTGATGTAAGAATAATATCCGCTACAAATAAAAATCTGGAAGAAGAAGTAAAAAAGGGCAATTTTAGAGAAGATTTATTCTTTAGGTTAAATGTCATTCCCATAACAGTACCACCTCTGAGAGAAAGAATAGACGATATACCTCTTCTGACAAAATATTTTATAGAAAAATTTACTACGGATTCCAATCAGGCAAAAAGTATAACAGAGGAAGCTATAAAAACACTACAAGATTATCACTGGCCAGGTAACGTAAGAGAGTTAAAAAACACAATAGAAAGAATCTGCGTATTGGTTGATAAAAATGAAATAGAGAAAGAGGACATACTGGAATTCATAGGAAAATCTCAACCATCAACAGAAAACAAAACAAGCGAATATTTGGATAGACTGTTAGAACTAAGTTTAAACGAAGCAAAAGATAAATTCGAAAAAACAATGATAGAGATAAAATTAAAAGAAAATCACTACAATATATCAAAGACAGCAGCAAGCTTGGGGATTTATTCCAGCAATCTTCATGCAAAAATAAAAAAATATAACATAGAGATAAAAAAATGAAAAAAGAACTCAGCTCAAGACAGAAAGAAGTCTTTGGATATATTATGAGTTATAAAACCATGCATGGTTTTTCTCCCACATACAGGGAGATAGCAGAACACTTTTCAATCAACGAAAGAGCTGCATATGAGGTTGTAAAAGCTCTGGAAAAAAAAGAATACATAAAAAGATATAGCAATAAATCAAGAGCAATCGACATAATAGAAGAAACCCCTTCATTCGTATCCATACCCCTTATAGGCAGTATAGCAGCAGGTAAACCTATCTTTGCAGAAGAAAACATGGAGGAAAAAATAAATCTTCCGGAAACAATGCTGCCAAGGGGTGGTGGGCAGTTCTTTGCCCTCAGAGTAAAAGGAGACAGCATGGAAGAACGAGGGATTCTGGATGGAGATACGGCAATAATAAAAAAACAGGATACTGCAGAAAATGGGGATATTGTGGCAGCTCTTATAGAAGATTATGCAACACTCAAGGTGTTTTACAAAGAAAAACATAGAGTAAGACTGGAAGCAGCCAATCCCAAATACCACCCAATATATACATCCTCACTTAAAATATTGGGCAAACTGATTTTTCTGGTGAGACAATATGGCTAAAATAAGTCCAATATATACATTACTAGGCCCAGAAACAGGGCAGAAAAAAGAGAAAATAGAGGAAATCAAATTAATATTAAAAAAGCAAAAAGGTCCGATAGAAACAGAACATTTCTATGCGGACGAAATTTCTTTTTCTGAAATTCTCCCCAAGCTTGAAACTACTGGTCTTTTTTCAGCTCATAATCTCATAATAATAGAAAACGCAGATTCTATAACAGGAAAAGACGTTTCTCTCCTCTCGTCATACTTGGATACCCCAGGGAAACAAACTACTGTTATATTTTTATCGGAGAAAACAAAATTAGGGACTGGAATAGAAAAAAAACTAAAGAAATATCCTTTTGAAATTTTTTGGGAACTAGGAGAATCCAACAGAATATCAATCATTCAAAAAATACTTAGAGATAACGGTTTAAAAATAGATAGGGAAGCATTGGAGCTTTTCCTTGAGCTCATAGCTCCTCAATCAGAACAAATAAAAGAAGAATGTTCTAGATTAACATCTTTCTTCCCAAAAGGACACAATATTACAGAAAAAGACATAGAAAGATTTTTATATCACTCCAGAGAAGAAACTATCTTTTCTCTTTTTTCATTTATTGCAGCAAGAGATTTAAACAAAACACTGGAGTCAGCAAAAACCCTTACAAACCAGAGCACATCCGGAGTCTATCAAATAACAGGGGGATTACTCTGGCAGTTGAGAAAGGTCTTAGCCATAAAAAAAATGACTGCTCGAGGCTATCATAGAGACGATGCTCTTTTAAAATGCGGAATAAGAGGAATATCTCTAAAAAAAGACATACTCAATGCAGATAAAAATTATAGCACAAAAGAAATAAAACAAGCAATTTCTCTTGTCATATCCTGTGACAAAAAGCTGCGACTGTACAGAAAAGAACTACATGAAAATATTTTCTTGCAAACACTGTATAAAATCATAACTCATGAGTCCTTAAAAATTCGTTAAGCATTGATTTTAGCTCAGCAGCTTTTTCGATAGAAAGTCCAGAAACTAGGCTTATTTTCTGTTCGTCAGCAGAAGCTATTTTTTTTATTGAAGAAAACTCTTTTAACAAGGATGCTGCTCTCTTTTTGCCTATACCATCCACAGCCTCAAGCAGAGAAGAATCCATTTTTATCTTTCTTGCCTTTGTATTTGCTCCTGTTGCAAATCTGTGAGCCTCATCTCTTACATACTGTAGAAGTTTTAAGGCCGGATTTCTTCTATCTAATACAAGGGGTTTGGAAATATTAGGCATAAAGATTTCTTCTTCTTTTTTTGCAAGCCCAATAACAGGAATATAAGAAAGCCCTATAGAGTCCAAGACAGAGAATGCTGCATTTACCTGCCCTTTCCCTCCATCTATAAGAATAAGATCTGGCAAAACTTTTTTCTCATTTAACAACCTGGAGTATCTTCTAGCAACAGCCTCCTTTATAGACTGATAATCATCAATAAGCCCCTTTAAAGATTTAATAGAAAATAGTCTGTATTCAGATTTATTAGGGACTCCTCCCAAAAATTGCACCATAGAGGCATAAGGAAAACTTCCATTAAGATGAGCAATATCAAAGCCTTCTATTCTCAGAGGAGGCTCTGGAAGTTCTAGTGCATCCTGCAAAGCAAGAAGCGCTTCCGGGTTTCCCCGCAATCTCATATGCCTTGACAATTCTTCTCTTGCATTTTCAAGAACCATATTAAAAAGTACATCATTATTAATAAAATTAATTTCTAATTTTTCATTTTTCTCTTCTTTTATGTATCTTTTTATACTATCTATATCCGCTTTTTGTCCTATAAAAACAGAAGAAGGAAGAGATACAGCTGAAGAGTAGTATTGTATAAGAAAATTGGTAAAATCATCTTCTTCGGTTTCAAAAACATTAACGATATAAGAATCTTTACCTACCAGCTTGCCATCCCTCATTTTAAAAACAGAAAAACAAGCATAAGGCTCCTCTCTAGAATATGCTGCATAGTCTCTTTTATCAAAGGAAAAATCCATTACTTTTTGTTCGTTTCTTTCTATTTCTTCTAACGCAGAAATAGCATCCCTATATTTTGCAGCCTCCTCATACGCCATTTTTTCTGCCGCTTTATTCATTCGAACGGTCAATAATCTTTTAAACTCAGCCGTATCACCGGAAAGCAAAGATTTAATATCTTCTACAATTTTTGCATAATCTTCTTTTGAAATTTTACCTACACATGGCGCAGGGCATCTTCCTATGTGATAATATAAACATGGATTATCCCTTCTTTTTAGTTTGCCTTTACATTTCCTCAGAGAAAAAAATTTGTCTATAAAATCAAGATATAGAGAAAGCAGGGCTGCTCCTCCAAAGGGCCCAAAATACAAAGAGCCATCTTTAACTATTCTTCTGGTTTTAAAAATTCTAGGGAAATCGTCAGAAGTTATCCTTATGACAGGATAAGTTTTCCCATCTTTCAAATCTATATTGTATTTAGGCTGATATTTTTTTATTAGAGTATTTTCAAGCAGTAAGGCATCGTATTCCGCAGGAGTTACTATCCATTCTATGGAAAAAACATGCTGCATCAGATGTGTAGTTTTTATATCTTTTTTTGCAGAAAGATATGACCTCAATCTGTTTCTTAGGACCTTTGCCTTGCCTACATATATTATTTTGCCCTTTTTATCCTTCATAAGATATACACCGGGAGAAAAAGGGGCTATTGAAATCTGTTTTTGTATATTACTGTGACTGTATTTTTCCTCTGTCATTCCGATATATAATGTAATAGAAAATGAAAATAAGAAAAATACTTATCTATATTCCTCTATTATGCCTCTTTATAATATATCCTTGCTTTGCAGAGGAAATAATCATAGGAAAAGGGACATATGACTGGGAAAAAATATTACAGACCCAGAATAACGCAAGTATAATAACGACCACCATAAGAGGACAAGAAAAAACCCTTGGCATTAGCATATCCACAAAAAAAAAGCCAGACAATTTTACGGATATGCTTCTTTCTTTTGAAAATTCTGCAACAGATATTGTGGGCAATTTTATTGCTGTCAACATCCCAGAAATAAGAAAAATAAACTCTCCAGAAGGACAGAACAGTATAAGCCTAGAAACCAATTCCAATCTTATATTAAAACCTGTACACAGCAAGCTTTTTTATCCTGGAGCAGAATGGCAGGAAGCAGAAATATCCTTCTGGATAAAGACGATTCCGTTTCAAGAAGAAGCCGGAATATTTCTATGGAAGGGTGTACTGGAAATATATAATAAAACAATACCGCAGACAATAGAATGCTCAATAAGAAACCAAAAGATAAGCTGGAGATTTATAAATACTTTTTTTTCTTCTCAGGAAGAAACATCAATAAACATAATAGACATAGAAAGCCAATCGAGGATTCTACCTGATAAATGGTATAAAATAACCCTTCTGTATCAGGCAGATCCCGGGATTTTGACTTTAAAAATTAACAACAAAGAAGAAGCAATAATTCATACTACAGCAAGCGGCAAAGAAGGCTCTATCCCTTATTTTTTTAAACTGGGACAAATAAGCAAAAATCTTATCTATATAGGCCATGGGTTCACAGGATATATGGACAACATAGTATTTTCTACAAAAACAGATGAAACTACTGTTACAGACAAAAACCTCATGGCATATATAGAAACAAAACCCCTAGAAATAGAAAAAGAAAATGTAATAATAGAAAATATATCCTACCTGGCTGATATCCCTCAATATGCTAACATAAGCATAGATTACAGAACAAGCAAAAAAGCAATGGAAATAAACCAAGAAGAATGGCAACCTATCTCATTTTTTCCTTTACAAAAAGGTAAAGAAGCAAGATTTATACAATTGAGAATAAAACTCGATGCGATAGATAGAGATAAACTACCTCTTATAAAAGATATAACCATAAAATATAAAAATATCCCTCCTCTTCTTCCTCCCGCAAGAATAAGTGCTAAGGAAGTAAAAAACGGCATAGAACTTCATTGGTCTCAAGTAAAGCAGAAAGGAATAGGGGGATACAGAATATATTTTGGAACAAGAAGTGGATATTACTTTGGCTCTGATAATACAGGCAAAGATAGTCCTATAGAGACACAGGACACTTATTATACGATAAAAAATCTGGAACCTGGTAAAATATACTTTTTTTCTATTACAACCTTCTCAAAAGATGATAAAGAAAGAGAAAGTAAATTTTCCGCAGAAATATCTGCTCGTGCAGGGAGTTTTTAGATGCCAGAAAAAACAGCTATACAGATAGATGCACAGGAAAATAAACTCAGAAAAGCACAGGATGCATATCAACTGGGTGATTTGACAGTAGCAGAAAACATAACAAAGTCCATACTCAAAGAAATGTACAAAAGCCCCGGAGCACATATCCTCATGGGTCTTATAAAGCTGCAAAAAGGAGAAACCCAAAAAGCAATAGAATACTTTGATAAATCCATAAGCCTAGAACCAACATCAGAAGCGTTTAATAATCTTGGTGTTGCATACAGAAAAATAGGGAAATACAATGAAGCCATTCGAGCTTTTACAAAAGCTCTACAGGATTTTCCACCCCGAGCAGATATCTACTACAACCTTGCCAATACATATAAAGATATAGGGAAGTCGGACAAAGCAATAGAAGCATACAAAATAGCTATAAAAATAAATCCCAATTTTACTTCTGCATATAATAATCTGGCAACGCTCTATCAGGAAGCAGGAAAAAATAAGGAAGCAATAGAAACACTGGAAAAAGGCTTGGAACATGACCCGGACAACACATCACTGCTATATAACATGGGAATAACATATCAATTACAAAAGAGATATCAAGAGGCAAGAAAATACTTTTTAAAAACACTTCAAAAAAAGCCCAAATGGATAGAATGTATAAACAATCTTGGAATAGTAGAACAAGCTCTGGGGCTAAGCAATGATGCAATAGAGAGATTTAAAATAATTCTCAAAGAAAACAGCTCTCATGCTCCTGCAATAAATAATCTTGCAAGTATACTGGCAAGAAAAGGACAATATAACGAGGCTCTGCGACTTTTTGTAAAAGCATTGAAAAACAACCCGCAACATCAAACAGCAGCACACAATATTATACACCTGCTAAGAGAGCATGCGTCTTTTTTTGATGCAGAGAAAGAGCTTTCTATTCTGTCAGTCGATTTTCCAGAAAACATTACCATAAAGCTGGCATATGCAAAACTACTTTTTGATAATAAAAAATATGATAAAGCAGAAGAAATACTACTTGAACTGGAAAATGCAGGAGCAGAAGACCCAGAAATAAGCAAGCTCCTAGGTATTATTGCATTTATAGAGAAAGATGAGAAACGTGCAAGTAAATATTTCTCTGTTTACAAGGCAGAAAAAAAGGATACCAGTTATGAGCTTGAAATAATAAAACTGCTAAGAGAACAGAAAGATTATAAAAACGCCATACTCAGATTAAAAGAATACTTGTCAGATAATCCATCAGACAAAGAAGCAAAGATTCTATATGCAGAGATATGCCTTGACCAGGGGAATATCGATGAAGCCTTCTCCATAATGAAAAAAGCTGAAGAAGAGAACAAAGATGACCCGCAAATTCTTTCTACCTTTGCCAGGATATACCAAAAATCAGGACAAAAAGAAAAAGCAATAGAAACTATAGACAATATAATAAGTATACAGAGCAAAAGAGGAACAGAAGAAGATATATCCAATCTTAACGAAAGTCTCTCTCTATATGAAGAAACAATAAAAGCATTTATGGAAGGAGAAAATAAAAAATGGGAAGAAAACCTAAAAAAGATAAGTAATTTTTCTTCCTCGGAAGAAGAGTGGGAAATAGACCTATCTATTACAGAAATGGATGACGGTGCAAAATTACTTAACTTCGAAGAGCGTTTTACAAAAGAAGGCAGTGCATCATTGATAGAAGAAACAGAAGAAGAGGAAACAGAGAAAGAAGAAGATAGAGAACTCCCTACTTTGGAACAACAGTTTATACCTGCACAGAGCCCTTCACTTCTGGATCTCCCTGATGAAGCCCTGAGAAGACCACAACAGCCTGTTTATATAACAGCTCCTCCGACACCTCAACAATCAGCACCTCAATTCCCAGCTCCGCAGCAACCTCAGATTCCACCTGTTATGCCACCTCCCCAACAACCCTATTATCCTCCTCCATCGCAGTCCACACAATATCCTCCACAACCAAATCTCCCGCAACAAGCACCGCCACCAATTTATCCTCCTCAATCACAGCAGCCCACACCAATACTGCAACAACAAGTTCCACAATACTCCTCGCCGCAAGCTGCTCCTCCACAATATCAGTCACAACAGACATTCAGCCCACAGCCGCAAAGCATAGCACAACAGACAACTGCACCACCGCAACAGCCGCAATATCAAACGCATCCACAACCCTTTCCATCATATAACCCTTCACACAAAGATAACACAATCAATCAACCAAGCTTTCAGCCAGAAGAAGACCTGCTTCAGCCAGAAGAAGACCTGCTTCAGCCAGAAGAAGACCTGCTTCAGCCAGAAGAAGACCTGCTTCAGCCAGAAGAAGACCTGACAGAAAACTTAACACAAGACAACGCAACCGCAGACTTAGCAGAAGAACCCTTAGCAGAAGAACCCTTAGCAGAAGAACCCTTAGCAGAAGAACCCTTAGCAGAAGAACCCTTAGCAGAAGAACCCTTAGCAGAAGAAAGCTTCACCCAGCCTCAGCTTCCCCAAAACCATCCCAACATCCCGTTGGAACACATGCCAGAATACGCAGACCTCGGAGAACCACCACAACCTGCAATCCCTATGGAAGAATTGCCAGAATATGCAGATCTTCACGATACCCCGCGCGCAGAAGTAACAGAACCGGAAGAACATGAAAAGCAGCAGGATAATCCTCCTGTGACAACGGCCCATAACCTTCCCAGCCCTCAGGAACAGGCCGCACTACTCAACTACCTTGAAAACCTTGCCTCATATCTACCAGAACCAAGGAAACAGGAGCTGGAAAAAAGCAACTACAAAACAAAGCTGGATAGAATAAAAGAAAGATTACTGAGAGTATCAGATAATAAAACAGAATCCTCCACAACAGCAACAAGACAAAACAATACAGTGCCTAATATAAAAAGCAAAAAGGACTCCCCTTCTCCCCCGTCAAGCATACAGGAAATGGGAGAGAGAATGGAAAAGCTACTTACAGCCATAAACGATTTTAGAAGCAAAAGTACATAAACAATAGAGAAACATACCTGTAAAAAACCTCGTAAGAACAGCAATCTCCACTTCTACCCGGCACAAAGCTAGGAAAATGCATAGCACAAAAAAATAACAAGCTCAATCTACAAACCTAATCCTTACCAACCCGCCACAAAAACTCAAAACCATTCTCCCAATCACCCTCAAAAGCAATACAATCGGAAGTTCCCATAGAATAAAGGCGCCCGGTAAGAGAAAAAACCGCCTCTTCCATAGAGGGATTATGCCCTACCACAGCAAAACAATCGTTATCTATAGAACGTAAAAACTCCACAACTCCCTCTCCGGAAGAATGATAAAGAGCATCGATGAGAACAATGTCCGTATCAGGAAACACGATAGAAGCGGTCTCAACAGCCCGCTTTGCAGAAGAAGAAAAAACCTTTTCTGGCAAAAAGCCATGCTCTTTTAACCTGCCTCTTACTACAACAGCATCTCTCCGTCCTTTTTCTGACAAAACACGCTCAAAATCCCCTGTGCTTCCAGAAGCAGAAACAGCCTTGGCATGGCGGCAGAGTAAAAATCGCATAACACACCTCCCTTAAAGTCTATATTTTACCCTCAAAAAATACAATAAAAAACAAAAGCCAGATACAAATCCAGCACTGACTGCAGAAAAGACGCTTCCAAACAAGGCAGACAACAGGCATAAAAACATTGTCTTCAACTCATGCATAAAGACAAGCATATCCTAGAGAAAAAACTTAAAACAGCACAGAAACATATATACTCTTTTTTTCTAGCGCTGTCTTCCGTCCTCCAACTTGGCAAGAAACCGTGCCCATTCTTTCTCAGAAAAATCCTCTGGCCTCTCCTCCTGTGAAAAATCAATCCCTTTTTTCTGTAAAAAAGCAAACTCTTTTTCTGAAAACTTAACAGCGCCGAGAATATGCTGTTCGAAAGAAGAAACAGCCCGCGGACAAACCTTTTTGGCAATATCCAGCATGACCCTGGCATATTCGCGTATTTCATACTGAGCATGAGCATCAAGCCTGAGCTTTAAAAAACGAAAAAGATTATGCAAGTCAATCTGCCAATACCACTCAGTATAAAGGCTAAGCGGCAGATTGATTCTCGCAAGCTCTCGCGCAAGCCCCATATCCACAAGCTCCATATACTCCTCATATGCCCTTTTTTGTCCCTCAGAAAGCCGCTCTATGATGTCCTCCGTAATCTCCTCGGAGAAACTCTCTGTAGCCCTGCCCTGCTTATTATCCTTGCTCTGAGGCGACACAACAGCCGGTTGGGGTACATAAAAAGCCTCTTCCATCACGCTGTAGCGACCAGATATCTCATTGAGCCTTGCCGTTCTATGCCTTACCCACTGCCTAGCAACAAAAATAGGCATCCTGGCATGAAATGTAAGCACAACCTGTTCAAAAGGGGACGTATGCTCATTGCGCAAAAGATAATCTATGAGAGCTGCATCCTCCCTGTACGACCTTGTACCTGCCCCATAAGAAACCCGTGCAGCCTGAACAATCCTATCGTCACTTCCCATATAATCGACAAGCCTGACAAAACCCTTATCAAGCACCTTAAATTCCTTATCAAGAATCTCCTCAGCCTCTTTTACAATACAATGAGCCATAAAACCTCCAGCAAAAAATATGCCCTTTATTATATCAGATTTTAAGACGAACGTCCTCCCCGCGCCATAAAGGGCAGCATAAAAAGAAATGCGCGGTGAGTCCTGCCTGCGGCGCTAAGAGGAAAACTGCCTGTTTTGCATTCTCTTGCCTGAGGCAGCACGGGCTGCTGTTGCAGCTCGTGCGTTCGGGATAAAATATTATGATTTTTTGTTTACAGGGCTTTACTTTTTTTGGTCTGACAGTGCAAAATCTCAGCATGGAAATAACACAGGATTTTATAGACAGCCTGACCATAGACGAGTCAGCAATAATTACAGAAATTGCAAAGAAGCTTGAGATTAGCAGTGCTCAGGTTGCCGCAACAATAGGTCTTTTTAAAGAAGGGTGCACAGTACCGTTTATTGCAAGGTATCGCAAAGAGGTTACCGGCAGCCTGGATGAGGTAAAGGTAAGAGATATTGACCACATGTTTAAGAGTGCGGTCAATCTTGAGACAAGAAGAATAGATATAATAAGAGCGATTTTTGCACAGGGGAAGCTTACAGAAGAGCTTTATAAGAATATAAAAAAGGCTTCCTCTCACACTGAGCTGGAGGATATATACGCTCCATACAAGAAAAAGAAAAAAACACGCGGCATGATTGCAGAGGAAAAAGGGCTCGCTCCTCTTGCAGAGGCAATGAAGGTCATGGAGGAGTCTGCACTCAGGATAAAGGCTGCAGAGTTTGTAAAAGAGAACAAGGAAAACCCAGAGCTTTCTGTCTCAAGCATTGATGAAGCACTGCAGGGAGCAATGGATATCATTGCCGAGCAGGTTGCGCAGGATTCTGATAACAGAAAACGAATTAAAGATTTTTATCTCAAAGACGGTAGGATAATTGTAAAGGGCAGAGGAGATGAGGAAAAAGCAAAGACCAGCACATACAAGATGTACTGGGATTTTAATGAGCCTTTATCACAGATAAAGCCCCACAGAATTCTTGCAATAAACCGAGGAGAACGCGAGGGTGAGCTTTCTGTTACAGTAGATGTGGATGAGAATGCCGCTACAGAACTTTTGTGGCGGCAGTATGAGATACATAACGATTACCATAAAACAGCAATAGAAGACGGACTCAAGAGGTTGCTTTCTCCAGCTGTAATAAGAGAGATAAGGGGTGATAAAAACGCTGAGGCCGATGAGCACGGTATTTCCGTTTTTGGCGAAAATCTCAAGAATCTACTAATGCAGCAGCCTATCAAAGGAACTCGGGTGCTTGGTATAGATCCGGGTATCAGAACAGGTACAAAATGTGCTGCACTGGACGAGACAGGCAAGTACCTTGGCAGCTTTGTAATACATCAAAACAGTCCGGAAGAAGCAAAGAAAACACTACTGGAAGGTATAAAAAAATACGACCTGCAACTAATAGCCGTGGGTAATGGTACAGGCAGCCACGAAGTTGTTGAGCTAGTAGCTCAGATGATTACAGAAAACAATCTGGATGTTCTATACACTGTTGTAGACGAGGACGGTGCATCTGTTTATTCTGCAAGCGATATAGCAAGAGAAGAGTTTCCTGACCTGGATCTAACCATAAGAGGAGCTATTTCTATAGGCAGAAGGCTTCAGGATCCGCTTGCAGAGCTTGTTAAGATTGATCCCAAGTCAATCGGTGTGGGGCTTTATCAGCATGATGTCAATCAGAAAAAACTCTCGGAAAGTCTGGATGAGGTTGTACAATCTGTTGTAAATAATGTAGGGGTCAATCTCAATACGGCAAGTTTTTCCCTGCTTAAATATGTCTCAGGTATCAATAATACACTTGCCAAAAACCTGGTAAAATACAGGGAAGAAAAAGGCAAGATAAAAAGCAGGGCAGAGCTGCTTCTGGTCCCGGGAATGGGTCCCAAGAGTTTTCAGCAATGTGCGGGATTTCTAAAGATTGCAGAGAGTCCAGACCCTCTGGATAATACATGGGTACATCCGGAGAACTACGAGATTGCAAGAGAGATATACGAGATAATAAAGAAAAAAGGCAGGCTTGAGGCGGCAGAACGTAAGGCCCTCAAGGAAAAATATGGCGTAGGAGATACTACAATAGCGGATATAGAGGAAGAGTTAAAAAAGCCCAACAGAGACCCACGTCAGGATTATCCTGCCCCTGTTATGCAGAAGGGTATCTTATCTTTTGAAGACCTCAATGAGGGTATGAAGATAAAAGGCAAGGTCAAAAATGTTGTGGATTTTGGTGCTTTTGTGGATGTTGGGATAAAGGAAACAGCTCTTATCCATATAAGCGAAATGTCAGATAGCTATGTCAGAAATCCCATGGATGTATTAAAGGTAGGCGATATCAGAGAGTTTACCATAATAGAGCTGGATAGAGATAGAAGACGCATCAGCCTGTCGCTCAAAAGCAATGCTGGAAAAAGGCAGACAGATAACAAGTCAAGAATAACCAGCAATTCTTCTTCCTCCACCTCAGATAAAAAGAGTGCCGACAGTGAAAGGAGGAGAAACAGCTCGTCTTTTTCCACAAAAGACGATGGTTTGACATACAATCCTTTTGCAGAAGCTTTTAAGAATCTAAAGAAATAGACTTGTATTTATCTGCAAAAAAGGAGCAGGGCAATTTGCCCTGCTCCGTTCGGTTTATTTTAGATATTCTATCTCTGGATTCCAAAAATCCAGTAGGACATTGTATCTTTCTTTGTAATATTCTTTCCATTTGGTGTCTTGTTTAAAATTATCATCAAGAAGAGTTCTGTATGTTTTGATATAGACGCCCCTGCCTTTTATATAATGGCTTATGGGATATATTCTTGCAGGTAGTATCTCAACTTCCTGCAAGTTTTTTCTGACTTTGATGCCAAGAAGCAGCGAGTCGCCTGTAGGTGCTCTATCAGCTTTATAATCGCCAGGTGTTATAAACCAGGTTTGTCCGGATATAAGGTTCCCCATAGAATACATCACAATGCCTTTTATTCTATTGTCCTGTATATATATTTTATAAGGCTGGAGCACATGAGGATGATGGGCCCAGATTATATCCACACCTGCAAGAATTGCTTCTTTAAAAAAATCAGCTTTCTTCTTATCCGGTTTTTGTGCATATTCTGTGCCTGCATGCACAGAAAGAATAAAAAGATCGTATTTACTCCTGTTCTTTTTTATCTGTTCAAGAAGTTCTTTCTTAAGTTTGCTGTTATAAAAATATTTTCTGTTGATATATTCTGCACCGTCTTGCGCATTTAGAAAGGCTGTTACAGCCAGAAAGCCTATGCTTATATCTTTTATACGTATCTCTGTAGGAACAAACAAGTCTTTTTTATCCTCTACAGCTCCGTTAAAAGCTATTTTATAGGTTTTGGCAAGCTCCATAAGGTTATCTATGGTGGAAAATACTCCAGTTTTACCCTGATCACAGCTATGATTATTGGCTATGGAAAAAACATCAAAGCCAGCTTTTATTGCTGCTTCCACATATGCTGGCTTGACGGAAAAAAAAGGAAAGGTGGAGTTGGGTTTATCTTTTTGTAGCACAGTTTCCAGGTTACAAAAGCTTATATCATCGCTGCTTATTATGGATTTTATATCCTTGTATATCTCATCGTAGTTTGGTGTCTCATAATTGACGTTGTGAGCCATAAGATCGCCTGCAAAGGTAAGAAACACATAAGGAGCAAGCTCCGGCAGCTGTCTTAATGGTAGATCCACAGGGCTATATAGACTGTAGCAGGAAAAACTTATAAAAAAAGCAATAAGAGATATCTTTCTACTCATTTTCACAGCAAAATTATGCATTGCTTTGTAGTATCTGTCCATTATTTTATCCTGTTGTTTGCTTTTTTGCTCTGTCGGAATTATGTTTTTTATTATGAAAAAACTTGTCTTGCTTTTTATATTTTTTGCCACAGCTCTGGGCATATTCTCACAGGATTTTGCAGAGCTTTCTTTTGTCCAAGAGGATGGCTATGTAACAATAAAAGCCAATAACAATCTGGATATCCCTGTATCCGTTGTCATAACTTATCTCAAGGGAGCGGATACAAACCAAGAACTCCCGCTTATTCTCCCACCTATTCCCTCTTCTGCAAAAAATCAGGCAATAGGCCGCATAAAGCAGCAGGAAGGCAAAAAGCTGAGTATCAAATGGATAAGCATGCCGGGAAGCATCACGGATAACCATCCAGACGAGGATTTTCTATATATATTTCCTTTCCAGCATGGAACAAAACACAGAGTGGATCAGGGCTTTAATGGTTCTTTTACCCATAAAAACGACAATCGTTATGCCATAGACTTTGCCATGGATATAGGCACTCCTGTTTGCGCTGCAAGAAGCGGGATTGTTGCATACGTAAAGGAAGATTCTTCCACCGGAGGGCCATCAGCATCCTATGCCAATGATGCCAACTACATATTGATTTATCATGCGGACGGAACTTTTGGAAATTACGTGCATCTCAAAAAAGATGGAGCAATAGTCAAGCCTGGAGACAGAGTAGAAGCAGGGCAAGTCATAGGCTACAGCGGTAACACAGGACAGAGCTCGGGACCACATCTGCACTTTGACGTGCGCATACCCACAACACACGGACTTCAGTCTATACCCATACAGTTTCTCAACTATGACGCTAAGCCCGTTATCCCTCAAGAAGGCGAATACTATTACGCCCTGCACCCAGGCAAAGAGCCCTTTAAGGTTATTTTGGGAAGTCTCTTAAAAAATGAGCACTTTACAGATTACCAAGCCGTCATAGAAAAAAAAGACAAAATAATATTTAGAACAGAGGATGTGGACAGCACTACAGTAGTATTTATAGGCAACGGCTTTGACTATCCTGTGGAAATCACAGTAGAACTGCTGCTTACCAACATGGAAGCCAGCACACAAAAAAAGATTACACTCACACTCCCCCCGCTCACAGAACGCTTTCTCACTATCTTAAGACCCACAGAAGGTGCTGCATCCTGGAGATACGGATACCGCTATACCTATAAACGCACAGAATAGCAGAAAATACCTGTTTTACAGACAAAATCATACCGAACGTCGGAGCTGCAGGAAACAAGAAAAAGCAAATTGACACAGCTCCTCCTGCCAAGGGCACATATACTGTATAAAAGACAAAGCAAAAAGACTTATCAACATTATGACAGATGCGGCTAACAAAATATCCGTCTTTATATCTTGTAAACAATCAGGCTGACAATCTATAATCTCAAAAGAAAAAAATGTATCAATCTGGGCAACACAATAACCTGTAGAGGGGAAAATATACCGGCATGAATATAACACTTAGGATACTGCTTGCAGTGAGCCTCATAGCCATTCTCCTTGGAGTGGGAACCCTGGGCTACAGCACCATAGAAGGCTGGAACATCATAGATTCCCTATATATGGCAATAATAACCCTTACCACCGTAGGATTCTCAGAAGTTGCCCCTCTCTCTAATACCGGCAAACTTTTTACAATAATATACATTATCATGGGCATAGGCTCTGCGGGATTTGCAATTACAACCCTCTTTGGCTATATATTCGAAGGCCCAATGATGCAAACCCTCAAGGAGAGAAAGATGAAATTACTTAAAAAAAGACTCAACAACCATCATATAGTATGCGGATACGGTGCAATTGGAAAAGAAGTCGTAGAAGAGTTCAACCGTGCCGGAATATACCATGTTCTAATAGACAAAAATATGCCAGAAGAAATCATAAATAACCCCGGCTACTCTATCCCCATTGCAGGAGATGCCAACGACGAAGAAGTCCTTAAAGATGCCCATATAGAAAATGCCAATAGCCTCATAGCCACACTCAATGATGATGTGGGCAACCTATTCCTGGTAATGACAGCACGCCAGCTTAACCCCAATATCAAGATAATAACAGAAGCAACAGAAGAAATGTCTGTAAAAAAACTGCGCCGCGTAGGAGCAGACATCGTCATAACACCTTATAAGATTGTAGGCAAAAGAATAGTCCAGAGCCTCTTAAAACCCAGCCTTACCCACTTTCTGGATATTGTATCGGATAAGGACCCCGATAAAACACTCAAAATAGAAGAATTCAAAATTCCAGCAAAATCAAAACTCATAGGAAAAAGCCTCAAAGAAACCGATATAGGCAGGCAGACCGGAGCAATAATCCTTGCCATAGCAGACCAACACGGCAAAGTGAGATCCAACAGTAACGAACGGGAAAATATAGCTGGTATCGCTTTGCAACAAGGTGATAGCCTCATAGCAATCGGAAACGATGAGCAGCTAAAGAAATTGGAAACCTTCTTAAATACTTGAAACTTTGCTTTCTCTATAAAAAATCATACCCAACATCAGAGCTGTGACATGACAGAAAAAAATCAAAATTGGCATAGCTCCTCCTGATGTGGACAGATATGCAGCAAAAAGGATAGAGCCTAGCAGCTAGTTTCTGTGCCGAAGGCAGCATAGGGGGCAAACGGACCCCTATGCGTTCGGTATAAAATAATAATCAAGGTTCCAGCATTTGCTCGTGAGGCTCGTAGGGTTCTGTTATGATTTTTCCACCTACCATCTTTATCCACTTGCCCGATACAAAACGCCATAGGCCTATAAAGAACTTGACTAGCTCCTCGGTCTGCATGAGAAAAATAATCCAGAAAAAGGACAAATCCCATATGAGAGCAGACAAAAAGACCAGCGGCACTCCAATCAACCAGACAGAGCCCAGTTCCATCAGCATACAAAAGGAGGTGTCACCACCAGAACGGAATATTCCCACAACCGTATGCCAGTTAAAAATCTTAAAGCCCATGAAGCAACCAAAGAGAATGATATAAACTCTAAGAAGATAGCGCGCGTTTGTAGAAATGTTAAACAAGCGGGAAAAAATATCAGAGGCAAGAATCAAAAGCAAACCAAAAAAAACACCCAACAAAAATGCCCATACAGCAAAGGCCTTTGCATAGGATTTTGCACGCTTTGTCCTATGAGCACCTAGAGCATTGCCAATCATAACGCCACAAGCATTGCTACTTCCCACAAAGAATACAACTGCAAAATTGATAAGAGTACCAGCAAGGGTGTTGGCAGCTACCATGTCTGTGCTAACACGGGCAAATATCACTTGATATGCACTCATACCAAGAGACCAGCCAAGCTCATTAGTAACAACAGGCCAGACTTTTTTTATATAATCTTTGATAAGATGCGTAGAAGCAGAAAAAAGATTTTTGAGAGGTGCTGCAAATGCCGTCTTTCTTGCATAAACAAAAAAAACAGTCAGAAAGGCCTCTGTTGCACGTGCAATAAGAGTTGCGATAGCAGCACCCTCGACACCCATGGCAGGAAAACCAATCTTGCCAAATATAAGAATATAGTTTCCTACAGTATTGATGAGAAGTGACAAAGAAGAAATCAGAAAAGGCAATCTGGCATTTCCCGTGGAACGCAAAGCAATCGCATAGATAAGAGAAACCGCAGTAAAGGGATAGGTTGGCCACATCCACTTGAGATAATCTGCACCCAACTTTCTTACGTTGTTGTCAGGAGAAAGAAAGGAAAATATATCTCCAGGAAACATAAAAACAAGAAGAGAAACAAAAAGAGACATAGTAAGACCTGCTGTCAAAGCAATCCCCATAACAGCATGCATATCCTTTTTATTTCCCGCACCCCAAAACTGAGCCCAAAATACAGACGAGCCTGTACCAATACCAAAAATAAAAAGAAAAACAATAAAAGAAACCTGGTTGGCAAGTGATACAGAACTTACAGGATCTGTCCCCAGCTGTCCAATCATAAAAATATCCAGCATATTAAGAGAAGAAAAAAGCAGATTTTGTGAGGCAATTGGAAGTGCAAGAACAAAAACCCTTTTAAAAAATAGCGGAGACGGCTTTAAAACCGGCAAAATACGCATACATCCTCCAGGCTGGCAAGTCTACACCCCGCAAAAATAAAACACAATATAGCCATATGTTGCAAAAGCATAAAAAAAATAGTAGCATATAATACCTCTCATAAAAAATCCCGTAAGGAGCAGCTCATGAAGATGAACGAAATAGAAAAGATGGAACGGGAACTCAAAAAGTCCAAGAAAAAACAGGAAAATCTGGAGAGAAAACAGCAAAAAAAGAAGGGCAACCTAATAGGAGACTATATAAAGAAGCTGTCCTCTCTATTCTTTTATGATAAAGAAATGATATACAATATTCCCAATAATCCGGATATAGAAAACTGTATAGCAGAAATCCAGTTGGAAATCCCTCAGGAAGAGTGGGAGACAGTGATGAGAAAAGCAATAAAAACAACCGGTGTAAAAGAAAAAGAAATAGCCTTTAATCAGCTAAAAGAATATCTAAAATAAGTTATCAATAAACTCCGCTATTGGGTGAGGAAATGGTCCTCGCCCAGAAACATATAACCTAATCAAACAAAAACAATAGAGAATTTCTTAGTCCCGTAGGGAACCTTGCATTCATAATACCTCTGTACGGGATACAAGTCTTCATCCTTTTTTTTATAAGAAAACATGACTCTGTCATCTGCCAATAGTTTAAAACCATTATCACAAAACACCCGCATAGAAAAACTTCGTCCCTCTGGTATAACAGAAACGTCTCCAAGATAGGATATACTTATTTCTACCCTCCTACTGTCTCCTTTTGCAGAAAAGTTTGTATAACAGAATTTACCTGCAGAATACTCCATAGAAACTCCATCGTCTTCATACACAGATATGGAATCATTGATCAATGAGGCAGGATATAGCTCTATCACAAGCTCCCGAGGCAAAGAAGAAGCAGAAAGAGCAGAGGACTGTTTTATAAGGATAGAGCCTGTCTTTATAAAATGAGGCGGAGTAAAATCAGCCTCTCCAAGAAGAACAAAGGAAGATTTTCCGTCGCCAATGTATCTCTCTCCACTTACAGGATAAAACCACTCTCCCTCCGGAAGTATGACAGACCTATAAGAAGATTCCCTTACAAAAGGAGTACAAAGAATCCTGTCCCCCAGCATATACTCATCCCATACAGATAGCCCATCTTCCCAATTGGGATAAAAGAGTGAGAAACTTCTACAAAGAGGCAATCCCGTATCATGGCTTTCTCTCATAAGAGTATAAAAATACGGAAGAAGAGAGTACCGCCACAGCATAGCCTGTCTAAAACTCCTTTCTACAAACTCATCGTACTCCCATGGGACTCTCTCACTCCCACCTGAAGAATGCAGCCTGAAAATAGGGCTCATAGCACCAAACTGATACCATCTGCAAAGGAGTTCCGGATTGAGATGCTTATAACGCCACATATGTCCGCCTATATCATGAGAAACCATGGACTGAGCCATATGACCTGCTCTGAGGGTATATTCTACCTGAGATCTAAGCACCTCAAACTGACTGTAAGTATCACCTGTAAAATGAACCGGATACCTATGACTGCCAAAACCTTCTGTCCTTGATAGGATAACAGGTCTTGCATTCTGTCTCTGGTTTTTTAAAAAGCGCCAATAAAGCTCATTGGTCCACAACTGCTTATCCAGACCTTCTATATTGGCGGAAGCATGCCCGTCTATCCACATGATATCTATAGCTTCATCCATAAGGGGTTTATGAAAAACATCAAAAAAAGCCTCGGCCTCGGCCTTTGAAGAAAGATCAACAGGTTTAAAAACACCTTTTACAACCTTTTCTCTGTAACTATCTTCTATTCCTGCTCTTTTTACAAAATCAGCAAAAAGAGAATCACTAACAGGCAATCCGTCTGGATGAATATTTACGGCAAGTCTGACACCCTTTTCTTTCAGACTGGCAATCAAAGCTCTATAACAGGGATATCGCTCCTCATCCCAATCAAAACCATACCATCCACCTTTATGCCACTCAAGGTCAAAGACAAACACATCCAAGGGGACACCTAGACTAGAAAAACACTCATATAACTCTGCAATCTTCTCTCTCCGGTATGTTGGAAATCTGCTAAACCATAAGCCCAGCACATACCTTGGAAGCATCTCACTTCTGCCAAACAAGCATAGATACTGTCTGTATGCAAGAGAATAGTCCCTTCCGTAAAGAAAAAGATACCAGTCAGTCTCACAAGCTTTTCTTTCAACAGGCCAGCCACTATCATCATACACTGCAGTACAAGAATCGTTATACAAAAAATAACCCGATCTACTCAAAAAAGAAGGCGGATACTTTTTTCTTTCTTCTATTATTTTTCTAACCTGCGGGACAAGAGTCTCTAGTTTTTCTCTTGCAAGAAGCTGCTCTATAGTAACAAGTCCACCATAATAATGGGCATCTGGCTGTGTGCCCTCCTCTGCAAAAACATAATTCCACAGATGATACTCCGTACTATTGGGATGATAATTTTTATCGGCAGAATGGACACCCTCAGGAATAATCCCCCTCTGTATACAATCCATCCCCAGATGCACTCCGCCAAGGTTATCACTATCTATCATATCGGGTTGCCAAACAAGTTTATCATTATGGTAAGCACTAAGAGCCCTTTCCCACTCATCCATATCGCAAAACATATAGTGCAGATAAAAATCTCCACTTTGTAGCCTAATCCCTCCGGGAATCTCCTCTACACTGTCAAACCCCACAGAGCCCCTTCCACCTATAGCCCTTACACTCTGTCTATCCTCAAAAACACCGCTCTTTGCATACTGTATCCTGATAAGCCCGGTACAAAGACAACTCAAACGAACCTTATTGCCAACAATTACCCGGCCGGATTCTATCCTGTACACAAAATACCTCCAAACATGTTTTCGAAAACACATTATCACGGTAAGTTTATGCTGTCAACTTTCTGGTTTCTTACATGGCGCTATCAGGAAAGCAGAATATAGACCGAACGTGCGGGACGCCCAGTCGTCCCGCACTGCTACCGCTATAAGTTTGGTTTTTGTCATAACTAGATATTTGCCGCAGGCAGGTGTAAGGCGCACTTTCCTGCTCTCAGGGGAATCCTGGCCTTACACCGTTCGGGATAAAAAAGTATCAAGGAGTATAAGTTTCTACCATATACTTTATAGTAGGACCATCCGTATCGTAGTAATATTTTTCCACAACAAACACAAGGGAGGCATTATCCGGTGCAAGGATTATCTGCCTTATGCGATACTCCATGACACCCTTTCTAAAGTAGTTGGGAAGGCCTATCACAGCTGTTATACTGTTTTTGCTTTTATCTATCTTTGTGAGCTGGATATGAAAAGAAGCCTGACTGCTTTCTTTGCTTCCTTTTTTTGTTTGGACAAGCGTTACATGATATTCCTCGGATGTGTAAAAATCCCTAAACTCTATGTAGTCCTTGGGCTCTGCTCCGTTAGCAAGAATGTAAAGAAGCCTGCCCTGATTGAGATGGTCTATACCATACTTCTTTGTAAGACTGATGTTGTCTTCCAACAGGTTAAGAAGAGCCGCAACGCTGTCCTGGCCAGGCAAAAAACTTACCGGATATGTCTTTTTCTTTACTCCAGCAGGAACAAAATCGTTATCAGCGACATCAACTACATACATCTCCGCATAGGGATAGGAATCTTTCTGGGTTATGCCATGTATGCCAAACATAAAGGTGTTGCCATCCCCGGAAAATCCAAGATTAACAAAACTTGCGGCATCACCTGCATATAGAGAAAATATTGCCAATAAGAGTACAAGGGGGATAAGGGTTTTCTTCATTACTTTCCTCCTTTTTTAATATCGTTTCCTTTTCTTTTTACTGTAGTTTTTTCTTGTTAAAGAGGATAATATATTTGTATGACTCTTAAACAACGCAATTTTATATTCTCTTTTTTGCTTCTTATTTCCATAGTTGCCCTTATTTCTTATATCATTCTGACCTTATATGTATATATTGGGGACGGAGGTGTGGCTTTTTTTTCCCTATACAGACTGGATTTGCTGCTTATATATTTCTTGCAGTTGTCATTTGTTCTGGCAATAATGCTTATTTCCAAGAATTTTTACAAGACAAGCATAAGTGCCGACTTTTACTTCTTTGTGCTTTTTATTTTTTCTATGGAGTTTGAGCTATTTCGCCTTTTTATCCTGTTTTCGGACATATTCAGACCGGATATAAATTCACTTCGCCTTTTATACAGATTGATTTATCTTGGATATTTTATAGGCTTATCAAGCCTCTTTCTATTTTCTTTTTTTTCTCTCTCTTTGAGCTATCAGAGAATAGGAAGACTGAGCTTGTGGATGATTGTTTTTTCTGTTTTTATGGCATGGTTTATGCCTCTAAACACTTCCTTATTTTTCTCCTCCGGCATTCCGCTGCCTCTTTTTACAAGAGCCTTTGGCATATTTTCTGTAGGGGTATGTATATTGTCTGTAATATGTATTGCAAACGGACATGATGAATACAGCAGCAGATTTGATATAAAAAAGGCTCTTTTTCTGATATTTATAATAATAGGAAGAGCAATACTATTTTTTATGGACTCACCTGCTCTTTATATTATCATCGCCTTCCTACTTCTGGTAACAGGAAGTATTTATATTATAAGAAAGCTATACCAAAAAGAAATCTTATGATTATAACATAAGACTTGCTATCATTCCTGTACCAACAGGCATAATCATATTATCCAAATCCTTGGAGGGAATCATCTCTATAATCGTTGAAGACACAGCGACGATTATTGCCTTATACGGATCATCAAGCAAAGGATATGCAGAAAAGTAAACAGCAAAAAAACAAGCCAAACTGCCGCCAAGGCTTTTGCCACCTGTAAAAGGAATTTTCACGGTCTTTATACTTTTTCCTACAAGACTGGCAAAACCATCACCAAAGGCAAGAGCATATATTGCTATTGTTGCCGCAGGTGCAGGATAGAGAAGCAGAGCAAGCATAGCACCAGTACCAAGAGTAATAGGAGCGATTACAAATCCATTTTTCTCCCTTTCTCTGGTTACCATGGAGGTTATTGCAGAAACAACACCCACATTAAGGCCGGAAACTCTCATAGCTTCCATAACAGTGTAAACTATGGTTCCCATTCCTAGTAAAAAAATTGTAGGGAGTACCCCTATAAAATTTGCTACCGTGGGAGAGAGGGCAATACTCATATGTATGCTTTTTCTAAGGAATTCCTGCTCTATGCTTCTTAAATCATATGTTTTTTCCATCACCTGCACAACCAACTCCTTCCCACAGATATATGCAAATACCATGCCAATTCTTATACAGTATAATTATTTTTATTTGTTTTTAATAAAAAGAATTACACAAAACAAACACAGGGAACTTGTATATTAACAGGATGTGTATACTTTTTTATACTTTATTATTAAATTTTTACTATTATTCTAGTCGCCAAGGCAGGTTCCTATATCCCTTGCTGTTGAGATAAGCCCATGATCAGGGGGGACTCTTTTAAGTCTGCCGGCAACTTCTTCTAGCGGAACAGGAACAACATGGTTATTTCTCATAGCAAGCATATAGCCATATCTTCCCATAGCGAGCAAATCAGCTGCAGCAGTACCAAAGGCTGTAGCAAGAACCCTATCATACGGATTTGGAGTTCCTCCTCTCTGAAGATAGCCAAGAACAGTAACTCTGGTTTCCATGCCGCTTTTTTTTTCTATTTTTTTTGCTATCTCATAACCTATTGACGGATATTTGGATTCTTTTTTGTGTTTTTTCTTCTTTTCTTTAGCAAGATTTGCTTCTTTTTTTGATATTGCTCCTTCTGCAACAGCAACTATGGAAAACTCTTTTCCCTGATTACTTCTTTTTACAAGATGCTCCACTATACTATCAATACAATATGGAATCTCGGGAATTAGAATTACATCGCCTCCTCCTGCTATGCCTGCATAAAGAGTAAGCCATCCGGCCTTATGCCCCATAAGCTCTATCACCATTACACGGTTATGAGAATGAGCAGTAGAATGAAGTCTATCTATTGCCTCTGTTGCAACATCTACAGCACTATGAAAACCAAAAGTAACATCGGTACCCCATATATCGTTATCTATTGTTTTGGGAAGGCCAATCACATTTAAGCCAGCCTTTTTTAAGAGATAAGCTGTTTTATGGGTACCATTTCCACCCAAAACAACAAGACAATCGAGCTTAAGTTTCTTGTAGTTTTCTATAATCGCATCGGCTTTTCTGCTTCCTGCATCTGAGTCTCTTTCTCTACCATCCGGCTTAAAAGGCTTTTCTCTGGAAGTTCCCAGTATAGTTCCACCTCTTGTGAGAATTCCATCAAAGTCCTTAGCCTTTAGAGGCCTCACATCTCCTTCTATTAGTCCTCTATATCCGTTAGAAATCCCTATGATTTCAATTCCGTATTTATAATAAGCAGATTTTGCGACACCTCGTATGGCAGCATTAAGCCCCGGGCAGTCCCCACCACTGGTAAGGATACCTACCCGTTTGCATTTTGTTTTTGTCATGG
The DNA here is from genome assembly GCA_039023545.1 of Spirochaetia bacterium 38H-sp. Classification (NCBI taxonomy): domain Bacteria; kingdom Pseudomonadati; phylum Spirochaetota; class Spirochaetia; order Winmispirales; family Winmispiraceae; genus Rarispira; species Rarispira pelagica. Next base: position 397,247 of record JBCHKQ010000001.1, on the reverse strand, counting down.
TTAATCCGGATACCTCTTTCTTATTAACTCTATATTTTGATAGATATTAAAAAATATATTAACAAGGTTAGGGTCAAAGGCCTTTCCTGACATCTTAAGCAATTCCTCCTTTACTCTCTCCTCCGGCCATTTTTCTTTATAACTCCTTTTTGAAGAAAGAGCATCATATACATCCGCAAGAGAAACAATTCTGCCAAATATGGGTATCTCTTCTCCTGCAAGAGGACTAAGCCTTCCAGATAAAGGTTTTCCGGAAAAAACATCCACTTTTCCCGGATACCCGCTGCCATCCCATCTTTCATGATGAGTCAGACTTATATCATAAGCAGCCTGCTCAAACTCATTATCAGGCCCCCAAAAAAGCTGCGCACCCATCCATGTATGAGTCTTGATTATTTCCATCTCTTCAGGAGTAAGTTTTCCCGGTTTTTTGAGAATAGTATCTGATATTGCCACTTTTCCTGCATCATGCAACATGGCACTTATCCTGAGAATATCCTTTGTTCTGTATATTTCTTTTTCCTCTATATTCTGTTGTATAGCCCAAGCCTCGTATATCTCAACAGAATAGGCAGCAACACGATTTACATGAGCGCCTGTTTCATGAGGATCTCTCATCTGGGACATCTTTATCATCTTAAGGACAATGTTTCTCATTATCTTTGCCTGCTGAAGAGCAAAAGAAGCGCTCATAACCAGCTGATTTACAGCCTCCATGTCTATTTTGCAAAAAGCTCTGATATTCCCATCAGAATCCTTGGGGTTGATAAGCTGTATAACACCTAGGAGTTCTTCCCTGGGACTCAAAAGCGGCATGGTCATCATAGATATCGTCTTATAACCGGAGATAGTATCCGCCATAGAGCTAAAAGAATACGGAGCAGACGAAGGAATAGAATAAACATCCTCTATGAGAAGCGGTTTCTTAGTGTTTGCCACATATCCCGATATTGTCTTATTATTTATTGGCACGGAAAAAACTTCATATATAAGTTTGTGTCCCCGCGGCAATTGTGCCTGCAAAGTATCGTTCTGAGCATATTCTATCTTTATATTATTCCCATCTTTGAGATAGATAGAACCTGCATCGGAGTTTGTAATTAACCTTGATTGTGTCAATATTGTCTCGAGCAATATATCAAGGTCCTTTATATGTAAAAAACTCCCCTTTTTTGCCTCATCCGGCTCTTCTATGTTGATTATATTCCCCATACCTCTTTCCAAAATCTTTATATATCTATTATCAGACTAAAGACTTTTTTTAACAAGCTTTTTATTCTTTGTAGAAGAAAAAAGCAAAAAGCCTAATAAAAGAAGGAAATACGATATCAGTATTATCATTGTTATTACATAATAAATTGGAGCATTGTTTACGTAACCATATACAGGAAGACTCAAGACTACAAGCAAAGGAAGCCCCAAGATGAGTCCGGCACCACTTCCAAATACTAGATTCTCAGCTGCATGTGATTTAAAAAGAGGATCTATCTCTCTTATGAGCCCCAATCCGGTTGATATTGTACCAGTTATGTTGCCGTATACAGCCACACTGTTTTCCCTCCAGTAATCTTTGTAAATCCTTCTTCCTAGAAAAACAACAAAAATCGAAGTAAAAATTCCTCCAACAGTAGTAACAACAAGAACAGGAATAAGATATTCTTTTAGTACAGATATGGATATTGCAGCTATGGAGGCAGTGATCATATAATCAAAGGCACCTGCGGAAATCCTGGATAAAAGATAATTATTAGTATAATTTCTCTTCATGATTTTTTTTCTTTTTAAAATATCAAAAACAAATCTCAAAAGAATTGCAAGAAGAGAGCCCACTATAAAATGAAAACCCCATAAAAGTTGGGCAAACGTATGGCCAAAGGAACCAGCACCAGCAAGCAAAGATTCTATACCTTTTAACAAAAGATAAGTTAAGAGATAAACAAAACCAATCAAGGCAATCTGTATACTCAGCCTGTCTATGGACTCCGTAAGAGGAATATCTCCAGGAGAATCATATTCCACAACAGTTTGGGAAACCATTTCCTTGCTGCTATCGATATCTCTTTTTTTACCAAAAAGAATATTAAGAAGGAAAACCCCTCCAAAACACGCCCATAAAAAACCTATAGTAGCTATAGAAAGTCCCACATTCCCTCCATGAGGAAAACCAAGCGCTTCCCATCTGGAACCTATTGAAAAAGCCTGCCCTGGCCCTTGCCCAAACCCCAAAGGAAGCAAGAGTCCAAATGGCGGAAAAAGATTGGGAATAAAGAATAGTAAAGCAAGCCCCAATCCAAAACCTATTATCCCTTGCAAAAGATAGCCAGAAACAATAAAAGCACCTGTCTTTACTACTATGGGAATACTCTCTTGTTTTCTTTCTTTTAAGGCAAGTGCAATAAAACCAACAGCCATAAGATGATAAACATAAGTTCCTAGTCTTTCTTCTGGAATATCAATTATTCCCAGGAAATCCTTTCCAAGTAAAAGTCCTATAAAACCTGCTATTATCGCATTGGGAAAAAGGAATTTTCTAAAAAAACCGACCTTCCTTTTCAAAAAAGTCCCTCCCAATAAAAGAAGGGACAGAACAGCAATATCCATTGCAAAAGTCCAATCAATACTCATAAAAAACTCCTGTTGGATAATGTTGATATTGCATCAACCCATTTTAACGCCGATACTCTTTTATTCCAAAAACTTATACGATAAAGAGTATTGTTATGGATAAACTCCATACGTTCATTTTTTTGTATATTAAGACCTCTTATGTTTTTAAGCATAAAAAACTGAGAACTTTCACTGGAGGTCATAACCAGAGCATCGTTTTTTAGAGAAAGCACAGCTTTATAAGTAAAGGCAGAAACATGCCTTATGGGGCCGTAAGAAACAGTACAATTTTCGGGAGAAAGAAGAGATTTATTTTCCTTATAGCGTTCTCTAAGAAACTCAATAAGAAACGTCTTTTGCCAAATATTCCAATCTCTCATGGTTTTAAAATCAATCTGTGAAGACTCAAAAAAACCATAAGGATTGATAAACACTTTCATTCCACACTTTTTACATACAAGGTCATGACCTATAGAAAAAAGAGAAGAATCAGAAAAGCATACTGGACAAAGATAAAGAGACCTTTCCATATATTCCGCTCTTTTTCCCCTTAACAGTTTTTTGTTTCTTTTTTGCCAATCCCACTCGTCATGAGCAAGCAAACCTTCCAGCTTCTCCCCCAATGTCTTTTCATCATATGCTGCAAGTTCTTTGCTATCTATATAACCTGACGGCATAATCGTAACCTCTCCCCGTTCTGATTGCTTCCTCCATCTCCCGGCAGCAAGAAAAGCACCCGCTATATTGAGAACCAATATGGGAAGCTTTAATCCCATTATGAGCCTAAGTGTACCGGAAGCAAGAGGGAGATTAACACCGTCCCAACTGGCTTGTCCTTCTGCAAAAATAGCGGAAAAACGTCTGTTTTTTTTAGCATCAAAAATCCCTCGCAAAGTACCTGCATCGGGTATTCCCTTGGTTATAGGAATAATATCGAGAAAAGAAAATATCTTTCTATGCAAAAAGCTTCTGAATATGGAATCAGATGCAACAAAGCGTATCAGCTCAGGAAAAGCAAGATTTATAAAAACAGGATCAAAATTGGAAACATGGTTTGAAATTATAAGAAGAGGAGGCTGTATAGATTGCAAATAGTCTTTTTTATCTATGTCAAGATAAAAAAAGTCACCGATGAGCCTTGCTATACTGCTAAGTATGCCAAATTTAAATCCGGACATATCACATAATAGAATCAAGCCACTCCGATACCCGTTTTTCCAACTCTGTCTCCAAATCCTTTTGCTTAAAACCAGCAATACTTATAATATGGTTACCTCGCTCTTCCAATAAGTCTGATAACTCAGACAGGCTGTTACCGGGATTGCCAGCATAGCAGCAAAAAACAGCACACTTTTTCTCCGAAAAACCATATCGTTTTATAAAAGAATAAACAGGAGAAGAAATTCTTCCAGCCCATACTGGACTACCAACAATAATGAGATCATAATCTCCTGGATTTATTTCCGGGTTTTTTAATGGAGGAGCTTTTTTAAATATGGCCTCGTAACCTCCCAGCATAAACATAAAAAAACCGGAAGTAGGAATTTTTTTCTTAGGTTCTATCTCAAGAGTATCCACGGAATATTTTCCTTTTATAAAAGAAGCTATCTTTTCTACTGAGCCCGTATGAGAATAATAAACAAGCAAAACCTTCATAAGAACTCCTTTAAATTAGATTATATTTTGAGTATAAATTAACAATTGAGTTTTTGCCACAAAATCAGGAGGATTATGTGGATAATTTTAGAATAGCCTTTATAAGTGGAAAACTGGGTGATGTTGACGGAGTATCCCTGGAAGTAGAAAAATGGATATCTGCTCTAAAATCAATGGGACATGAGATAGTTACGATAGCAGGAAAATACAGAGACCCTGTACCAGGTGTAAAAAAGGATCAACAGGTTACCATGCCTGCTCTCAGATTTGACTCGCCTGCTCAAAGACATTATGAAAAAATATTCTTCCCCTATCTCAATAAAATCCCCGTGTACATAACAGAACAAAAATTAAAAAACTATATAGAAGAATGCATGAGAGAAGGTCTTGAGCTTGGAGAACAGCTTTATGATGTTGTAAAACAATATGATATAGACGTAATCATAGCCGAAAATACAAATGCAATGCCAATGACTCTACTGGGAGGAATTGCAACTCATCACGTTGCAACCTCAAAAAGGCTTGCTACAATTTTTCATCACCATGATTTCTGGTGGGAAAGAAGCCGATTTAGCAATAACAAGATAGAAAATCTCCTCAACAATATAATGCCTCCCTCTGATATAGGACTGGAACATGCGGTAATATCGAGCTATGCAGCCCATATTCTTTCGTCCATAAAACGCGTTCATCCACATGTAATCCCCAACTGTGAAGACTTTGATAACCCACCAGTTATAGACGATTACAATGCAGATTTTAGAACAGAGCTTGGCTTTAAAGAAGACGACATACTCATAGTACAGCCCACAAGAATAGTAAGAAGAAAACGCATAGAAGACTCGGTCAGACTAATAGCCGCACTACAAGAAAAATACCCCAAGTACCAAGAAAAAGTGCAGTATATAATCTCTCTATACCAGGGAGACGAGCCGGATGATGATTACGTAGCACAAATCCGAGCATTAGCAGAAAAAAACAATGTAAAACTACACCTTATATCTGACAGGGTAGGAGCAACACGCAGCACAAACAGAGATGGGAAAAAAATATATACCAACCGTGACGTTCTGGTTCATGCCGACCTCGTTACCTATCTGCCGGTTTGGGAAGGCTTTGGCAATGCCCTCCTTGAGGCACTGGCCGCAAAAGTTCCGGTAGTAACCACTACATACCTTGTCTACAAGACAGACATAAAAGTTCCCGGGCTTAATAACATAGAAATAAGAAACATATATGACGATGACGGCCATCTGGTAATACCAGAACATATACTGGAAGAAATACACCACATTCTAACTCACCCCAGTGAAAAACAAGAAATCATAGAGCAAAACTTTAGAATAGCTAAGAAAGAATTTGGCTATAACACATTAAAAGAAAAGTTGAGACAAGTCATAGAAAACTATGACGACGAAATCCGAGCATCAAGAAAACGCCTAAAAAAAGCAAAACGTCTTTATTCTGTATAATTTTATACCGAACGGGGACCCCGGCTCTGCCAGGTTCCCCTTTTTTGCAAACAAAAAAGGCAACAAGGCAAAGCTTGTTGCCGTTCGGTCTATTGACTTAAAAGCTTATTTCTATGCCTGTTACGAAGTGCAAACATAATCACAACACCTGCTATAATCATAAGAAAATTAAGAACCTGCCCCATGGTAAAATTAAAAAAAGTTTCAAATAGATAGATGTTAGTCTTATCTGGAACAAGTTTTATTATAAAGCCGAGGTTCTCGTCTGGCTGCCGAAAATATTCCAAAAAAAAGCGAATCGTGCCGTAACCGATAAAAAACCAAGACATAACCATGCCATTGTAAGATTTGCGCGGACGTATCACAAACCACATAAAAAGCCACAAGACAATACCCTCAAAAAACGCCTCATAAAGCTGAGATGGATGTCGGGGGAGATTTACCAGCATATTATTGGGAGGAAGAATAATTCCTGCTTTTTCGGCAACTCTTTGTACCCACCCTTCTTTAGCAGGAAAGCGGGTAGCAGTATCAAAGAACATACCCCAAGGCATGGTGGTAACCCTACCGTAAAGCTCGGCATTGATAAAATTACCAAGCCGGCCAAACGTATAACCAAGCGGAATAGCGGCCGCAAGCATATCCGCGTATTCCAGGAAATTCTTCTTTTTCTTAAAACAGTAAAAAAGCATTCCCGTAAGACCACCTACAACACCACCATGAAAACTCATTCCCTGAAGGCCAGTATAATTCCAATCCTCGTCAAAAGGCCAAAAAATAAGCCACGGTTTTTTCCAATAAAGACCGCTTGTATCGTAAATCAGAGTGGAAAAAAGACGCGCACCAACCAGCAACCCGATTATACTCCAGAAAAAAAAGTCTATGAGGTCATCCGCATCTTCTTCCAATCTTAAAGTCCTTACTTGATAGCGCGTAAGATAATATGCAATACCAAAAGCCACAGCATACATAAGACCATACCATCGCAAAAAAGGGAGCTGGGGTATAATATATGGCTTAAGCCAAGAAGGATAATATAAATATGCCATAAATTCTCCTATTATTTTTATTTTTTTAAAGGTTCCAGCTCTATTCTGCCAGAACGAGAATCAAACTTAACCTTGACATTTTTCTGTGGTTTTCTTATCTCATGGATACGTCCATGTGTTTCTATAACAACACCGGGATAAATCGTCCCGTATACTATAATCTCAGAATCAAAATGCTGCTCAAATTTTTCTCGCAAAGTAAACAATCTGTAAGAACGTTTTTCCATCATCTTGAGCATTTTAAACTTTACAGAATGTAGCTCCTTAACCTTATTGCTATGTCCATTTCTAGAAAGACGTTCCATCTCCGCATCAAGTTTTACTATTTTTTGTTTGAGCTTAGCTATCTCACCCTCTTCCACTTCTATCTGATCTTCTATGAGATAATCCTGCCCAAAAAAAATTTCTGTTCTTATCCCATTGGCAGAACCAAGGTCACCTGTTTCTATTCCCATACGTGCCTTTATCTTGCCTCCAAGTATTTTTCCCTTTTCCGGACCGACAACAAGCTTTCCATTGGATTTTACAAGAGAACCCATACAAAAATTACTGAGGATTATATTCTCCACGGCGAGAAGATGTGCATACTCTGCAAACCTCGCACTTATACTTCCCTTTGCTCTAAGAGTTCCCTTCCTTGCTCCTTTTATACCCTGCTTTATCACAATATTAGAACCAGCAGAAAGTAGAGCAGCCTCTACCCCTTCTCCAACACTTATGCTGCCGGTTGTCATAACATAAAAACCTGTTCTTACAGAACCTGTTATTTTTATATCACCTGTAAACTTAAGATTACCTGTAGAAATGTCTATATCGCCCTTTATAACCCTAGACACAAGTACAGCAATCTTTTTCTTATTATAAAACAGAATTCCGTCTGTCTCGGCAATTAGCAAAACACTGCCATCCTGCTGTTTTTCTTCTTTTATTCCTTCACCTATTTCCAATTCAAACGGCTTTTCTGTTTTTATGGGTTTTCTAACCCTGCCCCTAATATCCCAACCTTCTTCCTCCTTTACCGCAGGAGGAAGGATCTTTGCTATAGTCTGTCCGTTTTCTATACGCGTTTGCGTATCATGCTCTTTGAAATTTATCCTGCCATCCTCTGTTTCTCTATACTTCTTTCCGGAAGCAAGAGAAACCATGAATTCCAGTTTTTTTTCTCCTCCAGCTACGGGTTCTTTGCCCTTTGCTATTAGGATTCTCCCTGTTTTTCCATTTTGCTTTGCTTCATCAAGTGCATTCTTTATTGCTTCTTCATCAATCCCCTTTATTATCCCCTCTTCTTTTAAAGCTTTTTTTATATCCTCAAGAGAAAGTTTTCTACCTGTACCTGTCCCTTCCTCAAGAGAGATATAAGCCTCCATATCATCAGGGCTGGTCTCTATTATAATCTTGCCATCACTATGAGGCCTTACTCTGAGATATAAAACCCCTTCTTTTTCTCCCTCTTCCAGAATACCATGAATACTCGAAATAAGAAGATTTCCCTTTTCCTCTATGTTCTCAAGTGTTTTTAAAGGAGGAGCATCTCCAGGAAGTCCTTCTATCTTTTCGCCAAAAACATCTATACCGGGTTCTCCCGGCATCGCAGGACTTATGAGAAAAATAGGCTGTTCTTCTTCTACTATTGCCATTTTTTCCACTTCGTTTATAGAAAACTCTGTTATGGAATTGATACCTTTGTATGCTTCCGGTGTATTTTTAACCGATTCTATTATTTTTCTTATTTCCTCAGCAGGTAAATACCTTACAGAAGGCTCCAAGCTTCTGGGAGAACCTTTCTTAGGTGCTTTTCCTTTTGCAAGCACATAGTCTCTGAGCTCTACTTCTTTGCTGTTATAAAAATCAAGAATATCCTGATTAATTTTTTTGTAGTCCAGTCCCTTTAATCCGCTTTCCTTTATTGCTCTACCTACTTCCTTTAGATTAAGACTTCTTCCTCTCCCTGTACCTTTATGAAGAGTCAAGGTTGCAAGTAATCTGTCTTTAGATATATTTATCTTAAAGAAAGCATCGCTATCTCCGCTTATGGGAACATTTTTTAGTTCTTCACCTTTTGACAGAGCAAAGCGTATTATCTCCTGTATTTCCTCTTGAGGTAAAAGCCTTTCTTGAGGAAACTCCAACTCATTTGCTTTTTCTATTATTTTTTCTACAGAAGGAAACTGAGCAAGCTCTGAACCAGGGATAAGAGAAAGCAAACAGGTGGCCTTATCTTGAGAAAGGCTTACTTCCCATATATGAGGCCGAAAAGGAATAATATCCACCCAATTTTTCCCTATCCTCAGGATTCCTGTTTCTTCTGCCTTAAGATCTGTTTTTTCTCTCTTCACTCCATTTCCGGCATAAAATCCCGTATCTTCTAAAACAAGAGGAGGTATAACCTCTCCGAATATATTTCTACCTTCAAGACCAGACACGGGAGCAAGGACTCTCCCAAGATATGTACCTTTTTCTACAAAAAAAACCTGTAATACTGTAGGATCTATATAAATCTTTTCTCTTTTTGCTATTTTTTCCGTTACCTTCTGTTTTTCCTTTTTTGCAGGAAGAAAGGGAAGTGCTCCCTTCTTTTCTATTTCTTTCTCTATTGTTTTTTTCTCAAAATATTCTTTATATATCTCAGGAGGTTCTGACATAGCAAGGATTTTTTCTGCATCCTTTTTTATATCATCAGGAAGAGACAGTTTTTCCCACTCCACTGTTTCTGGAACTGGTTTTTCCGGATATATACCTTCTGCTACAGTAAGGCTTATAACATGGTCTTTACTTTCTGCAAGCTTTCTTAAAACTATCCTAAGACTTTGTTCAGAAAACCCTTCCTTAATTCCTTTTTTCTCGAGTAATTCTTTTAAAGATTTCAAATCCCATAAAGGATCTCCATCTTTACCTCTTGTAAAGCTTATAGTAGCTTTTAACCCTTGTTTATCTATATTGATATCTATTTTTCCACATATAGTAAGCTTCTGCGTTGCCATCATATTACCCGTATCAGGGTTTAAACCCCTCTTGAATAGCTTTTACCAGTTTTGCCTTTAAAAACTGGTTCTCTTTTTTTATCCTGTTTATCTCTATTTGCTGCATTTTAACCGTTTCCACAAGATCTCCAGTTGTCAAAGTACCTGTATGTAAAAGCTCTTCTACATACTGCATTTTACTCTCAAAATCCACCTGAGCTTCAACATCAGCTTCTTGGAAGGTATCGTCTATATTGTCTATCTCTATAAGACTTCTCTCACTATCGGATATCTGCAATAACTTGTCAGCTATTCTATATATTGCCTGAGAAAGAACCGCATCCGGTTTATATGTTATTATCGGAATCCTTGAAGAAAGCGCTATATCCTGTAGATCATCTCTATAAATTATGCCCAAGTGCTCTATATCTATTCCCAGATACTGCTGACACGAGTGTCTTAGTCGCTGTGCTCTTATCGTATCCTGCGGATTCTCCAGCATATTAAGAATAAGCCGGGGATAAAAAGATTCCAAAGATTCTTTAAATTTATTATAGCTTTCTGGATCTATTTTATTTATTTCCTCGGCCATACGAGGAAGATACATCTGTTGTAAGGCTTTTCCGTCTTTTTCAAGCTTTCTTATGTAATCATAACCGGGAGAGCCTCGTTTACATGCAAGATATAACAGTCTGAAAATAGCGTTTTTAAGAAAAAGATACGCATTAACTGTTGCAGTGGGAGCAGGCGTAGTAACAATAAGCCCAGTATTGGAATACAGAAAAAAATCAAGAGTATTTATATGTGTACCGGCTCCAAGATCAAGTATAGCATAATCCGCATCAAGTTTACTTATGCGCGATAAAATTCTTTTCTTCTGTCCTGCTGTCAGATTTGCCATCCCCGGGATTTCCGTATCTCCAGGAATAAACAACAGGCCATCAAATTGGGTTTTTACTATTATGTCATCAAAGGAATCCCCAGAAGAGGAAAGAAAGCTCCCCAGCCCTTTTGATACTGGCAAACCCAGCATCAAATGAAGATTGGAAGCACCCAAATCAAGATCAACAAGAACAACCTTTTTACCAGCCTGCGCAAGAGCTATGGCAAGGTTCGTGGACAACAGAGATTTCCCTACACCGCCTTTTCCGCTTGCTACCGGAAATACATGCATTATTCTCCCTCTTTTTTTACAGTCTCCATCTCAGACCTTTTATTTTTTCTCAATGACAAATAAAAATTACCTGTAAGAAATAAAGCAAATATATAAATAATTATAAATAATTTTAAATTATATCTTATAATATCAGCAAAAAATAACATTATAGCAAAAAAAAGAGCGCGTATTACTTTTCCTGTAAAAACATTTTTTAATCTATCAATATTTATATTTAAAAATGAGATACAAAACTGACCTAAAAATATGAACAAAGAAAGTGCTGCCAACCATAAAACAACAGGCACAACAGCAGGATTAGACATCATTAGATCCCGTTGTATAAATATAAAGATAAAATAAAATATAATAAGTACCCCAGCATCTGAGAAAATAAGAAGCCGCATATCTTTCATCTCTATATTAGTCTAAAATTGCATTGCAAGCCGGTCAAGTGTATTCTACCTTTAGTTGACAAAAAGATATCTATTACTAAGAATAAATGCAAGTTAAACAAGGGAGATATATAATGAGAAGAAAAGGATTGATGTCAGGTCTCTGTCTCGGAGGATTGGGAATTGTTTTAATTTTTTTGTTTTTGCTAATGTGGCCCAATATTGCATTTGCAATGGACTCCAACAAAATACAAGACCTGTCAAAGCTAGAACAAGTTCTGGAAATTATCGAACAAAATTATGTAAATGAAATTGACAGAGAAACACTCATACAAGGTGCCCTGGAAGGTATATTTGACAGCCTGGGGGATCCGTACTCAGAATACCTATCTGAGGAAGAACTTAGAGACCTCATGGACACTACCACAGGAGAATTTGGAGGAATAGGTCTTTATATATCAAAACAGGAACCAGAGGGACAAAATCCAGGATATGTGGATGTTGTATCACCTATAGAAGGAACACCAGCATACAAAGCGGGTATAATGGCAGGAGATAAAATCATAAAAATAGAAGAAGAATCGACTTCTGACATGAGTATGGATGAAGTATTGTCCAAACTACGAGGAAAACCTGGAACAGAAGTGAGCATAACAATACAGAGAGGTTCAAGTTATATCTTTTCTAAAAAGCTAAAAAGAGAAATAATAGAAATCCCTACAGTAAGATATCAATATATCCCACAAAAAAAGATTGGCATAATAAGAATAATCCAGTTTACACCCAAAACACCGGAAAAAGTAAAAGAAGCTCTGATGAATTTTATACAAAATGGGTACTCTGCACTTCTTATTGACCTTAGGTCCAATCCAGGAGGGCTGTTGGATTCCGTTCTAAAGGTTGCTGACTTTTTCTTTGATGACGGTCTGATTCTCAGAGAAGAAGGCCGTACAGCAGAATCAAAGAAAATATATAATGCGACAAGTGGTAAAATAGTAGAAGAAAACATCCCTATAGTTGTTATTGCCAATAAAGGCACAGCATCGGCAGGAGAAATTTTATCCGGAGTATTAAAAGACAGGAAAAGAGCACTACTTGTAGGAGAAAAAACATATGGTAAAGGTTCTGTTCAAATAGTAAATTTTCTGCCAGGCAACAAGACAGGATACAGACTAACCATTGCAAAATATTATACACCTAGTGGACAAGTCATAGATAAAAAGGGCATTACCCCGGACATAGAAATAAAAGAAGAACAGCTAACAGAAGAGGAACTAAAACTCTATGGAGAACTAATAGCTACAGAAAAAATAAGTAACTTTGTAATAGAGCATAAAATATCCCCCACAGAAAAAGATATAAAAAATTTTATTGATCAACTTAAAGCGGAAAATAGCAAATATGACAAAACATGGCTTAAGAGATTGATATACCAGGAAATATTAAGAAGAACTTCTAATCCACCTCTTTATAATCCCGATTTTGACAGTGTTCAAAAAAAGGCAATAGAAATACTGGAGGAGGAAAGGAGTAAAATATATGAAAATCGTTAACATCCGGACACAATCCAGAGTTGAAATGAAAAATATAACGTCTCACGTTAGAAATTTTCTTAGAGAAAAAAATATAAAAGACGGCGCTATTATCATTTACAGCCCTCACACTACTGCAGGAATAACAATAAATGAAGCAGCAGACCCTGATGTAATAAAAGATATGACAAAAGAGCTAAATAAAATCATTCCTTTTGAAGATCAATATGCTCATATAGAAGGTAATTCTGCCGCTCATATAAAAACAAGCTTGATAGGACCTTCTGTGATTGTTCCCGTAACAAGTGGACAACTCACTTTAGGAACGTGGCAGGGAATATTTTTTTGTGAGTTTGACGGCCCTAGAAACCGACAATTTTATATAAAGGCATTACAGGGGTAATAATGGCAAAAGATATATGGAATTATAAAACAAGAATAAAACTGTTAGGAATTCCCGTTGACGATATAGAAGAAGAGAACATTGAAAAATGCTTTGAAAATTTTATATTGGACAAAAAAATCAATCATATAATATTTATAAAATTAAAACATTGTTTTAAAGCAAGAAGATCAAAAAAATACAGAAAAGTCCTGGAATCTGCAGATCTTATTCTTCCATTAGATAGAGCTATAGTATGGGGAATAAAACGACTAAAACAAAAGCCCCCAGTAAGATATATGCCATTTGATTTTATAATAAAATTACTGCATTTTACAGAAAAGAAAAAAGGTAGCCTGTATTTGCTTGGAGAATCTCCCAAAGACATATTAAAAATAGAAAATAATATTAAAACAACATTTCCCAACCTGAGAATTGTGGGAAAACATCACGGCAAGGTGCCTGCTTCTTCTATGGAAAAACTGCTTACCGCAATAAAAAAAGCATCTCCAGATGTCCTGATAATAGGTTCTGGAATAAAAAAACCGGAATACTGGATTTTAGAAAATAAGGAGTACCTTCCTCCATCTATAGTTATATCTTCTCCGGAAACAATGAAAATATTTTCCGGAAAGAAAAAAGACTATAGAAAAAATTTTTATGCAAAAAAGCCACCTTTAATGAACATAATAGTCAACCCTTTTAAAATCTTAAAAATATTTTATTATCTTTATTTTGCGTTGTTTGTATTATTTTATAGATTATTGGGAAAACAATGATAAAAATTGTTCTTGTTACAAAAAAGGAGGATCTCGCTTATTATTTAAAAAATTGTCTTGAAGAAAACTATAGTTTTTTTATTGCAAAGGATATTGAAGCACTCAAAGAAACGTCACAGGAAAATAATCCTGATATCATTTTTTTTCATGTGGAAAATGAAACAGAAAAAGATCAGCTTTTAACTCTGCTTTCTAACCAAGAAACAACACAAGTAGCAGTAATATCCCCTATTACGGATTCTTCTTTTATTGTCTTCTGCATGGAAAATGGTGCAATAGATTTTATAAATAATCCAGAAACAGATAGGATAAAAGAAACAATAAAAAAGGCTCTGAAAAAAAAGTTATACAACACTAAGATAATTGCAAATTCTCTGACAGAAAAAATAATAGGGACTAGTGATGCAATAACAAGATTAAAGGAGTATCTTCCTATGCTTGCACAGGTTACGGAAACAGTTCTTATAAGCGGAGAAAGTGGAACAGGAAAAGAATTGGTCGCAAGAACTATTCACAAGATTTCTCCAAGAAAAGAGTTTCCTTTCGTAGCAGTTAACTGTGGAGCGTTGCCTGCAAGTATCATTGAGTCGGAGATGTTTGGTACGGAGGCAGGTGCGTATACAGATGCAAAAAACAGACCAGGATTTTTCGAACAAGCAAATGGGGGAACTCTATTTCTGGATGAAATAGGAGAACTTCCTTTGGATTTACAGGTTAAATTTCTCAGAGTACTGGAAGAAAAACAAATATCCCGTCTCGGAGGGCATAGGGTAATTCCAATTGATATAAGAATCATATGTGCTACCAATAAAAATCTCAAAGAAGAAGTAAAAAACAGAAATTTTAGAGAAGATTTATATTACAGGATAAACATATTAAAAGTGGATCTTCCTCCACTTAGAAACAGAAAAGAAGATATTGTTTTGCTTACTCTATTTTTTCTTAAAGAGATGGAAAAGGAATATGGTAAAATAGAAATCAACGAAAAAGCCATAGAAAGGTTAAACGCTCACGATTGGCCTGGAAACATAAGAGAATTGAAAAATATTGTATCCCGTGCTGTAATAGATAGCAAAATGAAAGGCAGAAAAATAATTCTGCCAGATTCCATTATTTTCGATTAATTAATAATTCTAATATCTTTTAAAAACACCCTAACATCATTATCAGCCGAGGATTGTACCAAAGAAACTATTCCTATTATTTTTTTCCCTGCAACAATAGAATATTCATTAACAGAATCTCTTCTTGTTTTTGGGATTCTCGAGAATAAATTTTCATCTGTTATTAGAGCTGTTACTTGGTACATTTTTACTTCATCAAGACCGAACCATTCTCCTGATACAATATCAACTTCTGCTCTATTATTTTTATTATCTATTCTTATTTCTGTGATTATTCCATCTATCAGAATATTAACATCTTTATAGTTAGAAAGATTTCTATCAGCTATTATGCGCGTCAAATCCCTCAGATTGATGTTAAATAACACGTTAGAAAATATTTTTTCTTGAGCGTTTACATAAAAACAAGAAAGCAATACAATAAGGCACAGGAATACTTTCTTCATATTTTTCCCCTGTGTGTTTTCTTTTATGATATGTTAAGCTTTTATATAGGTCAAGGTAAAGGAAAACTATGTCGCATAATATCAAAAAAAAGAAAGCTATGATAATAGGTGGAAGCGGAGGTATAGGAAAACATATATCTCTAACATTGGCAAAATTGGGAGTAAACCTAATTATTCACGGGGGAAAGGACAGAGACAAACTCAATACTACGCTAAAAGAATGCAAAAAACATACTACAGAGGTATCTGGATTTCTTGCAGAAATATCGAGAGAAAAAGAATTCATTGAAAGATGTGTTTCTTTTATGCCTGTAGATATTCTCATCATATCGGCTGGACCTGTTTTATATAAAGAAATAGCTGAAACAACAGAAGATGAGTGGGATTTTATCGTAAAAGCCAATTTTACACTGCCGTCAATTATTATAAGCAAAGCTCTTAAAGGAATGATAGAAAATGGATATGGAAGAATAATCCTAATGGGAGGTAACAATACAGATCATATAAGAGGATACAAACGTATTGCTGCATATTCTGCGGCAAAGACAGCACTTGGAGTTATTGCCAAATCTATTGCTAACAGCTATTCAAAATATAATATAAGTTGTAACATTTTGTGCCCAGGAGTTGTTCTTACGGAATATCAGGATAAGAGTTCTTTACCCTTTTCCGTTAAGGTAGAGAATCATTTTTTTACAGATGGAGAAGATATTGCAGAAATAGTTGCAGATATCGTAAAAAAAGAAAAACCTGTGTTAAACGGAGCAATAATTTCTGTCGATAAAGGATTTAGACCTTAAGACAATAATTAATGAAGATATATATTTGACAAAAAAATAGCTGCCTTATATTATTATTGTAAAGGTTGAATGGTGAGGTAGAAAATGACAAACAACGATATAATTCCCGGATTTGATGAAGAAAAAGACGAAAGCCTTAAGATTCGCCTACAAAAAGTGGATAATGTGGACGGCTGCATAATACTTTATCTCAATGGTTATATAGATACGTATAATTCTAATTTCTTCCAAAAAAGAGTAAGTAAGGTAATAGAACACGGTTACGTCAGGATAATATTTCACTGTGGTGGTCTTAATTATGTATCAAGTACTGGTATTGGCTCTTTTACAGCCTTTCTTAAAGCTGTAAAAACACGTAACGGTGATATTGTTCTTCTTGAAATTCAACCTAAGGTCTACGAGGTTTTTCAGCTTTTGGGATTTTCTCAGTTTTTTACTATCAAGGATTCTCTCGATGATGCAGTAGCCCATTTTTCGGAAACAGGGAAAAAACCTCAGGAAGAGATTTTTCCAAAAATTTTCAAATGTCCTATATGTTCCAAGAAACTCAAGGCTACCAGACCGGGCCGATTCAGATGTTCGGAATGTAAGACTATCCTTGCCATTGATAACAGTGGCCAGGTCTTTTTGGGTTAGTTTATGGGTTTGTTTGGCAGATTTATCAGAGCTGTAAAAGCCCAGTTTTCTTCTCTTGTAAAAAAAATGGAAGATCCGGAAAAGTTGTTAGATCAGCTTATTCTGGATATGAATAAACAGCTTATAGAAGCAAAAAAATCAGTAGCCCACGCACTAGCGGATCAAAAAAGACTGGAAAAAAGAGTAGAAGAATGCAGGGCCGAGGTACATAGTTGGGAAGAGAAAGCAGTTATTGCCCTTAAGGCTGGAAGAGAAGATCTGGCAAAAGAAGCTTTACTTAAAAAAGCAGATGCGGAAGAAGAGTTAAAGGCTTTTGAAGAAAATTATAAAAAACAGCATGAAACTGTGGAAAAGCTAAAAAAATCCTTAAGAGAGCTTCAGGAAAAAATAGAGTCTGCAAGAAGAAAGAGAAACATACTTATTGCCAGAGCAAAAAGAGTACAGACTCAGAAGAAACTGCAGGAGACTATAAAGGGTATATCTGATACTTCTGCTTTTCTGGCGTTTGATGAGTTGGAGAAACGCGTAGAAGAGATGGAGTCGGAAGCAGAGGCAATGGAAGAATTGGAAGTCGACTCCAGAGCAAAAAGCCTCGAGGAGGAAATAGCCAAACTTGAAAAGCCTGAGGACAAAGCGGATATATTGCTACAGGATTTAAAGAAAAAGCTTAGTCTGCCGGAAAATGATAAAGAGTGATGGAGTAGCTATATTCTTACGAGATGTATCTCAATCTGTTTTCTTAAAAGAACAATTAAAAAAAACAGCGCAGTATAATTCTTTTTTTCTTGTGTCTTCCCTAGAAGATGCTGTTTCTCATCCTGTTTGTGTTATTACCTGGGAGGATTTTTTATCTGTTTCTTCTCTTGACAAAATCAATTCTTATATTATTGTTTCTGGAACTCCTTCTAATGTTGCAAAGGCTTTTTCTCTAGGATGCGCTGATTATCTCAAAGAACCATGGTCACTAGAAGAGCTTGTCGCCAGAACTTCCAGGTTTTTGAGAAAAAATATAAAAACAGAATTTCTTGATATCTGGTTTGATAATCATAAAATCGTTGTAAATGATTCACCTCTTTGGCTAAGTCCTACAAGAAAGAACTTGCTCCTGTTTTTTTTAAAAAACTCCGGAGTTTGCCTGCCCAAGGGTGCCATTGCAATGACAATAGGAAGTAAGTTAGAAAATTCCAGAGCGGTTGATATGCAAATTGCTATTCTCAGAAAAGAATTGGCTGCCTGTCTTCCGGGTTTGGAAAAATGTATAGTATCAGTAACACGAAAGGGTTATATTTTTTTGCCAGAAAGGTTTCAGCAGGTATGCGACTGTCATAAAAAAAGCAAGTCGCGCTAGCGGCTTGCATTCGATATTTTTATTTTATCAATAAATCTATTATGCGCGTTAAATCGTCAGCAGAGTAGTAGTCTATTTGCAGTGTGCCTCTCTTAAGACTACCTTTTATACGTACCTTGGTGCCAAACTTTTCTATGCATTTTTCTTCCAGTTGCCTTAAAAATGGGTCGTTTGTTCTACTAGGTTCTACTGTATCTGTTTTGCTTTTTTGCAATCTGCCGCTGTTTAATTCTGCTGCAAGACGCTCAGCTTCTCTTACAGATAAGCCTTCTGCTATTATACGTTGATAGAGTTTTTCCATTGCGGCCGGATTAACTACGGACAATATGGCGCGTGCATGTCCCGGACTTATTTTTTTTTCTTCCAGAGCTTTTTGCATTTTTTCTGGAAGTTGGAGTAGACGCAAAGCGTTTGCAATTGCCGGACGGCTCTTTCCCAATCGCTTTGCAAGCTCGTCTTGAGTGATAGATGCGTGGTTCATAAGATCTTTGTATGCAAGAGCTTCTTCTATGGGTGAAAGGTCTTCCCGCTGGATATTCTCTATTAAAGCTATTTCGAGCCGTTCTTGCTCAGTAAAGCTCCTTATTATTACAGGAACCTTTTCCAACCCTGCAATTTTTGCCGCTCTATATCGGCGTTCTCCAGCTACAATCCTATATCGTCCCTCAGGAAGTTCTTCTACAAGAATTGGTTGTAAAACCCCCTTTTCCTTTATAGAAGATGCTAATTCTTCCAGTGAACTGTCGTCAAAATGTTTTCTTGGTTGTTCTTTATTTGCAACCAGTTCATCTATATCTATCTCAGTAAGCCCGGAGTTATCCTCTTTATCTATTGCACCCAATAAAGCATCTATGCCTTTTCCCAAAGCCTTCTTAGCCACGAGCAATCACCTCCTCAGCAAGCTTCATATAGCTCTTTGCCCCTATGCTAGAAGGCTTATAAAGGTTAATAGGTTTGCCAAAGGAAGGAGCCTCAGATAGGTTTACATTTCTTGGAATAATAGTTCTAAAAACCTTTCTACCAAAGTGGGAAACAACATTTTCCACAACCTCATTGGACAACCTTGTCCTAGAATCAAACATAGTAAATATTATACCACCTATTTTGAGATTGGGGTTGAGATTTTTTCTTATTCTGTCAACAGAAGACAACAAAAGAGACAGCCCTTCAAGAGCAAAATACTCACATTGCAACGGGATAAAAACCTGCTCTGCAGCCACAAGCCCGTTTATCGTAAGCAAACCGAGAGATGGAGGAGAATCGATAAAAATATAATCATAGTCATCTTTAAGCGGAGCAATAGCCTCCCTGAGTACAAACTCTCTGTTATCCGTATCCACAAGCTCTACATTTGCTGCAGTAAGATCGATACCAGAAGGAATCACATCCAGACCCAGCATCTCTGTGCCTCTGACAGCATCCTTTGCACCCACACCACCATGTATAACATCATAAATAGTTTTATCAGAAGAACTTACACCAACACTGCTTGATAAATTACCTTGAGGATCAAAATCCACCAGTAAAACCCTCTTACCAAGCTCTGCAAGAGACGCACCAAGATTAACCGCAGTAGTTGTTTTACCCACACCACCCTTTTGATTGGCAAAAACCGTAATCATAGACACAGTATACCTCAATAAAAAAGAAAAAGAAAGATATAGACCGAACGGCAGATGCTTTGCATCTGCCTTTGTTGATATAAAATCTATAAAAATAAAGCGATTGACCCGGATGAAAATAATGATTAAACTAAAGAAAAACAATCAACGGAAGGTATTATGAAACAAGAAGACGTACAAAATCTCATCAACGAGATAAGACCCTCTCTTATGGCAGACGGAGGAGACATAGAGTTGGTAGAAGTAAGTGAGGATGGAATAGTAAAAGTAAGGCTAAAAGGGGCATGCACAGGATGTCCTATGTCACAAATAACATTAAAACAAGGAGTAGAAGCCTATCTAAAACGAAAAATGCCAGAAATAGTATCTGTAGAGGCGGTTTAATAAAACCGCCTATCTAATTTTTAAGCAAAGATACCGATAATATACAAAAACAGCAAGGACATAAGATGTCACAAAAAAAACTTCAAAAAGAAGTAATACGTCAGTTTCCAAAAGTAGAACTGCACAGACACCTTGAGGGAACCTTTGCCGGAGAAACACTTCACCGCCTTGCCCTAAAAAACGGTCTAGATGTACCAAAAACATATGAAGAGTTTAAAAAAACAGCTCAATTTCCAAAAGACTCAGAACCGGATTTTCTTAAATTTCTTTCTAAATTCAGAACAGATTGGTACAAAAGCCTTGGAGACATAGAAGAAATAGTATACCAATCCGTAAAAAATCTTTCAAACGACGGCATTTTTTACATAGAACTCCGATTTTCTCCAGAACACTTTGCACTCAATAACAACTTTAACAGAGAAGAAGTAACAAAAATAATAGTAAGAGCAGGCAATCAAGCTGCAAAAGAAGAAGGCTTTAATATACGATATCTGATAACATTTAACAGAAACAAACAAAACCAACAACAAATGTTGGAATTGTACAACAAGATAAAAAAACTAGAAATAGAAGAAATAGTGGGAATAGATCTGGCAGGCGACGAAATACATTATGGTCCAGAACTATTTATAGACTTTTTTAAACAAATAAAAAAGGATAACAGATACGGGATAACAGTCCATGCAGGAGAAGTAACTCCAGCAGAAGAAATTTGGAAAGCAATAAAAAATCTAAATGCCACCAGAATAGGACATGGAACAGCTGCGATAAAAGATGAAAAATTACAAAACTATTTAAAAGAAAAGTTTATAATATTAGAACAATGCATAACATCCAATTATCAGACTGGTTCATGGACAGACTCAAAGAACCATCCATTTGGAACCCTGTTTAAAAAAGGTGTTCCTGTAACGCTTAACTCTGACGATCCTTTTATCCAAGATACAGATCTGACTGATGATTACATAAAGGCAATAGAATATTTTTCTTTATCGTTTGAAGACCTGAAAAAAATAAATCACTATGCTATAGAAGGCAGCTTTTTATCAGAAACAGAAAAAAAAGAATTATTAACAAAGTTTGATAAAAAAGCAGAAAGCTTTAAAAAAATGTTAATATAAAAACGGAGTGTTTCACGTGAAACACTCCGCAAGCTTAAATTAACCATAAGCTCTCAATCCTTATCTCGAGCAATCCTGTCAACAGAGACAGCATAATCGGCATTGTCTATATTTACAACCTTTACTCCGGAAGCCTGCCTTCCCATCTCAGACACATCCTTTACTGCCATTTTTATAATGTTTCCCTGTGCTGTGACAACCATAATGTCGTCTTTATAATCCACAGAAATAGCAGCTGCTAGTTCACCTGTCTTTTCTGACACTTTATAAGCTATCTGTCCTTTTGTAGCTCTCCCGTGTGGAGAAAACTGTTCAAATGAAAGCCTCTTACCATATCCATAGCTGCTAACAAGAAGTAAATACTTATCCTTTTCTACCAGAGCAGCACCACATATTTCATCTCCAGCAGACAAATTCATAGCAGAAACACCTCTGGCAGTTCTTCCCATGACCCTAAAGTGCTCTTCTTTACACCTAAGAGCATATCCACCTCTAGAAACAAGAACAACCTCTCCATTGCCTTTTGTAAGAAGAGCATCCACAAGATAATCACCATTATCAAGACTTATAGCATTTACACCTCTTGTTTTAGCATTGGACAAAGTAGAAATATCCAGTCTCTTAGCATAGCCCTTTGCCGTAACAAGGAAAAGAAAATCATCAGACTCAAAAGAGCTTATTGCAACCACTGCAGAGACATCCTCATCAGGAGACATTTGTATGAGACTTCTTATGATTTTTCCTCTTGCAATCCTGGAACCCTCAGGAATCTCATGTACTTTAAGATAATAAGCTTTTCCCTCATTACTCAAAAATAATATATAATCATGTGTAGATGCTATAAAGAGATGCGTTACGGCATCATCTCCGTTAAGCTTACCGCCACTCAAACCTCTTCCGCCTCTCCCCTGCCTCCTGTAAGCACTTACCGGCATTCTTTTTATAAAACCGTCCTTAGATATGATTACCACCATATCTTCTTTTTGAATAAGATCTTCTATATCAAGATTCTCTGCTTCCTCAGGAACAATTTCTGTTCTTCTGTCATCACCATAATCTTCTGCTATTTTCAACGTTTCTTCTTTAACAACTTGTAGTATCTTTTCCTCACTGGCAAGAAGAGCTTTTAGCTCTGCTATTAGTTTTAAGGTTGCTTGAAGCTCTTCTACGATTTTTCTGGTTTCCAAACTTGTCAGTTTTTGCAAGCGCATATCAAGTATGGCCTGAGCCTGTCTTTCTGACAGAGAAAAACGCTTTATAAGATTAGTTCTAGCTGTATCTACTGTTCTGGACTTTTTGATTATTGCTATAACCTCATCAATGTTATCCAGAGCAATTTTGAGTCCTTCCAGAATATGAGCTCTTTCTTCTGCTTTTTTTAAATCATACTTTGCCCTTCTTATAACTATTTCTTGTCTATGATCGACAAAATATTTTATCAATTCTTTTAGAGTTAATGTCTTAGGCCGTCCATCAACAAGTGCAACATTGTTTACATAAAATACAGTTTGGAGAGGTGTCATCTTAAAAAGCCTATTAATAATGACTTTTGGGATAGCTCCTCTTTTTAATTCAAAAACAATTCTCATTCCGTTCCTGTCGGATTCATCTCTAATCTCAGATATTCCATCTATTTTTTTATCCTTGACAAGAGAAGCTATTTTTTCTAAAAGATTTGTTTTGTTTACTGCATAAGGTATTTCTGTCACAATTATTGCATCTTTCCCGGAGCGCAATGTCTCCAGAGTAAACCTAGCACGAACCGTAATAGCGCCTTTACCGGTAAGATAAGAACTTCTTATTCCTTTTAGTCCGTATATTATACCTCCTGTAGGAAAATCCGGACCTTTTATATATTTCAATAGCTCCTTATCTTTTATATTTGGATTTTTTATATATGCCGAAATAGCCTTTGCAACCTCATTCAAATTATGCGGAGCCATATTGGTAGCCATTCCCACAGCAATCCCACTCACCCCGTTTACAAGAAGATAAGGAACAGCAGCCGGCAATACAGAAGGTTCTTTAAGACTATCATCATAGTTTGGTATAAAATCTACTGTTTCCTTATTTATATCCTTTAGCATTTCTTCAGCAATTTTCTGAAGCTTTGCCTCCGTATATCTCATTGCAGCCGGAGGATCTCCATCAACAGAACCAAAGTTCCCCTGTCCTATAACCATTGGATATCTTAAAGAAAAATCTTGAGCAAGCCTTACAAGAGCATCATATATACTCTGATCTCCATGAGGATGATATTTTCCAAGAACATCTCCTACTATGCGTCCGCACTTCTTATAGGCCCTATCATGCCTAAGCCCCATCTCATACATTGCATAAAGAATTCTTCGCTGTACAGGTTTTAAACCATCTCTTGCATCTGGAAGAGCACGACTTACTATTACGGACATAGCATAATTGAGATAAGAGTTTTTTATCTCATCTTCTATAGGAATAGGTATTACTTTTCCCTGTAACTGAGCCACTCTATACTCCTTATTTATACATCAAGATTGGTAACAAACAAAGCATTATCTTCTATGAATTTTCTTCTGGGAGCCACTTGGTCTCCCATAAGAGTTGTAAACATTTCTTCAGCTTCTACAGCATCTTCTAGTTTTATTTTCATAATATTTCTTGTTGCAGGATTCATTGTTGTCTCCCACAATTGTTCCGGATTCATCTCTCCAAGACCCTTATAACGTTGAATATGTATCTCTTCCGAATATTTCTTTGACATTTCAGCTAAAATCTTATCTCTTTCTTCATCATTATAAGCATATTCCACATTATTTCTAATCCAGACCTTATAAAGAGGAGGCATAGCAATATACACATGCCCTTCTTCTATTAAAGGCTTCATATATCTATAAAAAAAGGTTAAAAGAAGGGTTCTAATATGAGAACCATCAACATCTGCATCAGCCATTATTATGACCTTATTATATCTAAGCTTTGAGATATCAAATTCATCACCCAAACCTGTCCCAAGAGAAGCAATAATCGGATAAAGCTTATCATTAGTCAAAACTTTTTCCACCCTGGTTTTTTCTACATTAAGCATCTTACCCCATAATGGCAAAATAGCCTGAAACTCCCTGTCTCTACCCTGCTTAGCGCTTCCACCAGCAGAATCTCCCTCTACAATAAATATTTCACATTTTTCCGGATTTTTTTCTGTACAATCAGCCAGCTTTCCCGGAAGATCCATATTCTCCAGATAGTTTTTTCTTCTTGCTATTTCTCTTGCTTTTCTTGCGGCAAGTCGTGCCTTTGCTGCCTGAAAACACTTTTCTATTATGGAATCAGCAACTTTTGGATATTTTGAAAAATACTCTTGCATATTTTCATACACAAAAGATTCTACTATGCCTTTTACTTCAGAATTCCCTAGTTTTGTTTTTGTCTGTCCTTCAAACTGAGGCTCTTTTATTTTTAAAGATATCACTGCGGTCAATCCCTCTCTCACGTCATCACCAGAAAGAGTGTCATCAAATTTCTTGGAATACTTTGATTGCTTAAACACATCATTAAGACATCTCGTAAGTGCAGACCTAAAACCTATTACATGGAATCCACCTTCTTTCGTATTAATATTATTAACAAATGAAAAAAAGTTTTCCGAATAAGAAGTATTGTATTCAATAGCACATTCTATTGCTACATCATTTTTTTCACCTTCAAAATATATAGGTTCCTTGTGCAGTGACGTTTTGTTTTTATTTAGAAAAGCAATAAACTCTTTTAACCCGCCTTCGTATTTAAAAAGATGTTCTTTTTCTTTTTTTCCGCGTTTGTCAACAATATATATCTCTATTCCCTTATTTAAAAAGGCAAGTTCTCGTAATCTCTGTGACAAAATATCAAAACTAAAATCCACTGTCTCAAATATATCCGAATCCGGTTTAAATCTTACAATAGTACCAGTTAAATCCGTAGCACCCTTTTCTGATACCGGAGCATCAGGAATACCTCTCTTGTAAGATTGGAAATATATTTTATTATTTCTATATACTGTTACCTCACACCATTCGGAAAGCGCATTAACTACAGATACACCTACACCATGCAGACCTCCAGAAACCTTATAATTGTTTTTATCAAATTTCCCGCCAGCATGCAGACGTGTAAGTACTAATTCCAATGCACTGACTTTTTCTACCGGATGGATATCTACAGGAATACCTCTACCATTATCTTTTACTTTTACTATATTACCAGGTTCTATCGTTATTTCTATTCTAGAACAATAACCTGCCAAAGCTTCGTCTATACTATTGTCTACTATTTCATATACAAGATGATGTAGACCGTCTTCTCCCGTAGAACCTATATACATTCCTGGTCTTTTTCTTACAGGTTCAAGACCCTTTAACACTTGGATTTGTTCTGCTGAGTATTCCATGAGAGTTCCTATTTCCTTTTAAGATTTTTGTAAGTATATACTTATTTTTTAGTTATATCAATCTTAATATAAAATGAGTTATTAACCATGCCTGTTGAAAAGATGTGGATAATAATATAAAAATTTACACCAAAAGAAATACCAAAAATTTTATAAATTTAATATTTTTGATATATTATTTTATATGTGTTTATTTTTATATATAATAAAAAAATAAATCTTACTTTGTTTTTTTCACAAAATTCATATCTACAAAAATACCTTATTATGATATAATAATTATCGTCTTATCTTTTTAATTTATTGTGGAATACTTGTGGAAAAAATAAGGAGAATATATGGCCGATACTGATTATTCCTATGACTATAAGATAATATGGGATGCTGTTACCTCAAAAATAAAAGACCCCAATGAAGATCTAATATCAACAGAAGAATATAATCTATGGTTTTCACAATTGGAATATCATACAGGAAAAGAAAATACTATAATACTGAGTGTACCTTCGGCATTTATAAAAGATCAAATAATACAAAGATACAAAAAAATAATAGAAACAGAAATAGAAAAAATTTTAGGGAAGAAACTTAGTTTGGATTTTGAAATAAGACAAAAAAATAAAGAGGAAAAAATAGAAGAAAAAATAATAAAACTGCCAGAGAGAAGAAGGACTTTGTTAAAAAAAGATTATACCTTTGATAATTTTGTAATTGGAGAAAATAATGCCTTTGCTGCAAATGCATGCATCGCAATCGCAAATAATCCAGGCAAATCATATAATCCTTGTTTGATATATGGAGGAGTTGGTCTTGGAAAGACTCATCTTCTACAATCTATTGGAAACAAAGTACATGATACTTTTGAAGATTATAAAATAGTATATGTAACAGCGGAAAATTTTACAAATGAGTTTATACAAGCAATACAAAACAGGGAAACAGAAAAATTTAAAAGAAAATACAGAACTGTAGATGTACTGTTAATAGACGATATTCATTTCTTTGTAAATAAAACGGAAACACAGGAAGAATTATTTCATACATTCAATGCATTATATGATTCTGAAAAACAAATGGTATTTACCTGTGATAGACCTGTTTCTGAGTTAAAAAATATAAGTGACAGATTAAGAAGTCGTTTTGAAAGAGGTTTAAATGTAGATTTACAACCACCATCTTTTGAAACAAGATGTGCAATTTTAAAGCGGAAGGTTATTCAAAGAGGAAAACAAGTATCAGATGAAGTTATAAATATAATAGCAGAAAAAATAACTACTAATGTTAGAGATCTGGAAGCTGCTTTGATAAAAGTGATAGCTTATTCCGAACTTGTAAAAAAACAAGTTACAAAGGAGATAGCAGAATCTCTTTTATCCGACATGTCAAAAAACGTTTCTGATAAAAAAAACATAACTATAGAAACAATACAAGAAAAAGTAGCTAACTATTTTAACATAAAACAAAATGATCTACGAAACAAAAAAAGAACAAGAACTATATCTTTTCCAAGACAAATAGCAATGTATATATCAAGAGAACTTACAGAATTTTCTACAACAGAAATAGGAGAGGCTTTTGGGGGAAGAGACCATACCACAGTAATGTATGCTATACAAAAAATAGAGTCAAAAATGAAAACAGATCCTACATTACATAAAATAACAGAACACTTAATAAAAGAAATAAAAGGTGAATAACCTGTGGCTTTTTTGACAGAAATATGTTTATAATTTACAATGCTGTGGATAATTGTATAAATTGTTAATAACAATATTTAGTTTTTATTTATATAAAATTTTATAAAAGAATGACTAATACTGTTATCCACAAGTTAACTGTTACTATTACTATTATTACTAGAATTTATATATAAATAAGGAGTAATAAAATGCGAATAAAATGCGAAAAAGATGATATCCTAAAAGAAATATCCATAGCTCAAGACATAATATCCTCAAAAAATTCAATATCCATACTCTCAAACATTCTTCTTAGTGCAAATAATGGAAAACTGCTTATAAAAGCTACTGATCTTAAGATATCATTTGAAACAAGTATGGACGTAGATGTTATAGAAGAAGGAACAACCACTGTTTTTTTTGATAAGTTGTTAGGAATACTTAGAACTATCCCTCCTGGAGAAATAGAAATAATACATGAAAACGATACATTAAAAATAAAAACAGTATTTAAAAAAATAGTTTTTGATCTTAAAACTATATCGGCAGATAAATTTCCAGAATCTCCTTCCTTTTCTGGTTCTTATTTTTCTGTTAATCAAAAAGATTTTATCGATATGATATCTAAAACAGTTTTTGCTGTTTCCGATGATGAGACACGTTATTTTATGAATGGTGTTTTTATGGAAACAGAGGATAGTTCTCTTATAATGGTAGCTACGGATGGGAGAAGACTTTCTCTTTCTGAAAAAAAATTTGAAAACATTCCGTCTTTTTCCGGGATAATAATTCCTCCAAAGGTTTTAAATCTTGTAAGAAAACTCTTACCCGGCGAAGGTCTTGTGGATGTAGCTGTAGATGAAAGACATATTTTTATAAAATACGGGAGTATACATATATCAAGTAGTCTTATCGATGGTAATTTTCCTGCTTATAGAAGGGTTATTCCCGAAGCACAAGATTACAAGGTTTTTGTTAATAAAACAGAACTTCTCGAAGCTCTTAAAAGAGTTTCTCTTCTTGTTGGAAAGACGAAAAAGATTTTTATGCTTATAAAAGCAGGGTTTATTATATTAAGTTCTGAGGAATCCGAAATAGGTGTTGCAAGAGAAGAAATAGCAGCTCAGTATGATGGGGACGAGCATACAATAGGAATCAATTATCAATATCTTATGGAACCACTCAAAGTTATGGAAGGTGATGTGGTGGAAATCCAGTTTACGGATTCTACAAAGGCAATAACTTTGAAAGAAAAAGATAATGGAAATTCTTTTAATATTATAATGCCAATGCAGCTTTAGTGTTAAAATGTTTTCTTATATAGATTTTAAAAATTTTAGAAATATTGAGGATGGGGTAATAAATACTAACTCATCCTCAATTATTTTTATGGGCGAAAATGGTCAGGGAAAAACAAATATATTAGAATCAGTTTATATGTTATGTTATGGAACTTCTTTTAGAACAAAAAAGAATAAGATTATTGTTAAAAATGGTTTTTCTTACATGTCTATTTCTGGAGACTATAAAAATAATAATAGTATAAGTATTCCTGTTTCTATTATTTTAAAAGATGGTAAAAAAAGTATTTTTTTTAATAATAAAAAAACTGAAAGCATGGAAAGTTTATTTGATAATTTTCCTTGTATTGTTTTTGCTAATGATGATATCAATTTTGTTAATGGAGAACCTGTTTTTCAAAGAAAGTTTATTGATCAGATGATTGTTTTATACGATCCTCTTTTTATATATAAATTGAGAGAATATAAAAAATTATTAGAGTCCAGAAATAAGTTGATAAAAGAAAATAATATTAAGTTACTGGATATTTATGATAAAAAGCTTTCTGTTTTAGGAAGTTTTATTAGTTCTAAAAGAGAATGGTTTATCAATTATGTTAAGAACGATTTTTCCAATATTATGTCAGATTTAACCGGTAAAGAGGTTAAAATAAAATTTTTATCGTCTTATAAATCTTTTTCCGTGGATGATATTTTTGAATATTACATTAATAACAGAAAAAAAGACTTTTCTATAGGCTATACTTCTGTTGGTTCTCATAGGGATAGAGTTTTTTTTGAATATGAGGATAAGAATTTTGTTTCTTATGCTTCTACTGGTCAGATAAGAACCATAGCTCTTGTTTTGAGAATTTTACAAGCACGGTTTTTATTTTATGTTTCAAAGAAAAAACCAATATTACTTATGGATGATGTTTTGTTGGAGTTGGATCCTTGTAGAAGAAAAAAATTATTATCGCTGTTACCTGAATTTTCTCAGATTTTTTTTACTTTTTTGCCTGATGAACCGGCTATGAATTATCTTAATATCAAGAATAGTATTGTTTATTCTGTCAAAGGTGGAAGGGTTTTTATAGCATGAAAAAAGCTTCCGATTTAATTGAAGCTATTCTTTCTTCTTATGTCTCAAATAGTAAAGATGATTATTTTGAGTTTTTTAAAAATTGGAGAGTTCTTTTAGGTGATAAGCTTGCTTATCACTGTAAAATAGAGGATGTAAAGGATAATTGTCTTATTGTTTCTTTTGATGATGCAATATGGTTGCAAGAGTTTTCTTTAAAAAGACAAGGTGTTGTTTTATCTTATATTAAAAAAAATTTTCCTCAGCTTTCTATAAAAAATATTGAGATGTATGTAAGAGATATTGTTGTTGATGATAATGATGTTACGGAGGATGTTTATATATTTAAAAAAAATAAGCCATTGAAAAAGAAAAATAGGGAAAGTGAAAAAAAATATTTTTCTGATCCTGTTGATAATATAAAAGATGATAAGCTTAAAGTATTGCTAAAAAGATTAAAAGATGCTATTGATTACAAAGAAAACGGTAAAGCATAGCTTTACCGTTCGGTTTATTGTTTTTTGTAATTTGCTATTATTGACGTAATATAGAACAATATCTATACTGTATTTTCCTGTTTTTGAGGATTTATACCCTTTTAAGGAGTTTTTATATGAAGAGAACTTATCAGCCTAGTAGAACAAAGAGAGTAAGAAAGTTCGGTTTTAGGGCTAGAATGAAGACCAAGGGTGGTCGTCTTGTTCTTAAAAGAAGAAGAGCTAAGGGAAGGAAAAAGCTGACAGTCTCAAATGAAAAAAAGCCTTACTAAAGAGGAAATTTTAAGAAAAAGAAAAGATATCGAATTCCTGTTTAAAGAGGGCAAGAGAGTTTCTGTAGATGGTGCAGGGATGGTTTTTGTTAAGAACAATTGCGGTTTTAATAGGGTATTGTTTCTTGCACCAAAAAAAATCAAAAAAGCAGTTGATAGAAATAGATTGAAAAGAGTGGAAAGAGATATATATAGAAATAATAAAGCTATATTAAAATCCGGATACGATCTTGCCCTGGTTTTTTTTCCTGGAGACTATTTTTATGAAGAAAGGAAGGAGCAGTTTTGCTCCCTTATTAAGAGAGCCGGATTATCAAAGGATAGTTAAAAAGAAATCTTTTTTGGGGCGTTTATTTATTTTTTTCATCAGAGTATATCAACGCCTTGTTTCCCCTTTATTTCCAGCAAAATGCAGATTTTTTCCTACTTGTTCTCATTATACTATTGAAGCTATAGAAAAATATGGTGCTTTTAAAGGTGGATGGCTTGGTTTAAAAAGAGTTTCCAGATGTCATCCTTTTAATCCCGGGGGATATGATCCGGTTCCGTAAGAAGGAGTTATTTTATGGAGAGAAATGTTGTACTTGCGGTAATTTTATCTGCTATCGTTATTTTTGCTTCTGCTGTTATAAATACTATGTTTTTTGTTCCCCAACAGAGTTCTTTGCCTGAGACTACTGTTTATAAAGAAAATAGTGTTGAAACTAGAAGTAATGATTTGTTGAATGATGATAAAAATGTTATTAGTAATGATTTGTCTTATGATATAAGTGTAGAAGACAATGATTTTCCTGCAGAACAGGATTATGTTTATGATAATGGACTTGTAAGAGTTGTGTTATCCAATAAAGGTGCTGTTGTAAAATCTTTTGAGTTGTTAAAGCATAAAGATGGTGATAAACCAGTGGATATGTTTTTTTACGGAAAAAATAATATAGGTGCTTTTAATTTGTTTTTAGGAAAAGAGAATATTCCTATTGATGAGACTTTTAAATTGGAAAGGAAAGATAATACTTTTGAATTTTACAGGGATTTTAAGGTTTCCGAATCGAGTTTTAAATTAATAAAAAGATATGTCTTTTATCCTGGAGAATATATGTTTAAGCTCGAAGTAGAAATAATAAATTCTGAGAATAAGGCTCTACCTCTTAATTTTGATGGAGTTTCATATACTCTTGATACTGGTTTTGAGATAGGTCCTGAGTTTGAAAGTCTTGATAGATATGAATATAGGAAGTTTTATTATTATTCCAATTCTAAGATGAAGGAAGAAAATTTAACAGCTGGAAAGGTTAAGGACTTTGATATTTCTGCTTCCTGGATTGGTTTGGCTGGAAAGTATTTTACTCTTATATCCGTTCCTATTCTTACAAAATATGATTTTTCTTTTTCCACTGTTTACGATGGTTTAGATGTTTCTGTGCATAGAATTCTTATTTACAGGCCATATACTTCTGGTGCAAGAATAAGAGATGTTTATAATTTTTATGTTGGTCCTAAGCTTGTATCTGAACTTAGTAAATATAATAGTAAAGAAAAGAATTCTCTCGGTTTGTCGGAGTTAAAACTTAATAAAATAGTGGATTCCAGTTTTTGGGCGCCTCTTGAAAATATTCTTAAATTTTTTCTAAATCTTTTTTATAAGATAGTGCCCAATTATGGTGTTGCAATAATCTTTTTGACTTTATTTGTTAAACTTTTGCTTTTTCCGCTTACTCATAAGAGTTACGAATCTACCAGTAAGTTGCAGGCTCTTTCTCCAAAAATGGAAGAGATTAGAAATAAATATAAAGATGACCCGCAGAAGATGAATCAGGAAATAGCCCTTCTTTATCAAAAAGAAGGGGTAAATCCTCTTGGCGGATGTTTGCCGATGCTTCTTCAGTTGCCTATTTTCTTTGCTCTTTATAGTCTTTTTAATACGCATTTTGATTTGAGAGGAGCCATGTTTATTCCTGGTTGGATAGAGGATCTGTCTATTCCTGAAAGTATTTTTTCTTTGGGTTTTAATTTGCCTTTTCTTGGTTCTGAGATAAGGTTATTGCCTATTTTACTTGTAGCGACTCAGATATTGTCTACAAAAATAACTCAGGGAGCTAATAAAGCTGCGCAAGGACAGTCTATGATGTATATTTTGCCTGTTGTTTTTATGTTTATTTTATATAATGCTCCTGCTGGGTTATTGGTATATTGGTGTGCTATGAACATTTTTACTATTTTTCAACAGATGTATGTTAATAAATTAATGATGAAGAAAAAATCTTCTAATTGAGGAGTGATATATGGTTCAGGAATTTGAAGGGAAAACAGAACAGGATGCAATAAAAAGAGCTATAGATGAACTTGGATTGAGCCGAGAGTCTTTTGACGTAGAAATAGTAGAAGAACAAAAACCAAGGCTCTTTAAATCTGGTAAGGTTGTAATAAGGGTGCATATACCAGAAGGAGTAATGACAGGGGAGAAAAAGATATATTCTCAGCCTGAGAATGATGTGGAACATGCTGTTATTGATTTTGTAGAGAAGCTTACTGAAAAAATGGGTTTCCCTGCAAAGGTTTTTATTTCTGACAGACAGGAAAACAAGCTTATTCTTGTTGTAGAATCAGAATATTCTAATATTTTGATAGGAAGAAAAGGAAAAAATCTAGATGCAATACAGCTCCTTGCTAATGTGATAGTTTCCAGATTGGGTGCAGAAGAGTTAAAGGTTGTAATAGATGCTGAAAACTACAGGAGCAGAAGAGAAGAACAGATTGTAAGTATGGCAAGAAAGATTGCAAATCAGGTAAAAAGAACGAGACGTTCTGTTCTGCTTGAGCCCATGAATCCTTTTGAAAGAAGGCTCATTCATACTGCTTTAAGCGATATTAAAGATGTTGCAACAAAAAGTGAAGGCGAAGGACTTATAAAACAGGTCAGAGTTTATTATACAGGTGGAAGGAGAAAATAATGGAGTATAGAGAAGGACTATATTACGCAGAAACTCACGAATGGGCATTGCTTAATAATAATGATGAAATTGTTATATGTGGGATATCTGATTATGCACAGAATAGTCTAGGAGATGTTGTTTTTGTAGAATTGCCTGAGGTTGGAAAAGAAGTTAAAAAGGGAGAAAGTTTTGGTGTTATAGAATCTGTCAAGACAACAAGCGATGTTCATGCTCCGCTCTCCGGAAAAATTGTGGAAGTTAATGCTAAATTAAAAGATAAGCCGGAACTTATAAATTCTTCTCCTTTTGAAGAGGGTTGGCTTATAAAAATAAAGCCTTTTAATACAGCAGAGATGTCGTCCCTGATGACAGTTTCTGATTATAAGAAATATGTAGAGTCAATTTAGGGATTTTTTATGGCAATAAAGATAGCTGTCATAGGAACAGGATATGTTGGTATTAGTACATGTGTTGGTCTTTCCGATTTTGGTAATATTGTTGTAGGTTTTGATATAGATGATAATAAGATAAAACGATTATCGTCCGGTGATCCTGTAATATACGAAAATGGAATGGAATATTATCTCAAAAAGAATCTTGAAACAGGAAGATTGTCATTTACATCGGATTTTAAGGTTGCTTTAAAAGATGCCGAGGTTGTTTTTCTTGCTGTAGGAACTCCAGAAAGAGAAGATGGGAGTGCAGATCTCAGTCAGATAAAATCGGCTCTGGATGCTATAGCAGAAATAATAGACAGGCCTTTGGTTATTGTTACAAAATCTACTGTTCCTGCAGGGACAAATAGATGGATAAACGATTATATGTCTTCCAAAGTAGATGAAAATTTATTTGAAGTGGTTTCTAATCCTGAGTTTTTACGAGAAGGTAAGGCGATACACGATTTTTTTCATCCCGATAGGGTCGTAATAGGTACTAAGGATGGAAAAGAAAATCCAATTATGAGGGATATTTATCGTTCCTTGTATTTGATAGAAACTCCTTTTATCTGGTGTAACTGGGAGACAGCGGAATTAATAAAATATGCTTCCAATGCTTTTCTTGCAACAAAGATAACATTTATAAATCAAATGGCAAATCTTGCGGAAGAAATGGGGGCGGATATACATAAAATTGCAAAGGCAATGGGAATGGATGGAAGAATAAGTTCTAAGTTTCTTCATCCGGGACCTGGATATGGGGGAAGCTGTTTTCCAAAAGATACAAAAGCTCTTGCCAAAACAGGAAGAAAAGTTGGTGTTGTGATGAGTCTCATAGAAGAAGTCATTTCTTCTAATGAAACACAAAAAGAAAGAATGATAGAAAAGGCAAAACGTCTGTTAGAAAATAACATTTCTGATAAAAAAGTAGCTGTTTTGGGATTAGCTTTTAAAGCAGAAACTGATGACATAAGGGAAAGTCCGGCAATTACTATTGTAAAAGGCTTTTTAAAGGAGGGGGTAAAAATAAGTGCTCACGATCCCAAAGCAGTAGAAAATTTTAAAAAGCTGTTTCCTTATGTTGAATATTATGATAATGCATATGATGCATGTAAAAATGCTAATTTGGTTATCATTTGTACGGAGTGGAATGATTACAGAAATCTTGATCTTGATGAGATATCGAGAAATGTAAAAGAAAAAAAGATTTTGGACCTTAGAAATGTTCTTGATCCAGAATCGGCTATAAAAAAAGGTTTTGTCTACGAAGGAGTAGGCAGAAAAGGAGTTAATTTATGACAGATTATAAGATAAAAGACATGGGTCTTGCTGATTTTGGTAGAAAAGAAATAGAAATAGCAGAAAAAGAAATGCCGGGGCTTATGGCGTTGAGGGAAAAATATGGTGCTAAGAAGCCTTTAAAAGGTGCTAAAATTTCCGGTTCTCTTCATATGACTATTCAAACTGCTGTTTTGATAGAAACATTGGTAGAGCTTGGTGCTTCTGTGAGATGGGCAAGTTGCAATATTTTTTCTACACAGGACCATGCAGCAGCTGCTATAGCAAAGGCAGGTATACCGGTTTTTGCTTGGAAAGGAGAAAGCTTGGAAGAGTATTGGTGGTGTACGGAACAGGCACTTACTTTTCCTGATGGAAGCGGTCCTGACCTTATAGTTGATGATGGGGGAGATGCTACTCTTATGATTCATAAGGGTGTGGAAGTAGAGAAAAATCCAGAATTACTGGAAAAAGATTACTCTTCCGAAGGAGAGGATTTTATTGAGCTTATAAAAAAACTCAAGGACACATACTCCCGAGAAAAAAACAAGTGGACAAAAATAGCGAAAAAAATAAAAGGAGTTTCTGAGGAAACAACAACAGGTGTTCATAGGCTTTATCAAATGTTAAAAGATGGAAGTCTTCTTTTTCCTGCAATAAATGTAAATGACAGTGTTACAAAGTCCAAGTTTGATAATCTGTATGGATGTAGAGAATCTCTTGCCGACGGTATAAAGAGGGCCACGGATGTTATGGTTGCAGGAAAAGTTGTGGTGGTTTGTGGTTATGGTGATGTTGGTAAGGGTTGCGCTCAATCCATGAGAGGTTTTGGTGCACGCGTTATTGTAACCGAAATAGATCCAATATGTGCATTACAGGCGGCTATGGAGGGGTATGAAGTCAAAACAGTGGAGGACACCCTTGCTTATGGAGATATTTATATTACTGCTACTGGAAACTGTGATGTCATAACGGCAGAACATATGTCAAAAATGAAGGATCAAGCAATAGTATGCAATATAGGTCATTTTGATAACGAAATTCAAGTTTCGGAACTGGAAAAAATACCTGGAATAAAGAAGATCAATATAAAACCTCAAGTTGATAAATATGAATTTCCTGATGGGCATTCTATAATCCTGCTTGCGGAAGGAAGGCTTGTAAATCTCGGATGTGCAACAGGACATCCTTCTTTTGTAATGAGCAATTCTTTTACCAATCAGACACTTGCACAGATAGAGTTGTGGACAAATGATTATGAAATAGGTGTATATACTCTTCCCAAAAAACTGGATGAAGAAGTTGCGGCATTACACCTTGAAAAGCTTGGAGTAAGACTTACAAAGCTTACAGAAAAACAGGCAAAATATATTGGAGTGCCACTTGACGGACCCTATAAACCTGAGCATTATCGTTATTAATTTTTAAAGAAAAACATCATAAAAGGAGTATTTTTATGAGAAATAAAGAATCTTATTTATTTACATCCGAATCTGTAAGCGAGGGGCATCCAGATAAGCTTGCGGACCAGGTAAGTGATGCAGTTCTTGATGAATGCCTCAGACAAGATCCAGGCTCTAGAGTTGCATGTGAAACATATACAACAACAGGAATGGTTCTTGTAGGTGGAGAGATTGCGACTTCTGCGCATATAGATGTCCAAGAACTGGCAAGAGATGTTGTAAAAAGGATAGGCTATGATAAGCCAGAATATGGATTGGATTATAAGAGCATGAGTGTTATAAGCACTCTGCAGAAACAAAGTCCGGATATTGCGCAGGGAGTTATGGAAGGAACTGGTCTTTTTAAAGAACAGGGTGCTGGTGACCAGGGGATGATGTTTGGTTTTGCTTGTGATGAGACAGAAGAATACATGCCTGCAACAATTATGCTTTCTCATAAGTTGTTAATTAAAGCCGCCGAGATGAGAAAAAAGTCCGAAATATCTTGGTTGAGACCTGATGCAAAGAGTCAGGTGACAATAGAATATCAGGGATATGTACCCAAGAGAATTGATACGGTAGTAGTTTCTCATCAGCATGATGAAGATGCTTCTTATGAAGAAATAAAAAACACAGTCATAGAAAAGATAATAAAACCTGTTCTTGAACCTACAGGGCTTCTTTCCGATGATACTAAGTTTTTTATAAATCCTACTGGAAGATTTGTCGTAGGAGGTCCTCACGGTGATACTGGGCTTACTGGAAGAAAAATAATAGTTGATACATACGGTGGTGTGGCAAGACATGGTGGTGGGGCTTTCTCTGGAAAAGATCCTTCTAAAGTCGATAGATCTGCAGCATATATGTGCAGATATATAGCAAAGAATATAGTTGCCGCAGGATTGGCTAAGCGATGTGAGATCCAGGTAGCATATGCAATAGGAGTACCATTTCCTGTATCTGTTATGGTTGATACTTTTGGTACTGCTGTCGTAGATGAGGTAAGAATAGAGAAAGCTGTTAAAGAAATTTTTGATTTGAGTCCGTCAGGCATAATAAAGACGCTTGATTTGAGACGTCCTATATATAGCAATACGGCAGCGTATGGACATTTTGGCAGAGATATTTTCCCATGGGAAAGGCTGGACAAAACAGAAGAGCTTAAAAGAATATTTTCATAACTTTAGCATAATGGTTTATAAAAAGGGAGCAGGCTTTAGTATGTTTTTTTCTTTAAAAAGAGAAGCTTTGCTTCCTTTTCTTATAATTTTCTTTATAAAATACATAGGGCTGATATTTTATCTTCCGTATACAAAGCAAAGTTTATTTTCTGAGCATAATATAAATTCTCCTGAAGTCATCATACCACTGGAAGGAGAATATGTTGTACGACATAAAAAAGCAGTAGAACTTGTATTATCAGTGTATGACAATGCTTTTATATTTCTTCCCAATCTTTTTTATAAACCCAACATAGACTATATAGAAAAAATACAAGCGGAAAACAGAAATATAAAAATAATAAATGCCTATGGAAGAATAAAATCCACATATGGTGATGCAAAAATAAGTTATACTTATTTAAAGAAAACCAAAATCAGAAAAATAATTATCATAACAGATTGGTATCACTCTTGGAGAGCTTGGAATATTTTTAATAAGGTTTTTGGCGATTCTTTTGAAATAGGTTTGTTATTTTCTAGAGAAAAACCGGATAACTTTAATGAGCGAGAAAAAATAATCATGTGGCAAGAATATAAAAAATATGTCGCATTTTATTTTTTTTCTCCCATATATGATATATTTTCATAAGGTGTGCGTATGAATATTAAAAAGATACAAAAATCAATATTCTTTATATTGATAATAAACATCGTTGCACATGCACAAGCTTTCTTAGATCCTCAGGATGATATATATAAATATTTTGACAGATGGATAACAACAGGTTATGTGGATTTTTTGCCTCCACTCAGACCATATCCGCAAGAAATTTTGGAAAAAGGGTTATTACAAGTTATAGAAAGAGGTGACAGACAGAGCAGAAATAAAGCAAAGAGCTTTCTGGAAGAGATAAAAAAAAATGATTCATCCAAGTATTATAATCAAGAAAA
Source organism: Spirochaetia bacterium 38H-sp (assembly GCA_039023545.1). Taxonomy (NCBI): domain Bacteria; kingdom Pseudomonadati; phylum Spirochaetota; class Spirochaetia; order Winmispirales; family Winmispiraceae; genus Rarispira; species Rarispira pelagica. The sequence goes on along the minus strand of JBCHKQ010000001.1, from coordinate 358,360 downwards.
AGAGAAACAGGAGCTCGAGTTTTCTTCTCCTGTTTTTACTCCTCTGGCAAAAGCATTGATAAACATATCTGACAACGATTTTTTTGCAATAAGCGGAGCAGGATTCCTCCTTGATTATAGATTAAACAGCCTCATATATGCTGCGGCGGATTGGAGCCTTTTGCTTGTGGATAAGCAAAACGGGGAGAGTCTCTCTTCTCCTTCTCCTCCTGCAAGGAGTAAGCAGCTGGAGGGAATGGCACAGCCCGAGTATAGTGGATTCCCTCTGGATATGGTTGCTGATTCTTCCAACATGAGTATTGCAGGTAGAACGTATTACATAAAACAAAGCATACACAGTATAATCAATATGGGAGATAGCAGACTATATACACAGATCGGCCTCGTAAGAAGCAGCTTTGGGCCATTTTTTTCTGAGAGCATAGTCCTTTCTCCCTCTTCTCAGCATGCAATAAGATATAATCTGGTATACTACGCTCTAGGATGGACATATTCCGCAATATATATGGATCTTGTTGCTACCAATAACATAGGAGAAGGAGCAAATACCGGAAAGCATCTTAGAATAAACAGCCTAGAGTGGAATATAGGAAAGAATATAAGAGCGGGACTTTTTGAAACCGTACTGTGGGGACCTGATTTTAATCTGTATTATCTTATACCTCTGGGAGAGCTTACTTATCAACAGATATACGCAGGAGCCCCCGATAACTCACTGTTTGGCCTTAGTCTCACAGTACGGACACCTTACCGGTTCAGATATGACATAATGTTATATGTAGATGACCTTGAGTTTTATGATCTGGTAAAATTAAATTTTAACACACTTTATAAAGCAAGCATCCAAACAGCTATAAAATGGGTTCCCCTCTACAAAAGCCTAAAAGACATATCCTTGGAATACATACTGATAACCCCATATATGTATACACATAAGGACTCCGACACATACAATTATCTCAACTATACCCACGATGGGCTCAGCCTTGCACTCCAGTTACCACCCAACTCTGATAGACTTATGCTAGCGGCAACGATAGAGCCATTGGATTGGGTTACCCTATCGCCTAAGCTTAGCTTTACCAGACACGCAAACGCTTCGGAAGGAATAGCGGATATAGCCTATCCTGCAGACGGGAGCATCTTTGATGCAGGTTACACTACTACCGGATATCCCAGCTTTGATGCGCAGCCCACAAGATTTATGACTCAGGATACAATAGAAAAAACTCTAGAAGCAGGACTTGATGCGGGCTTTGCCATAGAAACAGAGAGTTTGGACATGAAAATAGAACTAGCTTATAAAATTCTTTACACATGGAACTACAATCTTATTGCCGGAAACAACAAACTACAAAATTATATAAGTATAAACAGCAAAATAACCTGGTAAAATAAAAACCGAACGGCATTAGCGCATAGCGCTAATGCCTTTTATCCCATAGCAAAAAAAAAGATAAAAATATAAGATAATAAAAACTCAACAAACGGAGCAGATATGGAAAAAAAACTACCATTTACAAAAGAGCAAATAGAAAAAATCATAGAACAATATCCAACCCCCTTTCACATCTATGACGAAAAGGCAATAAGAGAAACCGCAAGAAAATTTAACCTGGCTTTTAAGTGGGTTCCGGGAGGATATAAGAACTATTTTGCAGTAAAAGCACTTCCTAACCCACACATAATGAAGATACTCCAAGAAGAAGGAATGGGATTTGATTGCAGCTCATTGCCAGAACTTCTTCTTGCAGAAAAAGTCGGAGCCAGTGGAATCGACATAATGTTTACTTCCAATAATACACCATATACAGAATACCAAAAAGCAAAAGAATTGGGAGCAAAAATCAATTTGGATGATATAACACATATAGAATATCTAGAAAAACATGCAGGCATACCTGATTTTATATGTATGAGATATAATCCTGGGCCTTTAAAAGAAGGCAACAGCATAATAGGAAAACCGGAAGAAGCAAAATACGGATTTACAAAAGAACAAATAATAGAAGGCTATAAAATTTTAAAACAAAAAGGAGCAAAAAAATTCGGTCTGCATACGATGGTAGCATCCAATGAGTTAAATCCCGAATACTTTGCAGATACAGCTAGGTTGCTTTTTACACTTGTGGGAGAAATAAAGGAAAAAGCAGGAGTAGATATAGAGTTTATAAACCTCGGAGGAGGTATAGGAATCCCATATAAACCGGATCAAAAAGAAGTGGATATACATCTTGTGTCTGGTCTCATAAGACAATCTTATGAAGAGCTTATAGAAAAAAAAGGCTTATATCCTGCAAAGATTGTTACGGAAAGTGGTAGAGCAATAACAGGACCTCATGGTTATCTTATAACAAAAGCTATCCATGAAAAACATATATACAAAGAATATATTGGTGTTGATGCATGCATGGCTAATCTTATGCGCCCCGGAATGTATGGAGCATACCATCATATTACGGTTTTAGGTAAGGAAAAAAATCCCTGCGATCATGTTTATGATGTTGTTGGCAGCTTATGTGAAAATAACGATAAATTTGCTGTGGACAGACAACTCCCAGAGATAAAGATAGGTGATATTATAGTAATACATGACACCGGAGCTCATGGACATGCTATGGGTTTTAACTATAATGGTAAGCTAAGGTCTGCAGAACTTTTGTTAAAGGAGGATGGGACTGTTAAGCTTATACGGAGAGCAGAAACCGTGGAAGACTATTTTTCGACTTTAGATTTTTCTTCTCTATAATAAAAAAGGCTGCCTCATGGCAGCCTTTTGTTCGGTATAATTCTTTATTAAAATAATTCTTGTATTTATTCAAAATCGTTATAAAATAAACTATATGTACTATATGAAAAAAAAGGAGCTATACCCATACCATGGATGAATCTAATATAGAAGAGCAAGAGAAAAAAAAATATGAGAAACAAATCTATGATCTCAAGCAGCTTATAGAAGTAAGCAAAAGCCTTAATACTAATCTTGACTTGGATGACCTTATTGATTCTATACTCTATGTTACCATGGGACAGCTTAGGGTAGAAAAGGCGGGGATTTTTGTAAGAAGAGGTATGGGGAATTATGATTTTATATTGCATAGGAATTGTTTTGGTTTTGAGGTGGAAAAACACAACATAGAGTTTAGAATATCTGGGAAAAGTCCACTTATAAGGCTTCTTGAGCAGTCGCATAATGTTCTTTCTCTTGATGAACTACAAGAAAATATGGATGATTATGATATACCTGAGGTTATTAAGGTTTTAAACCCTCATATGATAGTTCCCCTTCTGTCCAAAAAAGTGGTTTATGGCATACTTATCTTGGGAGAAAAAATAGATGGGAAATCTTTTTCCATCTATGAAAAAAACTATCTTATTGATTTGGCCAATATAGCAAGTGTTGCTCTCCATAATGCTTTTTTGTATGAGATGGCAGTTACTGATTTTCTTACCAAGCTGAAATTAAGAAATTATTTCGAATCTGTTTTAATAGATAACATATTTCTTGCAAATAGAGATAAAGTTCCACTTTCTCTTATTATGGGGGATCTAGATCATTTTAAGTTGCTCAATGATACTTACGGACATCTTGCAGGGGATCTTGTTTTGCAGGATTCTGCCAGAATAATTATGGAACATATCAGAAAAACTGATGTTGCTGCCAGATATGGGGGAGAGGAGTTTGCAATACTGTTGCCAAATACATCTTTGGAATCTGCGTATTATATAGCTAATAGGATAAGAGAAAATATAGAAAATAATGTAATAGTTCATAACAATACAGAGATGAGAATCACTATTTCCCTAGGGGTTGCTCAATATGATCCTATAAAAGATGAGTCGAAAGAGGCTTTTATAGAGAGAGCGGATAAAGCACTCTATATGGCAAAAGAAAAAGGAAGAAACAGGGTTTGCATTTAACCGGGCAAAACACTAATATTATAAAATATGAGGAACTCTGACTTAAAAAAAGCGGATGTCTGGACTGTTGCAAGAACAGAGGGAGGAACAGCTGTACTTTTACGTCCCGAAGGTTTGGATAAGGTGGTCCCGATTTTTATAGGCCATCTTGAGGCACAATCCATACTTATTGGTCTTGGAAATGTTCCTATGCCCAGGCCGCTTACACATGATTTGTTTATAAAGCTTCTGGAAGTATTGGATATAAAAATAAAAAAAGTGGAGATAAATGATCTAAAAGAAGCTACTTATTATGCCCGCATTATACTTGACAATAAGGGGAAAATAATGGATATGGATTCTAGACCCTCTGATGCTATTGCTATTGCGGTAAGATGTGGGTGTCCCATATATGTTGCAGATTTCATTATTGAAGAAACATCCATATCCATTAGCCTTATGGAGAAGGAGAGGTTTGAGCCTTCTCCTACAGAACTTGAGATCTCGAGATTGGAAGAGGAGCTTAATAGGGCTCTGGAGAACGAACGATATGAAGAGGCTGCAAGAATAAGAGATAGAATCAGAGAGCTTAAAAATTCTCGTCATTAGCAGGTGTAAATTGGGTACTTTTTTAAAAAATCCTGTGGTGCTTGTAAAAAAGCTTCCAGTATGGTTTTTTCATCTTTCTGGAAAATATAGAAAACCGATTAAGAGTCTTACTGATATTCCCAATGAGGAGATAGAACAATTAAAGAGTCTGGGAATAGATTATTTGTGGCTTATAGGCTTGTGGCAAAGAAGTTTTGCATCCGAGAAGATAAAAAGACTGCAGGGTGAAAAAGATAAGATAGGCTCTGCTTATTCTATAGTTTCCTATGATGTTGATAACAGAGTAGGAGATAAAAAAGCTCTGGATGTGTTTCTGGACAGGCTTCATTCTAAGGGGATGGGACTGGTAGTGGATATAATCCCCAATCATATGTCGGTTGACAGCAAATGGCTTATTGAAAATCCTGATTTTTTTATGCAAGCAAAGAATAAGCCGTATGATAATTATTGTTTTTCCGGTGTGGATCTGTGTGACAATGAAAAAATAGAAGTAAGAATAGAGGATAAGTATTATACAAAAGAAGATGCGGCAGTGGTTTTTTCTGTAAAAAACAGCAAGGGACAGGAGTGGTTCATATATCATGGGAATAATGGAGAGGGTATTCCTTGGAATGATACGGCTCAACTGGATTATACTAATCAGGTCCTCAGAAAAAAAATGCTATTGTTGATAAGAGATATGTCAAAAAAATATGATGGCATAAGATTTGATGCTGCTATGCTTCTTTTGAGAAACCAGTATAGGAGATTATGGTTTCCAGAGCCCGGCAAGACGGCTTCTGTTCCTTCCAGAGATTCTTATTCTCTGGAAGAGTCTAAGTTTTTAAAATTAATGCCTGAGGAATTCTGGGATGAGGCCGGAAGAGTTCTGAAAAAAAAAGGTTTGTATATATTTGAGGTCTTTTGGGGACTAGAAAAGGAATTTTTAAAAAGGTTTTCCTACGGATATGTATATAATGCGGCATTTGCACATCATCTTGCTCTGGAAGAGAATGCTGAGCTTAAAAATTATATAAAAGATATTTTGTCGGAAGAGCTGAGACTGTTTTTTAGATTTTTATATTATCTTAGTAGTCCTGACCAGGACTCTCCCTTGTCCAGATATAAGCCTATGGAGAAATATAAGGGAGCATGCTGCTTTATGTCTGCTTTGCCGGGTGCCTTTTTGTTTACACATGGGCAAATCGAGGGATATCAGGAGTATTATCCTGTTGATGTTGCGTCTCCGTCCAAGTATGAGGAGGAGCTTTTATTTTTGTGGCATCATGAGGTGATAGCTCCCATTTTACATGAAAAAAAGAACATGGGATTTCCAGAACTCATTTTGTTTTTCCCTTTTTTTGTTGGAGATAGTGAGGATGATGATGTTTTTGTTTTTTTTGTAAAGACAAAAACAAAAAAATATCTTATTGCATATAATAATAGTTCTCAGGAAAAAAAGGGGTATTTTTCTAATAGTTTTGCATCCCGCTGCGGTGAGCGAATTATAAAAGAGAATATAGTCAGACTCATAACAAGTAATTTTGCTTATGAGTTGATAAGGAAGGAAAGGTTGGTTTTTAAAAAAGCGGAAAATTGTCTTTTTTTGGAGTTAGGGCCATATCAGCCTGTTTTTTTTATTTTTGACTGAGTATTTTATTCTTGTGTTGCAGTATAAGTGTATTTATATTGTCTTTATTTTTTCTATTTATATGCTGGTGCTGTTTTTTTGTTGACCTAGATTAAAAGGCTTTGTAGTATAAAAAGCATGAAAAAAAGCCTTTTATTTATTGGAAACAATGCTACTTTTATGGATTCTATGGCCATTAGGCTGCTGTCCGTGTTTGATATTCAATTGTGTCTTGCTGAGGAACACAAGAGAGAGGATGATGATATAGGTGTAAGGTTTTGGGAGCCATCTTCTTATCTTTCTGCTAAGACTGTGGTTGGTTCTTATATGAGAAAACAGCACCCAGAGCAGGTAGTTCTTCTTTTTTCTCCACACAAGGAGGATTTTACGGATTTTTCTGTAAAATCTATAGAAGAGGCCTGTGACTCGTGGATAAAGGGTTGGCTGTTTATTCTTAAGGAGCTGGAACCGTTCCTTTATAAGGATGCCATAATGTTGACTTTTGTTCTTGATACAAGAAAGAGGGAAGATAGTATTATCAATTTTTTTCTTGAAAAAAGTTTCTTTTATCTTGCTGACAGATATCTTGAGAAACAGAATGATGGTTTTTCTGTAAGAGCTGTTATTTATTCTTCTGATTTGGAGTCTGAGTTGTGTGATTTTATATCTGATTTGCAAGTTCCCAGAAAGTCAAAAAAGTGGCAATATATTCCCAAAAAACGCGGTTTTCTTGGAATTTAGATGTTTTACAAGAGGTATAGTGTATGAAAATTTGGTTTAAAACTTTGCTTGGACTTCTTGCCGGCTTTTTATTTACTTTAGTTGTGCCGTATTCCGATGGTATTAAGGCTTTGATTGAGTTTTTCTATGCTTTTATTATCAATGCAGGTCGTTTTTTGCTTGTTCCTCTTGTTTTTAGCGGTCTTAGTCTTGCCATATATGAGCTTATAAAGCATAAGAAAACAGTAAAAATATGGAAAAATCTTTTTATTGTTTTTGGTGGTTTTAATATCGGGATGATTGTTTTCAGCCTTATTTTTGGTGCTGTTTATCCGGGAGAGAGGATCCCTCTTATAATGGAAGAAAACGTTAATATGGATGTACCTTCTTTTGCCGAGCTTGTTTCTTCTGTTTTTCCTCCTGATTTTATAAGTATCTTTATAACTTCCGGAACTTTTTTGTTGCCTGTTTTTGTTTTTGCTATTCTTCTGGGAGCTAATTTGTCTTTTGATACTTATTATACGGATCCTTTTATAGATGTTTTGGATGGTTTTAATCGTATTATCTATCATATCAATCATTTTTTTGTTGAGATTATTCCTTTTGTCATGGGGTTTGTTTCTGCAAGGTTGTTTTTTATTTTACAGAAAGAGAGCGATATTAGTGTTTATTCCGGCTTTCTGTTTATGCTTCTCGTTTTTGTTCTTTTTGTTCTTATTTTTGTTTCTCTTGTTATGTTTCTGATAAAGGGTAAGAGTGGGCTTCTTTTTCTTTATCAGGATCTTAATTCTTTTCTTTTTGCTTTTTTTTCCGGGGATGTTTATTTTTCTCTTGGTTCTCAGATGTTGCATGGCAGGGAAAACTCAGGTGTTCCCAGACGGATAGGGGCTCTTTCTTATCCGTTTTCTGTTCTTTTTGGCAGATCGGGTAGTGTTTCTGTGATGATTTTATCTTTTATAGTTATTCTTTCCTCTTATTCCAGTCTTGGAATTCCTTTTACGACTTTTTTATGGATTGGTTTTGTTTCTCTAGGTATTATGTTTTTGATGGGTGCTTCTCCTGGTTATGCTGTTGTGATGGGTCTTTTTGTCATCTGTGGTATGTACGGAAGGGCTACGGAGGAGGGATATCTTATTTTTAAGCCTCTTTTCCCTCTTATGATCAGTGTAGGTACTTTTCTTGATGCGGTGATTTCTTCTGCTGTTTCTTTTCTTGTTGCAGAGCGTTCTGGAGAGAGGAAGGATGTTCTGCCAGAGGAGTATGTCTGATAAAAAAGCGGAGCTGCTTGCAGCTCCGCGTTCGGTATAATGTCTTTATTTTAGTACTAGTCCTAGGTGTAAGAATAGTCCTAGTTCATCATAGAATGGGTAGCTGTCCCACAGTCTAAAGAGCGGTATTCTTGTTGTTTCTCCCACCATGATTGACATGTGTTCTGTGATTTTCCAGCTAATTCTTAAGGATAGTTCCGGATAAATAAGTCTGAATCCGCCGTAGTAGTATGATAGGAGTTCTCCTGATGGGTCTTGGCCGTAGGATTTTATGGGGAGTTTGAAGATTAGTGTGGGTGAGAAAAAGCCATCAAAACTGAGGATGGAGTTTATATCTATGTGGTATCCTATGTAAGGCCGTAGTATTATTGATAAAAGAAGCGCCGCATTTGCTGCTTCTATTTCTGCCGGTGCTGCTTTGTTTGCTGACATGAGAAATTCTCCCCATGATAGTGCCAGGGCTGGATGAAAGCTTATATTGTCTGTTATGTGTAGAAAAATCTCGATGCCTGGTGTGTGATTAACCGGGGATGGGGCTGCATCAGAGGTGGAGGTAAAGCTTATGCCAAAGTCGTCCGTTATTGCAAAGCCCTTGTAGTCCAGTGCGTATAAAAAATCCGCCATGCAGAATACTAATAATGCTACTGTCATGGCGGTTATTTTATTTTTCATATGATAAATATATCACAATCAGTAGCTTTTTGCAAAAAGTGCTATATATTTTGCATCCTCTTTTCCAAGTATACAGGTCTTTCCTTCTGCATGCTTCTGTTGGTCATCTTCCAGCACTCTGATGGTTGCTTTTGTTTCTTCCTTGATTTTTGCTTCCACCTCTTGTGAGCCTGACCAGGGAGCACGAACAAAGGCTCCTTCTTCTATGAGTTTTTTAAACTCCTCGTAGTCGTCTGTATAATGAGTATTCTTATCTCTAAAATCTTTTGCCCTGTTAAAGAGGTTTTGCTGTATATCTTCAAGCAGGCTTTTTACATTATTTGCAAGGCTATCAATGGATACAAAAATCTTTTCCCCCGTATCGCGCCTTACTAGTACAACCTTGTTTTCCTTCATGTCTCTGGGTCCCGCCTCTATTCTTACCGGAACACCTCTCAACTCCCATTCTGCAAACTTCCAGCCTGGAGAACTCTGGTCGTCGAGATCTATCTCTGTAGAAATCCCTGCATTTATAAGGCGTTTTCTTATATCGCGCGCATAATCTGCAATTTTATCGTTGTCCTTCTTGGTAAATATAGGAATAACAACCGCTTCTGTGGGAGCAATCCGCGGAGGAACAACAAGACCATTGTCGTCGGAATGAGCCATAATTACAGCACCTATGAGACGAGTAGAAACTCCCCACGATGTAGCCCACACATAATCCAGCTTGCCCTCAGCGGTCTGGAAAGTAACATCAAAAGCCTTGGCAAAATTCTGTCCCAGAAAATGACTGGTACCCGCCTGAAGAGCCTTCTTATCCTGCATCATTGCCTCGATGGCATAGGTAGTAACAGCACCAGCAAACTTCTCCGAATCTGTCTTAGGGCCATAGTAGACAGGGATAGCTAGATATTCCTCTGCAAACCTTCTGTAAACATCCAGCATCCTGAGAGCCTCTTCCCTGGCTTCTTCTTCTGTTGCATGAGCAGTATGTCCTTCCTGCCACAAAAACTCCGTAGTCCGCAGAAAAAGTCTGGTTCTCTTCTCCCATCGCACGACATTGGCCCACTGATTGATAAGAAGCGGCAAATCGCGGTAAGACTGAATCCATTTTTTATACATACTCCATATAATCGTTTCTGAGGTAGGCCTTACAACAAGCGGTTCCTCAAGCGTCTCTCCGCCTCCATGGGTAACAACAGCCAGCTCTGGAGAAAACCCCTCCACATGCTCGGCCTCCTTATGCAAAAACCCCTCTGGAATCAAGAGCGGAAAATAAGCATTGGAATGCCCAGTCTCCTTAAACATCCTATCCAGATTTTGCTGAATCTTTTCCCACAGCGCATAACCACGCGGCCTTATCACCATACAACCTTTTACCGGACTATAATCCGCAAGTTGAGCCTTGAGCACAATATCAAGATACCAATCCGAATAATTAACATCACGCCGAGTAATCTGTTCTGCCATCTTTCCTCTCGCATAGAAAAATATAAAAAAAGATACAAGATTTTATTGTGAGATTGAGCGATTGTCAAGGATTAAGAAAACCTTATATAACAAAGAAAAAACCGAACGGCACAGCCCCTATCGAGGCTGTTCCTGCCTTTGGCAAAAGAAAAACAAAGAAGAACATTGCAATATAAAAAAAACAAACATAATATAAGCACATGAAAAAAATAACATACGCAAAATTCCCCTTTCTACAGGGACAGATACTGCTTGCAAAAACAGAAAAAGGCCTTGCTCGTATAAACTTTGGAGACAAAAAATACATAGAAGAAACAGAGGCAAAGTTAAAAAGTACATATCACGCAGAAGAAAACCCTGGAAAACTGGAACAAGAATACATAAAAATAAAACAGTATTGGGATAACCCTGCCAAAACACCGGACATACAGCTGGATATAGAAGGAACAGAATTTCAGAAAAAAGTATGGCATGAAATAAGCAAAATACCAGCGGGCAAAACAGCGACATATACAGACATAGCAAAAAAAATAGGAAACAAAAGAGCAATAAGAGCCGTGGCAAACGCATGTGCGGCCAACAAAATACCACTCATAATTCCATGTCATAGAGTAATAAGAAAAGACAGAACTCTCGGAGGATACAGTGGAGGACTTAACATAAAAGAAGAACTCTTAAGAAAAGAAAAAGCAATATAGACTACTGCAAACTTCTTGCAAAGAGGAAGATGCTCACAAACAACATAAACACACAAAAAAGCACCATAAACCAGACAACACCAGCAAACCCTACTGTTACCAAAATCCCGGCGACAAGGAAATCTCCGCCCCTTAGAAGAATATTAGACAACAGCCACATCATACCCCCTATAACAGGAATAGCCGGTATAAGAGCGGCAATAGAATTCCTCATGGAGCGATTATGCCCTCTCCACGCGAGAGTAATTACAATAAAAGAGCCCGTAAGAAAAATAAGAACCCTAAAAATACGGGAAAACATAGAAAAAACAACCTCTTTTTTGGGAACCCCAAACTCTGCTGGCAAAAAAGAAAGACTCATAAGCTCTGACAAAGATTTTCCCTGGAATCCTTGCTCTGTTATGGAAAAAAGATGCAATTGGGAATCTTCCATAGGAAGAGGCACTATAAACTCCGGTTTAAAAGGCACAGTTCCCCATATCTTGGGAGTATAGCGTATATTAGGATTATCCCTTCCTACAGCCTGCATCACAAGACTGTTTTCCTCTATCTTACCATAAGGAGCGGATAGACGGTATAGTACCTTACCCTTCTTATCCGTAGCCATCATTCTTATATCAAAGCAGTAAGAACCCTCTCTTACCCTTACAATCCTCTTTATAAAATAAAAAGTAGATATATTGTCCTGAGCATATGAAAAAAGCACATTATTGATACCCTGGGTTTCTACAAGCTCTTCTATCTCGTCATAGTAAAAGGCATAGGTTTCCACAGCCTTTTTTGCCTCTGCCAAATAGCGAATTACATCAGCATCTTTTGGATTTTCCTTAGAAAGCCTTAAAAAATGATAATAAGCCGCAAGGTATTTGCCATCTATCAATTTTTGATAAGCCTCTCTTTTGGATGCAAAAAATACCCGCTGAGCTCTATCCTCGCTGTTTTCTTCCAGACTTAAAATAGCATCCCATGCTCTGGAAGCAAGCCACCTTGCCGTCTGATGAGAACTATCCAACCCCAGAGCAATCCTTGCATAATAATATGCAGTATAATAGTCTTCCCTGTTAATTGCCTCCTCTGACAGAGAAATAGCCTTACCAATACTCAGGTTATGCTCTATCTTTATAAAAGAATCTGGCTGTTCTTTTTTTCTTCTATCCTCAGGAAGCCTCATGGCAAGATTTTTAAGCAGTTTTTTTGTATCCTCATTTTCCGGGATTAGATTGGCATATCTGTTTAAAGCTTCGTAAGCATTTATAACATCATTCGCCTTTATTGCTTTTTCATATTGATTAAAAAATTGGGAAGCCAGCCTGCTTCTATACAAAATATCCTCTCTGCTGCTTACAAGAGATGGCAAGACACCCTCGTTAAAAAAGAAAAAAACAGCACTCATAAATATGGTGAAAACCAAAATAAGCTGTATAAAACGCATCTTTGCCTTTGTTTCACCTGCCATAAGGATAAGCGGAGGAAGAATAAAACTTATAGTTATTGTCATAGCGGTAAAATGGAAAAACATAAAATTTTCTATCCATATTATAAACACCGTTTTCCAAGCCCAAGATGACCACAAAGCAGGTACAACATCCTTTGCAGGCTCAAAAAACAAAGCCCAAACGGTAGACAGAGCAAGAGATACGACATAGACAACAAGAGAAGTCTTTATAAAAGAAGAACCAAGCCGTCTCATGCTCGCATCTCCTCCTTTACCTTGCTGAAGCGGGGCATAAGTATAAGCATAGACAGAGAAAGAAGTCCCATACCAGTGGGGATAAAAAGAGGCAGAAAACTCATAATAACAGGAGGTAGAAAATTAAAAAGAGATGAGAACATTTCTTTAAAAGGAGCAGAAGAAACGCCATCAACCAGAACAATAGCAGTAACAGAAATCCATAAGGTAAACGCAGCATTTAAAAAAGGCCACTTTGTAAGGCGCATCCATGGCCATAAACCCGAGAAAAACAGAAACCACGCAAGATAAGGAAGCAAGAAATCCCCTTTAAAAAGCCCCCAATCATGTTTAAATACATCTTCAAAAGAAGAAAAAATACTCTCCCATTTTGTCATCCATACGGGAGGATCTAGCATATAATGAGGAAAGATCCGTCTATAAGACAATTTTACACTTTCTTTACCATCAAGAAGATATTCCATAGAACTTTTATCAAACCAGCCTTTTTCGTATACGGAGAAACCGGGCTCTTTACCCGTTGCTGCTATAACAATCCCCTCGTCTATCCTCCCTGACGATAGAACCTCCATATAAATATCATCTCCTATGCGCATAAGTGCAGATGGGATAACGGGATTTTCATAAGATATACTGAGATTCTTCTCTGTTTTTTCAATAGCAGGAGAAATAACCGTAAAAAAGAACCATAGAGCAACAGTTGCAGAAAAAGCAGAAAAAACAATAGACAAAAACAACTTGCCAGGAAAAACAATAAGCCTGGACAAAGTTATTATCACGGACAAAAAAATAACAACAGGAAAAACCAGCCTTAGAGCCTTTATATAGAAAAAAACATTAAAAATGCTTTTCCCTGACATATATACAACATGTGATATCCCCATCTCGGAAACAGCAACAGAAAAAGAAGCTGCTATCCCCAGAAAAATAGACCACAGAAGAAAATACACAATAGTCCAGAAGGAATCCCTCATATATAAGACTTTAACACTGAGAGACAAAGCGTGCAAGAAAGTTTTTTATAATCTAAGAAAATACCGAACGGCAGACCTGCGGCCTGCCTTTTTAAATTGCAAAAACAGAGAAAAGGAATTATCATATTATCAAGGAAACATAATCAAATGGCAAAAATAAAAGAAAACAAGTTTTTTATAGCAGGATTTGTAATTTACGGAGTAATTGCTTTTATTGTCTGGTTTTTGGGAAGCAGACTAGAATCAATAGAACATCTTTCGGATAAAGGAGCATCCTGGTATTATTGGCAGCTTCCCGAGCCAGGACTCATTTCTCGGATCTCTGCATGGACAGGATATACATTACATCAACTCAGCATATGGGTACTGGCTTTTTTTGCTATAAAAGCGGACCAGAAAGAAAAAAAAGAGAAAGTTGTAAAATGGATTTTTATATCCAATATATTTTTTGTAATTCTGCATCTCATACAGACACATCTTTTTTACGATGGACTTGCTCAGGATGTACCTATATGGTCAAGTCAATATTCTGTCATAATAATGCTTATTATTCTGCTCTTTATGCTGGAAGGTCGTAGAGGGCTTTTCTTTGGGAAAAAAATAGGCATAAAAGACAAACTGAGAAAACCCGTCAGAAAGTGGCATGGCATATATATAAGCTGGGCTCTGGTATATACATTTTGGTTCCATCCCATGGAAGGCTCCTACGGCCTTCTTGCCGGTTTTATATATATGTTTTTATTGTTTATCCAAACATCAATGGTTGGAAAACCAATACATACCAGCACAACATGGGTTGCTTTGCTTGAAACCTTTGTAGCCCTGCATGCTTTTGCCATAGCAACTTACAAGGGGCAGGAAATATGGCCCATGTTTGTTACTGGATTTTTATTTATGGCAGTTATGACCTACCAATATGGTATAAAACTTCCATCCTGGGTTTATAAACTCAATTGGATTGTTTACATAGCTTTGGTTGCTGTTCTTTATTATCAGAGAGGCTATAGCAAACTTTATGAAGTAAGTTTTATCCCTGTTGCGCTTTACGGTGGTGCGTTGGGGCTTTGGTTTCTAATGTTTATTTTAAGCAAGATTTTTCCTTCTGCCTTTGACAACATAAACGATAGAGGAGAAAGAATATGAATGTTGTTATAACAGGTTCTACAAGAGGTTTGGGAAGAGCTTTGGCAGAAGAGTTTTTAAAGCAAGGGGATACTGTTTTTATCACTGGAAGAACAGATGACAACATAAAAAAGATCCTGCCATCTTTAGAAAATATTGGCACAGTGTATTATCTAGCCTGTGATGTTAGGAGTCCAGAGCATGTCAGACTCCTAGCGCAAAGAGCATGGGAGCTTATGGGCTCTGTTGATATATGGATAAACAATGCGGGCATTACCCAGGATTCCACCCATTTATGGGAAGCTACTCCGGATGAATATCAAAAGGTAATAAAGACCAATCTTCTGGGAAGCATGTATGGAAGCAGAGAAGCCTTTCTCCGAATGAAAGAACAGGGATACGGTCATATATTCAATATGGAGGGCTGGGGTAGCGATGGTAAGCATATGGATAGGCTTAACCTGTATGGTACAAGCAAAGCTGCCTTAAGATATTTTACCCTCGGCTTTTCCAAAGAGGTTAAGGGAAGCGGAGTTAATATTTCTTTGCTCAGTCCTGGTATGATGTTTACTGATTTGCTTATAAACGATAAAGATAAAACCAATCAAAACAAGCTTAAAATATACAAAATTCTTGCGGATCCGCCCGAGATAGTTGCCGGTTTTTTTGTTGAAAACATAAAGAGAGGTATTAAAAATGGTAGGAGGCTTGCATGGCTTACCTTTCCTAAGATTCTTTTTAGATTTTTGACTGCCCCTGCAAGGATAAAAAAATCTCAGGAATATTTAAGAAAAAATATTTTCTGAGAAGAATATCTAAGAAAATCATCCTAGTATTATTTGTTTTTATATGTGGAGATTTGTCAGCTTTGGTACTATATTATAAATAATGAGGCAATTCTTTGTCTTTCTTGTGTTTTTTACAACTTTCTCTGTTTTTGCAGACGGTGTTAGTCTTATGCTGAGACCTTCTTCTGTGTCAGAAAATTCTGGGATTTCCGCCGATTCAATAGATAGTATGATAATCAACTCTCTTGACGGACGGGGTATAGCTGTCTCCGATAATTCTGTTCTTGTCATGGAGTCCTCTGTATGGAAAAAGGGACTTAGGGTTTTTCTTGTTTTACGTCTTTATGATGATGGAGGAGAGAGGCTTGTGGCCTCTTCTCTGCAGAGTGTAACCTCTGCCCTAGAACTTTCTTCTGCTGTTGATAAAGCTATTGTTGCTGTTATGGACAGCCTTGCTTCCAAAGCACCGGAATATTCTCCCAAGGCCGATAAAGTCTTTCCACTGGTTATTTATTCTCAAGATGAAGATGCAGTTGTTTTTATGGGAAACAGAAATATAGGTACCATAAAAGACGGGATTCTTAAAACAAAAAAGCAGATTTTTGTCTCTCAAGGTAGTAAGCTGCGTGTCAGAGTAGAAAAAGAAGGCTATTATACTGCAATTACAGATTATGTAGCAGATTCTTCTCCTGCGGAGCTCAGGCTGCCCCCTCTTGTAAAGAAAAGCATCTTTGAAACTGCTTCTTTTCTATCTACCGGACAAATTATGGGGTTGGGTATGGAAGGCAGATGGTATCTTATCCCGGGATTTGTTTTTACAGGATTGAAGGAGTACTTTTTTGTCCAGTATTCAGATGGTATTTTTGCGCGCTATGTTGTTCCTCATAATCAGGCTGAGATGGTTGTAGGGGCATACATATTGGGACAACCTGCTAATTTTTTTCGTATATGGATTGAGAGTGGTGTGGGCTTTTATGCAACATTTTTAAAGGATTCTTCTATTTCGTTGGATTTTTATGTGCATGTAGGTGCTGTAGGACTAGAGTTTAATCCTTTGCCTTTTTTGGGTGTGTTTATACGCGGTGGTTATGATTATAGTCTGGGTACGGGACTTATACCCCAGGGGGCAATAGAGCTTGAGCCGGACGGAGGACCTATTATGTCTCTGGGAGGCATTGTAAGATGGTAAAGAATATTGTTTCTATTCTTTTTTTATTTTTTGTTGCGTTGTTGTTTCCTTCCTGTTCCTTTCTTCTTTCTTCTCCCTTTTCTCCAATGGTCTCCTGGGCGGATAACGAAGTAAAAATTTCTGATCTTGTATCCGATATCGCTTCTCCTCCGTATGAAGGGGTTGATATGAGATTGCGTTGTGTTGGGGTAGTTGACAATACCGATACGAAGTATGTGATTTTTGCTGTATTTGTATGGTCTTCTGATGGAAATAAACTCAGGCTTATTGTTATGGATGACGATTTAAGTGTTGAGGCTGTTTTTAATGAAGATGATTTTTTTAGTACTCCCGGCCATCGTTTTGATAATATTTTCTGGGACGGTTCTTATCTGTGGTGGGGCAGTTACAAGATTGATGTGGGCAATAAAAACGTGACGGATGAGGGAGGTACGCTTACTGAATGGACTAACGGTTTATATGTAAACGGAAACTATTATCTTCTTAAAAACGAAACATCAGGAACAAATGGCTTATCTTATTCTTCTGTGGCAAGTTCTTTCCCACCGTCGACAATCCCTACTCCATCTACCCTTGATTATTTCTCAAGTGCTACTTCTGTTGTTGACAATTGGATTTCTACTTGGGAGACAGAGAAATATTTTTCCATTCTTATGAGTATGGATTCTGATTTTATTTTCTTGTCCGTTCCCTATGATATTTCTTCTATTACTGGACCTCTTATGGATTTTTATCCCCATGCCAGCTTCTCCGGAGATGCAGGCTATGACTTGTGGGGAGATGGGACCATTGCCGTAGGAGGAGATACTATACTTGTTTTAAAAGAAGAAGATGATAAGAATTATATAGAGCGTTACAACCTTAGCGGCAGCAAAAAATCAACAGACGAGTGGCCTTTTTATGATGATTCTGCTTTTGCCCTTTCCAGAGATGGTTCTGTTCTGTATGTTTTTGACAGAAAGAGCGGATATATATATAAGGGAGCTGTATGGTGGTAAGACGTTTCTTGTTTGGAGTTTTGTTCTCTTTGTTTTTTATTCCTGCTCTTTTTGCAATTGATAGGGTTGTGTTGTTTATGGCTTCTGATGACATTGATAAGCTTATCCGCGAAGAGACTCTTTCTGAGCTTGCTATGCAGGATTGGCTTGCTGTAAAGATAGCTGATCGTTTTTCTGATAATCCCGACGAATTAAAAGGGCTTGCAATTTCCAGAGGGGTAGATAGTGCTTTGCTGCTCTATATGCAGAACGATATGATTGTTTTTTCTGTATGGGATTTTTCTGTCAAGCAGGAAATATGGCATTATGAACAGGAACTTCCTCCTGTTATTTCTTCTCCTGTGCTTGCCCGTGCGGTTGTTTCTCCCATAAAAGATAAGCTCAAAGAGTTGGCTGAGTCTGTAAGCAGACAGAAGCCTAAGTTTGGTGAGGGTGTGCTGGTTGTGTCTGCGCTTCCGGGAACTAGTTTAAGTGGGATTTTCGATGAGCCTGTTGTCGTAGGAGATAAGGGACTGGTCAGGCTCAGGCTTCCTGCGCCCAGTACTTATGTTATTCGTGCGGAGAAGGATGGATACAGGCCTGTGGAGCTGATTGCTGCATTGTCGGTGAATGATAAAACACGTGTGGATTTTTTTCAGGCAAAGGTCTATGGCCTTGCAGTAAGTATTGGAGCTCAGCACATCCAGTATCCCTATATTGGGTTTGCTTACTGGCTTATTCCGGATAAGCTTAGGCTTGACTGGGATATAAAGTGGTATGGTATAGGCTATTATCTTCCCTCTGATGTATATGCTTCTGTTTCTGCAGGTTTTGTTTCTTTTCCTCTTATAGAAACCGGGTTGGGTTTTTCTGTTCCGTTTTATCGTTTTCTTTCCGATGTTTCTCTTTTCTTTTTTGCGGGTTTTAATTTACGGTTTGTGTATCCTGTGGGTTATACGGGTCTTGATCCTGTAGCTCCTTTTTTTACGGAGATCGGTCTTGGTGCTGATTTGCCTCTCTTTTATGCCGTAGGCAAATGGAGCTTCTTTTTTGAGAGCTTCTTTACAAGCTATATAAGTAATGATAGAAAGCAGATTTACCAGTCTCTGGAAGGAAATATGGATATGGAGTCTTCCGGGGATATTTATAATGCTTTTTTTGTCCCCGGTACAAGACTGGGGCTCAGGATGGAGTTCTAAGACTATGAAAAAGACAGGTTTTATAATTATAATTTCTTTTTTGTTTATTGTTTCCTGCACTTTGCCTTTATATAACGAGGAGCTAATAAAAACCCTTGCTTCCATAGAATCTGCAGGTATGGAAAAACTGGGAGAAACTGCTTTTATAGAGATAGATTGGAATACCAATTCTTCAGATAGATTGTTTTTTTATCCTGTACGGGACGAATCTCATATCAACTACGGACTTGCAGTAGAAAAGAGGAATGACGGCAATGTGACTTTAAATATGATTGGCGACAGTGCGGCTTATGTTACCGGTTTTTTTACCGGTTCTGCGTATGCTGACAATTTGGAAGTTCTTGTTGGCCCATATGATGACGGAGAAGCAGATGTGCTTATTGGATATATAAAGGAGGATAATGCCGAGCCTTTGGTCATAATAGCAAGAACACTTGATTTTAATGATATGGACTCTGTTGTAGACTATAGCAACAATCCTGTTTCTGGCAATAATATATATGCCTTTGGTCTTTCTTATGTCGAGAGCAACAATTTTATTGCAGGATGCCTCTATGAGTCCTCTGATAATTATATAGAAAAGTATACAAGCTCTTCTGTTTCTTTGGTTCCTAGTCCCAGTCCAACTTTCGGTTTTGTTGATAGAGGTACATATTCTATTCCCAATCCTTCTTCTGCATATTATGAGATATTTTACTCTTCTCCCAATCCTGTAGGTTATATAAGCTATAAAGATGGTAGTGAGATAAAACTCATGGTGACAAGCGGTGATTCTACTACACCGATTGTACAGGAGAAGGGTAAGATATCGGGTTATGTTATAGATGCTACTTCTGCAGGTCGTCTTGTGGCGTATAATCCGGATGAGGAGATGTTTTATTTTTATGACAGTTCTTCTTTTGCTGAGATAGGGGTTGCTGTTGATGCCACTCTTCTCAACTACTGTGGAGAGTATGAAATCAAAGGAACCAAGAAGCTGATCTTTTCTCTTGCTAGTATTTTTGATACCAAGGACGGGAAGGCTGCCAATTTTACTCTTTATGCTTATGAACCTTGATTGTTTTTTCTTTGATGCCGCAGGCAGGATTCGTCGCTCCTTTTCTATTATGTTTTCTTGTGTGACGCGGGGACGACGTTCGGTATAAAGTTGTTTTTACTGTATGAGGGCTGTCAGGCTTTCTAGAAATGCGTACAGAGCTTCGTTGTTTTTTGCTTGTTCCATCTGGTCTTTGAGAAATGCCAGCTTTTTTTCCTGGGTGTCAAAGTATGAGAGTGCTTCCATGATGTCTATTGCTTCTATCATGGCGCTTCTTTTACCTGCTTCTGTAAAGGCTTTGTCATAGGCTTTTATTCTTGAGAAGAGGCCGGGGAAGCTAGCTTTTGCCTCGGGGGAGGAGAGGAAGCTGTCGAGGTAGACTTTGGCTTGGGAAAGTCCGGTTTCTCCGTATTGGCTTATAAGCTGGTCTTCTTTGCGGGCGTAGCTTATGTAGCTGTCTTTGAGTCTCTCGTATGATTCCAGCTTTTTATTGAGGGTGTCTATCTGCTCTTGGAGTGCGTCTTTTTCTTCCTGTGAGAGTGCTGGTGCGGTTTTGTTCTTTGCGTTTGCAAGTTGTTTTTCCAACTCGGATATTCTATCCGTGAGTTTTTTGTTATCCTGCTCCATGGCTGCTATTTTTTCTTGCAGTTGTTTTCTCTCTTCTGTAAGTTTGCTGTTCTCTTCCTTGATTTTTGTGTTTTCTTGTGCGTATGTGTCCGCTTCTGCATTTACTGCTTGCAGTTCTTTTATTCTTTCTGCAAGCTTTGAGTTTTCTTTATTGCTTTCTTCCAGTTCTTTTTTTATCGTATCAAGTTCTTGTTGCAGCTTCTTCTGTGCTGCGATGTAATCTGCTACAGTTTTTTCTGTTTGTTTGTTGTATGCCGTTATGCTGTTTCTTATCCCGCTTATTGCTTTGGCAGTATCTATGCCGTCCGGGTAGTCCGCAAGTGCCTTTGCGTATTGCTCTATTGCTTCCTGATATCTGGCCTGAGACATAAGTTTTTCTGCTGCAGTCATAAGTTGTTGTGCCAACTCTTTCTGCCGGACTATTGTTGTCTTTTCTGCCGCATCTTGTATTTGTCTGTTTTTTGTCTCGCCTATTGCAACAAGATTCTCTGCTATTCTCTCATATCTTGTTTTGTCCACAGGCAGGTAGGATAGGGCTTTTTTATAGGCGTCAAGGGCTTTTTCTGTTTCTTTGTTTTTATATGCTGTATCGGCCTCATCAAGGGCGGCAAGGACAGCCTTGCTCTGTCTTGTTTGTGCATTTTCCAGTAGGGATACAAGGTATGCATGGCTTTCTTTTATCTGTGGTATCAGCTTTATTGCCTCGGTATAGAGTTTTGTTGCAGATTCTGCATCTCCCTGTCTTATGGCCTCCTGAGCACTGGATACTGTGGCACGTATTCTAGCAAGCAGATTAGCCTGTGCTACAAGGGAAGCAGTGTCCAGACTTGTCTGCTGTTTTTGCAGCTCTATCATCTGCTCAAGTGTATCTGTGACAAAGAGATCTATTTGTCTCCTCTCCTTGAGACTGTCCAGAGAAATCATCTCATTGCTGTTTAAAAAATCCTGCAGAGAAACAAGCTTTTGCTGTGCTGTATCATAATCTTTTTGTTCCAGAGATTTTTTTATGTCCGAATAAAGCCCCATTATCCTATCTTCCACAAGCTGAGACCGCTGCTGTTGTTCTCCCAGAGAAGCAAGCCGTGCTCTTGCTGATTGTAGTTCCTCGCTTGTTGCTTGCTGCTGGGCAAGAAGACTTTGCGTCTTTTCTTCATACTCCTTTCTTAGCTTTTCTTCCTTTTGTTTTGCTTCTTCCTCAAGCGCTTTCCTTTCTGCAATAAGCTTGTCCAAGCTGCTTTGATAGTCTTTTTTGAGATTATCTATGGTAAGAGCAAGTTGTTTTTTCTCTTCTTCTGCCTGTCTTTTAAACTCATCTATCTGAGAAGCCAATTCTTGATTCTTTTGCTGCTCTATAATTGCGAGTTGTTCTCGTATTGTTTCCTCAGATGCACCCTGAGCCTCCAGCTTTTTTCTCTCTTCCGCAAGAACAAGCTCAAGTTGACCTTTGAGCTCTTCTTCTTTCTGCTTTATTTTATCCTGCATGCTTGCTTCCAGCTCTTCCTGCTGTTTTGCAAGCTCGGAAAGTTTTTGCTGGATAGTAGAAATCTCCGCCTCTTTTTCCTTAAGTTTTTCCTGTGCCTGTCGCTGAATTTCTTGAATCAGCTTTGCCTCTACTGCGGCAAGCTCTGTAGAACCGGAAGCAATCCTCTCCTGTTCACGGGCAGAAAGATAACGAAACACAAAAAAACTGGAAACAATAGCTATTACAGCAAAGAGATTGATAAGAAAAGGAAGAAGGCTTCCTTTCTTTTGGGCATGGATTTTAAAAGTATTTTCATCAACATGAATTTTATTTTTCTCGACAATATGTTCTATCTCTTCTGCTATCTCTTTCTCTTCCTGAGAGGTAAGAGTATTTTTGCCGGGAAGCTTATTCTGCTCTACGATTATAAATCCGGCCTCTTTTCTGATTTCCTTTGCTTTGGACAGCAGACTTCCCACAAAAAACTCCCGATAAAAATATCACACCTTTAATTATAATTAACAAAAGTCAAGAAAAAAAGGTTTTCTGTATTTTATCATCGACAGAATAGGACTTTTTTTATATATCCTGGCCATAAATGTCTATAACTTATACCGAACGCAGGGGACGTCTCCGTCCCCTGCTGCCTGTCAGCAAAAAGCAATAGAAAGTGGTTTTTTGGTGTAAAACAGAAAAACCCTTGCCGGAAATCACAAAAAGGGGCAGGGAAAAGCCTGCCCCGTTCGGTTTTTATATTATTTAAAAAGAGGAGTTAGTGTCTTTGCTTTTTCCACAGCTTCTTCTAGACTCATATTGTGGAAATCTCCGGCATTAAAAAGCCTTCCGCTTGTCCTATCGTTGACAAAGGCACCTACGACGACTCCTGGGATACTGCTTTCCGGAGCATTAGGTGCGTTGGGACCGCCCAGATCCGTTCTACACCAACCAGGGTCGGATAGACTGATTATTATGTCTGTTCCATCAAGTCTATTGGCAAGGTCGGAGGTGTATTTATCCAGAGCAGCTTTGCTCGCTGAGTATCCGGCCTGTTCTGGCTCGTTTTTTATACCGCTTGTAGTGTTGATTATTCGACCGGTTCCTCTTTCTTCCATGCGTGGGAGGAAGTGGTAGCATATCATAGCAGGCGCTATAAAATTAACGGCAAAGCTTATGTCAAAGTCCTCCAAAGGAGTTTTATAATAATCCTTTCTGTAGCCTACCTGAAGGCCTGCGTTATTAAAGACTATGTCTATATCTTTCCCAAGAGAATCTATTTCTTTTAGCATATTTTTTATCTTATCTCTGTCTGCGAGCTCTGCCTCCACAGCAATTGCCTCTATGCCTTTTGCCCTAACTTCCTCAATAACAGCATTGCAGTTTTCTTTTTTTCTGCTGTGAAGAATAAGATTGCAGCCCCTTTCTGCCATAAATAAAGCTATGAGTCTTCCTATTCCGCGGCTTGCTCCTGTTATAAGTGCCCATCGTCCACGTACATCAAACATAGGTCCTCCAATGTGCAAGATAGTTTATGTTATCAACCATCATAACACATAAAATATTATTTAATAAAGGCCTGTGGAACATAGCATTTGTATGTTTGCGAAAACCTTATGTTTGATACACGGTTTAAATCTACGGACTCAGGTGTTTTTCTGACAGATAGTAAAGTCTTTTTATATAAAATTATTTAATAAATGTCTTTATAAAGAGATCCAAAATTTTTAAGCATGTTTTCGAAAACAGAAAAAACTTGACAGGATGGTTATAGAGGGTTAATCTGTTGTCGTAAACATATAGCAGAGCTCCCGTAGGGGGCTGTAAAAAAGGCTAGTGCCTAAACAAGGAGGGGGTATGAAAAAGACCCTTATAGTTCTTCTTGCTGTTCTTATGATTGCCGGTCTTGCTTTTGCAGGTTCTCAGCAAGAACAGGGCAGCAAAGAAGCTTCGCTCACTGTTCTTCTCGATTCAACCGACGGTTGGGTGAGAAATTTTAACCCATTTTCCAATGCCAAGCAGTTTACTCTTGGTTTTATGCATGAGTACCTTGTTCTGTTTGATCCACTTAATAAGAACAAGGAGATTCCCTGGCTTGCAGAAGAGGTTATAAGCGAACCTGACCTCAAGACTCTTACAATCAAGGTAAGAAAAGGGGTTAAGTGGAGTGACGGTACTCCTCTTACTGCCGAGGACGTTGCTTATTCTTTTACAATCAGCAAGGACCACCCTGCTATGGATAATGGCGGTTTCTGGGGAGAAGACGGAAAGTGTAAAGCGGTTAGAGTAATAGATGATTATACGGTGCAGATTGAGATGCGCGAGCCTAACCGTTTTTGGCGGCAGGATGTTTTAAATGAGCATGTTATTATTCCCAAACATGTGTGGGAAAATGTAGAAGACCCCATGTCTTATGTTTATGAGAACCCTGTTGTTACAGGTCCTTTCTCCGAAATTATAGAGTTTACTCCGGAACTTATTGTTCTGGGAAGAAATCCATACTATTGGAAAGCCGATGAGCTCAAGGTTGATAGGCTTGTTGTTCCTCAGTTTAATGGCAACGAGGGAGCTCTTGCACTCCTTGAATCTGGAAAGGTTGACTGGGCATATATTTTTATTCCTGATATAGACAATACTTATGTAAAAGGTGATTCCAATAGAAATTATTGGTATGGTAAAAATGATGCTGTAAGGATTTCTCTCAACTATCAGACTCCTGATGAGAATAATCGCAAAGCATTTAATAATGTTGCTTTCCGCAGAGCTTTTTCTCTGTCTATAGACAGGCAGGGAATTATTGATACTGCTGCCTACGGGTATCTTGACAGCATGGTTCCTCCTGTAACCGGTCTCCCTCCTGCGCTTCTGGGATATGAGAACCCCAAGGCAAGAGAAATTCTTGATAAGTATGCCAAGTTTGATCCCGAGATGGCTAAGAAAATTCTTGACGAGGCAGGCTTTAAGGATGCAGATGGCGATGGATGGAGAGATAATCCGGATGGAACCCCAATAAAGTTTGATATCCTTTCTCCTGCAGGTTGGACCGACTGGAATGACGGGGCAGTCATAGTTGCACAAGGACTTAGAAATATAGGCATCAATGCCAATGCAAAGGCTCCTGACCTCGGTGTTATAATCGAAAAATGGGATAGCGGTGAGTTTGATGCTCTGTACAGCGGTTATGGTAAGAGCTCAAATATCTGGAAGTTCTACTATGATACAATAGGTGATGCTTCCAGAGCGTTTACGCCTACATGGTGGAGCGTGTGTCAGAATAATTATATCAATGAGGAGATTAATTCTCTCATAGCAAAAATGCCTACGGCAAAAACAGAAGAAGAGCTTAGACAGTATACGGATAAGGTAGAGCTTTTCTTTGCAGAGAATATGATAAATATTCCTCTCTTCTATAATGGTTTATGGCATATTTATAACACTTCCAGATTTACGGGCTGGTCAACAAAGGATAATCCTGTGTGTGAGCCTGCGTTGTTTGATCATGATATCAAGATTTATCATCTGTTACAGCTTAGACCTGTAAAATAAACAAATAGGATGGGCAATCAAAGTGAGATACATACTTAACAGATTGGGCTTTTATATCATCGCTTTTGTTGCCGCCGTAACATTAAACTTTTTTCTCCCCCGGTTGATGCCGGGGGATCCTGTTCAGATGTATATGGCTCAACTTTATCAGAGTGGTGGTAAGATTGATAAAGAAACTATTCATGCTGTACAGGAAATGTTTGGCTTTACGGAAGAAAAGTCTCTTATAGAAAGTTATTTTGATTACGTCGGCAGCATCATAAAGGGCAATTGGGGTGTTTCTTTTACGCAATATCCTCAGACAGTTTTAGAGGCTGTTTCCAGAGGTCTGAGATGGACGGTTTTTTTAATGGGTTCTGTCCTTATAATTACTTTTATTTTAAATACCTTGTTGGGTATTTATGTTGCATGGAAAAGAGGCAGCAAGATAGACAGCGCCTTAACCTTGGGCGGACAGCTTTTGGCAAATATTCCTGCGGTTATCGTAGCACTGTTATTAAACTATTGGCTTGCACGTGCCTTAAGAATATTTCCCATTGGCTATGCTGTTACTCCTCTTTTTAGACCGGATAATGTTTTTCAATACATAGGTGATGTTCTTTATCATGCTGCTTTACCAATCCTTTCTATGGTTCTTGTAAGTTTTGGCGGAATCATGGGTATGCGTGCCAATATGATAAATCAGCTTGGAGAAGATTATATAACCATGGGATGGGCAAAAGGTGTGCCTGACAGACGTGTTATGTTTGGTTATGGAGCCAGAAATGCATTGCTTCCGGTGGTTACCACGGTGGCTATGCAGTTTGGTTATCTTCTTGGAGGTAATTTTATTATAGAAATAGTTTTCAATTATCCCGGACTGGGACAGGTTATGCTTAAGGCTCTAAACGGCAGAGATTATCCTCTCATGCAGGGCATATTACTCATGTCCACAATTCTTATGCTTTCTGCAAATTTCATTGCTGACTTGTTATTGCTGGTTTTGGACCCGCGACTTAGGAAACAGGGTAGGTAAGGCTTATGAAGAACTTATTATCAAAAGATTCCAAACTGTTTTATGTATATAAATTTTTTAGAGATAATCCCAAGGCTGCGGTGGGCTTTGCTCTTCTTTTTATTTTGCTTTTTCTTACTCTCGGTGCGCCTCTTTTTACTTCTTATGATCCTATGGCTATGGATAAGGATGCCATAAGAATTGCTCCCAATGCCAAGCATATCTTGGGTACAACACAGCTTGGCAGGGATGTATGGGCACAGACGCTTTATGGTGGAAGGACTTCTCTCATGGTGGGTATTCTGGCTGCGCTTATTGCCGTTGTTTTGGGTGCTGTTATAGGAATTACAGCTGGGTATTTTGGTGGGGTTGTGGACGGGATAATTACTACTGTTATAAATGTTGTAATGGTTGTCCCCAATCTTCCTCTTATCCTTATAATGGCTTCACTTCTTGATGGCGTTTCTCCGCTTGTAATAGCCATAATAATAGGACTCACCTCCTGGGCATGGGGAGCCAGGGTTTTGAGATCTCAGACTATGAGTATAAGGCAGAGAGAATATATATATGCAGCAGAGACCCTTGGCGAGACTAGGTTGAGAAGGCTTTTTTCTGAGGTTATGCCCAATATGCTTTCTATGATGAGTGCGGGGTTTGTAGGTACTACGATATATGCGATTATGGCTCAGGCTACTCTTGAATTTCTCGGTTTTGGTGATCCATTTTCTGTTACATGGGGCAATATGCTTCTCAATGCAAACAGAACTGCTGCCTTGCAGGTTGGTGCATGGTGGGAGTTACTGGGCCCAAGTCTTGCCATAGTTATTCTTGCATCTGGTCTTACTCTGATAAACTTTTCCATCGATGAGATTTCCAATCCTCGCTTGCGGGCGGACAGAATAATGGCAGGTTATTATCGGGAAAAGAAAAAAGAAGCAAAGCTTACAAAAAAAGCAAAAAAACAGGTAAAAGAGGTTGTGTGATGGCAGCATTGCTGGAAGTAAAGGACGTATGTGTTGATTATGTTACTCTTGATGGTCATGTAAGAGCTGTAGATAATGTGAGTTTTTCCATAAAGGAGGGACAAATTTTTGGTCTAGCCGGTGAATCCGGTTGTGGTAAGAGTACTCTTGCTTATGCTCTTATGAGACTTCACAGGCCGCCTGCTCTGATTACAGGAGGAAGTATTATTTTTGATGGCAAGGATGTTCTAGAAATGGACGATGAAACTCTCAGAAAATTCAGATGGGAAAAAATCAGTATGGTTTTTCAATCTGCTATGAATTGTCTCAATCCGGTAATAAAATTGGAAAAACAATTTTTTGAGATTTTTAAATACCATGATGTCACAGATAGTATGGATGAGTCCAGAGACAGGACAGCTGAGCTTTTAAAACTTGTGGGTATTGCTCCGGAGAGAATGAGGGATTATCCTCATCAATTTTCTGGTGGCATGCGACAGCGGGCTGTTATTGCTATGGCTCTGGCTTTGAGGCCTAAGTTACTGGTTATGGATGAGCCTACTACTGCTCTTGATACTGTTGTTCAGCGTTCTATTCTCCAGAAGGTGCAGGAGCTTAAAGAGGAGCTTGGCTTTTCTATTCTTTTTATAACCCATGACCTAAGTTTGATGATGGAGTTTTGTGATACTATTGGCATAATGTATGCTGCTGAGATAGTGGAAAAGGCTTCTTCTTCTGTTATTCTTAAGAGTCCTAGACATCCGTATTCTTATGGACTTAAAAATTCCTTTCCTCCACTTCATGGAGAAATGAAATATATGGAGGGTATTCCGGGTTCTCCTCTGGATTTACGCAGGATTCCCAATGGTTGCCGTTTTGCAGAGCGTTGTTTTAATGCAAAGGATAAGTGCTACAGAGAGGTTCCTCCACGTATGCATGACGGTGATGATTTTTTTGAATGCCATTTTCCTTTAAATGCTTCCAGGGGGTAGTTGATGTCAGGTAATCCTATTTTTAGTGTAAAAAATCTTGTTATGGATTTTTCCATAAGTGGAAAAAATTTTTTTTCTAAACAGCAGACTTTGCGTGCTTTAAATGATGTTTCTTTTGATATTTATCCAGGAGAATCTTTGGCTGTTGTGGGTGAATCAGGTTGTGGTAAATCCACTATATGTCGTATTGCTATGCGCTTTTATAATCCTACTTCGGGGAAGATGCTTTTTGATGGTGGTGATGTGCATGCTTTTTCCGGAGATGAGCTTAGGAAATACAGGCAAAAGGTCCAGATGATTTTTCAGGATCCTTTTTCCAGTCTTAATCCGTTGCATTCTATTTATTATCATCTTAAGCGTCCTATTGAGCTATATCATAAGTGTGATAAGATAGAAACTAAGAAGAGGATGGATGAGGCTTTATCTCTTGTTGGACTTGTGCCTCCGGAAGAGCAGGGGAAAAAGTTTCCACATCAGCTTTCTGGTGGACAGAGACAGAGGGCTTTTCTTGCAAGGATTCTTGCGATAGGTGCGGATGTTATTTTTGCGGATGAGCCTACTTCTATGCTTGATGTTTCTATTCGTTTGGGCGTTCTTAATCTTATGAATAAGTTAAAAAAGGATATGGGTAAGTCTTTTCTTTATATAACTCATGATATTGCAACTGCCAGGTATTTTGCGGATAGGATTATTGTTCTTTATAGTGGACATATGGTTGAGTGGGGGGATGTTGATTCTGTTGTTCTTAATCCCAAACATCCATATACGAGGTTATTGATTTCTGCTGCTCCAGATCCCGAAAGAGATGGACTTGCAAAATTGGATGTAAAAGAAGATGTGGAGAATGAGGTTAGTTTTTGGACTCCGGAAAAGAAGGGTTGTCCTTTTTACAACAGATGTCCAGTTGCGCTTGAAATTTGTTCAATATCTTTTCCTGATGAAAAAATGGTTGGGGATAATCAGTTTGTACGATGCCATTATGTTTAGCGCAGGATGATAAAAAGGAGTATTTTCTTTGGGGAGTTTGAGCTCCCCTTTTTTGTTTAAAAGCCATGCTCTCATTTTTTGAGGGCATGGCGTTCGGTATAATTGACAGGTGTGTTTTTTAGCATTATACTTTGTAATGCAAAGTAACTTTTTTATGCAAAGTAGGCTACATATGGAGGTTTTATGGAAAAACAGGATTTTGACAGATATCTGGAGGACTTGAGGGAAATCAAACAGATTCTCAGGGAGAAAGAGGGGTATCCTGTTGTAGAGTACTGGGCTTTTTTGCTCTGGGGTGTTGTGGTGCTTATTGGGGCGTTTATTGCTTGGTGGTGTTCTTCTATTGGCTGGTCGGAGCATCAGATTTTTTGGGGTTTGTGGTTGCCTCTTATGGTTGTGGCCTCTGTAGGTGAGTTTGTTGCGTGGGTCAGGCAGAGCAGGCGGCTTGATGTTGTGCTTTTTACTCCGGGTATGCTTAAGGTAATTGTTGCTTCTATTGGGATTTTTGTCGTGCTTCTTGCTATGTCTTTTTCTTTATTGGATTCCGGTAGGGATGTGCCGGGAATTTATGTGCTCCTTGGTTCTGTGCCGCTTTTTATGTATGGGGTTATGTCATATATGGAGTTGTTTTTTCCGGGAGCTGTTTTGCTGTTTGTGGGTTTTTTTATGTGGATTGGTGGATGGAAGGATGACTGGTTGTATTTTGTTGCTGCAGGTATGATTTCTGTTGCTTATTTTATAAGTGGGTATCTTTTTTGGTTTTGGGATAGGGAGTATAGCAAGGATGCTTTACACAAGGTTTGATCCTGTTTTTTTTGAAAGGACGCGTCTTTCGCTGATTACTATTATTTTTAGGGAGGAAAAGGTGTCTTTTCCTGCTCTCAAAAGAATAACAGGGCTTTCTGATGGTGCTTTGTATTCTCACTTGCAGAAGCTTGTGGGTGCCGGTTTTGTTAGTAAGGAGAAGGTTCTTATTTCTGATGGTGCACAGACGGTTTATTTTCTGACAGAAAAGGGGCGGAAGGAGTTTAAAGAATATCTGGTTTTTATGGAGTCAGTTATAAAATCCCATGGGGAGGTTAAAAATGAATAGGTTTTTATCTGTTTTTATATTGTTTTTTATGTTTTGTTCTGTTTTTGTTTTTGCCGAGGATTTGTCGGATGCAAATTCTATTCTCAGGAGTATGGAACTAAGCCTAAATCCCAAGGTTTATCATGCTGTTTTTAAGATGGAGTCTCATTATCCTGATAGACCGGATCCGGCTGTTATGGTTTTTGAGTCCTGGTATAAGGAAGGAGTGGGTTCTTTTATTGTTGTTCTTGAGCCGGCCAGGTCAAAGGGTATGAGGTTTTTGCAAAAGGAAGGAAGTCTGTGGATGTATAATCCAAGGGCAGGTTCCAAAAGGCCGGTTAGGCTTTCTGCAAGAGCTTCTTTCCAGGGTAGTTTGTTTTCCAATCATGATGTGAGCGATCCTCAGTATACAGATGATTATGATGCAAAGATAATGTCCGTAGAAAGAGTGGAACATCCTGAGCTGGGAATTGTCGATATGTATATTCTTGAGGCTGTTGCAAAAAGGTCGGATGTTGCTTATGGAAGGGTTGTGATTTATGTGGTAAAGGATAGCCTTATACCCTTTAAAATAAAATATTATTCTCGTTCCGATTTCCTTATAAAGGAGATGATTCTTAGTGGGGTAAAGGATATTGCGGGTGCATTGCGTCCTACGATATACAGAATGGATTCTTTTGAGCAGGAGGGAGCGTATTCTGTTGTTGAGGTTAGCTCTATGGAGGCTTTAAAAGAGCTAGGTGATGAGATGTTTTCTCGTTCTGCTCTTACGAGGTAGATTAATATGGCAAAGAAGTTGGTATTTGCCGGAATGTTTTTTTTCATATTGCTGAGTGTCTATGCACAGTCTTTTTCTGGCTCTGTTTTTTCTTCTTTTTCTTATAAGAGTGTTGATAAGTCTTTTGAATCTGTTATGGGTATGGAGTCGCTTTCATCAAGTTATGGTACAAAGCTCGTTTTTTATAGCGGAGATGATGCTGGAAAGGCTTATATGAGGATGGGGGTATTTTTATCCTTACAGGAGGATTATAAGCTGGTTTATTCCTGGGAGCTCTATGAGGCTTTTGTCTCTGTAAGTGCAGGTGATTTTCTGCGTTTTTACGCAGGAAGGCAGGTTTTGCCTCTTGGGGTCTGTTATTCCATACATCCTGTAGATTCTATACATAGAATTTCCGGAGATGAGTCTGTAGGGCGTGACGGTTTATCCGTAAGATGGGCCGCTGGGGCGGATTATAGTGGTGCACTCATGGTGCTTACAGATGTTGTTTATGGTTTAAGCTCCAATATTATTTCTGGGCTTGGATATGCCGGATATGTGGATGGTTTTTTTATGGACAGTGTTGAGATAGGGTTGTCAGGGATATGGCTGGATTCGGATGATGAACGCTTTGGTGGATGGTTTAGCTTTCCTTTGGGGGTGTTTGTTTTTTCTTCCGAGTTTGCCTGGGATAAGGGTGAAGACGCTTGGTGCTATATGCTTTCTTCCGAATGGGATTGGTATGGCGAGTGGTCATCTCTTGTGCTGATTACAGAGTTGTTTTATCAGCAAGATAAACTGTTTACGGATTATGCAAGGTATTTTTCTGTTATTTCTCATACGGATTGGACTATATGGGACAGATATGTTCTTGAAGAATCGCTTGTCTGGGAGGCTGATAGCAAGAGTGCAATAATTACGATTGGGCTTGGGTTTTTACCTGGTAATAAGACAGATTGCAGGGTTGGTTTTTCTTTGCCTGTGGGAAAGGATGGCAGTTTTTATGGCTTATGGCCGTATGACTTTATTGCAGATTTAAAATTTACGGTTAGTTATTGATATTTTTGGAGGTTTTATGGGGTTTATTGTATTAGAAGATGTCAAGAAGAATTATCATCTTGGTAAGACAATAGTGCATGCCTTAAAAGGGATAAGTTTTTCTATAGAAGAAGGGGATTTTTTATCCATTGTAGGGCCGTCAGGTTGTGGGAAAACTACTCTGCTAAACATAATAGGATGCATAGATAAGCCGACATCAGGTAATGTCCTGTTTGATGGAAGGGATGTCGCAGGACTTTCCGACGACCAAGAAGCACTTATGAGGCTCAAGAATATAGGTTTTATATTTCAGACCTTTAATCTGGTGCCTGTCTTAAATGTTGTGGAAAATATTGAGCTTCCTCTTGTTCTTGCAAGGATTCCAGCAGCAGAAAGAAAAAAAAGAGTTAATTTCCTTGTAGAGCTTGTGGGGCTTGCTGACTTTGCAGAGCACAAACCGGATGAACTCTCTGGAGGTCAAAGACAGCGTGTTGCGATTGCCAGAGCTCTTGTACATAAGCCCAGGTTGATAATAGCTGACGAACCTACGGCAAATCTGGATTCTGTAACCGGCGGACATATCATGGAAGAGATGAAAAGGCTTAATAAAGAAGAAGGAGTAAGTTTTGTATTTTCTACTCATGACCCTGCAGTAATGAAATATGCAAAAAGAACTATAAGACTCAAAGACGGGGAGATGGACCATGTTTCTTAAAATGGCGATCTTGTCTTTAAGCAGACATAAGAAACGTACTGTCTTGATTATACTGGCAATAGCCATATCCGTGTTTGCCCTGGAAATAATGGGAGCAATGTTTGACGGTATGAGAGTAAACTTTTTTAAATCTCTTACCAAAAACACAGGTCATATCGTAGTTTATGCAAAAGGATATAAAGAACAGATTAATCCGCTTGGTCTGGAAAAAAGAATTGATAACTGGAAAGAGATAGCAGAAGAACTTAAAGAAAACAGTTTTGTCGTATCCGCAGAAGGTTTTCTCAAGCTGGGAGCTTTGGCTGTTTCTGTTCCTATTGATTGGGAAAAAGAGAGCAGAGATCTTGCCGTAGAGGTAGTAGGAACAGATAGAAATACGAGTTTTTACTCTCAGGTAAGAGAAGGTCTTATTGGAGGAGCTTTTCTGCCGTATAAAAAAAGTATATTGATATCTCAGAGGCTTGCAGAACTACTTGATGTAAAGTTGGGAGATATCCTTTCTCTTATAGTAGAAGGTGCTATAGGAGAAGCCTATTATCTGGACTTTTCTGTGGATGGAATATTTAAAACAAGCTCTGATACTTTTGATGAAGGTACAGTCTTTATACAACTCTCCACTGCTCAGGAGCTTGCCGGAACCGGCGATTCTGTCACGGAGATAAGACTTTTGTGTCAGGATAAAAGCTATGCGGATATGGTAAAGACTTCTTTTTTTAAGACTCATCCTGACATACAACTCGATATGCAAACATGGAAAGAAATAAACGGTGGTTTTGCCGTTATAATGGACATGGTGGATGTCGTTCTTATCTTTATGAATCTTGTTGTCCTTATTGTTGG
Source organism: Spirochaetia bacterium 38H-sp (assembly GCA_039023545.1). Classification (NCBI taxonomy): domain Bacteria; kingdom Pseudomonadati; phylum Spirochaetota; class Spirochaetia; order Winmispirales; family Winmispiraceae; genus Rarispira; species Rarispira pelagica. The sequence goes on along the minus strand of JBCHKQ010000001.1, from coordinate 324,471 downwards.
AGGCTCGCTCATTGCAAACGCAATTCTGATGAATGTTTTTGACAGGATACGAGAATATGGCACATTAAGAGCGATAGGGCTTACCAGAAAAAAACTGCTTGGGCTTATAGTTATGGAAGGATCTGTAGAGGGTGTAATAGGAACAGCCCTGGGTCTTTTTATTTCTTTGCCACTAATTTGGTTCTTTTCTGTAAACCCCATAAGCGGAATAGAAGAACTTTCTGACTATCTTATGAGCTCATCTTTTACCTTTGTAATAACTGCTCAAAACCTGATTCTTAATATAGCAAGTGGAATTCTTCTTGCGATATTTGCATCTCTATATGCGGGCTTTGTTGCATCAAAAAAAACTATCTATCAGTCTCTCACCTATATCTAGGAGGAAACATGTATACGCTATGGCTTGGGTTTAGAAACACAGTGAGAAACAAAAGAAGAAGCATTCTTATCATGATAGCTCTTATAATCAGTTATGTTGTACTTGTTTTTGGCATAGGCTGGGTTAGAGGATATTTTTCTACAATATTCAAGAATATCAATGACTTTGATACCGCTCATATACAGGTTTATCATCCAGATTATCTTAAAGATAAACCCAGAATACCTATGGAATATGCAGTACAAAACTATGCACAGCTTAGAAAAAAGCTGGCATCACTAGACAGCGTTGCGGAAGTAAGTGGAAGGATAGATATACCAGCAAGCATATCATATAAAGGCAAGAAACTATATACAATCCTTAGAGCAATAGACCCTGGATACGAGCAGAATATAACAAGAATAAAAAAAGTTATAACGGATGGTAAGTATTTTGACTCTCAGGCAGGGCTTATCTTGGGCAAAGGACTTGCAAAAAAACTAGGAGTATCCGTCGGTGACATGATAATCCTTACTATTAGAAACAAATATAGAGTTGATGACATAATGCCCTTAAGACTATTGGGCACTTTTGAGTTTGGTTATCCTGCAATGGATGACAATATGGTATATGCGGACATAGAGACTATCCAGCAGCTTACAGGACTCGATAATGCAGTGATAAATCTTGTCATAAGAAAAAAAGAGAACATTAGTCAAGAAAAGGCTCTGGCAGAAATACAGAAAAGCATAGCAGACACACCCTACAGAGCATATCCTTGGCAGGATTTTGCAAAAGCACTTGTGCAGGCAGTAAAAACAGACAGTGGCTCCTTTGTTGTTTTTGCCATAATACTTTTTATACTCACGGCAGCCAACATCGTAAACGCATTCTCTATGTCTGTACAGGAAAGAATCAAAGAACTAGCAACACTCAGAGCAATAGGTATGAAGCAAGGCACACTCAAAAATATGATACTCGCAGAATCTTCGGCACTCGCCCTCCTGTCATCCGCAACAGGATTTATCCTGAGTCTTGGTATAGTCTGGTATATTTCTACAAAAGGAATAAACATAGCGAAGTATCTACCGGAAAACATGCCCATGCCCTTTGGAAGAAGATTTTACGGAGACTACAGATGGTATGACTTTATAAGCTCTGCAGCTGTAGTCATAATCATCTCTATTCTTGGCAGCATAAGCCCTGCAAGACGCGCGGCAAAACTCATAATAGCGGATGCAATGAGAGAAACAAGATAAACAGCCCAAAAATGGAAAGAAAGAAGCAGAAGTAGTATAGTAATAATATGGCAAAAAAAATAATAGCAATTCTGCTGCTTATAACTGGCCTTATGCTCTTTGCACAAGAAGGACAGGAAAAAAAACAGCCCCAATCATATCAATCTGCAATTGACCTCAATTTTGGAGTCTCTACACTGTTTGGCAACTTTTGGTTTGTATCCTCGCAAGAAGCAGGCACAGTTACAGCAGGACTCCTTGGCCTTGATATGGGAATTATCCTTCATACTCCTATCATAGAAAAAATCAATGCAGTATTGGGATATACCGGCACTTTTAGAATCATTCAGGCCATATTTACTGATAACAGCAGCGGTGACCAAAAGACTCCCTGGTCATCCCATCTAAAAGCAGGCATAAGGGTAGGCGACTTTGGCGGCTTTTCCTTTGGCATAAATATTGGCACACTTATAGACATAGGTGACGGCCTATACAGCGGGACATCCGCTGGGGCGACCCTCATCTACAAGAGCTTTATGCTTACAGTTGACAGCATATATCAGGAGTCACTATTGATAAATGTAGGAGTAGAATATCACATACCGGCCATATTAAAATTTTAAAAAAATAAACCGAACGCAGCGCCCGCAGGGCACTGCTTTTGTTTGGTTGACAAGGAACATTATTTTTGTCTATAGTTATTTACCACAGGAGGAGAGGTGTCCGAGTGGTTGAAGGAGGCGGTCTTGAAAACCGTTGAACCGCAAGGTTCCGTGGGTTCGAATCCCACCCTCTCCGGTTAAGCTATAATTTATTTTGGAGAGGTGCGAGAGCGGCCGAATCGGGCTCCCTGCTAAGGAGTTGTACCCTTACGGGTACCGAGGGTTCGAATCCCTCCCTCTCCGTTTTTCTTTTTATGTGCCCATAGCTCAGGTGGATAGAGCGTTAGATTGCGGATCTAAAGGCCGGAGGTTCGAGTCCTCCTGGGCACGCTATCATTCGGAGAGGTGCGAGAGTGGTCGAATCGGGCGGACTCGAAATCCGTTGTACCGTTCTGCGGTACCGTGGGTTCGAATCCCACCCTCTCCGCCAATTGAATAACCATATCAAGCTAAAACATCTCTCTTTCCTGTCTGATAAGAATCTTTGGCTTAGAGAACCTTTGGTTTTTATTTGAAAAAAGCTTTTAGTATAATTTTACATTCTCTGTTTGTGGAAAACCTGTGGAAATTGTGAATAAATCCGGTGAAATTCACAGTACATCTTGTGTAAAAGATTATGCTCCTTTGTGCTTGATTTTATGCAATCTTTTCTCTATAATCTTGCTAATCTTTTTGGAGAGATGACCGAGAGGCCGAAGGTGCACGCTTGGAAAGCGTGTGTACCCTAACCGGGTACCGGGGGTTCGAATCCCCCTCTCTCCGTTCTGTCAGGCCCCTGCAACATAGTCTTGCCAAACCCCGTCAGGTCCGGAAGGAAGCAGCGGTAGGCACGGATTGTGTGTGCAGGTCAAGCCTGGCAGTTTTTTTTGCTGGTATTGTCATTATCTTTGTGTTAATATTTCTGTAATAATATTCTGCGGAGTCTTTTGTGTCCAATGAGCATGTTCTGATTCATCTTGCTATTATTCTTATTCTTGCAAAATATGGTTCTGCTTTGTTTGTCAGGTTAAAAATGCCTCCTGTGTTGGGCATGCTCCTCGCTGGTCTTCTTCTGGGGCCTTCTGGTTTTGGTTTTCTGGAGGAGGATGTGGCTATTTCCTGGCTGGCAAGGCTTGGTGTTATTTTCCTTTTGTTTGCTGCTGGGCTTGAAACCGATGTTGCTCAGTTGAGAAGGCAGGGAAAAGTGTCTTCTCTTGTTGCTTTGGGTGGTGTTATTCTCCCTTTTGTAGGGGGTATGGCTCTTGTCATGTATTTTGGCGGTGGGCCTTCTAAGGCTGCCATAATGGCTACCATGCTTACTGCAACAAGTGTGAGTGTTACTGTTATGGCTCTTATAGATCTCAATCGTCTGAGATCTCCAGAAGGTACCACTATAATGGGTGCTGCTGTTATTGATGATGTTATTGGCTTTCTTATTCTTACTTTTGTGTTTGCAGTTTTTGGTGGTGGAGAATCTATCTGGCTGGTTATTGCAAAGGTTGTTCTTTATTTTGTAGGTACTTTTCTTATTGGTAATTTTTTGTTTAGGCCTTTTATGGAAATTTCCCGCAGGACAAACATAGAAAAGGCTGTTGTTACCATAGGTATCGCTTTGTGTTTTGTTTTTGCCTGGGCTGCAGAGCAGGTTGGTGTTGCAGAGATTACCGGGGCATATCTTGCAGGTCTCTATCTTGGGCAAACGGAGTTTAAGCGTACTGTGCTCGAGGGTATAGATGATTTGGGACAGAGCTTTTTTGTTTCTATCTTCTTTATAAACATTGGTCTTGAGACTTATGTTGAGGGCATATCCGGTGATCCTATTTTTATTGTTTTGCTTGTTATTCTTGCTCTTTTTTCCAAGCTCATTGGCTCAGGCCTTGGTGCTAAGCTGGGGGGATTTTCATGGCTTGAGTCTTTGCGTGTGGGTATTGGTATGATTCCTAGAGGAGAGGTCGCCCTTATTGTTGCGTCTATGGCTATGGACAGAGGGATTTTTACTCATGTTGAATTTTCTATAACTGTTCTTATTGTTGTTGTTACTGCTATTTTGCCTCCTCCTTTGTTAAAACTTGCATATCAGAATGATTAAAAAGGCATGCCTGCTTTTGCAGGTATGCCGTTCGGTTCTTTTATTGATTTTTTGTCCTCTTTTACTAATTTTTATTTTAGGAGGGGTTTATGTTTGTTATTGATTATTTGAAACCTGAGGGGGTTTTCCTTAATCTGGGGGCTTATAAGAAGAAGGAAGAGCTGTTTTCTGTGCTTGTAGATAAGGCTTGTGATGCGGGTTTGCTTCCTGATGAACTACGTGATGCGGTTGTGGCAGAGCTTGTGGATAGGGAAAAACAAGCTACAACAGGTATCGGTGAGGGGATTGCGATTCCTCACTGTAAGATGGAAGGGCTTAAGAATGCATGTGTGCTTGCTGCAACTATTCCGGAGGGAATGAAATATGCAAGCATGGATGGAAGGCCTGTGAGGCTGGTGTTTTGTTTTCTTTTCCCGGCCGAGCAGGGGATGCAATACCTGCAGGTTCTCGCAAAGTTGTCAAGAATTTTAAAGGATGAAAATATAAGGAATAAGCTTATTCTTGCTCAGGATGTGGAGGTTTTTCGCTCTGTGCTTGCCGAGGCAGATGTAGTGCCGCTTACAAAGGTAGGAAAGAGGGGTAACTTTGCTTTTATTCTATGCGTCAATGAAGAGGGAACGGATGAGGCCGTTCTTTCTTCTCTTGTGGAGATTGGTGCGCAGACTGCTATTATTCTTGAATCGGAGACTTTGCAAAAAAAATTGTTATATGATATTCCTATTTTTGCAGGGGTTAAGTTTTTTCATTCTAAGACGCCTTTTTCTAAGACATATGTGGGTACTTTATCTTCTTTGGAACAGGCTGATTTTCTTGCCAAGTTGCTTAAGGGACAGGGAGTTGATATTATGAAGCCTGGCGGAGGTTTTTTGCTTGCTTTTGAGGCAGGGAGACTTATCGGAGGTGTGCCAGAAGATTTGGATGTGTAGGGGTTTTTATGTTTGAAGTTACTGCTAACAGAAAAAGGCCGCAGGCGTTTTCTCAGCTGGTTGGTCAGGAGTTTGTTGTTTCTACTTTATCCAATGCTCTTTCTGAGGGGAGGATTGCTCATGCTTATCTTTTTTCCGGTCCCCGCGGTGTGGGTAAGACTTCTGCAGCAAGAATCCTTGCGCGTGCCCTCAACTGCGAAAAGGGAATTACTCCGGAGCCTTGCGGTGTATGTGATTCTTGCAGAGAGATTCTTACGGGTTCTTCCATAGATGTTATAGAGATAGATGGTGCTTCCAATACTTCTGTAAATGATGTGCGTGTAATACGCGATGAAGTGCTTTTTGCTCCTTCCAAGGCTAGATATAAGGTCTATATAATTGACGAAGTGCATATGCTGTCCAATAGTGCTTTTAACGCACTTTTAAAGACCATAGAAGAACCTCCTCCGTATGTTGTTTTTATTTTTGCTACTACGGAGTTACAGCGTGTTCCTGCTACTATACGTTCCAGATGTCAGCAGTATCACTTTAGACTTGTGTCTTATGAGCAGATTGTTTCTCTGCTTGCTTCTGTTTGCCGGGAGATTGGTGTTGAGGCTGAGGATGAGGCTCTTATGTGGATTGCCAAGGAATCTGGCGGTTCCTTGAGAGATGCTTATACTCTTTTTGACCAAGTGGTTTCTTTTTGTGATAAAAAGATCAGTTTTTCTATCATAAAAGAAAAACTTGGTCTTGCTGGTTTTGATAGTATTCAATCCTTGGTTGCCTGTTGCTCCAGAGGTGATACTGCTTCTGCACTTTCTTCTTTGGATGGTATTCTTTCTGCCGGTATTTCTGTTGAACAGTGTGTTATAGATATTGTAGATTACTTACGGGCTCTTCTTTTTGTTAAAGGAGGAGTAAAACGGGATTCTCTGCTGGGTTATTCTTTTTCCCGCTTTGACAGCTCTGTTGTTGATTCTTTCTCTCTTTTTCAGATAGAAAAGGCAATAGAGATTTTTTTGTCCGTTTATCGTGATATTCGTTATTCTGTAAATCAGCGCTATGAACTGGAGTTGGCTGTTGCAAGACTTTCTCATGTTTCTTCCTGGCTTTCTCCGGAGGAGCTTGCAAAGAGGTTGGAGAGAGTCAGAGCTGCTATTGCATCTATGCCCAGTGAGGTTACCGGAGTAAAAAAAAACTTCTTAGAGAATACTGATTACAGTAGAGAGGTTGCTAGGTCTGATGATTCTGAGCTAGAAGAAGTCCAGAAAGGGGATACAGAGTCTGTTGTTGTTTCTACAAATCAATCTTCTGCTATTATAAATATTGTGGAGCTATTTTTATCAAGAGCCAGAGAACATTCTCTTACTCTTGAAGCAGCATTAAAAAGCGGTCACATACAGTTAAAAGATAAGGAGTTGGTGTGTGCTTTCTCTTCTTCTTCTGCTTATCTTTTTGTCAAACCTCATTATGATTTTTTAGTAAGAATGTTAAAAGAAATAGCAGGAAGTGATTATAATCTCATTCTGCAGGGGGAGGACGATGAGGAATTAGAGTCGGAAGAATCTGAGGAAATATCTCAATCTGAAGAATCTGCTGTTTCTGAGTATGAAAGTACGGACAAAAATATAGAGAGAATTAAAGATATTTTTAGGGGAGAAATAATAAGCTGATATTTGATTTTTTTATATTTTATGTTGAATTTTATTAACAAACCATTTTAGAACAGAGAGGTAAAACATGAACCCTTTTGATTTGATAAAGAATTTTGGATCGCTACAGGAAAAAATGACCCAGGCTCAGGAAGAGTTAAAAAAGCTCAAGGTTTCCGGAGAATCGGGAGCAGGTATGGTTAAAATAGTTATGAGAGGAGATTTTAGTGTGGAGGAGGTCAAGATTGACCCTTCCATTGTTAATTCTGATGAGGTTGGTCTTTTGGAAGATTTGGTAGCATCCGCCCTTTCTTCTGCAATGGAAAACTTAAAATCAGCAATGCAGGATAATATGAAGAATTCTTTTGGTTCCGAGCTGTTTTTTGGTCCGGGTGGGAATATAGTATGAACTCAATAGATGTTCTGGTTAATTATCTTTCCAGAATTCCTGGATTAGGACAGAAAAGTGCCAGGAGGATTGCTTATTGGTTAGTAAAGGCTGATGTCTCTTTTGTAAGAGAATTGGGAAACCTTATCTCTTCTCTTCCTGATAAAATAAAAAAATGTAGAATCTGCGGTATGCTTAGCGAGACGCAAGTTTGCGAATTTTGTGCTGATGCCACACGGAATTCTTCTCTTATTTGTGTTGTTGAGCAGCCTTCCGATGTTTTTGCAATAGAGGCCACAAGGTCTTATAGAGGTCTTTACCATGTTTTAAACGGTGTCATATCTCCTCTTGAGGGTGTTGGCCCTGATGATATATCCATTGCAGAGCTTATAGAGAGGATAAAAAAGGCAACGGTAAAAGAGATAATAATAGCGACCAATCCTACTGTAGAGGGAGATACCACGGCTTTATATATATCTCGTCTTATTGAGCCTTTGGGAATAAAAGTAAGTAGGTTGGCACTTGGTTTGCCTGTTGGAGGTGATCTTGAGTATGCTGATAGAACAACTCTAGCACGTGCACTGGAAGGAAGGCAAAGTTTAAACTGAGGAGAAGACTTTGAGAGTACTTTTTATAGGTGGTACAGGAAATATTTCTTATTATTGTACATTAGAGGCGGTAAAGCAAGGGTTAGATGTTGTTCTTGTTACAAGAGGGAAAACAGGGATAAGACCTATACCTTCTTCTGTAAAGATTATAAAAGCGGATGTAAATGATACGGAGTTCGTTTTGACAGAACTCAAGAGGCAGAATATCAATATAGATGTTCTTGTAGATTGGGTCGCTTTTACCGTCTCAGATGTTAAGCGGGATATGTTATTATGTTCTAAGCTGGGGGCAAGTTATTTTTTTATCAGTTCTGCTTCTATATATAAGAAGCCACCTATCAGCCCTATAATTACAGAAGAAACCCCTGTTTCCAATCCGTATTGGAAATATTCTCAGGATAAAATAGAAGCTGAGGATTTTGTAAGAAGAGAATTCCCAAAGCTTGGTTTGAGATATACGATAATCAGACCTTCTCATACGATTGGAGAGGGTTGGCTTCCTACTTCCCTAGGTTCTACCGGCTTTACTGTTGCCTCCAGAATTCTGGAAGACAAAGAAATAGTTATACATGATGACGGTAATGCGTTTTGGACTCTTACTCACTCTGAGGATTTTGCAAAAGGTTTTGTGCCTTTATTATATCTTGATTATGATTTTGATACCTTTAATATCACTTCTGGCTTTTTTTACTCATGGAATACCATACACAATGTGATTGCTAAGACTCTTGGAAAAAAGCTATTGCCTGTTTATGTAAAATCATCTCACATAGCAATGCTGGACAAGGATAAGGGAGCCAGTCTTATAGGAGATAAGGCTTATACTACTTTGTTTGATATGAGCAGATTGAAGTCCGTAGTAAAAAATTTTTCTCCAGTTATTGGTCTGGAAGAAATGATAGCGCGTTCTATAAAGTGGTATGAGGATAATCCTCAGTCTAGGAAGAAAGACCAATATGTGAATTATCTCTATGACAGAATAATAGAGATACAAAAAAAAGCAGATAGCCTGTGGGTTAAAACTGAAGTGTAAGAGTGATAGCTGCTATATCGTTTCTTGCAAGCTGGGCTACTGTGGAATCAAAGAAAATTGATAATGATTCGCATTCTTGTTTTACTGATTGCAGGTAGAAACCCGTCATGTCAACCGATCCGAGGGAATTGTTACTTGCAGAGGCAAGATATTGCTCCATGCTTTTTTCTGAAAGCTTACTCTGTTCTTTTATTGAGTCCTGTACTATCTGTGCCTTATATTCTCTATTGTATACTGTTATTTGAAATCTCGTAGCTGTCCCTTGTCTGCTTTCTATTTCTTTAAAACTCCATAAGACATAAAGTTTTTGTTCTGCTTTTGACATGCTTGTCAAAATCTTGTTTCTAAGGATCTGATCCTGAAATATTTGATCTATCTTTACTCCGGGTATGTTTTTCTTTATGGCAAAAGAATAAATATTGGAGTTTTCTGCATTCATAATAAGTTCTATCAGAGTTGTTCCCAGAAAATCTCCTATCTTTGATCTTTTTATATATGTATTTATAAGAGAGCTTATTTCCGTATAAAATTTTCGATCTTCTTTATCTTTTATAAAAGCCAGTATGTACCAGTTGAAAGGTCCCTGATTTCTAAAGAAAGCAGCAGCCAATTTTTTTAGTGTTTCTCCTTCTTCTACCTGCGAACCTATTTCTTTTTCTATATTATAATATACTGGAGTAAGAATATATTCTTGTATCTTTTTTAGTTCTTCTCCCTGGTTGTTGAATATCTTTTTTATGGCTGCTTCAGAGACAGAAAGATTTTCTGTTATTGCTTTTTGAGGATTTGTCCTATTCCATTGATATATAAGTTTTGATTTTAATAATTTTGCTTTTAATTCTGCGTTAAATCTTTCCTGGAGAGCTCTTCTAAATAGAAGAGTATTGAGAGTAAGAATATCATCTCTACGAGAGAGTATGTCGCTATCAGATGCTTCTATACCGGTTATATAATTCTTACTTAAAAGCTGTTTTAGTGTATCCGTACTTATTCCTGTGACAGTTAAGCCAAAGGTATCCCTCATGTCCGCAAACTGTATTTTTTGGAGGGGGCGATTACTCTGGAGAAATAAATTTACCCCCTCCGGACTTAGCGCGATTTTTAAAGGAATTTCTATTATACTTTTTTCCGATGGATAAGCCATTATAACCTTCTTAAGCGGTTGTTATCTGTTGTATCTCTTCTATTGTAACTCCATGTCGCTTTTTTGGAAAGGTTTTTAATACTGCAACCTTATTTTTTTTATTGTTATATACTATTCCGCCATTCCAATATTCTACTGCTGCGAACATGGCGTTACCGCCGTCCATTTCTTCGCTTTCTTCCGTTCTAAAAGATATATACTTTTCCAGTGTATCAAAATCCTGTTGGAAGAAGGCTTGTGTCCTTCTTTTATGGAATTCGTTCCATTCTTCCAGTTTTTTGAATCCTTCTCCTTCATCTTCTACAATTATATGAGCTGATTCTGGAGTGAATTTGTACCACACCTTGACCTTCTTATTGAGGTCTCTTTTATTTCCGTGTTTTATTGCATTGATAAGAATTTCGCTTATTTGTTGTTCAAGAAGGTTTACTTCTCTTATCTCAGGTGGGGCTTTTTGAACAATAAGAAGAGTAAAATATCTTACCTGTCTGAAATCACTTGGGAATTCTTTATAAAACATTCCTTTAGTATCAAATAGTGGACTGTTCTCATCTACTTTAAGCAGTCTTATTTCTGTGTTTTCCATATTATTCTCCTTGTATTACATCTGTTGTATTGCTTCTGTATCTGAGTTAGCGATGGGTAAATATCCCAAGAGCTTGGTAAGCTCTATAACTCTTTTTACAGAACCATTTACATTGGTAAGAAAAAACTTCCTTCCTGATTTTTTAAAAAGTGAGTTTGTATAGATAAGCACACCAACGCCGCGGCTATCTATATAGGGTACCTTGTTCATATTGATAATCATCTTTTGTGTTCCGGCATTAAAGAGCTTATCTACTTCCTGTTTCAGTGCTACACAGCTAAAAACGTCCAGATCCCCGTCAAGTTCTATAATCTGAACATCACCTTGATTTTTTGTTTGTAGTTTCATGTTCACCTCTCTCTATATATAAACTATAAAACCTTTATTTTACTTTTAAAAGTAAAAAAGTTTGATCATCGTGTTGTTTTGCTCTTCCTACAAATTCTGCAAGATCTGATTTTACTGTTTCTGTTATCTCTTCTATATCCTTTTCTGCATTTGCCAAAAGAATTTTTAATAGTCTTTCCAATCCGTATTGTTCTCCGTCTTTGTTCATGGCTTCTGTTATGCCATCTGTGTAGAGTATAGCAATATCTCCTTTTTGCAAAGGAATGCTTTTTTTCTCGTATACTATATTTTGTTCTATTCCTATTGGAAGACCTCTTGTATCTACTTTGAAGATTTTTTTATCAGATGGTCTTATCACGATGAGAGGATGGTGTGCTGCATTAGTGTATTCCAATACTCTTTTTTCTGAGTCATATATAGCATAGGAAACAGTTGCATAGTGGTCTACGCTTATTCTGCCAAAGAGACCTCGGTTTAACCATGTAAGAGTTACGGCTGGATCTCTGTTGGGAGAAGCTATAAGGTGTAGTATGGAATGGATCATAACCATTATGAGGGCAGCAGGGACTCCTTTTCCTGCAACATCACACATAAATAGTGCGAGCTTATTCTCATCTAGTGTAAAGATATCATAGTAGTCTCCGCTCACACCATGTAAAGGAATGGAATGTACACGTAAATCAAGAGTAGAAATCTCTGGCATATATTGTGGTATTAGCTTCTGTTGGATTTCTGCTGCTATGTTTACTTCTCTTTCCATTTCTCTCTTTTCCAGAAGCTCTATATATGTGTATATTGTATCGATTATGAGAGAGGAATAGTCTGCAAAGGTAAGTATATGAGAAAAGTCATTCTGAGTAAAATATCTGTTTCTTCTTCTCTTAATCAGAGATAATACACCAAAAACTCTGTTGTTTGCTATAAGTGGTACTGATATAAAAGAACTCAAATACAGCAAATCGTCTCCTCTGTTATGTTTTAATCTGTCATCCTGAGCAGAATTCCTTATGAATATCGGTTTTACTTCTCTCACTGTTTCCGATAATACATTATCGGCGGCTATGGGGATTTGCTGTGATCTGAAATATTCTTCAAAAACGCTGGATTTTGTTTTCACCATCTGTGGTACAGGAAATGGTGGAGGATAAAATCCGGATACAGCTCTTACTCTTATGATAGTGGGGTCAAATTCGTCAAGGATTAATATTGCCGCCCCATCAGCATCAACATTCTGCATTGTAGATTCTGTTACATATTGTAATATCCGGTCTATCTGCAGCTCTGTTCTGGTTACGGACGAGACTTTTTTCATAAAGTCAAAAAGATTTTCTATATCCTGAGTAAGCCGCTGATTCTGAAACTCTTGTTTGTTGATATGCTTGAGTACATAAAACATCACTATTATACCACTATAAACAATTGGAAAAATCAGAAAAAACTGGCCTATTGCACTATTGTTGTATCCTGTAAAAAGGGATAGAAAAGGGCTTGATATAATGGTAAGAATAGCAAAAGGTCTTATGCCTATTATGTCTTCTGCCCCTTCTGTATTGTGTATTGATATCCTTGTGTATTCTACTAAAAAATATATTGTTATTATACTTAGCGGAATGATTCCCAAAATAATAGTGATGTTAAATACACCTAGAAAATTGAGCAGAAATATTGTTATTGCGGTTATGGAAGAAATTATTATTACAATTATGTCTGTATTCCTTGATGAACTATAAGTTCTTATCCATAAAAGAGACAGTGCTACAAAAGATATATCACCCAATGTGAAAATAAAACTACTGTTTATAAACATATACAGTAAGTCTCTAAGCAGAAAAGAGACAGATATGTATCTGAGTACATTCAATTGTATAGATTTTAATCTTGCTGACCAAAAAAAAGACATGGAGAGTAAGATTATTTCTAGAAAAATGCGTGTCTGATATGCTGTATCTAACATGAGTATCCCTAATCTATTAATAATTGACTATGTATAAAAAGTATATTCTCTGTATCTTTTGATGTCAATTAATCTTTTTTATAGCTGCAAAAACAGCCCTTCTATAGAAGGGCCTCCTCTTCTTCTTTAAACCTTTTTTCTATAGCTTTAAAAAAGGCATCTTCTTCCTGATGTGTAAGGTCATAATCGTCTATAACTCTCCTGCCTCTTATAAAATCTTTTTTCCTGGATTTTGTTATTGATTCTCTTATTATCGGCAGCATTTCCATATATTTTTGTATTAGAATCGGTCTTGGTTGGCTGGTTAAATCGTATTCTTCTGTTATATCGGCTATTTCTTTTTTCCAGCTTTCTGTTTCTTTTGTTTTTACTATTCCAAGAATGATTCTAAGCAATCCGTAATTGATAAAAAATCTATAAGCATCTATTGCCCTAAGTCTGTCTGCTTCTAATAGTACGTTTTTTCCTAATCCTCTTATATCTCCTGATTTATAAATATTTGATATCTCCGGTGGGTTTTGAAGCCGTTTTAGAGCTGTGTGCATGAGTTTTATTATTTTTGGGCGAAAAATCTCGTAAACAGGTGAATAGTATTTTGCTCTGTTTCTGGTTCTAAACTTTTCCTGGTTTCTAAAAATCCCGTATAGATTGCTAGTGAGAGCCCAGGCGGGGATAATCTGATTGAAAGCAGGTGGTACATCTTCTATGGGAGACAGTGGCTGTACGATAAGAGAAAAAGGGAATTCCATCTTTTGTGGTAGTGTTGTTATTCCCGATGCTATTGTGCTGTAAGGTGCATTTCTAAAGTTTGCAGGGAATTTTACCACGCAGCCAAGACCAAAAAACATTCCTTCTCCTGGCCAGATTTCTTGATCTGGTTGTCTTGAGGTATGGTTTGAGCCTACATTGGCTCCGTATGCAACGTTACCTTTTCCCTCCGGCCAGTATGCTGCAATTAAAAGGGATTGGTGGTGCATCCCCACAAATGGTCCAATCAGGCTTGCCGTTACCTCTCCTTTTGCTATATGAGTATTGGGAAATATTATACAGCTATCTATCTTGCCGTGGTCTTCCGCCCCGCTTGTTTCCATAATTAAGCTGGATCTTACTATAGCACCACGTTTTATTTCTGCACCATATTGAATTATAGAATTCTCTATATAGCTGTTATGACTTATGTTTACAGGAGAATCAAGGCTGGATATTATAGTGCTTTTTCTTATTATACTTGATGTTATCTTGGAGTTGTCTCCTATCCAGCATTCTTCCAGATCTTTTGCATTTTGCAGTATGCAATTTTTTCCTATGTATGTTTTTGTCATACCAGCTAGAGAGCGATATTCTTCTATGCGTTTTTTTTCTTCTTCAATTGTTTTTTTATCCAATGGTCTGCTTGTGAATACTTCTGCTATTTCCGGAGTTATAAATACCGAAAGGTTTATTTCTCTTCCTCCTGTTTCTATGCCACAGGATATTTTGGGACCTATCCCTGGAGTAAATTGATTTTTATTACTGCCTGTTACTTCTATAAGAAGAGCATTTTTATCTATTATAAAATTATCAAGCATTGCACATCTGTTTATGGAACAAGTATCAAGAATAATACTTTCTTTTATTGTACTGTGATAGATTCCCGAAGGATATGAGTATATATCCTGTTTTTCTATTTTTGAGATATAACAATCACCTATAAAAAAAGAATAGAAAATGCATTTGGGATTAAAATCTTCTGCAACTCTTATTTTTGACCAGTCTGAGCTTATATTGCCCTGTTTTTCTAGAATGTTTATTTCTTCTTTGCTAAGTGCTCTGGATTTAATATTTTTTATTTTTTCTTTTAGCATATTTATTTCTTTTTCCAGGGCAGTTTCTCGTCTAAGTGCTTGTATAATAGTTTCTTTCATATTTAGGCTATATTAATGCATTTTTAATGCAATAACAACAAAAAAAGGTTTCTGTATTTTTTAAAATGATATAATATATCTTTATCTTTCCAAGGAGGCAGTATGAGCAGGACAAACATACAAGAAAAAAGCTGGATTCTTTATGACTGGGCAAACTCGGCACACACTATGATTATCATGACAGTTATATTTCCAATATTTTTTAAAAAAGTTCTTGCCCAAGATATGGATGAGCATTCTTCCACTGCGATAATAGGGTATGCAAATAGTATAGTTGCAGCTGTTATTGCAATACTTTCTCCTGTTTTGGGAACTCTTGCAGATTACAAAGACAGCAAAAAACGCTTTTTTACTGTCTTTTTTATGATGGGTGTTCTTTCCTCGGCAGGGCTTGCCTTTATTGCTGTAGGTAACTGGATGGCAGGTATTATTTTATTTGCTCTTTCTATTTTGGGTTTTTCCGGAGCTAATATTTTTTATGATTCAATGCTTATAGATATAACAAGCAATGACAAAATGGATAGGGTTTCCACAAGTGCTTATGCCTGGGGGTATATTGGAGGCAATATACCCTTTATCATTTCTTATGTCCTGATAAGTCAGTTTCCCAAGTTTCTTCCTTCTGTAACTACAGATGCGATGACCAGAGTTTCTTTTCTGATTGCTGCTGGTTGGTGGGCAGTTTTTACTATCCCGTTTTTTATATTTGTAAAACAAAAGTATTTTGTTGAGCATAAAGGTAACCCCATAAAAGAAGCGTTTGTACGTATTTATCATACCTTTAAGAATGCAAGAGAATATAAAGCACTTTTTATTTTTCTTATTGCATATTTTTTCTATATTGATGGTGTTGTAACAATTATAAAGATGGCTATTCCAATAGGCCTTGATATAGGGCTCACGGACAATACTCTCTTGTTGATACTTCTTGTTGTTCAATTTGTTGCTTTTCCATTTTCTCTTATTTATGGTTGGTTTGCAAAGAAATTTGGTACGAGACCTGTTTTATTTTTCGGTCTGGGGACATACTTTGTTATAGTCTTTATTGCTATTTTCCTTCCCTATTTGCCTGGAGTAGGTCTTAAAACAGCTTTTTTCTGGGGGCTTGCCATGCTTGTAGGAACAGCTCAGGGAGGGATTCAGTCTCTGAGTCGTTCTTATTATGCAAAGCTTGTACCCAAGGAAAAATCGGCGGAGTTCTTTGGCTTTTACAATGTAATGGGCAAATTTGCAGCAATTATGGGCCCTGCACTGGTTGGAGGGCTGGGTGACCTTACCAAGAATACATCTGTGGGAATATCCAGTCTTTTGATTTTGTTTATAGTTGGGCTTATTTCTCTCATAAAAGTATCTTATATGGAAAAGGAACAAAATAATGCCTAAGGAGTATACGCATTTTTCAATTGCATATACAGCTTATAATAGCTTAAAAGACTCTTACCTCAAAAAAGCCATAGAAAAACATATGGGTTTGTTTTTCTATGGTTCTGTTGCTCCTGATACAATATTTTATGCCCTTAGAGCAGAAGGGTCGGACAAAAACAGAATATCAAGTCTTCTTCATGGGAAATCAGGTGTGGATAGTCTTCTTCCTGTCAAACGTCTTTTTTCTATTTCCGATTTTGAATCTGATAGAGAGCTCAGAGATAGCTTTATTGCAGGTTATGTTACCCATGTCATGGCTGATATTCATTTTCATCCTATGGTTTTTTTCTTTTCAGGAGATAATGAAACGCCCGTGGAAGAAGTAAGAACAGGTTCCAATATGCGGCATTATGCCATAGAAAGTAGTATGGATCTGTATATGAAAGATGAAGTTACGGTTCCCTTATCTGCATCTCTGGAAAATATGCTTATGAAGTATTCTGATAATGTCTTTTTCTTAAAAATGCTTTCTTTTATTTGGTATAATGATGACAAACACATGACAGATTGTAAAAAGGGGCTTAGGAGTCATATCTGGTTTCAGAAGAGGTTTTCTTCATCTTTTTGGTGTGGTCTGAATGATTTTTTATCCTTTTTTATTCCTTCTTTAAAATCCTTCAGAGCTATTTTTTATAGAAAATGTTTTGAAGAGAATAAAAATATATGGAATAACGAATATGAATATCAGCATCCTGTTACCGGAAAAAAAGCAAAGATAACAGTAGCTAAACTCATAAACGATACCGTAGATAAGATACTGGGGCTGTGGAAAACTATGGAGAGTGCTTCCGAGAAGAATATGGTTCCTGATTGGCCGGAAGGGAACAATCTGGAGACAGGTCTGTCTGTTGACCGTAATGAGCCTATGGTTTATTTTGATATATCAAGGGAGCCTATCAAGAGATTATGGAGCACGTGCTTATAAAACCGGATGATTTTCATATACATCTCAGACAAGGTAAAGAACTTGTAAACTATGCAAGAGACGCAAGTAAAAGTTTTGCCAGAGTACTTGCTATGCCTAATACTATACCGCCTGTTACAAGCCCTGAGGATATAAAAAGATATGCTTCCCATATAAAAAAAGCAGCACCTTCTTTGGATTTAATTCCTGTTTTTAAAATAATGCCGGATATGAAAGAGCAGGATATAACTTTATTAAAAAAAGCTGGAGCAATTGCCGGAAAATATTATCCTAGAGGGGCTACAACTAATGCGGAAGATGGAGCAAAAGATGTTGAGTCTGTTTTTCCTGCTCTTGCTGCCATGGAAAAAATCGGCTTGGTTTTATGTTTTCATGGAGAAGAACCTTCTGCCTCTGTTTTGGATAGAGAAAGAGCCTTCTTTCCTGTTGTGGAAAAGATACATAAGAATTTTCCTTCTCTTAAGATGGTTTTTGAGCATGTCTCCGACAAGGCTACAATAGACTTTGTGCACTCCTTCCCTGATAATATAATGGCGGCTACTGTAACACTGCATCATCTTCTTTTTACACTTGATGATCTTATGGGAGGCGGGCTCAATCCGCATCTGTTTTGTAAGCCTGTTGTCAAGACAAAGGCAGACAGGGATGCTATAAGAGAGGTCGTTTTTTCCGGGAATAGTAGATTTTTCTTTGGTTCTGATAGTGCTCCGCATAATATGGAGAAAAAACTCGCCGGAGCTGCAGGTGTTTATACTGCTCCATATGCTGTAGAAGCGCTGGCCACTCTTTTTTATAATAATGGGGTTTTGGAAAAGCTGGAAGGCTTTACCTCTGTCTATGGTGCTGATTTTTATGGACTTCCACGCAATAAAGGGACTATTTGTCTTGTTAGACGTGAGTGGATAGTACCGGAAAAATATGGAGATATTGTTTCTGCCTGTTCTGGTATGAAACTAGAATGGAAAATATCACAATAATCTTTGACTCGGACTAATTTATTTTTTATTTTTGATTAGTTAGACGTTTAATCTATTTTTTACGGGAGAAAACAAAATATGGAAGCAAACAGAGAAGAGCAGATGTTTAACGGTCCTATTCTGCCTCTTATACTAAAGCTTGCATTGCCAATATTTGCAGGTATGGTTTTTCAGCTTATTTATAACATAACCGATACAATCTGGATAAGCAGAATTGATCTTTCTGATCCGTCTATTGTTGGAGGAGTGGGAATAATTTTCCCTCTTATGTTTTTTATAATTGCACTTAGCAATGGCCTCATGGTAGGAACAGCCTCTCTTGTTGCAAGAGCTGTGGGAGAAAAAAGCGAGGACAAGTTGGATGCTGCAGCCGACTCGGGCATATTTCTTGCGGTAATAATCAGCATCCTTGTTCTCGTATTGGGGTATATATTCCTCAATCCTCTGGTATCCATGCTGGGAGCAGAAGGAAGCTATTTTGCCAATGCAAGAGATTATCTTGCTTATATACTTCCTGCTGCTGCCTTTATGTTTATTGCCAACGTCTTTATGGGAGTTCTGCAAGGTGAAGGGCTCATGAAATATGTTATGGTTTCTATGATACTTGGTACAGTGTTAAATGTCATACTGGACCCGATAGCTATATTTGTCTTTAACATGGGTATAAAAGGTGCAGCACTAGCGACTGTAATTTCTCAGGCAATAGCCTTTCTGTACATAGTCTTTATCTTCCTGTCCGGAAGGACTAGAGTTCCTGTACACTTTAAGCTTTCTGGTTTTAGAGCATATGTTATGAAAGAGATAACAGTTGTGGGCTTCCCACAGGCATTGGGACAGATGATTATGTCCCTTAGCTTCCTTATATTTAATACGGTAGTTATATCCATAGACGAAAGAGCTCTTACTGCCTTTGCTTTGTGTGGTAGAATAGATCAGGCGGTATTGATGCCCATATTTGCAATAGCTTCGGCCATTGTTACTATAGTGGGACAGAACTACGGAAGAAAGCGCTTTGACAGAGTAAAAAAGGCCTGGAGCACAGCTATTACTGTTTCTATATCCGTTTCTGCTGTGGTAGTTTTTCTGATTGTTATATTTGCACCCAAGATATATGCATTCTTTACGGACGTTCCTGAGGTTCTGGATTATGCTGTAAGACAGGTAAGATTTTTGGAATATGCTTTTATCTTTTCTTCTCTTGGGATACTGGGACGCTCATTTTTCCAGGCGGTAGGAAAAGGCTGGAACGGCATGGTACTTGTTCTTTTAAGGCTTATATTGCTTGCGGTTCCGGCGGTGATAATCTTTGTTTATGTATTTGACTGGGGGATATACGGAGTATGGGGAGGAGTAATGCTAGGTAACTTGCTTACGGCACTCATATCTGCCATATGGATACCCAGATCCATAAAAAAAATGGAAACAGCAGCCGCATAGCATAAAAACGACTGGTAATAAATGCGTAGATATTGTATTGTGATACAATATCTATAAGGAGTTTTTCATAATGAAGAAAAACAAAATATTATTAATAATTCTTGTCCTTTCTGTATTTTTATTTCCTATGTGTGCAAAGGGGCAGGAGAGTGGAGGAACAGTGGCCGCAAAAGTAAACGGAAAAGCAATCTATGTGGAGCAGATAGACAGAGAAATGGCACGATATCTTGCTCAGTATGCACAATATGGCATGCAGCCCTCAGAAGAGGATAAAGCAAAGATAAAAGAGCAGGTCATTGATCAGCTTATAGCAAGAGAATTACTACTTCAAGAAGCTGCAAAACAGAAGATAAATGCGGATAAAGCAGAAGTAGACAAACAGCTTGCGGATATTAAGACAAGAAGCGGATCTGATGAGAACTTTACCAATGCTCTTTCTCAGGCCGGATTTAACACAGAAGAAGAGTTTAGACAGGAGATAGAAGATGCATTTATCCTACAGGAACTTATAGAGAACAGAGTACTCAAGGATATAGAGGTATCCGATGAAGAGGCAAAAGAATATTATGACGCTAATCCTTCTCAGTTTGTTCAGCCGGAGCAGGTACATGCCAGACATATTCTCATAAGTCTTGCACAGGATGCATCAAAAGAGGAAGAAGATGCAGCATATGCAAAAATAAAGCAAGTTAAAGAAGAGCTGGCAAAGGGTGCAGATTTTGCAGAACTTGCAAAAAAATATTCCGAAGGTCCCTCCGGGCCTCAGGGGGGAGACCTTGGCTATTTTGGCAAAGGGCAGATGGTAAAACCTTTTGAAGATGCAGCATTTTCCCTGGGAGTAGGTGAAGTAAGCGATGTTGTAAGGACTCAGTTTGGTTTGCATATCATCAAAGTTGAGGATAAAAAAGCATCTTCTGTAATATCATTTGATGATGCTAAGCCTCAGCTTCTCAATATGCTTGTTGACCAGAAAAAGTCGGAGAAGCTTCAGCAGTATATAGAAGAACTTAAGAGTTCTGCCAAGATAGAGAAGTTCTGATAAACCATATAACAGCAAAAATGATAGGCTGCCAAAAGGCAGCCTTTTTATTTATACCGAACGGCGGATATGCGTACTTTATAGTGCTAATAGCTGGCGAGTGTGCATGTCCGCCTGCCTTAGGCATATAAAAGGCAAAAGCCCTATTCTCCCGGTCCTTTGGGCTTGATTTCTGGAACAATGGCGTTTCCCATAATCTTTCTTATTACCCTTGGTACAGCATCCCGCGATGTTTTCCATGGCCTGTTTGCGTTCTGATAATCATACTGGTCTATGAAGTACTCCAGCTCTTCTTTAATGCGTTTATATTCTTTTTTTTGTATATCATCCATAACAGAAGTGAAATCTTTAAAAAGCTTTCCCGATAGTCTTTTTTTTGCGGTCTTTATGAGGTCAACCTCATGTTTCATACAAAAGCCTCTGCTGCTTTTAAAAAGCTCTTTAAAGTCATCGTGTTTTTTCCACAGTTCTATAGTTATGCGCCTGTTTATATCTCTATCTTTATCCAGTGCATCGCAGATGAGGCAGGTGCTTTCTTTTTGCATTTCCTGTTTGTTAAAAAATATAAAACCTTTTTTCTTATTGTTTTCTCCTGCATCTTCTGCCGAGATGATTAGATTCCTAAACATCTTTTCCCGTTCTTTTATTCTTATCGTGAGTATGTCGTTGAGCTGTATGGCAAGAGGGAGAAGGTCTCTTCTCTGGTACAAAAGCCTTATGTGATGTTTGCAGTAGCCTGTTTTTTCTATTGCTATTCTTGCCTCTGGTTGCATGATGTTTACCAGATAAAACTCTACATATTTTTCTTCTGCTTTTTCCAGAAGAGAGCAGAGAGGGCATTCCGAGGGATTTCTGAAGGCATCCCACACCGCCAGTGTTGCTATGTTCTCTTTCATATTTAAAATGTAGTGTTATTTTCCGATTATTGCTATATAGTAAAATCGGAGGCTGTAATGAAGAAATGTTTTTTTATACTCACTTTTTTTATAGCTACTATTGCTGCTTTTCCGCAGATGTTTTCCACACAGCTTGGAGTGGATTTTTTTAATTATGATAAGGGTTTTCTTGATTTCCGTCTTGCTTATCACCAAAATCTTGCGGAGAGTATGGAGTTAAAACTTGGTGCCGATATAGGTATAAATACTACTCAGAGAGGCGGAGAGATTGTTGCCGATTTTTTGCTTACGGGTGAGATAGGCCTTGTCTTTTTGTTCCCAGCTTCTCAAAGTCTTATTCCCTATGTGGGGGTGGGGCTTAGTCCTCAGTTTGTCATTGCTGAGCCTGCTTTTTTTTATCTTGGTCCTTATCTTGATGCAGGGCTTAGAATCAAGGTCCATCCCAATATGGATTTGATTACTGAGCTCAAGCAGGAATTGCCAGTAGGCCCTCCTGCATGGATTAATAACTGTACCAGGATTTCTGCTGGTATTATTTTTCATTTTTAGTCACTTGTTTGTATGCAATTACAGGGGATTTTTTTATCCCCTTTTTTTTGTGTGTAAAGAAAAGGCAGTCCGTCCCGTAAGGGCGGGCTGCCGTTCGGTATAATTTGTTTTTTCCTCTTTTCTCTTTTGCTTTATATTTTTATATTTTTTACAAATATTTAATGACAGGAGTTGTGCAATGGCAAAGCATCATTTTCAGACTGAGGTTAACAGATTGCTTGATATCCTAATCTATTCTCTTTATTCCCACAGGGAGATTTTTTTGCGCGAGCTCGTTTCCAATGCATCGGATGCGCTTGATAAGCTTAAGATTCTTACTCTTACGGATGATGCTTATAAAGGGCTAGATTTTGCTCCCAGGATTGATATCTCTTTTGATAAGGATAAGGCGCTGCTTACTGTGTCAGATACGGGTATTGGTATGAACGATGAAGATCTTGTGGAGCATCTGGGTACTATTGCCAAGTCTGGTACCAGAGAGTTTCTTTCCAGGTTGTCTGGCGATGAGAAAAAGGATTCTGAGCTTATCGGACAATTTGGTGTGGGCTTTTACAGTGCCTTTATGGTTGCTGACAGGGTTGAAGTGATAAGTAAAAAGGCTGGCGAGGAACAGGCATGGCGCTGGGTAAGCGATGGTAAGGGTGAGTATGAGATAGATAAGGCCAAGCGGGAAGGACATGGTACGAGTATTGTACTGCATCTCAAGGAGGATGCAAAGGAGTTTGCCTCCGAGTGGAGGATAAGGGAGATTGTCAAGCGATACTCCAATCATATTGCTTTTCCCATATATCTTTCTTACGAGGATGATAAAGGAAACAAGAAAGAGGAACAGGTTAATTCTGCTCAGGCTTTATGGCGTAGGTCCAAATCCGAGCTTGAGCATAAGGATTATGTGGAGTTTTATAAGAATATATCAGGAGATGATGAGGAGCCTCTTTTTTATCTTCATATCAAGGCAGAGGGCACAATGGAGTACAGTAGTCTTTTGTTTGTTCCGCGCAGGGCTCCTTTTGATATGTTTTCTGCGGATTATAGGCCTGGTATAAGGCTTTATGTAAAGCGTGTTTTTATCACAGAGGATGATAAGGAGCTGTTGCCCCAATATCTCAGGTTTCTGCGTGGTATTATAGATTCCGAGGATTTACCTCTCAATGTCAGCCGTGAGATGCTACAGGAGCATAGAATTCTTGCAAACATAAGAAATGCAACTGTAAAGAGGTTTTTGCAAGAATGTCAAAGAGTTGCAAAGGAAGAGCCAGAGAAATATCTTGAGTTTATAAGACAATACAATAAGCCCTTAAAAGAAGGACTTTATTCTGATTTTGCACATAAGGATTTACTTGTTGACCTTGTTCGTTTTAAATCCACTTCTGCTGCAGGTTATACTTCCCTTGCTGAATATGTAGAAAGAATCAACAATAAGGAGCAAAAGGCGATATACTATATAAGCGGTGGGGACGAGGCTGTGTTGAGGAATGCGCCTGTGCTTGAGGCATATAAGAAAAAGAATGTAGAAGTGCTTATAATGGACGATGAGATAGACGAGCTTATTGTGCCTCTTATAGGCAAGTACAAAGACTATGAGCTCAAGGCGGTAAACACAAGCAAGGCAGAGGATGAGTTTATCAATGACGAGGAAAAGAAGAAGAAAGCAGAGGAGGGAAAAACAGTTGCGGAAAAAATCAAAAAAATACTTGGGGACGAGGTCAAGGATGTTATAGCCTCTGTAAGACTTGAGGACTCACCTGCCTGTATAGTACTTGATGAGTTTACACCTTCCCTCAAGATGCAAGAGCTGCTTAAGGCAATGGGGCAGGATGCCCTATCCGATATCAAGCCTATACTTGAGATAAACACGGAACATCCAGTTATAAAGCGCATTGAACAGGCAGATGATGAGCTTGCAAAAGACATGGCTCACATACTTCTTGACCAGGCAATCCTTCTTGCTGGACAAAAGCCAAAGGACAGTGTGGGTTTTGCAAAACGTCTTGCAAAGATAATGGAAAAAATCTGATTTTATATATCGAACGGCACTGCTTTCGCAGTGCCTTTTTTTAATCTGTTATGACAAGTAATTATTTATTATTGACATGTTTTAGGTATTGTTTTTTTATCTCATTGATATGATAATGATATGTTATGGGGACTATTAGTAACACATCTTCTTTTTCCTTTATGCATGTGGGCTCTATAGCAAGATATATTGAGCCTGTCAGTATCAACTCTGAGGTAGAGTGGGTTCTTGATTATATGGATAGCGAGGGCATAGATGTTGTGCCAGTTGAGAAAAACGGTGCTGTCATTGGTCTTGTTAGTAAATCGGATCTTCTTGCTTCTGTGGATACTGCAATAAAAAAGATTTTTCATGGTGAGCTTGAAGAGTATGTCGTAGATGCCAGGCTTGTGGATGCTTTGGATTATGTGGATGTTCTTGTTGCGGAAGCTCTTGATGAGAATAGGGATTCCGAGCTTTCTGGATGGTTTATTGTAGAGTACAGAAAGAGTTTTGCAGGGATTATAAGCCTTAGAGAGATGATACGCTATCTCAATGAAATAAATAGGCGAGAGATGGAGCGGGCAAGGGAAATGCAGGCTACTCTTTTGCGTCATAGGAATTTTGCTTCCCAACATGTGGAGCTTTCTTTTTATAACCGTATGGCTTATATGATTGGTGGGGATTTTTTTTCTTTTTCCGAGCTTGCAGCTGACGGGGTTATGGCTTCTTGTTTTGATGTTATGGGTAAGAATGTATCCGCTGCTCTTGCTACAAGTGCACTTGGGGCTGTTTTTTCTATGATAAAAAGGGTTGCTGCCAGGAGGCCGGAGGAGACGGTTGCACTTGTCAATAATGTTTTGGCGGATATTTTGCCTGCAGATGTGTTTGTGGCCGGTATTTTTATTTTTGTTTCTCCGTCTTCCGGCTGTCTCATATTTAATTGCGGTTTTCCTGTTTCTTATGCCTTTGTACAGGATGGCGGGCAGGTTTCAATAAAGCGTATTAAGGCTAATCTTCCTCCACTGGGTATGGATAGCAACTTGAGTGTGGATTGTGCTTTTAAGCTTGATTTTCAGCCAGGAATGCGTATATTTGCGTATTCCGATGGTATTTCCGATATTCTGGATATGGATGGCAGGAGGTTTGGCGACGAGAGGGTATTGGAGCTTTTTAAGAGTGCATATAAGAATGATTTTTCTTCTTTTGATTCTCTTGTGGATGAGGCTGTGAATACTTGGATTTCCAAGGGGCATCTTGCGGATGATATAACTATGATAAATCTTATGTTAAAATAACGATTTTGATAGTTTTTGCTTACAGAAAAGGGCAGCCTGCCGTATGACGGGCTGCCCGTTCAGTCTAATCCGCTTTTTCTCTTTTTATCTGTGCTCCCAGTTTATTGAGTCTGCCTACCAGGTCTTCATATCCTCTTTCTACTTGGTATACGTTGTGTATCAGGCTGTTTCCTTCTGCACAGAGTGCGGCTATGACCATTGCCATGCCTGCTCGCACATCTGGAGATGTGAGTTCTGCGCCTCTCAGGCGGGAGGGGCCGGATACTACTGCTCTGTGCGGGTCACAGAGGATTATTCTTGCACCCATTTCTATTAGCTTGTCTACAAAGAACATGCGGGATTCAAACATTTTTTCGTGTATGAGGATTGTGCCTTCTACCTGCGTGGCGACTACTGTCATTATGCTTGTAAGATCGGCCGGGAATCCGGGCCATGGTGCGTCGTCTATCTTGGGTATCATGCCGCCCAGGTCAGGGATTACTCTGAGTTGCTGCGGGGATGGGACGCGTATTGTGTTTTCTTCCTGTTCCCAATGTATTCCCAGTTTGGAGTA
The DNA here is from genome assembly GCA_039023545.1 of Spirochaetia bacterium 38H-sp. NCBI lineage: Bacteria > Pseudomonadati > Spirochaetota > Spirochaetia > Winmispirales > Winmispiraceae > Rarispira > Rarispira pelagica. The sequence goes on along the minus strand of JBCHKQ010000001.1, from coordinate 298,525 downwards.
GGCCAGTTTTATCATCCTGAGGTGCTGAGGGCTTGCGTTTTCTATTGTTATTTCTCCCCTTGTTACTGCGGCAAGGCCTATAAAGGAGCCTACTTCCATATAGTCGGAACCTATAGAAAAGTCAGTGCTGCGCAGTTTTTTTACGCCTTCTATCGTGAGGATGTTGGAGCCTATGCCGCTTATTTTTGCTCCCATATTGCTCAACATGTTGCATAGGTCCTGTACGTGTGGTTCTGATGCTGCGTTGCGCAATACTGTTGTGCCTTCTGCAAGTACGGCAGCCATTATTGCATTCTCAGTTGCTGTTACGGAGGCTTCATCAAGAAAGATGTCTTCTCCTACGAGCTTATTTGCACTTATACGAAAAACACCGTCTATTTCCACACGGGCTCCAAGCTCTGAAAAGGCAAGAAAATGAGTGTCCAGTCTTCTCCTGCCTATCACGTCTCCTCCCGGTGGGGGGAGTATCGCTTTTCCGGTTCTTGCAAGCAATGGGCCTGCGAAGAGTATTGAGGCACGTATGAGCTTTGCCTTCTCAGGAGGGAGCTCCGAGCTCTTTATGTCGCTTGTGGTTATTTTATAAGTGTTGTTGTCTATTTTTTCTACATTTGCTCCCAAATCCTGTATTATAGATAGGGTTACTTTTACATCCTGTATGTTGGGTATGTTTCTGAGTATTACCGGCTCGTCCGTAAGGAGACAGGCGGCTATACATGGCAGGGCTGCGTTTTTATTGCCTTTTGCTTTTATGGTTCCCTTGAGAGGGAATCCGCCTTCTATTCTGTACTTCATGGGCATACTCTAAGGTCATGGGGCGTTTCTGTCAATCACAAAGAGAAAAGCTTTGCGGGTAAAGGGGAATTTACATATTTGCAGCTGTGCGTGTGCAATAAAAGTTTTTCCTTCTGCTTCTACTTTTACAGGTATTTTTATAGTACTGAGAGGTCTTGCATTGTCCGGGAACGGGTTTTCAAACAAAGGCGGAAATGTAATCAGTATACTTCCTGTAGTTTTTGGTGCTGTTCCTATTTCTGGCACAAATATTTGCCAGATGCTGGCTGGTCTTCCTTCTACCGCCCGATTGTAAAAGGATTCTAGATCGCCTCTTTGGAGTTCGGATACTGTCTGATAGAAAAAGTTATTAAGGCTTCTTACCACTGCCAGAGAATGAGAAATCTCAAAGTCGTGGCCGTTCCACTTATATAGATATAGAAATGTTTCTTTTCCTGTTCCTTGTTCAAAAAGATTTTCTCTTACAAGTATATCCGGTATGTTGTCATCGTTATAATCTTCTATATCTATGCTTTTGTCTGGAGTTGTGTCAAAAAAGTTTACAGTCGGAGGGGACTGCTGTGATATACTGATTATGGCATCCACTTTCTTTTGTGCTGTAAGAAAGGAAAAAATATACATTATGGCATTTTCTGTTATTGTCTTTTCTTGTATTTGGTACAAAAGGGGATATTTACCCAGTTTTATCTTATGAGGTGGATTCCCTTTCTCCAGCCATATTGCATAAAAATCAGCAAATGACTCTATATCGTATATTCTCTCTTTCCTTGAAAGGGTATATATTGTAAATTGTTTTTCTTTGGTACATAGGAATAGTACCGCCTCATTGTTTTTTTCTGGTATAAAGGCTATAGGACCTGTATTATCTGTAACAGGAAAGAATCCGGATGGTATTTTTATCTGCTGTTCCTCTATCAGCTTTTGAGGTGGCATTGGCGTTTGAGTTGGTGATGTGGGTTCTATCTGGTTTATTTTGGGTTGCTGAGAGACTGTATCTTTTATACTTTTACAGCTTGCGAATAAAATTACCGAGAAAAGAATAAAAATAGAAAAAAATGCAATAATTTTATGTTTTTTAGGCTTTTTTTGCATATCTATACATCAATGTGTATATTGATAAAACTCCTCTTCTCTGTAATTATTTTCTAGAAATTGTATCACAACTTGGAGGCATAAGCAAACATGAAAGTTCTTAAGTTTGGCGGAAGTTCTGTTGCAGATGCGGATAGGATAAAGACAGTAGTCAGTATTGTTCTTGATATTGCAAAGACGGAGAGGATTGCTGTTGTTTTTTCTGCCATGAAAGGTGTAACAGATATGCTCCTTACAATGGCGGATAAGGCAGAAAAAGGAGATGCCAGTTATAGGGAAGATTTTGCTGCTCTTACGGATAAGCAAAAAACAGCGGTGGATGGTTTAATAGCTGATGAAAAAGAAAAAGAAGAAGTGTTTTCTGTTTTATCTGGGCTTTTGGATGAGTTAAAGGATATCCTGCACGGAGTGGAACTTGTAAAAGAGTGCTCCAAGAGAAGCAAGGATCTTATTGCAAGTTTTGGAGAGAGGCTCAACTGCAATCTTATATCGGCTTATATAAAATCTCTTGGATATGCAGCAGAATATGTTGATGCAAGAGAGATTATAAGAACAGATGCAAGCCACGGAGAAGCTGTTGTAGATTTTGAGACAACTTATGGTCTTATAGAAAAAAGGCTGTCAGGAGACAATATATATATCGTAACTGGATTCATAGGTTCTACAGAAGAAGGTGTTACAACAACACTGGGAAGAAACGGTTCTGATTATAGTGCCGCTATAGTTGGTGCGGGTGTTGGAGCTTCCGAGGTTGAGATATGGACGGATGTGGACGGAGTTCTAAGTGCTGATCCCAGAATAGTAAAAGATGCGTTTGTTCTGGAAGAGGTTTCTTTTGCAGAAGCTATGGAGCTTTCCTTTTTTGGTGCAAAGGTTATACACCCCTATACTATGATTCCTGCTGTTGAGAAAAATATTCCGATAGTAATAAAGAACACGATGAATCCATCTTACCCCGGCACAAGAATAGTAAAAGATGCAAAAAGACACAAATGGCCTATTACAGGTATAGCCTCCATACCAGGTGTGTCGCTCATAAATATAGAAGGCAGCGGAATGATGGGTACTCCCGGGATAGCAGCTAGGGTTTTCTCCGCACTTGCAGAATCAAAAATAAATATAATAATGATTTCTCAGGCATCATCCGAGCATAGTATCTGTATTGTCTGTAGAAGCAGTGAGGCAAGAAAAGCAATCTCTGCACTTGAGAAAACACTGGAATATGAAAAGAGAGCAAGACTTGTATCTCGGTTTGATTGCATAAATGATCTGGAAATCGTCGCTATTGTGGGAGAAAACATGAGAGGAACGCCTGGCATAGCCGGGAGGCTATTTGATGCTGTGGGCAAGGCCGGTATTAATGTCCATGCAATAGCTCAAGGCTCATCGGAGTTAAATCTTTCCTTTGTTGTTGATGAGAAAGAGGGACAAAAAACAATAAAAACAGTCCACGATGCCTTTTTTAAAGCATAAGGCCTGTAAGGAGCAAAAATGCAGTTTTGCAGTACCAGAGATATCCGACATATTGTGAGTTATGAGGAGGCTATATTTCGGGGACTTGCCCCTGATGGAGGCCTCTACCATCCAGTAAAGCATCCTGATTTGCAGGAACTTTTTGCCTCTCTTAATCCTGGCATGGATTTTACAGCTATAGCAGGCAAGCTTATAACTGCGCTCTTCCCCGACTACTTTGATAAAGACAAAGCAAAAGAAATAGCCGAAAAAGCCTTTCCTTTTTCCCCTGAGCTTGTACATCTTGATAACAAGCTGTATCTTCTGGAACTCTTCCATGGACCTTCCTGTGCTTTCAAAGATTTTGGAGCCTCTTTTCTTGCGACTTGTATGGAAGAGTTCTTAAAGCAGGAACATAGAAAAGCTGTTATACTTACTGCAACATCCGGGGATACGGGCAGCGCTGTTGCACAGGCATTCTATAAAAAAGAAAACATAGATGTTGTTATCCTCTATCCTTCCGGCAGGGTAAGCCCTCTACAGGAAAAGCAACTTACGACACTTGGAGCCAACATTCATGCATTGGAAGTAAAAGGCTCTTTTGATGATTGTCAAAGAATGGTGAAAGAAGCATTCATGGACACCGAGCTTAGGAGCACCTTTAATCTTACCAGTGCAAATTCCATCAATCTTGGAAGACTTATCCCTCAGTCGTTCTATTATGTATACGCATATGCACAGCTCAAAGACACAGACAAAGCGCCGGTATTTTGCGTGCCCAGCGGCAACTTTGGCAATCTCACAGCAGGAGTATATGCAAGCATCTGGGGGATGCCGACAAGCGGATTTATAGCTGCAACCAATGCCAATGACGTGGTACCCCAATATCTCGCAGGCGGAGAATACAAACCAAGACCATCATTGCACACCCTTTCCAATGCCATGGATGTTGGGAATCCGAGTAATTTTGAGAGACTTAAGGCATTGTTTGGAAGCAGAGAAAAAATGGCAGAGCATATAACAGGTTGCAGCATATCAGACAAGGAAACACTGGAAACAATTAGCCGATATCACAAAAAAAAGCAGACTTTTTTGGATCCCCATACAGCAGTAGGAGTACTTGCATCCGAGCGATATATGCAGAAGAACCCTGCACACAATATCATAAGCCTATCTACAGCTCATCCAGGCAAGTTTTTGGAAGTAGTAAAACAGGCAACAGGAGAATTCCCCCCACTGCCTGACCGATTAAAAGAAGCCTTAAACAAGCAAAAACAAGCTACCCTTATAGACAATAGTCTGGACTCTTTATCGGATTTCCTCAGAAAAAAAATAAAATAACAGACCGAACGCACCGCTCAGGCGGTGCTTTTTTATTCTACAAAGAGCTTAACATCTTTTTTAAAATCCATATTTTTATATGGATTCTTTCTATTTTTAAGATAAGCCTTGTAAGCCTTACAGGAGCGGTGATAACTATCCGGACCTTTAAAAGTAGAAAATAAATCGCAACGATACACCTCGAGAAGCATAGGGAAAAGAGGAGAATCCAATACATTGCTGACAGAAGAAGGACGCAAAGAAGGGAGAGCATGTGGCAGCATATGGTGTCTAACAAGAAAAGCAACATCCTCTGTAAGAGAGCTTGAAAATCCAAGTCGCTTGAGAAATGAGCGGGCTATAGATTCTCCTATATTTGCATGAGCAAAGAAACGTTTCCCATCCTGCTCCGTAGCAAGAGGTTTTCCTGCATCATGCAGAAGAACAGCAAGAGTAACAGGCAACAACCTTTTTTTGGGATATCGCAAAGCTTCCAGTGTATGTTGCCAGACAGAACCCTCGGGATGATAATCTTTACTGTGTTCTACATCCTTCATTCTTGCCAGCTCAGGCCACAGTACGGACAATAAACCGCTTTTATCAAGCAGAGAGAGACCTTTCCAAGGCTTATAGGAACTCATAAGCAATGACAGAAAAATTCTTTGCTCATCCTGTGATGGCATATATGACTTCATATCTGGAAAGAAATCTCCTTCAATAGAAAAATCATAGCGTGAAATCATAATTGCAATATTTAACACATCCCTTATGGAATACTCTCCTGCGCATTCCAGTTTTTTACTCCTTATACTTTTTATAGCCGAATCAGACATGTAAAACCTTCTGGAAAAAGGATCTGCTGTAATGTTAAGCTCCGGTAAGTAAGAAAACATTCCTTCTTCTGAAAATAGAACAACAGAATCTTCTTCTACTATTGCAGCCTCTATTGCAAACATAGATGGGAAAATAAGATTATCAAACATTTGTGCAAGAGCTACCATATCAGCAGAACTCTTTATCAAGAGATAATACTGGTCATCATAAAATCTGTAATATCTGTCAAGGGCGGAAAACCCCATCAATCTAGGATTGTACCTGTTTTTTTTTAGTAGCTTTAAAATCTCTTGCCTGTCCATAAAAGAAGCTCCATTCTTTATTTTATAGTCTTTTTACTGACACTATTTTATCAATAAAAGTATTCATTACTGTATATATATATCTTAATGTAATATAATATGTTCTTAGGAAGAACAACAGCATAGAGAGCAAAAACATAAAAACTGTGTTATTATATAAAAAGGAGTAGTCAGATGCGACGCCTTTTTGCGTGTCTTATTATAGTTTTATCCTCATTTTTGTCATTCGCCCAGGAGAAGGCGCGCATAGAAATCTTTTTACCGGAGAACCAGACTAGCTCAGATGAGTATAGCGTGGTTGCCGAGACAATTCAGGATACCATTATTCTCTCTTTGTATCTTCTCAATCGTTATGAAGTAATCAAGAACTATATTAGTGCAGACTTTGCTTCCGAGCAGGAGATGTCAGACTATTGTCTTGAAAAAAGGTTAGATAATCTTTTATTTGGCAGAATATTTCTGGATGATGGTATTATAGTGTCGGAGCTTTCTGTTTTTGATGCACAAGAAGGAAAAATAAGCCTTGTAAAAGAGCAGCGTACAAAATCATTGCTTGGGATATTTTCTGCAACAGATAGGCTTGTTGCAGATATGATAGATGCTTTGAGCGGTTCCCATGTGGGATATGGCGAGCTGTCTCTCAACAACAACGGCTTATCATTATCCTATTCTGTGTATATCAATGATTTTTATGCTGGAGATGACCTTGTATCTCTTGTCAATGTAGTTGCGGGAGAATATGTACTTACAATAACTCAGAACAGGCTAGGGACAGAAACAGTAATCTATCGGCAAAGTATAAAAATATCAGAGGGAGAAATCACTTATGTTGATTTTAGTGTGCCGGATATATTACCCGAGGAATCGGCTTTTATAAAATCACAGGAGGCAGCCCTCATATACTATGCCAGAAGAGATAAAAACCAGGCTGAACTGTTCTTTACGGAGCTCATGCAAAGGTTTGAAAACTCTGTTTCTACAGAAGGACTTGATAGGGCAAAGGAAGAACTCATTTCTGCTTACCAGAAAACTCTTTCCGAGCCACCGATAGAAGAAAAACTTGCAGGAGAGAAGAAGCCATTGTATTTTTTCTATAATCCCGGCGGTTATCTTGTTGTTGGACAGGAGATGGGACTTGGTGTGCCTTTATGGTTGGATTTTTATACAGAATTTAACCTTACGATGCTTTATGGTATATACTTTAAAAGTATGGAAAATGATGAGAGTACTATGGGAGAATCCTGGGCTTCTTCTATCATGATTTTGTACGTAAGCCCTGATTCTGGAGGCTTTGTTTTTGGACTTGGCTTTGGAGGATATACTTCTACAGGTGCTGTAGCAGATGTTAACCAGGACCTTGTGGATGATATTGGTAACAACTATCCTGCAAATACGATTGGCTATGCCAAGCGTTTCTCGTACGGACTTTTGGGTTCTGCGTATGCAGGATATAGATTTCGTTTTGGTAGATTTTTTGCTGAGGCAGGGGGATTGGGCTATTTGGCAGCTCAGCTCCCTCTCAGAGAAAGATATTGGGTTCCTGATGTGGGACAGTATCTTTTTTCTCCTGAGGCAAGAGGCTGGGAGTTCCATTTTGCTCCCAATATAAGACTTTCTGTAGGAATTGAATTTTGATAAATGGAGAAGAATATGAAAAAAATAGTATTACTTATTATCATCTTATTTATTCTTACATCATGTCAGTCTCTTCCGTATAGAGCAGACAGGGAGGATGTGGACATTGTTATCAGTCTTATCAACAAAGGAGATATAACAGCGCTGACTGCTGTGAGCAGGCTGCCTTTTCTTTTTGAATCGGAGATAATAAGCACGCCTACCGATATGCAGTCTCTCTGGCAATATCTCTCTTCCGGCGGATTTAAACTCAAAGATTATACGATACGGGAAATTTTTTATCCCGAGCGTATTTCAGATCTGTGGCCGGGTATAAAGATGGAAATAGATTCATATCAGAAGAATTATCTTAACCAGGATACTAACTGTGTTATCATTGATACTGCGGGAGGTGAGTTTATGCTTCTTATAGGAAGACCTGTAAAAGGTATTCCTTCTATCTTGGGAATAAGGGGGCCTGCCCTATGAGAAAAATGACAATTGGTTTTTTAACCTTTTTTCTCCTGTTGTCTTATGCTTTTTCTCAGGAAATTACTGTTTCTTATCTTGAGGGTTGGGCAGATAAAAAAGAAAAGAACGGAGGACTTGTTGAGCTTTTTATAGGAGATGTACTTATGCCCGGAGAAGGGGTTGTTACCTCTTCTGACGGCTTTGTAGAGCTTGAGATGGGTAACGGGACTACCATAAAGATTGGTCCGGATTCTGTCTTTCTTGTGGAGGATATGCCTTATGGAGAAGAAAAACAGACCGGTTTTGCAGCTCTGATGGGAGAGGTTAGCTATAAGTTTGGCAAGTTCTCAGGAACAGAGCCTATGTCCCGGACACAAGGAGCAATATGTGGTGTCAGGGGAACAGAGTTTACCATTGTAAGTGCAAGCGACGGAAGCTCTCTTATCCATGTCTTATCAGGAAAGGTTGAGGTGACAGCGCAAGGACAGTCGGTTGCGCTGGGACCAGAAGAGGCTGTTACTGTTGAGCTTGGGGCTCCTCCTTCTGAGAAGTTTTCTTCTCACGGGAAACCTCTTGATTTTTCTGCATGGAACAAGGAAAGAAGTGCTAAGATGCTTAAGGATCCTTTATCCGCACTTGAGTCTGTCATGTTTCAGCTTGAATCTTATGCGGACAAAGCTGATGCATTAAAAAAAGAGCAGAATGCGTTAAAACAAATAATAGACAGAAAGCTTGAGGAGTTTAATAGAATAGAAAAAGAAAAAGGCAGGGATGTTGCAATAGAATATAGAAAAAAAGAAATAGATCCTCTTACCTCTCAGTCTGCTTACCTTGGTTTTAACTACAGATATTATGCACTTTCTGCATTGTCTCTCAGGCGTTATATGATTGTCAGGCTTTATATACCTCTTCGGGCCAAGGTTCTTACGGGGGACTATGACAGATGGAACGAGTTCTACGGAGCTTATATGTCTGTTCTTGAGTTTTTTGATAAAAGGCTTGTACCATATCTTGTACAGGCTGATATATAACGGAGGCTATTATGAAAAATATAAATAGGGTTATAATATTTTCTTTGCTTGTTGGTATTGTTTTTATGCTTTTTTCCTGTGATCTTAAGAACAAGATAGGTATAGAAGAGAGAATAGATATGTTTTTTGATGATGTTAATAATGCACCTTCTGAGGTTTATACCAATTATCACCCGGATGCTCCCAACTATGATAATGTAAAAGATTATAACAATACCCTGGGGCAAAAGCTTCCTTCAGGAAATAGTTATTCTCATGGAGCTGTCTCTGTATCAGGTGATGTTGCCACAACAACTGTCAGTGGATGGACATATACCAATGAACCTATTGAGTTTAAGATGAAAGAGGGCGATGATGGCTGGTATGTTTGGCAGGTAACAATCAGTGGTGCCACATATTAATCGTGAAGCGCAAAGTAATATTTTCTCGGTCGGATAATGTATATCTCAATCTGGCATATGAAGAGTATCTTCTTGGCAATACAGAGGATGAGGTGCTCTTTGTATATGCCAATAGTCCGTCTGTGGTCATAGGTCGCTTCCAAAACCCCTGGGCGGAATGTAATCCTCTTTTTCTTAAAAAGAATGATATCAATCTTGCAAGAAGAATATCCGGTGGAGGGGCTGTCTATCATGACAGTGGTAATATCAATTTTTGTCTTATATCCGATAGAAAATGCAATAGAGATTTTCTTGCACTTATTTTATCAGATGTGCTTATTGGTATTGGACTTGAGACAAAAATAGATGAGCGTTCTGCTATTTTTCTATCTGATGGAAAGAAAGTTTCTGGTGCTGCTTTTAAGATTGCTCAGGGAAGGATTATGCTTCACAGTACCTTGCTTGTTTCCTCTGACTCTTCTGTTGTTTCTTCTGCTCTGAGGCCTGTCTGTGGTTTTTTTGAAAGTAGGGCGATTTCTTCTGTAAGGGCTAATGTTGGATGTGTTTGTGATTATGTTGATGTTTTACCGGAAGATATTGTTGGTATGGTAGCAGATAAGTGGTCGCTTTCTCAAGAATATGTGTGGGAAGATGATATTAAAAAATGCTGTGCGGATAGAGCGGAGTTCTTTGCTTCTTGGGAATGGCTTTTTTCCAGTACTCCGAGTTTTGTATGGCGGTATAGGAATCTAAGTGTTTTTGTGGAGAAAGGTCTTATTTCTTCTGTTGAGCCTCTCAGGGGTTCTTCTCATTTTATCGGGAGTCGTTTTAATCCCTATGAGTTTTGTGTTGCACAGGAATGTGAAAGGTTATAAGATTTATATATATTTTATTTTATGGAGGCTTTATGAGTATACATATAGAGGCAAAGCAGGGAGATATTGCAGATATTGTGCTTCTTCCAGGAGATCCTTTGCGGGCAAAACAGATTGCCGAGAATTTTTTGGAAGATGTTAAGTGTTATAATCAGGTAAGGAATATGCTGGGTTTTACTGGAACATGGAATGGAATGAAGGTTTCTGTACAGGGGACTGGGATGGGTATGCCTTCTATTTCTATCTATACGGAAGAGCTAGTCCGTGACTATGGGGTCAAGACTCTTATAAGAGTAGGGACTTGTGGTGGTTTGCAGCCTGATCTTGGTTTGTATAATCTTGTGCTTGCTTCTGCTGCTTCCACTGATTCTTCTATGCATAAGAGACGTTTTAGAGGGATGGATTATGCTCCATGGGCTGATTTTGGGTTGCTTTCTGCGGCTTACGAGGCAGCTTCCAAGAAAAATCTGCCTTCTAGAGTTGGAGGGGTCATTTCTACGGATACTTTTTATCAGCATGATCCTGATGAGTGGAAGTTGTGGGCAGAGAATGGTATTCTTGCCGTAGAGATGGAAACTTCTGCTCTTTATGCGATTGCTCTAAGAAATAAGGCAAAGGCTCTTGCCCTTCTTACTGTAAGTGACAGTCTGGTTACAGGTGAGCTTACAAGTTCTGAGGAGCGTGAGAAAGGTATGCTTGCTATGGTAGAGGTTGCGCTGGAGGCTGCAAAAAAGGTTCATGGCTGATAAAAAAGGCTGATACGCTATCAGGCGTATCAGCCGTTCGGTTTTTTATATTTTGTCAATCAGTATCGAGCATTTTCCAGATGGGATTGGTAGCGTCTTTTTCTTGACTCCAAGTATATCTATTGTAAAGTAATATAGTTTTTCGGATTCCAGACGGATTTCCCAGCCCATGTTGTTTTTGTTGGTGAGTATTGTGATAAAGTTTCTCTTGAGGTAGAGGTTTTCTATCCCCATTATCTCAAGGGTGGGTATTATCCAGTCTACTGTTTTTCTGGGAAGGCTTATTATAAGGCCTATTACGTTTTCTATCATCAGGGTTATTGTGGATAAAGCTATATGAAGTATTCTATTTTGTTTGGGAAAGCCCTCTGTCTGGCATTGTGCGGGGCCTTCTTTGTGGGGGTTGTAGGCTTCCCACAGATAGCCTTTTTTATTTTCTCCTGGATGAAGTGTGTCCAATATAAAATAAAGATGCCTCATGGCAGTTTCTCTTGCCATCTCGTGGTAACCGTAATTGCTGAGGCCTTTTATCAGGACAAATGTGTATGCAGGATATACGGCAAAAAAGATACAGTTTTCTTGAGGGTTTTTTTGAGCATCGTCTACGGATATTACCGGAAAAGGATGCTCCGTGCCAAAGAGTTCCGGGTCCTTGAGATTGGCAATCAGTTTCTGAATCTGATTTTCTCCGGGAATCTCCGTAAGCAGTGTCCAGTATCCTGCCAATGTTTTTATCGTCAGTTTGTTTTTATCCTTATCGAGGTCATAATAAAGACCTGAGTCTTCATCCCACATCATATTATTGATGCGTGTTTTGAGGGCAAAATAGCGTTTTTTATAGTAGAAGCTAAGATCCTTATCGTTGAGCAAATCTCCTAACTCTGCCATATAATAGGCATTGAGAGCCATTACAGCATTAAAATCCAGAGGGTAGTAAGTCTCTGCGCGTGTTGCAACAGGGATGCTTGTTGCAGCAAGTGGGGCATGGTAAAGGCCTGTCTCATCGCGAAAATTGCTTTCTAGCCAGTCATAATATTTTTGAAGGACTGGCATTATCTCTTTTATTCTCTTCTTGTTGCCAATCTTGTGATATACATTATACTCTGCCCAGGCAAAAAGCGGCAAAGCAAGCCCCTCTGGATTATCCGGGCTTATGTATGGTTCTCCCGTATCCAAGCGGTAATTGGCTCTGATTGCACCATTTTCTTCCTGTTTGCTATAAAAATTATCAAGCTGAGGTGTTGCTGGATACTCATTATTGCTGTATACCAGAAAAAAAGTGGACATACAACTGTCTACGAGATTGATAACATTGTCATCGGAGTAGGCAAAAAATCTCTTTGCCCAGCCGTTTTTGCTATCTCCTGTTTGCCAGAAATCCTCCAATAGCGCCCAGCTTTGATTGTATAGCTCTACCAAGTCCTGGTCATAGAGATGCACTTGAGGAAATTTTGAGTCTGTCACTGTTGCTCCTGTGCAATTTTTATCTATTGTAGCACTGTTGTGTGCTCCGTCAACGATTTTTTTTGAAGATGTGTGCAACATAATATAACCAATTTCCTTTATCAGGTCAATTTAAAATGCTGTCCGATAAAATATAATACCGAACGGCACACTGCACTACGCTTGCGTGCCTTTTTTATAAAATAAAACACAAAAAAGACCCTTTGGTTACAACTGCATGTTATGCATAAACTTGTATATTTATGCAATTTTGTGTATCATTGTCTGTGCCTTGACGCAAGGGCCAATACCATGTAAAAGTCAAATACTATGGATAGAAAAGAATTGGAAGTAACGGCAGAACTTGCTTCATTGAGGTTAGAAGAAGCAGATTTTGCAAAATTTATGCAAGAAGTGGAACAAATTCTTGCGTATTTTGAAAAGATGGAAGAATTGGATGTGGATAATCTGGAGCCCACTACACACGCTCTGGTAAAGAAAAATAGAGTTCGGAAAGATGTAGTAAGAGAGTTCCCGGACAACGACATGCTGCTTGATGCAGCCCCCGAGGAAGAAGATAGATATTTTCTTATTCCCAATGTTCTGTAAAAAAGGTGAGTTATTATGGATTACAAGCCAATAAAAGAAGCTGATATAAGCACGTATGAAGATAAACTTTTGCAGAGGGATAAGGAAATAGGTTCTTTTCTCTCCGTGGATATAAAAAAAGGCTATGACCTTGCGGAAAAACGCGGGGAACTTGTAGGCCTCTTATGCGGTGTCAAAGACAACATAGCTGTTGAGGGCTTTCCTCTTACGTGTGGTTCTAAGATGCTAGAAAACCTATCCAGCCCTTACAGTGCAACGGCAATAAAAAAGCTTATAGAACAAGGTGCGGTTGTTGCCGGTAAAACAAACCTGGATGAATTTGGAATGGGCTCATCCTGCGATAATTCTGCTCTCAAAATTACAAACAATCCTTGGGACACTTCCAGAGTTGCAGGGGGGTCGTCTGGAGGAAGTGCTGCAGCCGTTGCAGCGGGGATTGTCCCCTGTGCCTTAGGAACTGATACTGGAGGTTCCATAAGACAGCCTGCAGCCTTCTGTGGTGTATATGGTCTTAAGCCTACATATGGTACGGTCTCAAGATATGGGCTTGTTGCTTATGCCTCCTCCCTTGAGGTAATAGGACCTCTGGCAAGGGATATAAATATTGTAGAAAAAGTCTATGATATTATAAAGGGTGAGGATGATCGGGACCAGTCTTCTGTTGAGATAGAAGAAGTTTCTCCAGATGTAAAACGCATAGCCGTACTCAGAGGAGACTTGGGGCTGGATGATGCTGTAGCAAAAGTCTATACCAAGACAGAAGAAGGATTTAAATCCCTTGGATACGAGATAGTTGATGTTGAGCTCCCTGTCTTGGATTATGTTGTTCCTGCCTACTACACAATAGCTACTGCGGAAGCAAGTGCAAACCTTGCCAGGTATACGGGAATAAGATACGGACACAGAACAGTATGGGCGGAAAATCCGCAAGAACTTGTAGAAAAATCAAGAAGTGAGGGCTTTGGTCCCGAGGTAAAGCTAAGAATACTTCTGGGGACTTTTGTCTTAAGGTCTGGCTTTCAGGACAAGTATTACCACAAGGCTCAGAAAATCCGTACTGCAATAAGAATGGCTCTTGATGAGATATTTAAAAAGAGTGATGTACTTCTCATGCCGGTATTTCCCACACAGGCATTCTTGCATGGAGAAGCAGGACTTTCTTCTTTTCAGCAGAAAATGGCTGATAAGTTTACAACAACAGCCAATATGGCCGGTGTACCTGCCCTTGCCTTTCCTGCCGGACAGGAGAATAACCTTCCTGTTGGTATGCAGCTTGTCGGACCTGCTTTTGCGGAAAAGAGGCTTTTTGATACGGCAAGAGCCTTTAGAGAAGTTTTTACGATAGAATATCCAGAAAAATATTTACCACTATGGAGTTAGCCGTGTATCAGTCATTTATAGGTCTAGAGATACATATCCAGCTTTTGACCAAAAGTAAAGTTTTTTGCTCCTGTAAGGCAAATTTTGGTGATGAACCCAATACCAATGTATGTCCCGTATGTCTGGGGTATCCAGGAGTTTTACCCAATCTCAACGAACAGGCGATAAAAATGGGATACATAGTAGCGAGGGCATTAAACTGCAAACTGGCGGATAGTGCCGTATTTGCGAGAAAGAATTATTTTTATCCAGATATGCCCAAGAACTATCAGATTTCCCAGTTTGAAGACCCCATAGGACGTGATGGATACATAGACATAGAGATATCAGGAGAAACAAAACGTGTAAGAATACACGAAGTTCACCTGGAAGAAGATGCAGGTAAGATGATACATGCAGGAGATGTTTCTCTCTGTGACTATAATAGAGCAGGGACACCTCTTCTTGAGATAGTTACCGAGCCTGATATGTGCACCGGGGCGGAAGCAGAAGCATTGATACACGAGCTCAGAAAGATGGTAAGATACCTTGGGGTCTGTGACGGTAACATGGAAGAGGGTTCTTTAAGATGTGATGCCAATGTTTCTATCAATAAGAAGGGACAGGGGCTTGGTACAAAAGTAGAGATAAAAAACCTCAACTCCAGCCGTTTTGTAAGGCTTGGTCTTGACTATGAGATAGAACGGCAGACAGCTCTGATGGATGAAGGCAAACCCATAATACAGGAAACAAGGCTTTGGAATGAAAATAGGGATGTCACAGAACCCATGAGAACAAAAGAGAGCGCTCATGATTATAGATATTTCCCCGAGCCGGATTTGCCTCCTTTTAGACCAGATAAGAGCTTCCTTGAGGATGTGGAAAAAGCCCAAGTGGAACTTCCTCTTGCAAAAAAACAGCGCTTTATCAAAAGTTATGGCCTTACGGAGCAGCAAGCAGATTATCTTTGTGAGGAGATAGCGCGAGCAGATTTCTTTGAAACTGCAGTGAAAAAAGGTGCAGAGCCCCAAGTTGCAGCATCATGGCTTGCGGGGGATGTCGCAAGACAGCTCAACAGACAGAAGATGGAACTGACGGATAGTCCTCTAAGCCTTGAGAGGTTTGTATCACTCATGAGTTTGCTTAAAACCGGGGAGATCCACGGTAAAATAGCAAAGCAGGTATTGATAGCAATATTTGAAGAGAACAAAGACCCTCTGACAATTATAGAAGAAAAAGGTTGGAAGCAGTTATCCAAAGATGAGCTTTATGCACATATAAATGCTGTTATACAAGAAAACAGCACGGCAGCAGACCAGGTAAAAGCAGGTGATGATAAGCCTCTTGGCTTTCTTATGGGAAAACTTATGGCACGTACATCAGGACGTGCCCATCCGGAAGAGGCAAGAAAAACTCTGATAGATATAATAAGAGGAGGCACTGAGTGAGAACCCTGGCAAAAGAAGTATCACAGCACATAGGAAAAGAAATAACAGTACAGGGTTGGGTACACAGGATAAGAGAGCTTGGGGGAATATCCTTTGTTCTTTTGAGAGACAGGAGCGGGTTGATACAGCTTGTATTTCAGGGAAGCCCTGATATAGGCCATGAGTATGTTATAAGCGCAAGTGGAAAAGTAGAAGCCAGTGACAAGGCAGAAGGTGGAGCAGAGATACACGTAAGCAGTATAGAAGTACTTGCAAAAGCGGAGCAGGATCTTCCCATACCTGTAAATCAGGATCCCTCACAACTCTCCATAGAAGCCATACTTGACAACAGACTTATATCACTCAGAAATCCAAAGATAAGAAGCATATTCCAGATGCAGTCAGGACTTGTAAAGTATTTTGCAGATTACCTTCGCAGCAAGGATTTTACAGAGATAAAAACAAGCAAACTAATATCTAGCGGAACAGAAGGAGGGACAGGGCTCTTTGAAGTCAATTACTTTGATAACAAGGTCTATCTTGCACAGTCCCCCCAGTTTTATAAGCAGGCCATGGTAGCATCCGGACTTGAGCGGGTCTTTGAAATAGGTATGGCATACAGAGCAGAAAAACACGATACTCCGAGACACCTCAACGAATACGTATCCATGGATGTTGAGATGGGCTTTATAGAAAGCGAGCACGAGCTTATGGACCTGGAAGAAGGGATTTTGTCCTACATCTTTGAAGAGACAGCAAAAAACCATGCGGATATATTAAACCTTTGGGGTGCCACAGTACCTGATCCTGACAAAGTAAGTAAAATCCCCAGAATACCCTATGATGAAGCAAAAAAAATAGCATCTGACAGAGCCGGCAAAAAACTCTTTGAGCTCAATCCTGAGGCGGAGAGAGTACTGTGTGACTGGGCAGCAGAAGAAGCCGGCATAGAAGCGGTCTTTGTCCATAGCTTTCCGAGACGAGCGCGGCCGTTCTACACCTATCCGGATGGCAGAAGTACAAAGAGCTTTGACCTCTTGTTTCGCGGACTTGAGATAACAACAGGCGGACGCCGCATAAACGATTATAACATGTTAAAGGAAGTACTGCCTCACTTTGGCCTTACGGAAGAAGGCCTTGGAGGATACATGGACATCTTCAAATACGGATGTCCTCCTCATGGAGGCTTTGCAATAGGACTGGAAAGGCTCACACAAAAAATACTTGGACTTGCCAACGTAAAAGAAGCGAGCCTTTTTCCCCGTGACAGGAAAAGAGTAACACCCTGATTATTATTATAAAATGAACGCGGGGACGCTCATAGAGCGTCCCCGCTTTTTTCCCCTCCGCAGAAAAAACTTATCCTTTTATATATTTATTAAGATTGGACAAAACCTTATCCACATCCGATATATCAAGAGGCAGGATTATAGACGTATCATCCTTTCCTATACTCTCCAGCGTATTTAGATATTCCTGAGAAATTTGCAGCATAACAGCATCTTCTCCTGCAGAAGATGAAACCGCCTTTGCAAGAGAACGTATACTCTCTGCAGTAGCTTTCCCCAGAGCCCTTATCTCTGCTGCTTTACCATCTGCTTTGTTTATAAAAGACTGCTTTTCTCCCTCACTATCCTGAATAAGTTTTTGCATATATCCCTGAGAATAATTGATAGAAGATTCCATCTCTCCTAAGCTTTTTTCTATTCTGGCACGTTTTTCTCTCTCTGCCTTCATCTGGTATTCCATGGCATTTAAAATAGTAGGAGGAACATTTATATTCTGTATCTCATACCTTATAATCTGTACGCCCCATGGCTCTGTTGCATCCGATATCTCTTTGAGAATCTGAGCATTGAGATTATCTCTTTCTTCAAAAGTCTTATCCAGATTAAGAAGCCCTATGGCAGAGCGCATTGTAGTCTGAGCAAGCTGCACTGTTGCATATGCATAGTTGGTTATTCCGTAGCTTGCTTTAACAGGATCTACTACCTTAAAATAAAGAACACCATCTATTTCTATCTTGACATTATCCTTGGTAATTGCTGTTTGTCTGGGGACATCTATTGCCTGTTCTTTTAAAGAATGCTGATACCGTACTACATCTATAAACGGCACAAGAATATGGAACCCTGCTTCCAGGGTTTTGGAATACTTGCCAAGCCTTTCTACGATAAGAACAGTCTGTGCTGGGACAATTCTTATACTCCTAAAAATCTGTATAATAAAAATAAAAGCTATTATCCCGAGAACAACAAAAATAGGAATAAGTATAAATTCACCCATTATTTACCTCCTTTTATAAGACCGGAGTTACTTGCTGTATCAAAAACCGCCTTAATCTGGCTCAAATCCAGTGGCATAACAGATGTCTTGGAACTATTGAGTATGGTGTTGAGTTTTGCTATAAAGTCCTGAGCAATCTTGAGTTTTACAGCCTGTTTCCCGCCTGGTTCTGCAATTGCCTTGGAAACCTCTTCCAGACTTTCTGCCGTTGCTTCCGCAACTGTCCTTATGTAGTAAGCCTCTCCCTCTGCCTTATTTATCCTTGCGATCTTTTCTCCTTCCGAAGTATTTATTGCGCTCTGCTTTTCTCCCTTGGCAGTATTGATATTGGCCTCTCTTTCTCCCTCACTTTCAAGAATTTGGGCTCGCTTTTCTCTTTCTGCCATTACCTGCTGTTCCATGGATTCCAGAACAGATAATGGAGGTGTTATATCCTTTATCTCATAACGTGTAACCTTTACACCCCATGGGTCGGATGCTACATCTACAGCTTTTACAATATTGTTGTTGATGGTATCACGCTCAGAAAAAGTATTATCAAGCTCTATTTTTCCTATTTCGGAACGCATTGTTGTCTGAGATAACTGTATAGAAGCATATATATAATTGTTTATACCGTAGCTTGCTTTGACAGGATCTACTACCTTTAGGTAAAGCACTCCGTCGACAGTAACCTGCACATTATCCTTGGTTATACATGATTGAGGGGACACATCTATTACCTGTTCTTTAAGTGTATGCTTATATGCCACTTTCTGGATAATAGGTATAATAATATGCAATCCTGCACCTAATGTCTTGCGATACTTACCAAACTGCTCGACAATCCACGCTTCCTGTTCCGGTACAATCCGTATCAGTCTGAAAAATATGGTGAACACCAGCCATAGGATAAAAAAGCTTATCAGATAAGATAAAAAAGTCCCCATGTTCTCTTCTCCTTTTTATTAATTATTTAAAAAAATAACGCTTTCTTAATCATTCTGAGTTTTATCAAATAAAGGCTCATCTGCTGCACTTACGATAAATTTTAACCCTTCTTTTTCCAGGATGATTGCATAAGAATCCTTTCTTATAGGCTCTTCATCATAAGTTATGGCAGTCCAGAATGTCCCTTTGTATCTTATCCTGCCTGGTTTGTCAGAGCTTATATCCTCTACAACCAGAACCTTTTCTCCCTCTCCTTCTGTATCCTTTTCCGGATCTATTGTTTTTCCTGCAAAAAGAGGTGCTATAAATCTTCTTAAAAGAAAAAGAGTAAGCATGGAATTTATTGCCCAGAGTAAAATCTGGAGAGGTATGTTGTCTCGTATGGGAAGAAAATAGGTTATAATAGCATTGATTATTGCTCCTGTGCCGAAGAAAAATATAACAAAGCCGGATACCCAGAACTCGGAAAGAATAAGAACAAGCCCTCCTATAGCCCAGAGGACAGGTATGTATGTTTCCATATTTCTACTATATCAAAATATATGTTTTATTCAATAAGAAGAATATGTAAATGGATAGAAAAATCATATATAGTATTAATAATGACAAAAGGCCAGAATCAAAAAGCAGTAGCTGTTCTCGATATAGGTTCCATAGCCCTGCGTCTGGTAATAGCAGAGCTTATCCCAGGTAAAGATTTTAAAATTCTTGATAGAGCTGTGAGAAACTGTGCGCTTGGTAAGGATGTTTTTGAAAACGGCTTTGTTTCTGAGCCTGTTTTTAAAGCAATGAGAAAGATATTAAAGGACTATAAAGAGCTGCTTTCCTCATGGGGGCTCAAAACTCAGGATGTGCGTGCCATAGCTACCAGCGCATTGAGAGATGCAGAAAACAGAGATACCATCATAGATAGAATAAAAATTGAACTTGGATACAATATAGAAGTTGTTGAAGGCCTAGAACAAAATCATCTTACCTATCTGGCGGTTGATAGAGCTCTCAGAAACTATCCTGTTTTTTATGAATCCGGCAGCCTTGTTGTAGAATCAGGTGGTGGAAGCACGGACATAATCATTCTTGACAGGGGGGCAATGGTTTCTGCGCATTCTCTTGATTTGGGTACTGTCCGCTTGTTAAAGCAGCTTCCCCCTCGTAAAAGGAACAATGCTACTATTGAGCTTCTTGTTAAAGAAAACATAAGTGCTACCAAGTCTTTTCTTAAAACGGATTTTAAACTTGCAGATATTTCCACATATATTGCAGTAGGCGGAGATGCCCGTTTTATGGCTTCTATAAAGGGAGTACAGGAATCCCCCTCTTTTAAGGCTGTGGAGAAAGATTATTTTTACGATTTTTTGGATGAAATAGAGGCTATGAGTCTGGATAGGCTTGTTGCACGTTTTTCTCTTTCTTATTCTGATGCCGAACATCTTTTTCCTGCATTGCTTATTCACAGCCACTTCCTTGCGGAGACAAAAGCGGATTTTATTATTGTCCCAGAGGTCAGTATGCGAGAAGGTGCTCTTATAAGTATGTCTATGCCGGATAAAAAAGGTATAAAGCACAACTTTTACAGACAGATTATGGATTCTGCTCGGAATCTTGCAAAAAGGTATTTTTGTGATATGAGACATGTCGAGCAGGTTAAAAAGCTGGCTTGTATGCTTTTTGATTCTGTTTCTGTTTTACATGGCCTTACGGAATATGAAAGGCTTATTCTTGAAGTTGCTGCTCTTCTTCACGATGTAGGACGGTATATTAATCCTGCGTTACATGAGCTTCATGGTAGCTATATAATAAAAAATTCCGAACTTTTTGGTCTTTCTACTTTAGAAATAGAGTTAATTGCTGATGTCGTATCCATGCATAGGGGAGATTTTAAGACCTTTTCTTCAAGAAGGGCTGATAATGTTCTTCTTGCAAAAAAACTTGCTGCTATTCTCCGTGTTGCAGATGCTCTTGATAGCGGGCATGTTTCTAAGATTATGGCTATTTCTGTGGATATAACAGAAGATGAGGTTGTTCTCTTTACAGAAAAAGAGGAAGAACTTGTCACGGAAAAATATGCATTGGCTCAGAAGTCGGATTTGTTTAAAGATGTGTTTGCAAGGAGGATCAGACTTGTATGAATGGAGTTTTCTTTAATAGGGACGTTAACTGGGTAGAATTTAATGCTAGGGTTCTGCAAGAAGGGATAAGAGACGATATTCCTGTTCTGGAAAGGGTAAAGTTCTTTGCGATATTTGGTTCTAATTTTGATGAATTTTTTAAGGTAAGGGTTGCTGCACTAAGGAGACAGTGGAGGAGGGGAGATATTAAGACCTGTCCATCAGGGATGTTGCCTTCTGAAGCTGTTGTTGCCATTGAGAATAGAGCTCGCGAGCTCTATTCTCTAGCCTATGCTGAGCTTAAATCTTCTTTACTTCCTGCGCTAGAAGAAAAAGGTATCAGTGTTGTTTCTCCTGAGTCTGTGCGTTCTTCTCTGAGAGCTTCTATGGAATCTTTTTTTGACGAGAGGATTTTTCCTATTCTTACTCCCATAGGGCTTGATGAGGACTTTCCTTTTATCAATGGTGAGCTGTCATATGTGTATATCCTTTTTAAAGATGGAAAGAAGGCTCTGGTCAGGATTCCTCCTTCTGTAGATGGTGTTCTCTGCTTTTTTACGGAAAAAAAGCGTTCTTATCATGTTTTTACGGAAGCTCTTGTGGAGTTTTTTTGTTATAAGCTTTTTCCCGGAATGGAGGTTGAGGATTCTGTTGTTTTTAGGATTGTGCGTGATGCAGATCTTTCTGTAGATGAGGAAAGGGATGAGGATTTTATAGAGGCTATGGAGGCTGTGATAGAAGACAGAGAAGTAAGTATGCCTGTTGCTTTGTTTATAAGAGGAAATAATTCTTCTCTTGTCTCTGATGTAATTTCTTATGTGTCTCTGGAGGAGGCTGCTGTTTTTTTTGCTGGTTGTCCGGTTGCTCTTTCTTCTCTGTTTTCTTTATATAATGTTAATCGTCAGGATATTAAGAATGAGGTGTGGCCCGCTCTTCTGCCGCCTGAGTACGATGAGGAGCTTACTATTTGGGATAATATCAGGCGAGGTGATATTCTGTTTTTTCATCCGTATCATTCTTTTTTGCCTGTTATCAGGCTTGTTGAGGATGCCGCAGTGGATCCTTGTGTATTGGCAATAAAGATGACTCTGTATAGAACCAGTACTAATTCTCCTATTGTTGCAGCTCTTGAGAGAGCTGCAAGAAATGGTAAGATTGTTGTTGCTGTTGTTGAGCTTAAGGCTCGCTTTGACGAGCAGCGTAATATTGCCTGGGCAAGAAGGCTTGAACGTGCCGGTGCTACAGTGCTCTATGGTATAAGGAATCTTAAGGTCCATGCCAAGGCTCTTATGATTATAAGAAATGAGGATGACGGGCTCAGGCGTTATGTTCATGTTTCTACGGGAAATTATAATGAAAATACAGCTCAGTTTTATTCTGATATAGGGATTATGACAGCCAGGGAGGATTTATGCACTGAAATGGGGCTTTTTTTTAATATGCTTACGGGGTATACGGCTGTAAACAGGCTGGAAAAGCTCGCAATGGCTCCTGTAAATCTTAAGGAGAGGTTTATTTTTCTTATAGATAGAGAGATTGCAAGGAAGCGTGACGGTGAGAATGCAAGGATTATTGCAAAACTCAATTCTCTTGTGGACAGGGATATTATAGAATCTTTGTACAGGGCTTCTTGTGAGGGGGTTGAAATTTTTTTGTGTGTCAGGGGTGTGTGTATGCTTGTGCCGGGTGTGTCGGGGTTAAGTGAGAATATTTCTGTTATCAGTATTGTGGATAGGTTTCTAGAGCATTCCAGGATTTTCTATTTTGAGAATGGGGGAGAGCCGGAGGTTTTTATTGCTAGTTCTGACTGGATGCCAAGGAATCTGGAACGAAGGGTAGAGTTGCTTGTGCCAGTGGAGAGGAGTTTTGCCAAAAAACGCATCATAGATGTTCTTTCTTTTTATTTTTCTGATACTTCTCATGCTTATTGTCTTGATGATTCTGGATCTTATGAAAGGGTGGAGGGGGTGTCTAATAGGCGTGCACAGCAGCTTATGTATGAGTATTTCAGAATGGTGTCCGATAAGGGGGGAAGGGCTGGGATCTCTGATGGTGTTTTTAATGTGAGAAGGAGTCCTTCTTCCAGCTAGGTTCTTGTTGTGTTATGCTTTTGCCGAAGGCAGGAGGAAACGTGTCTTTCTGTTTTGTTTGCTGATTATGTTAGTTTCCGACGTTCGGTATTGTGTTATTCTTTTTTTATGCTGCTGTTTTGTGTGCATTTTTCAAGCTGCTCGTAAAACTCAGGAAAGGTTACTTCTGCTGCTTCTGCGTTTTTTATTGTGATTGGAGCTTCTGCTGCTAGGGCTGCTGTCGCTATGGCCATTGCGATTCTGTGGTCCTCATGGCTGTGTGCTATGCCGCCTCTGAGGGGACAGGGTCCGTGGATTTCCATGCCGTCCGGTTTTTCTGTAATTTTTGCGCCTAGTTTTGTAAGTTCTTTTGTCATGACGGATATTCTGTCTGTTTCTTTTTGTCTTGTGTGTTCTGCATTGTATAGTCGTGTGGTTCCTTCTGCATAGCAGGCTGTGGCAGCGAGTGCGGGTAGCGCGTCCGGTATGCTGCTCATGTCTATGTCTGTGGCTTTGAGTTTGCTTGGGCCGTTTATTGTTATGCTGTTGCTTTTGCTGTCTATGCTGTAGTCTGCTCCCATTTTCTTGAGAATTTCCAGCACTTTCTTGTCACCCTGTGGGTCTGTGTAGTCTAAGTTGTGAAGCGTAAGGTCAGATCCTGTTATTGCTGCGGCACAAAGGAAGAATGTTGCAGAGGAATAGTCTCCGCTTATTTTTTCTGTAAAGGCTGTGTATTTTTGTCCTGAAAGGATTGTAAATCTTTTATAGTTTTCTCTTGAGTATTTTATTTTTTGTTTGTTCAGCCACCATAATGTCATATCTATATAGGGATGTTCCTTGAGTAGTGTCAGTTCTATTGTGCTTTCTTTTTCTGCCATCGGGCATGCTATGAGCAATGCAGAGAGATATTGGCTTGTTGGGCTGTATAGCTTTGTATATCCGCCTTGTAGCGGTCCTGATATCATAAGGGGGGCGCATCCGTTGTTTCTGCTGCTTATGGCTTTTGCGCCCAGGTTGTTGAGGGCTTCAAGAAGTGGTTGAGCACTGCGCCTTCTTATCTGTTTGTCGCCTGTAAAAATAGTCCATCCTTTGGTTAGTGCGGCTATGGCAGTGAGAAGATAGAGTGTAGTTCCTGAGTTTTGTACGTCTATTATTTCTTCTGGTGGAGATGGTGCACCTGCTATGCCTGTTATTTTAAGTCCATCCTGCGTTTTTTGTATATCTGCGCCAAGTATGGAGCATGCTTTTTTGCATGCCTCTGTATCTCTTGATACAAGAGGGGCTTTTATTATGCTTGTTCCTTCCGCAAGGCTTGCTATTATAAGTGCCCTTATTGTATGTGACTTTGATGCAGGTATTTCTACGCTGCCTTTTAAAGCGGATGGAGAAATTGTTATATCCATGCCGAAGATTATAGAGAATAGACGCAGTTTTTGCCAGATGCTTTTCCCAACAAGAGTGCCTGGTCTGCTTTTTTTATATATTCGTATACGCTGTTGGCCTTATTGTCGTATGCTGCAACACCAAAGGTCAAAGTTACCTTATGCTCTTTTCCGTCAAAGAGGAATGTGGCTTCTTCTATTTTTCTTCTAAGTTTTTCTGCGGCAATAAGTGCTCCTTCTTTCTTTGTATCAGGAAGAAGAATGAGAAACTCTTCTCCGCCCCATCTTGAGATGGTGTCCTGTTTTCTTAGGTTGTGTTTAAACAGTTGTGAGACTTTTACCAGTACGTAATCCCCGCAGTCATGTCCGAAATTATCGTTAAAGCTTTTAAAAGAATCTATATCCGCCATTATTATGGAGAAAGGGGAGCCTGTTCTCGATGACCTTCCCATCTCTGCATCAAGACGCTCTTCCATCTCGCGTCTGTTTCCCAGCCCTGTAAGAGGGTCTGTTCTTGCTGTCCTTTCCAGCTTTTTGTTGATATTTTTAAGCTGTTCTTCTGTTCTTTTTCTTCTTTCTATTTCTACAATTGCCCGGTCTTTCATCTCCTTGTACATTTGTATTCTTTTTACAAGGTCTGTTACGTCTTCTACCGTAAAAACGGCACAGGGGGTGCCTGCTATCTGTGATAGGGTTATTGTTGTGTTAAAAAAGGCTTCTCTTGTTATTTCTTTTTTTGCATTTTTTACGTTTTTATATAACTTCTTATGAAGTTGGGGGGATAATATTACGGGTGCGCCTTCTTTAAAAAGCATTTCCATTAGAATTTTATATTTATTATTGGATAGTTCCGGAAGGAAGTCTCTTATATCTCTTCCTCTGACGTCAAGTTCTTCTATGCCTGTAAACTCTGTCATTCTCCTGTTCCAGAAAAGCACAGTCCAGAACTCGGTTATAAGAAAGAGACCTGTGGAAATAGCATCTAGAAGAGCCAGAGATGCAGGGCTTATGGGCTCTTTTCCTTTATTTAATGGATTTATAATGTCCATCAATTTCCTTTAACAGTTGTTTAAATGGGTTTACTTCCATCAATATTACAATATCGCCTTCTATATTGAGGCTCTTTATTGTAAACCTAGTTCTTGCAAGCAAGAAAGAATATTCTTTATGCTTTTCCTCGTAATTTTCAAATATTTTTTCTGGTCTTGCTTCTATGTACTTGGGTACGCTGTAGTGCACTGCAGAGGAAAACATATTGGAGAATGTGCCCATTACTGAGTTTAAGACTATATTGCCTACCTCTGCTAGGGTGCCTGCTCTGAGCTCATCGATATCGTCGTCGTCCTGCATATCGTTTAAAAGCAGTCCAATGAGGTGTTGAGCGCTCTCAGGAGGAAAAATGAGCAACGCCAGACCACTTATATTACCTTCGAAAGGTAAAAATACGGAGGATATCTTCTCCGGTGCAATAGAAGAAAATTGCTGCAGTATCTCTTTTTCTGTCAATATGTTTATCTCGGGAACATGCATCTCTATATGAGAGTTTAACAGAGTGTTGAGGAGACTTGCAGCTTTTCCCACCCCTATGTTCATTATCTCTTTAAGATAATCGAGGTGGATTTCCTTGATTTCCATTACTGTACCTCTTGGAGTGCTTTTTTTAGGTCCTCTTCTGTGAGCGGCTTGTTTAAGAATGCTTTTGCTCCCAGGTCAAAGCATTTTTTTCTTGTTGTTTCCTGTGTATCCGCAGAGACTACGATTATAGGCAGCCTTATGCCTTTGTTCTTTATCTCTTCCAGTACTTTAGTGCCGTCTATCCCCGGCATAAGGAGATCAAGAAGCAATATATCAGGCTTGATTTTTTCTACCATTTCTATTGCCTCGGCACCGCTGGAAGCTTCTTCTATCTCATAACCTTCTTTTTCTAGTATTTTTCTTGCTATTTTGCGGGCAAGGAGTGCATCATCCGCTATCAACACCTTTTTTGCCATATTCTACTCCTCTGTCAAAGTATCTATTACCAATATAGTATATCTGGTAATTTATTCAAGAACATTTATCTTAACAAGTGGAAAGAGCCTGCCGATTTTAAATTATATCATATAAAAATACTCAGTAAAGGAATTTTTTTTGAAATCATGTAAATCGGTTCTTTTGTTTTTTTCCCTGATATTTGGGGCTGTCATACATGCTGACCCGTATACTGATGACAGATACGGTTTTATTGTAGAGCCTCCTGTGGATTGGCAGATAACTCAATCCGAGAAAGGCCTAACAGCTACTTCTCCGGATGGATCCGTTGTTTTTCAGGTAGCGGCTTTTGAGTCGGATAAGTTTGAGTCCTCCATGGATATAGCAGCGGCTTTTCTGGGTGCAATGGAAGCAAAGGGAGATACGGCTGGCTTTGTTGCCTATGATAACAATGACTGTATACTGGCTGATGCGAGCTTTGATGTCGAGCAAGGTAGTCTCAGAGGCTTTTTTGTCTTTATAAACGATGCACCCATGGATTATATAGTTATGTCCTATGCACCTCAGGAGCTTTATGACAAGGTGTCTGATCTTATTATAAGTTCTGTAAACTCCTTCTCGCCTTCTCAAGAAAGGTATTTTTATCCGGGCCCTATATCCCAGTTTTTCTATCCCGTAGATGGGCCTCAGAAGAAGAAGTATAAGCTCAACATATTGGATACCGATTTTGCTATCAATATTGATCCAGGGGAGGAAGATGCCTCTCAGGTTATGATAGAAAGAGAAGCCAGAATTCTTATGACTTACAAGGATGAGCTTGCATATCGTGCATGGGAAAGATATTATAGGCTTATAACAAGAGATCAGTATGTACGGCTTGCTCCTCTTGTTTCTCAGCTTGAGGAGATACTGGCAAAAAAGAATATCGATGTCCAAGATTATCCCAATGTTCTCTTAAAATGGCTGCAGGGCTTTGATTTTAAAAGAAGCGGTACTATCTCCGACCTTATCCCGCCTGTAAGCTGTCTTACGCAAAAAGCTGGTGATTGTGATTCTCTTGCCCTGACTTATCTTATAATTCTCCATTATTTTGGTTTTGACGGTATTCTTATGCTTTCTTCCGAGTATGCGCATGCCATGGCAGCAGTTGATACTGCCGGTGATGGTGCACGCTTTTCTCATGATAGGAAGAGATATCTAGTCGCAGAACTCACAGACGATGTGCCCATTGGTATGATTGCCAGTGATATGTCCGATCCTGCAAAGTGGATAGGTGTGTCGATTTTTAAATACCAATAAAATAATAAATTATATGCCGAACGGACTTTCCGCAGCTTTTGCTGCGGATTTTTTTGCAGGCTGCGGCAAGTCCTGCCTACGGCTCATATGCGGAGCATGATTTTTTCCTGATGGTCTTTGCCAAAGGCAGCAGGAGACGCGGCTGCGTCTCCTGCGTTCGGCATAATTATTATTCTCTTTGTAATGTGTATAGCTTTATTATGAATAAATAGACAAAAAACTCATAAAAGACTTTGAGGGCTTTTCTTTTTTGAAAAATAGTATTATATCTAAAAACAGGGGAAAATAGCGTAAAATGGAGGAAATATGCTCGATTCCTATCCGCCTATTTTGACGACAGAAGAGGTAGCAAGCATTCTGAGACTTAGTGAGAGGACTGTTATAAAGTTTGCCAAGGAGGGAACTATCCCTGCTATGAAGGTGGGGGGACAGTTTCGTTTTAGCCGTGATAAGCTGATTGAGTGGATAGATGCACAGATGAATGGTAAGAATTTTGACGAGTGGGAGAGTTTGCCGAGATGGCACGGAGGTATAGCAGAGTTATTGTCGTCAGAGACTGTTCTTACGGGTTTTTCTGCTGTCAATGAGGAGGAGGCCATAAGAAAGCTGTGCGAGCATGCTGCAACTATGGGGAGGACAAGGGACTCTGATGAGCTTTTTAATCTTGTTCTGCAGAGGGAAAAGCAGTGGAGTACCTGTATGGGGCATGGGCTTGCATTTCCTCATCCACGGGCTGTTGATGCTTCGCTTGTTCCTGAGTATGTCCTGCTTCTTGCAGTAAGTCCTGAAGGGGTTCCTTTTAAAGGTGGTGAGGAGTCTGTAAATATCATAGGTTTTTTTGCTATTCCCAATTTGCAGCTGCA
The DNA here is from genome assembly GCA_039023545.1 of Spirochaetia bacterium 38H-sp. Classification (NCBI taxonomy): domain Bacteria; kingdom Pseudomonadati; phylum Spirochaetota; class Spirochaetia; order Winmispirales; family Winmispiraceae; genus Rarispira; species Rarispira pelagica. The sequence continues at coordinate 269,870 of JBCHKQ010000001.1, read as the reverse complement.
TCTTAAAATTCTTGCGTCCCTGACCAATCTTCTTTCTGACGCAAGTGTAAGAGAAGATATAATTGCGGTGGATAGTGCAGAAAAAATAATAGAGATAATTTCCAAAGCGGAGGGAAAACAGGATGAGCGAGAGTTATAAAAAATATCTTTCCAAAAACAGTGTGTTTTTTCTGAATGTAAAGACCAAGACCGAGCTTCTTGATGCTATGGCTTCACGGGTAGTGGCAGAGGATTCTTCTCTGGACAAATCAGAGCTTGTAACAAAGCTGGAAGAGCGGGAAGAACTTATGAGTACCGGGATGGGGCTTGGGATAGGTGTGCCTCATCTTAGGTATTCTGCAATAAAGAATCCTAGAGTTCTTGTAGGCATCTGCAGAAGCGGAATACAGGATTATGAGTCCATGGATGGACAGCCGGTCAAGATAGTAGCCATGATTCTTGTAGGCGAGTCACAGCATCAGGAATATCTTAAGATACTTTCCGAGCTTATGAAAAAACTCAAGCAGGATGATGTGAGAAAAAAGATTCTGTCGGCATCATCTCCAGAAGAAGTCTATAATATATTGATAGGATGAGCATATGGAATTTTTAAATGAGGTTTTCTCAAAGATTGCAGAAGGACATCTTAATATTTTGCTTTTGCTCGGGCTTGTTCTTTTTGGCGGGACCATAGGTGCAAAGTATTTTAAAAAGATAAAGATGCCACAGGTTATAGCATATCTTGTTCTTGGTATTATTGTTGGAGAAAGTGGGTTCAAAATACTTTCTTCTGATTTTCTTGTTTCTTTTGAGCCCTTTAATTACTTTGCGCTTGGCCTCATAAGCTTTGCCTTGGGGGGCGAGCTTGATTTGGGAATACTAAAAAAGCATGGTAAGGTTTTAAGCTGGGTGCTGTTTTTGGAGGCCTTTGGTGCTTTTATCTTTGTAGGTACTGGATTTTTCTTTTTGTCTTCTTTTGTTTTTGGTTTTAATACGGCTCTTGTTATTGCTCTTCTTGCGGGGTCCATATCCGCAGCAACTGCGGCTGCAGGTACAACAGATGTCCTGTGGGAATATAGGGCAAAGGGTACTATGACTACTACGCTCCTGGGTGTCATTGCCCTGGACGATGTTCTTGCCCTTCTTCTTTTTGCCATAAGCTCCAGTGCAGCTTTTGCAATACTTGGTCTATCTGCTAACACCCTGGAGAATATAATAAAACCTGTGTACGAGATAGGTGGCGCAAGCCTCTTGGGATGGGGAGCTGCCAGGGTATTGTCCGGACAGCTTAAGAATTATACAGAGGAAGAAAGAATATTTGTCTTTACAATGGGTATGGTGATTCTTGTTCTTGGCATTTCTCTTATTCTTGAGGTGGATATGCTTATGGCTGCAACTGTTATGGGCTTTTCTCTCAAGAATTATGCACCCAGAAAAACAACGGTTATACTCAAGTTGCTTGAGAAGTTTGCAGGGCCTATTTATCTTCTTTTCTTTGTCTTTGTAGGTGCAAAATTGACGCTCTCCTCCATGACCCCTCTTATGTTTCTGTTTATAGCTGCTTTCCTGGCCTTGAGAATGGGGGGAAAGTGGGTAGGGACCGCCTTGGGTGCAAAGATAAGCGGAGCTCCTTCCAAGATAGGAAGATACTTACCTTTGTGTCTCTTTAGTCAGTCCGGTGTTGCGATAGGTCTTTCTCTTATTGCTGCTCAGCGATTTCCGGGAGAAATAGGACAGACAATACTGGTTGTTGTAACTACCACGGTTTTTATCGTACAGCTTATAGGGCCTGCTTTTACCAAGGTCGCAATAGAGAAGGCAGGAGAAGCAGGATTAAATATAACAGAAGAAGATATTTTGGCAGGCTCCAGGGTTTCTGATCTTGTTAGACCCAGACCGGAAGTAATATATAACGATATGCCTCTATCTGCAATACTCAAGGTTTATGCAGAATCCGATCAGAACTTTTGGCTGGTCGTGGATAAAGAAGGCAAATATAGAGGTGTGATAGGTTTTGAGAATCTTAGAAATGCCCTTGCAGAGCCGGAGCTTCAAAACTTTATACTTGCAGAGGACATTCTTACTCCGCTATCTCAGCACATAGAGCCCGAGCTCAGCCTTGCAGATGCTGCAAGAAAGCTAAGACAGGCAAACCTTGATGCGATACCTATTCTGGATAAAGAAGGAAGAGCCCTGGGGGTTTTGGAAGAACGTGAGATTAATCAGTATGTCCACAAAAAACTGCTTGAGGCCCAGAGTAAGGCTGAGGCTTAAATTTTTGTAATAAATATAGATATTCTCGTATAACATACCCCCCGCAACGATGTCTTATGACAGGTTGCGGTTTTTTTACAGTATTTGTTTGGAATTATACGATGAGTGGCAGCCTTCTGCTCTTATAAGAATTGCCAGGGTTGACTAAATTTGCGATATCTGTTATATTTGTTATATAACAGATATAAGGGTATGATATGTTGTGGTCAGTTGATTTTTCGTCTGATATTCCTATATATAGGCAACTTGCAGATCAGATTATCTCTTTTATTGCAGAGAAAAAGCTCAGACCAGGTGATAAACTTCCGTCCATACGAGAGTTGTCAGGCGACCTTGGTATAAATTTGCATACAGTAAACAAGGCTTATAAGCTTTTGGCTGATGATGGCTTTCTTGTTATGACTCCCAGCGGTGTCTTTGTTAATGCATCGGGTATACCTGCTCCTGATCTGGCTTTCTACAAAAAATTGGATTACGAGCTTGAACGCATGGCTGCAATTTGCATTGCACGTGGTGTGGAAAAAGCAGAGCTTATAAAGCGACTGGATGAGCAGTGGTCTAAAAAAGATATAAAATAAAACCGGAGGAATGTGTATGACTATTTTATCAATATTTCTTATTGTTCAGTGGTTGATTCTATGGGCTGTTCTTGCCATTACCCCCTTTCTGCTTCCTTCTTCGGAAGCCTTTGGCATAAACCTTCCGGATACGGAGGAGGTAAAGCGTATTGTAAAGAGGCTTAATAAAAATTATTTTTTTATTATGTTGGTATCCGGCGTGGCGATTTTTCCTATCCTTGTCTCTGCAATAATGAAGGCGGAAGATGCCTTGCTTTTTAATACATATATCCTGAGTTTTACGCTTACACTTGTATTTGCAGCCATAGCTTATTATATAAACCACAGCAAGCTTAAAAAAACAAAAGAGCAGAGAAATTGGGCACAGGTTTTGCCGCAGGTTGCAATGACCATGCCAGAAATAAAAAAGAATCTGGTATCGCCATGGTATTTTCTTCTGTATCTTCCAGTAATTGCTCTTACTCTCATAATCCCTTCTGTGTTTTGGGATAGAATACCGGATAGCGTTCCTTTGCGCTATGATATACAGGGGAATCCTGTCATCTTTATAGAAAAGGGTATAGGCTTTTTGCTATGGCCTGTTCTTATGCAGGGGTTTATCTGTCTTATCATGGGATTTGTCTATCTTAGCATGCGATTTACAAGGGTAAGGCTTGATCCTTCTAACCCCAAACTCAGTGCTCAACAGCAATCTGTTTTTAGAAAACGATGGAGCATTTTTACCGTATTCGGCGGATTGGCGCTATGCCTTCTTTTTATGATGTTCCCTCTGTCCGCTGCTTTTTCTCTTGGACCTTCTGTACAGTTTGTAATTATTTTTACATGGACGATTGGGATTGTCCTTTGGGCTATAATTTTGTCCATAAATACAGGGCAACTCGGGAGCAGGATTACATCAAAACAGTCAGGCATAAAAAAAGCAGCTCAAATGCCGGATGAGGACAAGTACTGGAAGGCCGGCGTGTTTTACTACAATCCGGATGACCCTTCTGTGTTTGTTGAGAAACGCTTTGGTGTAGGGTTTACGCTCAATTGGGGTTCCAAGCTTGCATGGCTGATACTTGCGGGCTTTATCATAGTGCTGACTAGTTTTATAATTGTTGTAAATATTCTCACAGCATAAGTTTTTATTTTATACCGAACGGCCGCCTCACAGGCGGCCTTTTTTTATAATGAAGTTAGAAAAAAGCGGCAGGCTTTCCGCCTGCCGCGTTCGGTTTAAGGTATTTTTAGAATTGCCTAAGATTTTTCTTGACAAATTGCGATAGTAATATTATAAGTTAAGTATAAGATATTATTCATTGTAATAAATAGAATAATTAGTTTATTTTTAAAACCATGGAGGAGAAGATGAAAGGTAATGCTCTTGTAGGGCAGTCGGGCGGGCCTACCGCTGTGATAAACGCTAGTCTTTTGGGTGTTGTCGAGGCTGCTCTTTCTCAGTCTGATATCGGGCATGTTTATGGCATGAAGTATGGTATAGAGGGATTTATGGCCGGTGAGCTTGTGGATTTTGGTACTTTTGACAGGGGGCATCTTAAAAAGCTTAAGCATACTCCGGGTTCTGCGCTGGGTTCTACGCGTAAGAAGCTTACGGATGATGATTTGCCTACTATCAAGGAGCTCTTAGAGAAGCATAATATCCGATATTTCTTTCTCATAGGCGGAAATGATACTATGGATACTATAAATCGTGTTGAGCAGTATTGTCGTTCTGTGGGATATGAGCTGCGCGGAGTTGGTGTGTCCAAGACTGTGGATAACGATCTTTTTGGTACCGACCATACACCTGGGTTTCCGTCCGCTGCTCGTTATGTTGCTCTCTCTGTTTTGCAGGGAGGAAGGCTTGCTGCAGATATGCAGCGTGTGGATAAGTTTGTTGTTCATCAGACCGTGGGACGTGATGCTGGCTGGCTTGCTGCTTCTGCTGCACTTGCAAAAAAGAGAGAACAGGATGCTCCGCATCTTATATATATTCCGGAGAGGCCTCTTGTAAGGGATAAGGTTATTACAGAGGTTGAGGATGTTATAGCGCGATATGGATGGTGTTCTATTGTTATAGGCGAGGGAGCTTTATGGGATGACGGTACTCCTGTATCTGCAACACAGGTAACCGATTCTTTTAAAAATCCGGAGTTTGGTGCTATGGGCGGTGCTTCTGCTGCTCTTTCTTTGCATAAGCTTATACGTGAGTCGCTTGGCGTGAGAGGAGAATTTCAGATCACAGAGTCTCTTCCTATGTGTGCATCCGACAGGGTGTCTTTGATAGATAGAGAAGAGGCGTATTCCTGCGGACAAACTGCAGTGAACTATGCTATGGCAGGCAAGAGTGGGGTTATGGTTACAATAGAGAGACTTTCTTCTGTTCCATACAAGTGGGGACATGGTGAGATTGCTCTCTCAGAGGTTGCAAGAAAGACCAAGCCCATGCCGGATGAGTTTATTGCCGAGAGTGGCAGCTATGTTACAGATGCCTTTATTGATTATCTTGCCCCGCTTGTGGGTGAGCTTGAGGATTATGCAGTGCTTTTCTAAGCACATGGAGGTTTTTATGAAAAGAGATGATAAGAGATATACGCAGTTTTCTCTTGTAAAGGAAATGGCTGAGACTGCTTTTGTTGTAAAGAATTTTCCTTATGACAGGGTTACCGGCTATCCTCTTGATTATAACAGGGTTCTGCTCACAGGAGAGGGGTCTTCTAGAATTTTTCCTGCAAAACAGTTGCGTGCAAAGGCGCTTAGAAGCGGCTTTGGCCAAGTTTTTATAACAGATGGAGCTACCCAGAGCAAAGAGTACATGCTTGATAATACGAGCGTGTTTGTTGCATCCAATTCCGGGAAGACTGCAGAGGGGGTAGGATTGCTTAAATATATGCAGGAAAACAACATCAAAGCTTCTACCTGTGCTGTTGTAGCCCATGATAATACTCCTATTGCGGATATGTGTGATAGCAAGTACATTCTTGGCTGCGGCAATGAAGAAGCTGTTGCTGCTACAAAGTCTGTGGTAGAACAGGCTTTGTTCTATGATGTTCTTTTTTCTGCTAAGAATAATAAGCCTTTTACAAAGGGTGATGAGCTTTCTGAGCTTATAGATAAGGTTCTGTGGACAGAGCTTGACGAAGATTTTGTAAGAATGGTTGCTGATGCTCCCATGTTGTATTTTGCCGGAAGAAACGACGGGGTTGCCGAAGAGCTTACGCTAAAGACCAATGAGATTACAAGGAAAAAATCGGATTTTCTTGAGGGTACTTATGCAGTGCACGGCATAGAAGAGGTTATGAATCCAGAGGAAACCCTCATTCTTATAGAACCATTTGTGGAATTGGAAGAAAAGGTAAAGAAAGCTCTTGCAGATGGTGTGGGAATAAATGTTGTAGCTATAGCTTCCAGAGAAACTATGTTCCCTACTTTTGTTATCCCCGATGCTGGAGAGCTCAATCCTTACCTCCTTCTTGTAGCAGGTTGGAACCTGCTTGTGGAAGCAGGAGTGAGATTGGATATAAATCTTGATAAGCCGCAGAGGGCAAGGAAGATAGGAAACGAGTTTACAGGTTGATAGGAGTTGATATGTTAAAAAGCAGAAATCCTAAGACGGGTGAGGTTATAAGAGAATCTGTACCCGATAAACACTTTAAAGATTGGCAGGGCAGAGATGAGAAGTGGCTCTTTATTTCTCCTCATGATGATGATGTTATAATAGGTGGTGCTCTTCTTATTCAATGGGCTCTTATGAATAAAGTATCTGTTGACGTTCTCATCGTAACTGATGGCTCCATGGGATATTGTACAGAGGAGCAGAGAGATAACATAAAAGAGATAAGGAGAAAAGAGACAAATGCTGCATTTGCTCTCCTGGGAGTAGATGAAGTAAAATGGCTGGGTTTTCCAGATGGAGGGCTTCGCCTGTATCAAGGCAGACGTGCAGCACAGAAGGATGAGGCTGCAGCTATTGCAGGGTATGTGGGACTCCAGAATTCTTTTACATATTGGTTTAGAAAGTTAAAACCAACAAGAGTGTTTATAATGGCTGATAGCGATTATCATCCTGATCACAAGGTCGCACATGAGGAAGCGATTATTTCTCTTTTTCATGCCAACAACCAGATATGGCCAGAGCTTGGAAAGGGTAGGGATTTTTTTCCGGCCGTCTATGAGCTTGCTGCCTACTGTGATTTTGTTTCTCCGCCCACTATAGAGATATGTGCAAGGACTGAGATGTTTAATAAAAAGCTCAAGTCCATAAAGGCTTTTTCTTCTCAGGAGGAGATTATTGCTCCTCTTGTAAGAATACTTGAGGACAGGGGCCCTTATGAGTATGTGAGGGAGTTTGACTTTAAGCTATATGATCCTCAGGTATACAAAGCACTTTTTGAATAGACAGGGTTAGTAATGAGCAATTCCGGGAGAATAGAAAGGCTGCCTTCTTTTGTGGAGTTGGGAGGAGACTGGTTGCCCAGACTTGTTCTGGTGCCGGAGCTTGGAGGAATGATTAGGCAGATTGAATTTATTAGAGAAGGGCGGCCTTTCCCGGTTTTGCATGATGACAGTGACGAAGAACTTGTTGCAAATCCATGGTTTAGGGGGCGCTTCCTTTTCCCTTTTAACGATAGAATTCCCGATGGCAAATATACATGGGACGATGTTCAATATCAGCTGGAGATAAATGAAGAAAGGGATGCTATACATGGTTTTTTATATAGACAAAGTATGGAGAGGATATCTTCCAGCAAAAGTCCAAGTGCTCAGTGGATAAGGCTCTTTTACCAAACCGATGGTACTCACCCCGGATATCCGTTTTTATTAAAGCTTGTGATTACTTATCAAGTAAGTCCTGACAGGGTGGATATCCAAGTTGACATAAAGAATACCGGTAAAACCTCTGCTCCTCTTACATTTGGCTGGCATCCTTATTTTTCTTTGCCGGGAACAAAGAAAATAGACGATGTTATTTTGACAATACCTGCGTCTAAGTATGCAGAAACAGATGCAAGATTTTGTGCTACAGGTGTCTTAAGAAGTGTTGAAAACACCAGATATGATTTTAGAAAAGGTAGAAATTTGGGTGAGTATGACTATGATATGTTCTTGGCCTGTCCTTCCGGATGGGCTTCTCTAGAAACGCCTTTCTGTATGTTGAGAATTGAGTTTAATGGTGAGCTGCTCAAAGGGTTTCAATTGTTTGTCCCTCCAGACAGGACTTCTGTTGCTCTAGAGCCTGTGACAGCCCCTGCCAATACTTTCAATCATCCGGAATTAGGATTGATAGCACTTGGACCAGGTAAATCTATATCTTCCCAGATTCATCTGGCTATGTATTTTAAAGAAACCTGATTAGAGTTCAAAGTTTTTTCCCAGGTATATCTCTCGTACATGAGAATGTTCTGAGATATATTTACTGTCACCTTCTACCAAAATTGTGCCTTTATCTATTATGTATGATCTTGATGTTATTTCCAGTGTGTCTCTTGCGTTATGGTCTGTTATTAGTATACCTATATTTTTTCTTGAAAGCTGTTTTATTATTTCTTTTATTTCGTACACTGCTATTGGGTCAATTCCTACAAAAGGTTCATCAAGCAATAGAAAATTGGGTTCGATTGCAAGTGCTCTTGCTATCTCTGTTCTTCTTCTTTCTCCTCCGGAGAGCGTATAGGCTTTTTGTTTTTTTATGTGTGTTATGCCCATCTCATCAAGCAATGATGTAAGCTTTTCTTCTATTTCTTTTTTGTCTAGGTCGCCTCGTGCTTCAAGAATTGCCTTGATGTTTTCTTCTACTGTGAGTCTACGGAACACAGAAGCTTCCTGTGGCAGATAAGAGATGCCCAGTCTTGCTCTCTTGTACATGGGAAGTTTTGAAATGTCATGGTGGTCAAAAAACACTCTGCCCCTATCGGGTTTTAGAAAGCCCACTATCATATAAAATATAGTAGTTTTTCCTGCACCGTTTGGACCAAGGAGGCCTACTATTTCTCCGGTCTTCATCTCTATTGATGCACCGTTTACAACAGTTTTTTTGCCAAATCGTTTTATCAGATTTTCTGCTCCCAGAGTATGTGTATTCACTAGTTTTCTCCCTGAGAAGTGTTCTCTGATTTCTTTTTCTGGATTATTTGTCCCTCTATTTTCCCTTCCATTGTAACGTCTTTTGTCTCGAGATCCACGATTACTCTTTCTGCGCTATATTTGTCTTCTCCTTTGTACAATATGGGGGAACCGGATAGTGTAAGGATTTTTTTATCTCTGTTGTACTTTGCAAACTCGCTTCTGCCTGTTATATCTTCTTTAAAAAGTCTTACGTTTATCTGTATAAAAGCCTGCTTGTTTTTCTGATCGTAGTCTATTATCTCTGCTTTTATTACTGTATTGTTTTTTTTGTCCTCAAGTATGATGTTGCCTTCTATGTGGGACAGTTCTTTGTCTCTGTCAAAGAAAAGCTGTTGGGCCTGTATTAAAATTCCATCTTCTGAGTCAGAAAATCTTACATTTCCTATACACCTGACGTATCTAAAATCAGTACCAGACAGTTCTATCTTGTCAGCTGTCATTTTTTTGCTTCCGGCGTTTACTATGGCGTTTCCCGAGAGTATTGTTTTTTCTTTACCTTTTGCAAGGGTTGCTTCCAGGTTGTCAGCAGAGAAAAAGAAATCTTCTGCAAAGATGAGAGTGCTTGTTGTAAGAATAAAAACAGTAATTAAACTAGTTCTCTTCATAATGGCCTTCCGGCTTTTTGTCAAAATTAATTTTCATTTCTTTTGTATCAGCGGAGAAGCCTTTTCCTGTTATGTAGTAATTTTCTTTTTTTATGGATATTTCGGTTTCTTCTGGTGCTTTTATGGTATGGTTATTTTTAGAATATGATAAATTATGTCCTTCTAAAGTAAAGTTTTCAGAAAAATCTTTTAGTATTACCTTCCCTGTAATTTCTATGTCCTCTGTTGCCTTGTTGTACTTGCCTTGATCTGCAGTAGCTTCTCTTGTTATTTTGCCTTTATCGTCTAATTCTGCAAAATACACCTGACTCAGAACAAGAATGTTGCTTTCTCTGTATTCTTTTGCTTCTTCTGCCTGTATTTTTGCTAGGATATTGCTGTTTCTTACCACAGTGTGTCTGAAGTTGTTTATAACAAGACCTGGGTACTCTTCTCCTTCTTTTTCCCATTGTGCTTCCGAATAATCAAAGCTGCAAGATGCAGTTATTAGAGTTATCAGTACGGGAAAAAGATATTTGTTCATCAAAATAGTTCCATGCTTTTTTTGTTTCTTTTGTTTTCCAAAGCAGCACCTATAAATCCTGCAAAAAGAGGATGAGGTTCCATTGGTCTGGATTTGAACTCCGGATGGAATTGTACACCTATTCCCCACGGGTGCCCCTCCCATTCTACTGCTTCTACGAGGTTGTTGTCCGGGCATATGCCTGCTATTTTCATGCCTGCAGCGGAAAGCTGCTCTCTGTATTTGTTGGAAAACTCATATCTATGTCTGTGTCTTTCTTCTATTATATTACTCTTATATATCTCTCTGAGTTTGCTATTTTCGGCAAGTTCTGCGGTGTATTTCCCAAGGCGCATTGTTCCACCCATCATTGTTATATCTATCTGTTCTTCTAGAAGGCTTACTACTGGATGAGGTGTGGAAGGAGAAAACTCCGTGCTGTCCGCTTCTTTTAATCCAAGTACGTTTCTTGCGTATTCTATCACCATTATCTGCATACCTAGGCATATTCCAAGATATGGAATATTGTTTTTTCTTGCCCACTCTGCTGTTCTTATCATACCTTCTATGCCTCTCTGCCCAAATCCACCAGGAACAATTATAGCATCTACATTCTTAAAGTATGCTTCAAGGTTATCCGATTTTTCCAATAATTCTGCATCGATTTTTTTGAGCTCCACTTTGCAGTTGTTTGCTATCCCTCCGTGGTATAATGCTTCGTCTACGGACTTATACGCATCTCCCAGGTCTATATATTTACCTACAAACCCTATTGTAACCTTTTCTTCCGATGAGCTAAAAACTTGTACTACTCTTTCCCATTGAGAAAGGTCCGGTTGTTTTGCTTCTATTCCAAGTTTTTCCAGAATTATATCGTCAAGTCTTTGTTCTTTAAATATTATTGGGATTTGATAGATAGTATGTTCTACATCATATGCAGATATGACTGCTCCTGGTTCTACGTTGGTAAAGAGGGCTATTTTTTTTCTCATATCGTCATCCAAGATATGGGGGGCTCTGCATAACAATATATCAGGTTGTATACCTATGCCCTGCATCTCTTTTACAGAGTGTTGTGTTGGTTTTGTTTTGAGCTCTCCTCCCGATACCATTGGTACAAGCGTAAGATGTATGGACAGGACTTTATTATGCCCCTTCTCATGAATCATCTGTCTTTCTGCTTCTAGAAATGGAAAAGACTCGATGTCACCTACAGTTCCTCCGACTTCTACGATGGTTATATCCGTATCGCTAGAATCGCCTATACTCTTTATCCTGTGCTTTATTCTATCCGTTATGTGAGGAATAACCTGTACTGTTCTTCCCAGAAATCGTCCTTCACGCTCCATCCGTATTGTTTCCTGATATATCTGACCTGTGGTTATGGAGTTATCTCTGGATAAAGGGGAATGTGTGAATCTTGCATAATTGCCAAGATCTAGATCCGTTTCTGCACCGTCATCCGTAACATAAACTTCGCCATGTTGAAAAGGGCTCATGGTTCCTGCGTCCACATTGAGATACGGATCTATCTTAATCATTCTTACTGTCAGCCCCCTAAGTTCTAGAAGGCTTCCTATAGAAGATGCTGCTATGCCTTTACCTAAGCTGGAACATACTCCGCCTGTGACAAATATATACTTTCCCATCTTTTTTCCCTTTTCTTATATTAAACTTTTTATACTATTTCATACACTAGTTTTTATTGTCAATGCTTTCTTGACAACGGACGAAACTAAAACCTAAACTTTATTTACGGAGTTGTTATGTCTTTTTTATCCGATGAGCTTTTTAAAAAATATTCTGACTTTATATATAATGAGAGCGGAATAACTTTTAATAGCAATAACAGAGCTGTGCTTGAAAGCAGAATAAAAGATCGTCTCAGGGTAACAGGCCTTTCTACTCCGGAGGAGTATTACAATAAAGTTGTTTCCAGCAAGGATGAGACCAGAGATTTTCTCGATTCTGTAACTACAAATCTTACTAGATTTTTTAGAAACAATGCGCATTGGGATATTTTTATCAATCATGTTGTACCAGATATAATAGAATATAAGAAAAAAAGAGGTGAGCGTCATATCAACATATGGAGTGCAGGCTGTTCTACAGGAGAAGAGCCGTATACCATAGCTATGTTGTTGTCGGAGCTTCTTCCTTCGGAATTTGATTTTAAGATAATTGGCTCCGATATAAGTTTAACAGTTCTTCTTGTTGCAAGAGAAGGTTTTTACAACGATGCAAAGGTTGCTGGTATTCCAGATAAATATCTTGAGAAGTATTTTGAGAAGGTTGAGAAGGGTTATCATATAAAAGGATTTATAAGAGAGAAGATACAGTTTGATTATCATAATCTTAAGAATGACAGTGGCCTTAGAAATATGGATATAGTTTTTTGTAGGAATGTTCTTATCTATTTTGATGAAGCTGCACAAAAAGCTACAATCAACAGATTGTGGGATTCTATGGGGTCGTATTCTTATCTTTTTATAGGACATTCCGAGTCGCTTTTTGGTATGAATACTGGTTTTGAGTTTGTAAAAACTGATTGGGGTTCTGTATATAGGAAAAGGGTTTAGTGATGGCTGAGGGTAGGATTAAGGTCTTGATTGTAGATGATTCCGCTCTTATGCGGAGTCTTATAAGTAAAATCCTTGATGAAACGAATGATATTATTGTCGTAGGTACCGCCATGCATGGTGGTTTTGCGATGGACAAAATTCCCAAGCTTAAGCCCGATGTTATTGTTCTTGATCTTGAGATGCCTAAGGTCGATGGTCTTGAGTTTCTCCGCAGGAGAAAAGAAGCCGGTATTGATATTCCTGTTGTAATTCTTTCTTCCCGGGCTGAGAAGGGGGCTAAGATAACGATGGATGCGCTTGCACTGGGTGCAAGTGATTTTATTACCAAGCCTTCTGGTCCCATATCCCCGGATATTCATGTAGTTGCGGAGACTTTGCAGGAGATGGTAAGAGGGTATGGCAGGAAGTACAGAAGGCAAAGAGGTGATGCTGCTTTTAACAAAATGACTGCCCCACCAAGACGGATGGCAGAAACGGCTCCTCCTGTAAGCCGTGTTGTTTCCGGGCAGGAGCTGGGGTTTATCTCCATAAGTCCGAAGATTAAGCAAAAAAAGGAGTCCATAACTCCGCTAAGAAAGCCGGATATCCCGGAGGTGCTTGCCATAGGTGTTTCTACAGGAGGGCCAAGTGCGGTGCGGTTTTTGCTTAGCAAATTGGATGAGGACTTCTCTTTGCCTGTGCTTCTTGTGCAGCATATGCCTCCTGGTTTTACTAAGGAGTTTGCAGAGAGTCTTGACCGCCATTGTGCAGTAACAGTTACGGAGGCTGTTAACGGAGATAAGCTAGAACCGGGACATGTGTATGTAGCTCCAGGAGATTATCATCTGTTTGCAGAGCAGAGGGGCTCTGAGGTTTTTGTAGGACTTTCCAAAGACCCTCCTGTAAATGGTCACAGGCCTTCTGCAGATGTACTTTTTGAGTCTGTTGCAAGAATATACCAGAACAGAAGTATTTCTGTGATTATGACAGGTATGGGGCGGGACGGAGCTAGGATGATAGGTGAGGTCTATAGACAGGGCGGTATAACTATAGGTCAGGACGAGGAATCTTGTGTGGTCTATGGTATGCCAAGAGCTGCCAGTGAGCTGGGTGTCCTACATATGGAGCTTCCTCTCGAGGATATTCCTGTTGTAATAAATAAGCTAGCTTCAAAGGCCAAGAAATAGCAGATATATCTCAATGCTCATTCTCCGTTGGAGGGGTGCATTCTCTGTATATTGTCTCAATATTTATTGCTCTTCCTTCCGCGTCTGTTTCTACTAGTATGCCTCTTAGTGCCGGTTTTTCCCATGTTGTGTGGTTTCTTGCGGGCAGTGCGTTTACAAGCTTGTATATTTCTGCTTCTGGTTCAAAGCCCTGTACACTCTGTTGGCTGCCTGTTCTGCCAGCATCACAGATGACTGCTGTTTTGCCCTTGGTTATATGTGCATCCGCTGTGGGTACTCTTGTGCCTGTGCCTATCACTGCCGAAGCAAGTCCGTCTGCTATGTGAAACATGGTGTATTTTTCTGCTGTTGTATTGGCATGAAAGTCCACTATTATATGCGGGGTTTGGTTTTTTACGCGTTCTATTATGGTTGGCAGGTATGTAAAAGGATTGCTGCCATGTATTCGGTTGAATCCTGACTGTCCTATCAGACTTACAACAGCAAGTGTTTTTTCTTCTTTTTTAAATACAAAGTAGCCCCTTCCCGGTGCTTCTGGCGGGAAATTGGCCGGTCTTAGTATATATGGGGCTTTATCTATATGCTCCACCATGTCTTTTTTATAAAAAATCCAGTCTCCGCCAGTTATTGCATCTACTCCCAGTTTTCTAAGGTATATTGCATGGCTTTTGCCTATGCCAAGCCCACCTGTTGCTCCGTCTCCGTTTGCAACGACAAAGTCGGTATTGAGCTCCTCTGTCAGGCCAGGAAGAATGTTTTTTACACAGTATACGCCTTCTTTTCCGACTATTTCTGCTATGAATAAAACTCTCATCTGCACTCCTAAAACCTGTATAGCTTACGCGTAGAGCCTCTTAAAATCAAGAGAAGCTGTAATTGACATAGTGATATTTTTTCTGCATACTTTATTTCACCTGCCCAGGTGGCGGAATTGGTAGACGCGCTAGATTCAGGTTCTAGTGAGCATTTCGCTCGTGGGGGTTCAAGTCCCCCCCTGGGCATTTTTATACCGAACGGCCTGCCCGCTTATGCGGCCAGGCCTTTTTTTCTGCCGGAGGCAGGGAGAGTCGCTTTGCGGGTCTCCCGTTCGGTCTTTATATAAAAGAAGCCGCCTTTAAGGCGGCTCTTTTTTATTCTCCAGGGCTTATAGCCTCTGAGGGGCAGACTTCTGCGCAGGAACCGCAGTCGATGCATTTCTCTGCATCTATTACGTAGGGTGTGCCCTCACTGATTGCGTCAGTAGGACACTCACTCATGCATGCCCCGCAGGAAACGCAGTCGTCTGATATCACGTATGCCATTTTTGGCCTCCTGTGATAAAGATATGATAAATATATACGATATGCTTGATATAGGCAATCCGAGTATACGATTGATAATAAGTCTTTTACGTTATATTCTTATGCTATGAAAAATTTGGCTTTGCTGCATTTTGCGGATTTGCATGTCTCCGAGAAAGAACGCGATTATTCTATGTCTATTCTCAATGAGATTATAAATGCGGCATCTTCCTGCGATGCGATTGTGATTGCAGGTGATTTGTTTGATTCTTTTTCTGATATGAGTGCCTTATGGAAGCCTGTTATGGGGCTTTTTGCTTCTTATGACAGGCCTGTTATCTATTGTGCTGGTAATCATGAGTATCTGGAAAAAGGGAAGCATTCTTTTTCTGAGTTTTTGCCTGCAGATAATGTGTTTTTTGTCAGTGAGCCTGGACTCTCTGTTATAAGTCCTGACAGCCTGGATACGGAGTTTGTTGTTCTTCCTTTCTATCCGGGGGATTCTTCTTTTGATGCTGCGGCTGTGCCGGACTTTTCTGGCAAGAAGCGTGTTTTTGTGTCTCATGGTACTCTTGGCGGGATGTATGAGTTTTTTTCCAATGAGGATGATTTTGCTGTTATTTCTCCTTCTGTCTTAGAGGCTGTGAGTGCGGACTATGCGGCACTGGGACATATTCATTCTGCTTTTTATCAAAAGAAAGATGGTTGTGTGCTTTGTTATCCAGGTTCTTCCCGTGTTTGGCGCAAGGGGGAATCCGGAAAAAGATCATGTATGAGGGTAAGCCTTGGAACTTCTGTGGAGGTAGAGAGAGTTTTTCTTGATGAGGCAGGCGAATGGAAGGAACTTTCTGTTATTGCTGGCGCAGATGATATTTTTTCTCTTGCTGATACAGATCTTTCTCTATCCGATTATCTTACCATAAGGCTGGATGGAATCATGGACAATATGCAGGCTGCTTCTGAGTTTAAAAAGAAGATAGAGGAGCTTTTTGCAGGGAGAGTGAGAAAGCTGGATATAGATGATAATGTGGATTATCTGAGCAAGATGTCGGAGTACAGAATCGTAAAATTGTTTCTTAAAAAAATGGATGATATAAAAGACAAATATGATAAAGACACATGGAATCGTGCCCTTCTAAAGGGCTTGCTTGAGCTAAAACAGGAGCTTTCCCAATGAGTTTGGATAGTCTTTTTTTAAAGAAGTTCGGTAAGTTTGAGAATAAAGGCTTTGATTTTAAAGACTTTAATCTTTTTTTTGGCAAAAACGAGGCAGGTAAGTCAACATTGGCTGATGCACTTTTTTGCGTACTTGCGGATAAGAATCCTGGCAAGACATACCTTGGCCGTTATGAGAGTACTGAGCTTTCTGCAAAGGGAAAGACAGGCTATATAGATCTGGATGCTCTTGCTAATGTGTTTGCAATACGTTCCGGCAGTGTGGTGATGAGCCTAGATAGCAAGAGTAATAAGGGCAAACTTGCCAGATGGATACAGGATGCTGTTTTTAATAACGAAGTCAATCTGGATAAGCTTGTTGATTCTTTAGCTGCTAAGGTTGCAATAGATAAAAAGAATTATAAAGCTGGTAAGGATTTTTTTAAAAAACAGACAGAGATAATGGAGCTTAAGCAGAGGATAAGTCAGAATTCAGCTGTAGTAGAAAACGAAGCAAAAAAATCTTCAGAGTCAAAGAAACTGGCGGAGAAAAAACACCTGCTGGAAGAAGAGCTTGTGAAACTCAAGGAAAAGGAAAATGAGCTTAAGCAAAGGATTGAGGGACAAAGAAAACTTGATGACTACAAGCGCATACGTTCTTATCTTGAAAGGATAAATAAGGTAAAAAATAAGGAAGCTGAGCTTGTTTCTATGACTAACTATGGCAGTTTGATGCGTGAGGGAAAGGATTTGGAAGAACGGATTAGAGAGTTGGAACAAGAAGAGTACAGGACAAGGCTCAGGCTGGAAGACTGCGAGAAGAATATGGAGAATGCTCGGAGGTTGTCAGAAGAAAAGAGAAAGCTGATATCCGCAAAAAAAGAGCTTATTGCGGAGCTGCGCGACTGTGTCTTAAGACTACGTTTTTCCACTATTGGCGGGATTATAGGGATAGGTATCCTGCTTGTTGGTATTTTCCTTATGTTGCCTTTTTCTGGGCTTGATTCTTTTTTATCTGGTTTACTTGTCGCCATACCTGGAGGTAGCCTTTTTGCAACATCATTTTTATACGGTTTTTTTTATAAAAAAACTTTTCTAAGTGCAAGAAATCTATCCGGCAAACTGGGACAGCTTATTACGGAATTGGATAGCGAGATGTATGGACTTTCTTCTTCTCTCAGAGAACAAGAAGAACGACTTGTCGGACTGGAGAATGAAAAAAATAAATTGTCTGGAGAGCTTTTTCTTGTGCAGACACAACTTACCGACTCAAGACGCGCTTATGATTCTTGGAGAATTAAAAGTGGTGTGGAGAACTCATCAGCCCTGGGAGAAAGGGAGCGGATGGCAAATGAGAAAAGGCGGGAGCTGGATGAGGACAGAAGAGTACTTGCCAAGCTCAGAGAAGAATATAAGGCAGGAAGTAATGAGGAGCTTACCACTCGGCTTATGTCAGAGTGTGATATGCTTGAAAAAGAACTCCCTGCCGAAGAATTGGATGATATGGCAAAAAAAATGCTAAATGCTGAGTACGCAAGGGTGCAGAAGGCCATTGCAGACTCTGAGAGTGAAATTAACAGCATTGACATCTCGTTGTCCCGTATAAAGGGAGAGCTTTACAGCTCAAGCAATATGAGGCTGATGATGCAGCTTGAGCAGGATAAGAAAGAACTTGCTAGACTCAATTCCGAGCTTGAAGAGATGAAAAAAGATGTGGAGGCCTATAGAATAGCTGGTTCTGTTTTTTCTGCCATACGGGATGAGCTTGCAAGCGATTTTGGCCTTATTGTGGAGAAAATGGTTCCTTATTTTTCTGCCATAACTGGCGATAAAAGGGACATAAGGATAGATTCTCTTAATATAACGGATATCATTGTAGAAGACGCAACATCCTGTGACAGAGGAATAAGCCTATTGTCCAAAGGAACGCAGGCAGCTTTTTTCCTAGCTGCAAGGCTGGGACTTGCAGAGCTTACCGCGGACAGAGCGGGTCTCGTGGAAGATGGTGTGCTTATCTTTGATGAGCCATTCGAATCCCTTGATAGTATGCGCAGAAAAGGTGCCATTGAGGCCATCCGCATGTTTTTTGAAAGACATCATGGTTGGCAGGGTTTCTTTTTTACAAGCTTTGAAGAGGTAAGGGAGCTTGTTATTTCCTCTTTTCCCTCTTCTTTTCTTGCTGTTTTTGAGTTGGAGGCATAGGTGGACAGAGCTTTTTCTCTCCAGTTTACGGTTATGGATATCTTTGTGGTTGCTCTGGCCTTCTGCATTGTTGTGTTCTCCGTATATTCTCTCTCTCTTGATAACTCCGGGAAAAAGCTTGTGCACATAGAGTCAGAAAAAGGCTCATTTCTTTATCCTCTTGATGATAACAGAGAGATATCTGTTTCCGGACCCTTAGGGGAAACTCTTATAAAGATAGAAGACGGTTATGCCCGCATAATAGAATCGCCCTGTCCGGATAAACTTTGCATTGCTATGGGCAGGATAAGCAGCCCTGGCCAGTGGGTTGCCTGCCTGCCTAACCGCATTTTTGTAAGAATCACAGGACAGGACATCGAGAGAACTGTGGATGCCGGTAGCTTCTAAGGCCTATTTTCCCAGCTGGTAATTCGTTGTTGTTATGTCAAGAATATCCTTAAGACCATCTGTTGTGATTATTCTCCTGTCTGTTGTTATAAATACTGCCTCAGCATCCTTTGCATATTTTTTGATAAAATCCTTTCCTTTATCTGCGCCAAGAACAAAAAGAGTTGTAGAAAGCGCATCCGCATCTATCCCTGACTTTGATATGACGGACACACTAAGAAGACCATTTTCTGCAGGATAACCTGAGGTAGGATCTATTATGTGATGATATCTTTTTCCATTGACTGTAAAAAACCTCTCATAATCTCCGGATGTAACAACAGCCATATCGCTTACGTGTACAATCCCTATATATATTCCCTTATCTCCTCGTGGGTCCTGTATACCTATGCGCCATTCCTCACCTGTGGGCCTTTTTCCCATGGCATAGATATTCCCGCCAAGATCTATTATCGCTCTGGTTATGCCATTCTTCTTGAGAATATCCCTTGCAATATCACTGGCATATCCCTTTGCAATTGCGCCCAAATCTATCCTTGTATCTGGATTTAGCAGTCTTATGCTGGTTTCCCTTATGTTTATATTTTGGTAATCCGCGGATAGCAGTAATTTTTCTATCTCATTTTCACTTGGTACCCTTGCATCCTCCGTGCCAATGTTCCACAATTTTACAATAGCCCCAATTGCCGGATCAAAAGCGCCGCCGGACTTTTCTGCATATTCCATTGCTTTCTTAAGAATAAATGCAGTCTCCTCATCCGCTGAGACATCCCTACTGTAAGCATACTTGTTTATCCTGCTTATCATGCTGGACTCATCATTGGCGGACAGCTTCTTCTCCAGCTCCTTTAAAGCTGCAAAAACCTCATCTATGGCCTGACTTGCCTTCTTTGTGTTATCGTATACGCTTATAGTGCAGACCGTTCCTAAAACAAACTCAGTTTTTCCCACTGGCTCGATTACTCTGCAAGAAGAAAAAAACAAGACCAGAAGCAGGAGTAAAAAGACCACTCTTTTCATCCGTCAAGTGTAACATTTTTTTACGAAAGCGTACAAGTTGACAAAAAGAAAATCCCTGTTAAACCTATTTATTTTTTAACTGAACGTACGGGATTCGCCAGCTCATCCCGTACTGCTTCCATGTGGGGAAAAGATGAGTAAAGCCTCTGTCATAAAATTAAAAATCTATTTTTTACCTATGCCTATTATAAATACTTCAAAAGACTGTTTTCTCGTTGCCTGTGGCTTAAAAAAATGTGCGCTTGTCCAGTTTGCCCTGATACGATCCATGATTGCCTGTCTTCCCGGACCCTGAAAAAGCTTGGCAACAAAATCTCCTCCTGTCTTTAGATATTTTTCTGCAAATCCTATGACCTCTTCCACAAGTGCTTCTGATCGTGCTGTATCTAGATTGCGGTTGCCACTTGTTGTTGGGGCTATGTCGCTTACAACAAGGTCAAACTGACCGTATTCTGCTATCCTATCCTGTATCTCCTTACTGTATATATCTCCTTGCAGGGCTTCCATTCTGCTGTCTTCTTTTATTTCCAGCCTGTTGAGGTCTA
The DNA here is from genome assembly GCA_039023545.1 of Spirochaetia bacterium 38H-sp. NCBI lineage: Bacteria > Pseudomonadati > Spirochaetota > Spirochaetia > Winmispirales > Winmispiraceae > Rarispira > Rarispira pelagica. The sequence goes on along the minus strand of JBCHKQ010000001.1, from coordinate 249,487 downwards.
TAGACAGAAGCCTTCCGCTTTTTCCTATTTTTGTAAGGATGTATTTGCTCCAGCTTCCCGGCGCAGCCCCTATGTCCAGCACTGTATATCCCTGTTTTATAATCTTATACTTTTTATCTATCTCCATGAGCTTGTATACAGAGCGTGCGGGATAGCCATCTTTTTTTGCTTTTTGTGTGTAGTAATCATCGTCCCATTTCATGACTATATTCTTATAGGTATTCTTTAAGCGTGTAAACCATTGACCAAAGGACTTCTTAGTCTTACATTTCTATTCATGAATTTACGTTTTTTGCGCAGACCTTTTAAGTACGAGTTTTTTAATGCAACGTTGTATATCATCGGGTTTAACCTGATGTTTTATTTTATTGGCAATATTGTTCCTGTTTCTAAATTTTATCTTTCTCTTATTCCGGGAGCAGTGCTCAAAGGCTATGTGTGGCAGTTCTTTACTTATATGTTTGAGCATGCCAATTTTAATCATATTTTTTTTAATATGCTCGGTGTTCTTCTTTTTGGATATCAGGTAGAGAGAGCTATGGGGAGCAGAGAGTTTTTGCTTTTTTATCTGCTTACCGGCTTTTTATCAGGTCTTCTATCATTTTTTTATTTTATTGCTTTGGGTTATTATGGTGTTATTCTTCTTGGTGCTTCAGGAGCACTGTTTGGTGTTATGCTTGCTTTTGCAACCTTTTTCCCAAGATCCCAGATTCTTGTGTTTTTCATACTTCCCGTGCCTGCTCCTGTTCTTGTTTTGCTTTATACTGCTCTTGAGCTTTTTTATGCTTTTTCCGGTACAGGTGGCAATGTAGCTCACTATACTCATGTAGCAGGATTCCTTGTTGCTTATCTTTATCTGCTTATAAGACACGGAATCAATCCGATAAAGGTTTTTAGGGATGAGTATTTCCATTAGAATACTTTATATTGTCTTTATACTGTTTGTTTCTTTTTCTGTCTTTGCAAAAGATATTTTTTTGCAGGGTAAGTTCTCTGTAGGTTTTTTTCCTCTTTCTCCTCCCAATGAATCATCTGATTCTATGTCGGAGAAGGAGCTAGCCACGCTTCTTCTGGAGGAGGCACGCTGGGTTTATTCTGGTATGGTTTTTGGGTTTTCTTTTTCCTATGTTCCTTATGATAAGACTCGCAAAATAGAAGAGGTTTTTTCCCTAGAGCCTATTGCGGAGATAAAGTGGGGTGACCCTTTCCTCTCTGTTATGCAGACTTGGACTGAGGATAAGGTTTTTTATGCTATGATTTCTTACACTGTGCCAGAGCGTTTTCTGCACTGGTATGAGCATTGGCAGTCTGCTAACTTGGAGGTTGCATCTGGCATAGGTACTGCTCCTGCTTTTGAGGGGTATGCTGCAAGGAAAAAGGCTGTTGAGGAGGCTGTCAAGCAGGCTGTTCGCGAGCATGAGCGTGCAAGGGTTTTTAATAAACCTAGGCTTATAAGCGGGACTGTGGCTCTGCGTTCTGTTCCTGTTATACGTTTTTATGGAGATAGGTACAGGGCTCAGGTCGATGTTGTCTTGGAGATCAAATCCGTCAAAGAATACAGGTTTGATTGATTTTTGCTTTTTATTTGCCAAAGGCAGGTTTTACCGCAGCTTACTTTTTTCTTAGCTTGATGTCTGCGGTAAAACCGTTCGGTATTTTTTTATGTATTTTGTTTCTATGTTAATACCTTGACCTATAGCCTTATAGAGGGTAACAATAGTTCATATTCTTATATTGATATATTTTATCCCTTTTTTATGGAGCAGCGCATGGAAATCGATATCAAACAGCTTCATCCTCTTGAGGTCAGGTTGCTTAGGGCTTTTAAGGTCGGTGAGGTTTTGTCTCCGGATTCTGCAGAGGAGAGGCTGGGTTTTAATGTTGGTCAGTATAATCAGGCTGTCAATTGGCTTGTTGCTAAGTCGCTTGCAAGGGAAAAGAGTAGGCGGACTAAGACTATATATGAGCTCACGGAGCTAGGCTGTGTTTTTGCCAGTGAGGGGATTCCTGAGAAACGGATTATCGAGTTTGTGGAGGAGAGAGGTCCTCATTCTCTTTCCGATATTTGTAAGGCACTCAATCTTGAGCAGAAGGATGTAGGATCCGCTTTTGGTCAGCTGCGCAAGGAGGGTGTGCTTTCTATGGACGATAAGAATCGTGTTGTCCTTGCGGATGTTTCTGCTACGGATAGGGTGGAGAAGTTGCAGTTTCTTGTTGATAAGGCGAGCGCATCTAGCAATACGTTGGATGCGGATGAGCTTAGTGATGAGGAACTTTCTCTTATCCGTCAGATAAGTAAGAAGCGCGGCGCGGCCAATGCGGCTTTTAAGATTGTAGAGAAGGAGATTGTGCTGCACGAGCTTACGCCGCTTGCAGAGGATGTTAAGAAGGAGATTGAGAAGCAGGGTATAAGCGGTGAGGAACTTGGTACTCTTACGCCGGAGCTCCTTAAGACAGGTGCTTGGAAGGGTAAGTCGTTCCGCCCATATAATGTGCAGATTCCTCCCAAGAGGGTTATCCCTGGCAGGAGCAATCCTTATTGTGATTATCTTGCATGGGTCAAGGATAAGATGGTTGGTCTCGGTTTTGAGGAGTTTGATGGTCCTCTCGTGGAGACAGAGTTCTGGAATTCCGATGCACTTTTTATGCCGCAGTTTCATGCTGCAAGAGATATCCATGATGTCTATTATATCAAGGACCCTCAGCATGCGTCGGAGCTACCTGAGCCATATCTCACTAATGTTGCCGAGACACATAAGAATGGTTGGGAGACAGGAAGCCGCGGTTGGGATTATGATTTTGACAGGGATTTTACTCGCAGGCTGATTTTAAGAAGCCAGGGAACTGTTCTTTCTGCTAAACAGCTTCCCAAAGCAAAGGTACCGGGCAAATACTTCGGTATTGTCAGATGTTTCCGCCACGATCAAGTGGATGCAACTCACTTGTCCGATTTCTATCAGACAGAGGGTATTGTAGTAGGTGAGCAGGTGAATTTCCGCAATCTTTTAGGGCTTCTTAAGATGTTTGCTGAGGAGGTGGCTGGTGCTACTGAGGTAAAGTATGTACCTGGCTATTTTCCTTTTACAGAACCTTCTGTGGAGGTTCATATCAAACATCCTGTTCTCGGGTGGTTTGAACTTGGCGGCTCCGGAATATTTCGTCCGGAGGTTACTAAGCCTCTTGGCATAGATGTGCCTGTTCTTGCTTGGGGGCTGGGTATAGACAGGATGGCTCTTATGCATCTTGGTCTCAACGATTTGCGTGAGCTTTTTTCCTACAATATAGAAAACGTACGCATGAGAAGAAGGAGCAAATAATGCCTAAGATAGAGATATCGCAGAAAAAACTTTACTCCGAACTGGGAAAAAAACTCAGCCTCACGGAGTTGGAAGATATACTTACAGTTGCCAAGGCAGAGCTGGATGGATTGGATGAAGAAGAAGGGCTTTTAAAGATAGAACTCAACGATACCAATAGGCCTGATCTGTGGTCTACCTATGGTCTTGCAAGACAAATTCTTTCTTATTGGACAAAAACAAGCAGTAAATACGATTTTATTAAGCCGTATAACGAGAAGCAGGATACAGGAGAACGAGTTATAGAGGTCTCAGAAGAGCTAAAAAATATAAGACCCTATATAGCTGGCTTTGTTATCAAAGGTGAGCCCATAGATGATGATATGCTCCGTGAGATAATCCAGATGCAGGAAAAATTGTGCTGGAACTACGGACAGAAGAGAAAGAGCATAGCAATGGGCGTATATCGTGCGGATATGCTGCGCTATCCCGTAAAATACATTGCAGCAGATCCAGATGCCACGCAGTTTGTTCCTCTTGGCATGGATAAAAAACTTAGTCTCAAAAAAATACTTGAGGAGCATCCCAAAGGGCAGGATTTTGGCTGGATATTGGATGGCTTTAAAAAATATCCATTCCTTACGGACAGCCAGGGAGAAGTCTTAAGCTTCCCGCCAATCATAAACAGTGCCAGATTGGGAGCGGTAGAGATAGGAGACAGCAATCTTTTTATAGAGCTTACGGGACTCGATATCAAAACCCTTGCTTTGGCATGTAATATAGTTGCCTGCGATTTGCATGATGCAGGATTTGAGATTCTTCCGGTTACTGTAAAATATCCTTATGATACACCTCTGGGAAGAGAAGTAAGCACTCCGTGTTATTTTCAGGAGGAAATATCCATAGATATAGGCAGTGTTAAAAAACTGCTGGGACAGGAGTTTAAGACACCGGAGATTGGGGAATCTCTGGAAAAAATGGGGCTTGAATACAAGATAGAAAAAGACCTGATAACAGTAAAACCGCCCGTATACAGAAACGATTTTCTGCATCCTGTGGATATAGCGGAAGACATCATGATTGGATACGGGATTAACAACTTTGTTCCCGAGATGCCACGTGATTTTACAGTTGGACGCCTGTCGGAAGCAGAAGAATATAACAGACAGGTAAAAAAAATCATGATAGGCCTTGGATTTCAGGAGATGATATTTAACTACCTTGGTTCCAGAAAAGACTACATAGAAAAAATGTGTACGGATGACAAGAACGTCATCCAGGTAGCCAACCCCATGTCCGAGAACTATGAGTTTGTACGTCCATCCATACTTCCGAGCCTGCTTGCGGCAGAGGCTGCAAGCGGCAACGCAGTCTATCCTCACAACATATTTGAAACAGGCAAAACAGCTGTAAAAAACGCAGAGGATCCATATGGTAGCATCACTATCAACAGCCTTGGCTTTCTCAGCGCGGACGCAAAAGCGGATTTTAACCTGGTTAGCTCACAAGTTTCTGCCCTGCTTTTTTATCTTAGCATAGACTACAGACTCGAGGAGTATACGGACCCGCGCTTTATTCCGGGCCGCTGTGCCATCATAAAAGCAGGAAATGCAAACATAGGCATAATGGGAGAAATCCACCCGCAAGTTTTAGAAAATTGGGGCATAAGCATGCCATGTACTGCCTGTGAAATAAACCTGGACATTATAAACAAAAATTAGACCGAACGGTAGAGACCGCGCCATAAAGAGAAGCAGAAAGAAAGGTGCGGTCTCTACCTGCCTGCGGCAATTAAAAAGCAAAACAATAAAAGCTCAATATTTTTTCTTTTTGTAGCCTGTAGTTAGATAAAGACCCGTAATAATAAGAACACCGCCTATGGCTTTCATAACAGTAAAAGACTCCTCAAGAAAAATCACAGCTGTAAGAACAGTAATAAAAGGAATTAGATTGATAAAAACATTGCTGACCGTAACACCGAGAACAGAAAGAGCATGTTGATAGGCAATATAAGCAAGAGCAGAACAGCCCACAGATAAAAACAAAAAATTAAACCAGAAAGAAAAAGAAAAATTCATAATTTTCAAAGGCTCAAAATGCAAAAAAGGCAAAAATGCAAGAGTACCCCAGAAAAAATGCCAAAACACCATCACAAGACCATTGATTTTTCCGGAAAATGGACGAGAAAGAAAGCTGTAAGCAATCCAGCTCAGAGCAGCAAGAACCATGAGGACATAACCAATAGGAGAACTCGTCAGCCTAAGTCCCTCTCGCACTACAAAGTAAACACCCCACATGGAGAGAATGATGCCCGCATTGTCGGACGGATATAACTTTTTCTTATAGACAAGAGACTCGATAATAGCCGATATCACAGGAATAAAAGCCACGATAAGAGAAGCATCTGAGGCTGGCATATAAACAAGCCCGGTATTCTCAAAGTAAAAATAAAGAGTGACACCTGTTATTCCTCCCATGGCAAGAAAAAGCATATCCTTTGAGGAAACTCTGATGCTTAAACGCTTTAAAAGAAGAAAAGGGAAAATAACAACAAGTCCTACTGCAAAACGCAAGAAAGCGAGAAACAACGGGCCCATGTAAGAAAGCACAATCTTAGTGGATACAAAGGAAACACCCCATAAGACAACAGCAAAAACTATTGCAAAAAGTCCTCCGAGTCTTCTCTTATCCATACAGACATATTAGACAAAAGTTTTAAAAAAAACCATAAGAAAAAATAAAAAGCTTATGGACTTTCTTCTGGTTCAAAGGCAAACATATCAAGTATAACAGGCTCATCATTCTCGGTAGGCAGTTTTACATTTTTTATTATATAAACACTACCATGCTGGTCCACTGCCTTAAAATCAAAAACTCCGCTTTCTATTCCCTTGAGATTGATGTATGCGATATGTCTGGCTTTGAGTGCAATATTTCCATCAAAAATATCACTACCCCAATCGGTATCGGAAGAAGTCTTGATGTACATGTAGAGCATAATATAATCCGTTTTGTTTACGAGAAATATCTCTACAGATTTGTCATCGTTACTGCCTATTGCAACATCTATGCTAACAGGATTTTCCATGCTATAGGCTTCTTCTTTTTTTTCTCCCATAGGTTTTGCAAATGCAGAAAATACACCTAAGCATAAGAGAACAAAGAGATAAACAAGCTTTTTCACAGCAACACCTCCGTTTAGATGATTCTAGCCGGAGTAATCAAAAATACACAAGACCTATTCTACAAATTCTCCGAGAATCGGAGGGCCAAAGGTGTTAACCTCGGAATCCCCTTCTTTTATAAGTTGGATAAGTTGTGTCCGTGGTACGCCTCCTCTGCAAGGGAGTGTTCTAGAAACATAGACATTGCCTTCATTATCTACCTTGCAGGTGGTGAGAGTGGTTTTTCTGTTGTATTCATTTACTGCATTTATAAGTTTTGTTCTGTCATTACCCTTTTTGGAAGTAAAATATGTTACAAGCTGAAGCTCATCGTATTGTGCTGCAATTAGTGCCAGAAGATTCCACTGGCCCTTTTGAGTTGCAAGAAATCCGCCTTCTTGTGGGGCGCAGTTGTATCCTAGACCTGTAAAAACCTCCATTATGTTGTCAGCAGAAAAATCAACCATGGATTCGCTCATGATAACTCCTTTTTTCCTTATTATAGAAAAGATTACAGTACTTATCTGCAGAGACTCCGCAAAACACTGCTATGTAAACAGTATCAACCCTTATATAGAATAAGTCAATAAAAAAGCAAGCAAAATAAAAATTAACTGGTAATAAAAAATAGTTATAACTTATAATAGAAAGGGGGAACAACATGAACATAGAGGCCAAAGAACTTTTTACCTCCTCGTATCCGTCTGTATTGATACCCTATAAAGGTCCTTCTTTTAATCCTGATGATTATGATTTTTTCTTTTATCTTAGACCGGAATCCAACGGTGTTACCATAGAGAGCATGGCTCTTAAGATGATTAATTCTGTGCCGGAGTATAAAGAGAATCTCAAGCTTATTTATATGGCAAATATTCCGGGTGAGTTTATAGTAGAAAGACATATAGTAGAGCGTCATTATAGAACCAAGCTTATATTTGCTACACATGGCAAGAAATATTTTACTCCTCATATGAAAATCATGTTTAAAAAACATTTTGGGATTAATGCGGACGAGGCAAATGTAATAGGGGCTTTTGAAGCATTGAGATATTTTAAAATGGAGCCGGAGGAACTCTTTAACATTTGGGTCCCTATGGAGGATGTTCTGTCTGTACACGGGCAAACAATAAAAAAGTACATGGATACTTATATAGTAAACTACGATATTCCCGCTCTTATGCATAAGAACAACAGAAATACAGATATAGCTGTTCTTATGTTTAGGACTACGTTGGATCCTGAGCGGCTTTTTAAGCTTGCAGAGGATATGAAGGAAAAAATGCATCAAGCCGGTTTTCTCAGAAAAGGTATGGCTCTAAGCAGGCTTATACATATAACCAAAGGGCCATTGGAGCAGATACTTGATGCAGCTGGGTATCTGTATAAGGAAAAGGATCTACAGTTTGACCTTGAGGATATCTCTTTTGCCAGGTTCTTGCTGGAGGCAGGTATGAGCAGAGAGGAGATTATGGGTATGGTAACCCAGCCCATAGTGACTTATCAGGATCCAGGAGATAAGAAGCATACGATAAAAGAAGGCAATCTTTACAATCTTTGCGAAAAGTTAAGTTATAAAGAGGCGAGAGAGTTTATTCTGCATGTAAAATCACATTTTATATTAAAGTAAGGGGGAGATGTATGAAGGTTTGTGCACTTTACAATTCTAAGGGTGGTGTGGGAAAATCCACTATTGCCGTAAATCTTGCTTTTCTTTCTGCAAAGGAGGGATTAAAAACATTATTGTGGGATCTTGATCCTCAAGGGGCAGCTTCTTTCTTCCTGGATGTGGACGGCAAGGTTGACAGCGATTCTGCTGAGTCTGTTTCTCATAGAGAGGCTTTTGATAGCTCTATAACTGTCACGGGATATGATAATCTGGATATTATTCCAGCGGATTTTTCTCTCAGGAATCTGGATGTTCTCCTAGATGAGCTAAAAAACTCCAGACATATGATAGAAAAGCAGATAGCATCAGGGGCTGCAAATTATGATGTTGTTTTTATAGATTCTCCACCTGGGCTTTCTCTTCTTGCCGAGAATCTTTTTCTTGGCTGTGACTATATACTTCTTCCTATGATTCCTACGTATTTGTCTCTAAGGAGTTATATGCAGATAAGTGCTTACTTCTCCGAAGGGAATTTTGAAGCAGGCAAACTGATACCTTTTTTCTCAATGGTTGATACCAGAAAAAAGATGCACAGGGATATTATCAGAGAATATCATGCTCAGGGTGAGTTTCTTTCTGTATATATCCCGGAGTCGTCCGTGATAGAAAAAATGAGCCATAGGAAAAAGCCTCTCCCAGCTTATTCTACTGTCCATCCTGCAAGCAGATCTTTTTATGACTTATGGGCAGAGATAAAAAAAAGAATTTACTTGAGCTAAGATTAAAAAAGCAGGCTGATGCTCAGCTCAGCCTGCGTTCGGTATAGGTATCTATGATATGTATGGTTTTAGTAGGTTGAGGAGCTCGTCGTATTCTCTTGCGACAGGAAAGTCTGGAAACTCGCTTATTATTTTCTCTGGAGGTCGGAAGAAGAAGCCTCTGTCTGCTTCCGCAAGCATTGTGGTATCATTGTAAGAATCGCCGGAGGCATAGACTTTGTAGTTGAGGCTTTTTAATGCACGGACAGCCTGTTTTTTGCCATCTTCTTGTCTTAGTTTAAAACCGCATACGTAACCGTCATGGTCTATCTCAAGCTCGTTGCAAAATATTGTGGGCCAGCCTAGCATCTCCATTATTGGCTTTGCAAACTGTGTAAATGTGTCAGAGAGAATTATAACCTGTGTTTTTTCTCTGAGGGTGTTGAGAAAATCCACAGCGCCTTCCAGTGGTTTCATACAGGATATGACGTCCTGTATGTCTGTTAGTTTTAGGTTGTGTTCTCTTAGCACCTTGATTCTGTGCTGCATAAGCACGCTATAATCACTTATATCGCGTGTTGTAAGTCGCAGCTCTTCTATCCGGGTTTTTTCCGCAAAGGCAATCCATACCTCAGGGAAAAGCACCCCTTCCAAGTCAAGACATACTATATGCATGGGCTTTGTATATCATATTATAGGCGCAGTGTTAAGAGGAAGAGGCTTTTTTTGCTTTTTGGTGCTATATTTTGCGTATTGGGATAAAGCAGATGTATTGTACAAGTGTGGAAATCAACATAGTTTTTGCCGATACTGTAAAGGGGACGGCTATATGAAGAAAAAAACAGCGAGAAGAGAGCCATTGAGTAAAATCTTTTTTGGAAAAAAACAAGTTCAATGGTTCTGTGCCAGGTTTATGGGTTATAAAGGAGAAATCAGAGTTCTTATAGTTCTTCTTATGCTTCTTTTATTTTCTTCCTGTACAAGCATCTCCAAGGCAGGATGGCAATGGCCTGACCAGTCCCAAGTTTCTACAAAAGAACCTGTTTGCGTAATAGCGCCTCAGAACAGTAAAACCGCACAGGATAACAGCATTATATCGCATTTTAGTAATAAGAAGGCTAGCTTTCAGGAGTTTCCGTCACCCACTACGGATATTCAGAGAAAACTATTAGAAGAAGCAAAGAAGCTTCTTGGCAAAAACACTGTGGATGTGCGTGGTAGACACTTTAATCTAGACTGTACTGGTGTGGTTTTGGGAATCTATTACGGAGCAGGAATAGACCTTTCTGCTGAGTTTCCTAACTACAGCGGCAATGGCGTAAAACGGTTGTATGAGATCTTAAAAGACCGCAATCTGTTGTATACAACCCGGTATCCGCAGCCGGGGGACCTTATATTCTGGGATAATACATACGATGCCAATGGCAACGGGCGTTTTGACGACTATCTGACCCATGTGGGCATGGTTATGGAGACCAGGCCGGATGGCACAATAATCTATATCCATCATCACCTGAGAAAAGGCATCGTCTTGGAGCAGATGAACCTCAATGACCCCGATACATATACAATAGAAAAAGATGGAAAAACACTCATAATCAATAGCCCTATGCGTAGAAAAGGCGATCCGCGTGCGCAGGGAAAATGGCTAGCAAGCCAGCTTACTAGAGACTTTGCACAAGCATATAAATACAAATAGAAAAGACCGAACGCAGGGGATTCTCCGGCATCCCCTGCTGTTTTTTGGCAGAAGAAGCGCGAGACTGCCATGCTATTGGTGATATTTGCCGTAGGCAGGCCGGAGTGCAGTCCTTTTTTAGGGTATTTGGCAGTAGATGTCGCACTCCGGCCGTTCGGCATGTTTTATGAAATCAGTATCATGGATTTATGTGCTAATGAGTTTCTTTTGTTGTAAGTTTCTTTTATAAAAAAAATAAAAAAATAGAAAATTTATAAAAACCGGTTTATATTTTTCTTGACAATATGGGGATATGTGATATCATAATAAGCGAAAGCAACGTTGTTGCGTGTATTTTAAAGAAACCGGTTTCAGGAGTTTTGATGAGCGTAAAATATGAGATAAAGGGTGCTTCGCTTTCCAATATGCCGTGGCAGGATAGACCGGCTGGGCTTGAGTGGCCTGTATGGCGTTATTCTAAAAATCCTGTGGTAACAAGAGCGGATGCTAAGTTTGCTAACAGTATTTTTAATAGTGCTGTTGTTCCCTATAAGGATGGTTTTGCGGGGGTTTTTAGAGTGGATGATACTTCCCGCAGAATGAATCTAAGGCGTGGCTTTTCTCCAGATGGTATAAATTGGAAGATTGCGGATACTCCCATAGATTTTGTACCGGAGCACGATGAGCTTCCTCTATCCGAGTATAAGTATGATGCGCGTGTTGTTAAGATAGATGACAGGTATTATGTGGTTTGGTGCAACGGCTACAACGGGCCGGGTATAGGGCTAGGATATACGGATGATTTTGAGACTTTTTATCAGATGGAAAGTCCTTTTATGCCTTATAACAGGAATGGTGTCCTGTTTCCCAGAAAGATTGAGGGAAATTTTGCAATGCTCCATAGGCCGAGTGATGCGGGACATACTGCTTTTGGGAATATTTTTTATAGCGAGTCTCCTGATTTGCGTTATTGGGGCAAACATCGTTTTGTTATGGGTACAAGGTCTTCCGACAGTGCATGGCAGAGCACCAAGATAGGTGCGGGACCTGCTCCCATAGAGACTAGCGAGGGATGGCTTCTTATTTACCATGGTGTTTTAACTTCCTGTAATGGTTTTGTCTATAGCATGGGTGCTGCTCTTCTGGACTTGGAAAAGCCGTGGAAGGTCCTTTACAGATCAAGTAGTTATCTTCTTTCTCCTCAAGAGTATTACGAGTGTGTAGGTGATGTTCCCAATGTTGTTTTTCCATGTGCAACTCTCTGTGATGCTGATACTGGAAGACTGGCTATCTATTACGGTGCTGCTGATACGGTAGTTGCTCTTGCATTTGGCTACGTGGATGAAATTATAGATTTTGTAAAAAAAACTAACCTCCAGGCTTAGCTTGGAGAAATTATTTTTAAAGGAGTTAGGAATGAATAGGTTATTGCTTGTTTTCCTTATTGTTTGTTTTGTTGGTTCTCTTGCTTTTGCAGAGGGGAGGACTGAGGATAAGTCTTCCGGTGGCACTATAAGGTATACGCGCTGGGCAGGTACTCAGGAAGCAAGGGATTTTCAGGCCCTTGTAGATGCTTATATGGAGGCTCATCCGGGTGTCAATATTGAGACAGAGTTTTTACCATGGGGTGCTTATTGGGAAAAGGTAAGGACAACTGTGGTCAGCGGAGATGCTGCTGATGTTATTTCTCTTTCTCATATTATGTCTTCTCCATATGTTACCAAGGGGGCTTTTCTTGCTCTTGATGAAATTCCCGGTGCAAAGGAGCTTTTTGATAGGATGCAACCGGGTACTAAACCGGCTGTTATGTATAATGGCAAAATATATGGTATGCCAATTGGTGTGGGGGTGCGATCTCTTATCTACAACAAAGCTATGCTTGATAAGGCTGGTCTTCCATATCCGGATTCTGAGAAGCCTATGACATGGGATGAGTTTAAAAAGACTTATGCAAAGCTTTCGATAAAGAAGGGTGATGAATATCAACAGGTAGCAGTACACTTTCACTGGATGCAGGTATGGCAGGCTTTTGTTGAACAGTTTGGTGGTAAGATAGTTGACGACCTTACACGTCCTACAAAGGTTCTTTTAAATTCTCCTGAGGGTATCAAAGCTCTCAAGGCTATGAAGTCTTTTATAGATGAGGGGCTTGAGCCTCCTTATTCTACCGAGTGGGCAGGGCCTTGGGGAACTCCTGATTCTGCTGTAGCTACTGGTAAGGTTGCCTTTATGCAGACTGGTCCTTGGGGCTTTGGTCCTATTAAGGATGCTGGGATAGATTTTGGCACTGCTCCTTTCCCCTATGAAAAGGGCGGGAAAAGAGCAACAATAGGATATATTAACTTCCTTTCTATATATAGAGGGAGTAAGAATACAGATGCTGCATGGGCTTTTATTTCTTGGATGGCAGGAGAGGGACAGCCCGAGTTCACCAAGACAGGGGATTTGCCTGCTAATTCTGATTATCTGGAAAAGATCAAGGCTTCTTCTGATGAAAAGCTCAAGGCATTTTTCTCTGATCTCCCATATGCCATAACAGGACCTATGCTTCCTACGGATGAGTTTACTTCTCTTACAGAGTCCACTCTTACTGATTTTCTTCAGGATAGGATTAGTGCGGAAGAAGCTGCACAGCTTATAGAAGAGGAAGGCAATAAGATTATTAAGAAAATTTTTGGCTGATTTTTTGCATGAGGGGGCAGAGCCCCCTTATGTCCCATTATAACTAGGAAAAATAACATGAAACAGACAAATGTATCTACATTACTAAAGAATAGGAATAGAAAAGGAATATTTTACATCTTGCCATGGGTTGCAGGTTTTATCCTCTTGCAGCTTTTCCCTATTGCTTATTCTTTTTTTATCAGTTTAAACAAGTGGGACTTGCTTGGTACTCCCGAGTTTGTGGGGCTTAATAATTACACCGAGTTATTGAATGACGAGGTTTTTTTCCTGGCAATAAGAAACAATCTTCTGTTTATGCTTTTTGCAGTTGGGCTCGGACTGTTTCTTGCTCTTTTTATTGCCAGCCTCATAAGCGAACCCTTTTTACCGGCAAGACGTGTTTTTAGAGTTGTTTTCTATTTGCCTTCTCTTGTTATGCCTGTTGCACTGGGCCTTATGATGGCTCCAATTTTTGGTACAGAAAATTATGGTCTTATAAACCTCATATTAAAGAAACTGGGGCTGCCTGCCATAGAATGGCTTGGTGACACAAGAATGGGAATATGGACAGTTATTATTGTCAATTTTTGGACAGTGGGAGCTAGTATGATAATTTTTCTTGCTGGTATAAGCAATCTTCCACGTTCTTATTATGAAGCTGCTGCAATGGATGGTGCTGGCTGGTGGACGAGGTTTTTTAAGATAACAGTTCCTCTTCTTTCACCTGTTATCTTTTTTCAACTTATAAGTGGTCTGATATACGGTCTGAGAATTTTTGATCTACCTGCTGCCCTTGCCAATATAGGTGGTTCCCGACATGTGACAATGGGTAAGAATAATAGTCTGTCCTTTCTTGTTTTTTATCTATATACAAAGGCCTTTAGATACTGGGAAATGGGGTCGGCATCTGCTATAGGTTGGTTTGTTTTTGTCACAGGTCTCATTCTTACTCTGCTTATTATCAGGCAGATGAGAAAGAGCTCTGAGGCTGTGTAAGGAGTTATTCATGAGTGATATTGTTATAAGACAGGATAGAGTTTGGACCGAGCGAAATATTATAAAATGGGGCGGTTTTATCTTTCTTGCACTGTTCTCAGTTATGATTCTGACCCCTTTTGTATGGCTTTTTGTGACTTCTCTCAAGGATATGGGGCAATACTTTTCTACTGATTTTAAAACCATATGGTTTCCACATCCTTTGCACTGGGAGAATTACTATAAGGCCTTTACTTATGTACCGCTTTTGAGGTATGTGTTTAACAGCCTATGGCTGGGTTCTCTGCAGACATCTCTTCAACTTGTTTCTTCCAGCTTTGTTGCATATGGATTTGCTCGTTTTAACTTTAGGGGTAGAAATATTCTTTTTTTAATTCTTCTTTGTACCATGCTTCTTCCCACTGAGGTTACAATGATTCCTTTGTTTATTTTCTATAAGACAATAGGCTGGACTAATAGTTATAACCCTCTTATCGTGCCCAATCTTTTTGGCGCCGCATGGAGTATCTTTCTTATAAGGCAGCTTATGGTTGGTATTCCAAAAGAAATGGATGAAGCTGCCTTTATGGATGGTGCGGGTACTTTTAGAATTTGGTATTCCATAGTTGTACCCCAGGTGACTCCTGCTCTTTTTGTTGCAGGTCTTAATTCCTTTCTCTGGAGCTGGAAGGATTTTCTTGGGCCTCTTATCTATCTCAACAAGAAGGAACTTTATACGCTGCCTCTGGGGATAATGTTTTTTGAAAGCCCTACAGAGGTCCAATACACAGTGCAGCTTGCTGCTGTTGTTGTGGCGCTTATTCCTACGCTCATAATCTTTGCAATAGGGCAGAAGTATTTTGAGCAGGGAATAAATATAGGAGAACTAAAATAATTTTTTGGAGGGTGTTATGAAAAAAGCTGTTATTTTTTTTGCCATTTTTATGCTGCTGCTTGCAGGCTGTGTAAGTAGCAAGGCAAGTGATTCTGGAGCTGTCATTGTTGATGCTACTTCTGCCAATCTTTGGGAAGGTTTTGAGCAGAGGCCTTTTTGGTTTGCAGTTGGAAATTCCTGGAATGATAATGATTCTTCCGTGGAAGCCAAGTGGAACAAAGAACAGGTAACAGAAGGTAAGGCTTCTCTTGAGTGTGAGTTTAAGATGAACGGTCTTAATGGTGCAACTTTTCATACAGAGGAGCCTGTTGATAATGACTGGTCCGGGAAGAAGTCTCTTGTTGTTGATTTTATCAACACTACTGACAGAGATATAGAGGTTGCTCTTGCTCTTTCTACCGGGGCTGACTGGACTTGGTTTGAAAGTCCTACGGTTATTCTTACCCCCGGAGAGAACAGAGATATCTATTTTTCTCTTTCCTCAGGTGGTTTTAAATGTGCTGCGAGCGACTGGCAGTATACGGCACAAGTTGAGAATCTCAACTCCATACGCAGAGTTGCTTTTAAATTCTTTGCTGATGCAGGTCTTGAGGGTTCTGTGATTATAGACAATCTGAGGCTGGAGTAAGTTGCATAGCAAAAACAATAATACCGGGCAGTATAAATCCCCCCGGTATTATTCTTATAGGAGAATATATGAATATTAACAAAAAACTTATAATATTTTTTACGGTTTTTTTACTGCTTTTTTTTGTAATATCCTGTGCTGGCTCTGCATCATCAGTCAGCAAAGGTCCCGACCCCAAGGTATTGATACCCCATAACGGCAAAAAGGTTTTTCTCAACGGTATGAACCTTGCATGGATTAGTTTTGCCAATGATCTTACGAGGTTTGATGAGGCAAGGTTTACACAGGCTGTTGAAGACATAGCTAGCTCTGGAGGAAATGCCATAAGATGGTGGCTGCATGTCAACGGAAGCAAAACTCCTATGTTTGATGAAAATGGCATGGTCAAGGGGATGCCTGATGAAGCGCTAATAAATCTTAAGAAGGCTCTGGATATTTCTTTTTCCCGTGGAGTGGGGCTTGTCTTATGCTTATGGTCGTTTGATATGTTGCAACCGCAAACGGGGGTCAATCAGTCTAGAAATCTCAAGCTTCTAGAAGATGAGGATGTTACCCGTTCTTATATAGAAAACGCTCTCATACCCATGGTAAGAAAGGTTAAAAATCATCCCGGCATAATTGCATGGGAGGTTTTTAATGAGCCGGAGGGGATGCTCCCTGGAGGAGGCTGGACACCAAGACGCACAGAGATGCAGTATGTGCAGCGTTTTATAAATCTTGTTGCAGGAGTAATACACAGAGAATCACCAGGTGCTCTTGTTACAAACGGTAGTGGGATGGCATATCAGACCGATATCAATGGGATGATTAACTATTATCGTGATGACAGATTGATAGCAGCCGGCGGCGATCCTGACGGAACACTAGATTTCTACAGCGTACACTACTATCCTCAGCATATGAGCGAAGCAATATCTCCCTTTCATCATCCTGCATCTTATTGGAAGCTTGATAAACCTATTGTTGTTGCAGAGTTTCCGGCAAAAGGAATAAAGGATATAGGCTTTGGCTTTAGACCCAAGACTTCTCTTTCTACAGAAGAAGCTTACCTATATCTGGCAGAGAACGGTTATGCTGGAGCTTTGTCTTGGACATGGACGGCTCATGATGGGTTTGGTAGCATATATGATGCATCTCCGGGCATATCAGCGGTTGCCTTTACCTATCCCGAGTATGTAAGGCTCAATAAAGAAGGGCTTGACGAGAGTCCCGGTGTAACGACTCCCATAGAGCATATGATTCTCTCTGTAAACAAGCCGGATGAAGCACAGGTCATAGACCTATCGGAGGCTTTTGAAGACAAAGAAGACGGAGATAATCTCAAATACTCTGTTGCCAAACTTGAAAAGCCAGAACTAATCTCTGTGGAGATAAAGGACAACAAAGCCTACATCAGCCTTAAGAAAAAACAGATAGACAGCAGCAATATAATGATAACAGCTACTGATTCTGCGGATAATGAGGCAGCACTTCTTTTTACTGTATATGTCTTGGATCCTGACAGAGGTAATATAGCTCTATTTAAGCCGACAAAGGCCAGCAGCATAGAGGAACCTAATATTAAAGAGTATGTAAACGATGGTTCTCTTAAGACAAGATGGTCTAGCCTTTACAAGGATGATCAATACATCGAGATAAATCTGGAAGGTAAGTTTAGGATTGACAAGGCTGTTTTGCACTGGGAAGTCGCCCGTGCAAAGGATTATGATTTGCTTGGTTCTCAGGACGGCAAAAGCTGGTTTGTCATCAAAGAAGTGCGCAATGGAAAAGGAGATACTGATGAGCTTGAGTTTGAACCTGTGGAGGCTTCTTATGTGAGGATGCACGGGATATTGAGAGGTACAGAGTGGGGCTTTTCTCTATGGGAAATGGAAGTATATGGAGAAAGAATAAAGTAAGCTTCATCCTTATTTTATATCGAACGCAGGGTCCGCAATGCGTACCCTGCTGCCTCCGGCAGAAGAATTATAGGACTTTTTGATTCTTCTTCGGAGGCTTCTTTCTTTTTGCCAAAGGCAGGACTGCCAGTACCCTTTTCCCTTGGATGTGCTCTTGGGGGTGCTGGCACGACGTTCGGTCTAGTTTCTGTTTTTTAGAGAGGATTTTCTTATGTTGAGTTTTGCCTTAAAAAATACTTCTTTTTCTTCCGGTTCTTGTTTCTTTAATAGTTTTACAAGTATGTCAACTGAAGCCTTGCTCATTTCTACCATGGGCTGGCTTACTGCGCTTACTGGCGGGTTTATGTGGTCAAGATAGCGATAGTCGTCAAAGCTTACGAATCCTGTTTGCGGGGGCTTGCGGCCTGTTTTTTTTATGCTGTCCAGGACTTCCAGCATAAAGTCTCCGCCTGCTGTTACAAGTAGTGCGTCAGCAGGGGCGGCTCCTGTTATTATGCTCTCTACCTCTTCTCTTAAGCGCTGATAATTGTCGTATGGCAGGTAGAGCTCTCTTGAATATTCTAGGGAGTGTGTTGTTATTGCTTTTCTATATCCTTTTGCGCGTTCTGAGTTGTAGTAAAAATTTATAGGACCTGCTATCAGGGCTATGCGTCTGTATCCCTGTTCTATAAGATGTTCTGTTGCTTTACATGCAGCATCTTCGTTATCTATATCCACGCTGTAGTGAGTAAAATCGGGATTTTTTCCCAGCATGACAAAGGGGATGTTGTTGTTTTTAAGCTCACTAAGCCAGTGCCTGTCTAGGCATTCTGAGCCTATTATAAGACCGTCTACAATACCTCTCTTGAGTACGAGTCGGAATATGTCTTCTAGTTTTCCTTCTTCATGAGGCAGAAGGAGCAGAAGGTTATAATCGTGAGCAGATAGCTCTATTGTTATGCGAGATATAAAGGTAGTCCAGTATGCTCCGCTTATAGTATGCTCCGGACTATGAGGTATTAACAGGCCTATGTTACCCGTTTTTTTTGATGACAGGGCTCTTGCTATTATGTTTGGTTCGTACTGGGTTTCTTTTACTATCTTTAAGACTTTTTCTCTTGTGTTTTTGTTTATACCCGGATAATTGTTGAGCACCTTGGATACTGTGGACTTGGATACATTGGCAAGCCGTGCTATCTCGTTGATTGTAAGTTTCACTTTTTTCTCCTGGATATATTATGGAAACCGGAAAGAATTTCCAGTTTCCATTGTAGCTTATTTTTAAAAAATGTAAAGACTTTTATATGGTTACATGTATCAGAAAAGGTTTTTATTGTTTTTTATCAGATTGAGTCTTTGATTTACTGTCTCATATGTCCTCAATCCGTCTTCTGGGGTGTTGAGACAGTAGTCAATCATTCTGTCTATGCTGCTTTCTGCAACATGTAATCGCGTATCAGATGATGCATAGTATATGAGTAGTCTGTTGTTATCATCTGCTATTGCACCGTTACAGAAAAGGACATTGGGGACGTCTCCTATGTATTCCTCTTCTTTTGGTGCCATAAGATGTCCTCCTGGCCTTGCTATCACTTTGTATGGTTCCTTGAGATCCGTAAGAAAAGAGTAGAGCACATATCTTAGCCCACCGGCTGTTGCCCTCACTCCATGTGCTATATGCAGCCACCCTTTTTCTGTTCTTATAGGTGGAGCTCCCGCACCGTTTTTTACTTCTTTTATCGTGTGATATATTTTGGGATCGAGGAGGTATTCTGTTTCTATTACAGGATTTTCTATGGATTTGCAGAAGCCGTAGCAAATCCCGCCTCCGGAGCCCGTATCTATAAAACCATCTTGAGGACGGGTGTAAAACATGTATTTACCATTGACAAGCTCTGGATGCAGAACAACGTTTCTCTGCTGAGGAGACGGGGTTGTGAGGTTAGGTAATCTTTCCCAGTCCAATAGATCCTTTGTTCTCACTATGCCTGCAGCTGCAACAGCACTGGATGTGTCGGAGATGGGCGCTGTCGGATCTTTACTTTCGGCACAGAAAATACCGTATATCCAGCCGTCCTCATGGAGTGTTAATCTCATATCGTAGAGATTGGTCTCACCACTTATGTCCGGTATGAGTATAGGTTCTCCTTTGAACTCAAAATGTATTCCGTCTTTGCTTTCTGCAATGGCAAAAAAACTCTTTCTATCTGAGCCTTCTACCCTGCATACTAAGATGTATCGTTCATCTATTTTTATCGCACCTGCGTTAAATACGGCTTCTATCCCCATTCTTTCCATAAAAAAGGGATTGGTCTTTGGATTGTAGTCATATCTCCAATGTGGAGGAATGTGATCTGCCGTGAGTATGGGATAGCTATATCTTGTGTAAATCCCATTGTCAGGAAAAACAGGCTTGTTTTTTTTATTTATGAGTTTTTTATATGCTGTCTCTATCTGTTTTTTTCTTGCTTTAAAGATGTTCATATTTCCTCCGTTTCTATTATGTGATTTATTCTGTTTATTCCTTCTATACATGCACGTGTATTATGATAGCTTGATTTCCACATACCGCCCTTGGGGTGTCCTTGTACGGGAATTCCCTCCTTGGTTACTGACCAGTACCACTCGCCCTTATCTTTGTCGGATATATAGTTTTCTATAAATTCCCATACTTTTATTGCTGTTGTAAGATATTCTTTTCTTTTAAAAAGCTGATATGCATTGAGCATTCCCACAAAGGCCTCTGCCTGTACCCACCAGACTCTTTCTTCGTCCATGCTGTTATCTTCTCTTCTTTCGTTTGGAAGGCTGTAGTTGTTTTCTGTAAGATAGTCTAGATAAAACTCCGTTATTGCACTTATCAGCTTTTTAAAATCCTCAGGCAGCTTGTCCTGCCACAGAAGTTCTGCTGCCTCTGTAAGAAGCCAACTTGCTTCTATATCGTGTCCGTAGGAGATTATCTTATCCAGTCTCTTCCAGTCTTCCGAAAAATATAGTCCCAGATGTACCTTATCTTTAAGTATATGCGATGTAAGAATCTTCAGAAGATTTTCAATGGCTTCCGCTACTTTTTTGTCTCCTGTTATCCTGTATAAGGTGCTGTATGCTTCCAGTATATGAAGATGAGTGTTCATACTTTTGGGACATCCGAGGTCTTCTTCTCCGAGAGGCTCAGGTATGGGTGTAGCCCATTCTCTGTCAAAGGCCTCATAGTAGCCATTATGCTTTTTATCTTTGCATATTGTCTCAAGTATATCGTAGGTTTCCCATGCAATCGTTATGGCCTGTTTATTCTTGCTTATTTCATAGTATTCTGCAAGTGCATATATGGCGAAGGCATTGCCATACACCTTTTTTATACTTTCTTCTTTTTCTCCCCTGTAGTCGCATGACCAAAAAAAGCCTTTGTGTTCTCTATCGTACAAACTTTTTATCATAAAGTCATAAGCATGATCTGCAGCATCCTTGTATTCACTATTAGCAAAATTTTTGTACGCACAGGAAAAGCTCCACATGTGTCTTGCACTCATTACGAGTCCCTTTTTTGCTGTTTTATCCGTGTTTTCTTTTATAAGGCCAAAGAATCCCCCGTTATTGGTGTCTTTTTTGTCTAACCAGAAAGGCAATATGTTCTCTTGTACTTCTTTTTTGAGTTGGGTCTGGAGTTTCTCAAGCTCTTGTTTTATTCTATTTGACATTATCATCTCCTATTACAGAAACCGGTTTATATAATCATACTTTATACCTTTCTTGTCTTTTTTTCAAGCTCACGATTGAAAAAATAAGGAAATGCCTGTCAATATATAGTATATTTATATTGGGTTATTTTAATTTTTTTCCTTTTATATGACTATTTGGAGGAGATATGACCTTAAAAAAGGGTCTGTTTATAGTTTTTATCTTTTCTGTTTTTTTTGTCTTCAGAATTTCTGCTCAAAGTGCTATTCCCGGTTCTTCTACCAATTATCTTCAGGTAACAGGAAGTGCTGCCAACGGGGATACGGATGCATATCAGGTCGTTTTTTATGAAGTTCCAGATACTATAAGCTCCACACTTTATTTTGCAATAGAACATCCGGGTTTAAGCGGTGCCAGTCCTGATCAAGGTACAGGAGGTACATGGAATTTCTATCTCATAGGTGGCAGTGGTGCATTTTCAGATTCTACGGCAAGGCAAATGACTTATGCCAGTTTATCGGAGGCTCAGGGGTCGGGTACTGTACTAGGACAGATAAGCGCCACTACAGAGACAGGTTGGCTTTATTTCCCAGGTGTTTTACCTTCTCAGGGTGAGCATATAGGAAATAAATATTATTTTAGAATTGTTGCAGAGGCGGCAAACAATAACAAAAACGCCTTTAGGTGTGATGTTTCCTATATAAATTCCGGTACACCCACAGGAGATACCAATATAAGAGCCTTTGCCTATGTCATGTCATTGGCTCTTCTGAACACTAATACTTGGAACCTTTATCCATTTGTACCGGATACTGCATCCACTACCGATACGATAGATTATAAGAATTGGGACATGGATGGTGGAGAATCTCTTGCAGCTTATGACCCTTCTGGGACTCCTCTTGTTGCACCTTCCGGATCAGGAAACAATGTGGCTGCAATAACTTCCTATACTATTGGTAATGTATCTTATGTCAATACAACTTGGAGATTGCAGATAACAGAAGGAAGCGGGACTGAGCCTCCTATAAACACAAGTCTTTTCTGGTTTACCATCAATGATACTACCTATGATGCTACGGAGGTTCCTCTTAAGATATATTCTGCTTCCTATACTCCACCATCTCCGGATCATGTTTCTGTAGCACCGTCTTCCCAGACTGTTGCTTCTGGTGATTCTGCTACTGTGTCTTTGCAGATTGTAGATTCTTCCGGTAATCCCGTACCATATCAGCGGGATATTTATGTTGCTGTCAATGGCAGTGCTCAGATATCTCCTGATAATAATGCTACTCTTCAGACGGAGCTGATAACAACTTCTTCTGATGGTATTGCTAGTTTTTCTGTAAGCGATGCTTCTGTGGAGACTGTTACTGTTACTGTTTACTGGGATGGCTCTGGTGGTAGCGATAGCTTTGGTACATCTTCTTTTGATACTGTTAGTATTGATTTTGTTGCCAACCCTTCTCCTATAATATCTTCTGCTGCGAACACTTCTTTTTACTCATCGGCTGCTTCTCCGCAAGCTCTTCCAGACATAAATATATCTGACAGCGGGACTGCTGATATTACTGCTGCAAATGATATTCGCATAAGAATTCCTACAGGATTGGGAGCTGGGTTTGATACTTCTGTTACTAGTCCCGGTTTGACTGTTTCTGGCAGTGGTGCTGTATCTCCTACGGTTTCTTATTCTGGAGGTGTCCTTGTAATAGATGTTACAAGTGATTTTGCCGTAACGGATACTCTTACAATAAGCGGATTGCAGCTTACTAGTCCTTTTTCTGTTTCTTCCGGCAGTCTTGAAATGTCTGTTGATGGTGGTACAACATGGACATCTGTAGATGATAAAATCATACAGATACTTGATCCCAATCCTACATATGTATGGGATGGCGATACGAGCACTTCCTGGGCAGATGGTAATAACTGGGCGGGGGGTACTGCTCCAAGCCTCAATGATGGTACAGAGAATATAATAATTCCCAATGGATGCAGTTTTTATCCTGTCTTGTCTGCCAATTGGAGTATAAATAATCTTGATATCAATACTTCTGCCAGTATGGATCTTTCCGATTATAACCTTACTGTAAACGGAACTCTGAGCAATAATGGTACTATCATACTCTCTGGAAGTGGCAGAACCAATGTTATGGATACGGACAGTGGTACAGTGAGATATAGCTCTTCTTCCGGAGGTGTTATAACAGATTATGGAACAACGGATTATTATAATCTTGAGTTTTTACCCGCTTCTGCTGCTTCTTTTTCTATGTTATCTTCTATAGATGTCGCAGGAGCATTATCTGTAGAGACCAATGCCTCTCTTGATATGGGGGGAAACAACTTAAGTGTGACGGGCGGCCTTTACATATCCGGAGTTATCGTAACAGGTGCTGCATCACTTGTTTCTGCGGACACCACAGTAAATTCCGGAGGAACACTTACTCTGTCCTCCGGAGGGACGCTTACTACAGGAATATTGTCTTTTGCTGGTACTGTTACTTCTTCCGGTACTATAAACTGTAGTGATTTTTCTATGGGGGCATCTGGGAGTTTTACTTCTTCTGCCATAAATACTGTAAATGTAAGCGGAAATATTAGTATAAGCGGTACATTTACAGATCCCTCTGCCCAGTCAACCATCATTATGAGTGGTAATCCCGCAAGCATAACGTCTTCTGCCTCTCTGGGGAATCTCAATATTTCTGCTGGTGCATCTGTCTCTCAGGGATCTGCTCTTTCTCTTATAGGCAACTTAGATGTATTGGGTAATCTTTCTGCTGTTTCTTATGACCTTGATGTAAATGGTAATCTTTCTGTAACAGGCATCCTTGATGTGTCTTCTGTAAATCTTAATCTTGAGGGAGACCTCACCAATACCGGGGTTCTGACTCTTACTAGCTCTGTGCTTATTCTTGATGGGGCGGGAAATCAAAGTATAAGCATGGGAGGAGCTGTAGCATCTTCCCTTGTTATTGCCAATACTGGAGGTGCTGGCACTTCTGTCAGATTTCTTGATTTATTGTCTATTGATAGTATTACTGTTACTTCTGCTGGAACATTGCGCTTTGATTCCAATGTTACCGTAACAGGTGGTAACTTAGACGTGCCTGCTTCTGTACCCGTTGTTGCGGGTGGGAACATAACTTTGGATACAAGTACTAGTAACGGGACTATAGCAATTGCTGGTAATCTTGATTCTGTATCCGGTGTAGAGACCATATCTCTTTCTTCCGGAAGCGGGGCTGTAAGTCTTGCAGGAGTAGGTGTAACACAGCCTCCAGGAGCTCTCAGCATAACTACTACAGGACAGATTACGTTAAATAATGATATCACTGTTGCTGGGAATGTTTCTTTTTCTGGTCCTGTTGTGCTTGCATCAAGTGTTACTATTGATACAAGCAGTGCCAACGGGAATGTAGGTTTTTCTTCTACTATTAATAGTTCTTCCGGTGCACAGTCTCTCATTATTACGGCAGGCAATGGTACTGTGGGGCTTGGCAGTGGTGTAGGGGGCGTACAGAGCCTGTCTTCCCTTTCTGTGACAACCACAAATGCTGCAGCCTTTTCTTTACCGCTTATTAATGTATCAGGTACTGTTACTCTAGATACAAGCGGGGACATAACTCAGACTGCCCAGCTTACTGCTTCTGGTCTTGAGCTTTTGGGAATAGGTAATACCACTCTTACTAATGTGTCCAATAATATAACGACACTTGCTGTAAACAGGACTGGCAGCATAAGCTACAGAGATACGGATGGAGTAGCTGTAGGTACGGTAGGAACAACCAGCGGCATAACCAGCGGGAATAATGATATAACTATAACAGCAGGTGGAGCAATAAGCATAAACCAGACAGTGGATGCAGGCAGTGCTACAGTGACTCTTGATACGGGCGGTATAGGCAACATAAGCGGGACAGCAACTATAGGTGCCGCTGCAATAAATATGCAGACAGTAAGCGGGAGCGGTGTAATAGGAAGCATCGGTAATCCTCTAAGTACGAGCGGTGCCACTACCTTAACTGTAGGCAATGCAAGCAGCCTTACAGGAGCATATATTAATCATACTGGAGCGCTGACGGTGGCTTCTGCTTCTCTGGGAGTAGATGCTCCGTTATGGATAAGAGCTACAGGACAGCTTGATTTGCCGGCACAGGCAATTGATACAGGAAATAGTGACTTGTATCTTGAGAGTGGGAGCATACTGAGCACGGCAGGCAGCTTGAGTAGTAGCAGTGGAGATATAAGTCTCGTAGCGGCTACGACACTTGGACTCGGACACAACATAGCAAGTGCTACGGGAATAATAAGTCTTACAGGTGTTACGGCAATAAATCAGACTGGAGGGACAATAGCAGGACCTTCTCTTGTAACACATGGAGGTGCTGTATCGCTGACTCAGGCTGCAAATGATGTGGACACTCTAGCTTCCGATGCTGTGGGAACCTTTGTTTTTACGGATACGGATGGAGTAGCTATAGGTACGGTAGGAACGACCAGCGGTATAACCAGCGGGAATAATGATATAAGTATAACAGCAGGTGGAGCAATAAGCATAAACCAGACAGTGGATGCAGGTACGGGGAACATAAGCCTTTCTGAGGGAGGAGGAATAAGCCAGAGTGCAAGTATATCTTGCAGTGGGCTTGAGATCACAGGTAGTGGGAATGTTGTGCTTACCAATACAAGCAACAATGTATCGACTTTATCTGCAAATATTGCAGGTAGCATAAGCTACAGAGATGCGGATGGAGTAGCTATAGGTACCGTAGGAACGACCAGCGGCATAACCAGCGGGAATAATGATATAACTATAACAGCAGGTGGATCAATAAGCATAAATCAGGTAGTGGATGCAGGGACGGGGAGAATAAGCCTTGATGGAGCAGGGGGGGCTACTCCCGTGGTTCTCGGAGCTAATCTTACAGGAGGAAACGGTATATCAATATTGGATGCAGCAAGTTTATCAGCTAATGTAATTTTGGATAGTTCTTCTGGAGCAGGGGATATAAGTTTTTCTTCTACTATAGATGGCGCATTTAATCTTACCATAAATGGAGGAAGTGGAGATATCGTTTTTTCTGATAACCTTGGCTCTACAACACCTATTGGGGCACTCAACATAACGAGTGGCAATGTTGTAAGTTGCGGAGGAAACATAACAACAGGCAATTCCAATATAAGTATAAGTCCGGCAATTATTCTTGCATCTTCTTCTGCAAGTATTAGTTTTACTTCAGGTACAGGTAGCATAAATATAACAGGTGCGATAGATGACAATGCACTAGGTGCACATAATCTTATCTTTCTCTCTTCAGTCAGTCTTATCCTGTCTTCCATAGGCGCGACAACAGAACCCGCATACATCATGTTTGATGTAGGGGCCGGTAATGCTATAAATCTTACGGCAAGTATAAAGGCGCAGAATATAGTCCTCTACAGTGGGACGTTATATCCCTCAGGGAATACATTAGAGAGTACCACAGGCGATATGGTATTCTTAGGAGCTGGGTATGCTGTGGATGATACCAATACATCACCTATAGACAGTAATTTTGCCTATCCGGGAGCTGCAACTCTTACATCCATATATGATCCGGGGGCACCCTACTCAGGCGCTTTTGATAGTGTAAGTCTTACAGGAAGTTCTGTAATAACAGGAAGAAACTTCTATGCTAATGGCATAAATATGAGTGCAACAGGAGCCTGGACACTGAACGTACCGGATAATTCTTCTTCGCAGCTAATAGCCTATCCTGTCCCTGGTGGAGCCTATGGTACTGGAGCCGGTACATATGCGGTTGCCTATAATTCTACGGTTTCCAATTGCAATGCGGGAACTGGTCTGATTTCCGCAAGTACGGAAAACGGCAATATTGATGGCGGTGGCAACTTCGGTTGGGATTTTACGTCTCCCGATATAGGAGTAACTGTAGAAACTATCTCGGACAATGCGATACATATTACTTTTTCTGAGAACATAGAAAATTCCAACGGAGAAATAACAGCAGCAGTAAGCGCTGGACTACTACGCTTTAGTGACAGTTCTGGGACGTATGCCTTTGATGAAGTTTACAGCGATGCATCACTTACTACTCCTCTTCCCAATAGCGATACCAATGAGTTTTATCTTGTTGCAACAGGAGCAGGTGACAAATGGAATACGGATGCAACAGGTGCTTCTGCAGGAGCATCAACTTCTACGGATAGAAGTGGAACACACAGAACAACTACCCCTTCTATATATATAGAAAAAGGGTCGTTGTTTGATACAGCAAAAAACCCTATAAAAGCATATGGTATAAACGGAAATCCATCGGTAACTTATCCTGCATATACGGCAACAACTGATAAAGCTTCTCCTGTACTGTACAGAGTAGAATACGGTAGGGCAGATCCCGCTTCAACCTCTGGGACCAATTATCATGCGCATAATTTCTTTCATCTCTATTATTCTGAGCCTGTGACAATAGGAAGTATAAACACAACTGATCAAAACATCCGTACAGAAAATACGGCAGCAACAGTGGGAGGAGATATCCGTGACGACTCCGGCACATATATACTTGTTGACGGTTATTTTCGTCTTCAGCCAGCCTCTTATCCAAGTCCCATGGAAAGAGGAGAGAAGGGAGAATCTGTTGGAGTTACAAGTTCCAACAGTATATACAGAACACTTGCAGGGCTTATAACAAGTCCTGATCACGAGCTGGTTATATTCCTCTCCGGATATAACGATGGCATATCCTGGCCCGGCTGGCACAAAAACGTACCCAATCCGGCGGGAGGTATAATATCTGCTGTTTTTGACCTTGGAGGTCAGATAACTGACAATTCGGCCAATGCCAATTCTCTTGATACCACGGTCATACCCTCTCTTGCTGCTGATTCTACCGGAGGGGCATGGATTGGGCTTTGGGATGTAGATGCTCCTACCTTGGCTCCATATACTACTGTTGCAGGAACATACGAGGCCCTTGTTCTTGACCTTGATATCAATGGCCGGGCTGATTCTATAGACCTGCATTTCCTAGATGATCCATCCTCTCCATGGGATTCATCTACGGACCATCCACAGGCATCAAGCATGGGAATACGTGATTACTTTACAGCATATCCGGCTGATAACGTTTATCAGGCTTTTTATATAGGACTCTCTGGAGGTAGCCTTACCAACACCTACAATAGCAGTCTTGTAACAGGTGTGAGCAACAATCTATTTACATCCGTATCTGTAGCAGATGATACATATATGCGCCTCACACTGAGCGGAGCCCCTTGGGGAGTGTTAAACGTCCAGCTGGATATAAGCTATGATCATACGCAGGCATATCTTACTGACCTTGCTGGCAACCTTATGGAAGATTTTGGCCCGCTAAGGATGATAGAAAGAGTGCCACCCAGAATAGAGTTTACTCTTGCAGCAGCAGGCGACAACAGGATCTATCTGCGCTTTTCCGAGCCGGCATACGGAGATATAAACCATA
Source organism: Spirochaetia bacterium 38H-sp (assembly GCA_039023545.1). Classification (NCBI taxonomy): domain Bacteria; kingdom Pseudomonadati; phylum Spirochaetota; class Spirochaetia; order Winmispirales; family Winmispiraceae; genus Rarispira; species Rarispira pelagica. The sequence goes on along the minus strand of JBCHKQ010000001.1, from coordinate 220,775 downwards.
CCACTCAGATAACACCTTCTGATTTTACACTAGGAGGCATAACAGCCAATATAAGCAGTATAAATATAATCAAGGCAGCCAGCGATAACATAGGTGCTTGGGAAGCCTACCTTATGCTTGATGATACATTGACAGAGGATGAGATAGTATCTGGCACTGTAAGCGTTGTTGCGGATAATACAGTTTATGATGCCTCTGGTAATTACATGCTTGCTTCGGACATACACAATGTAACAGACATAGGCCTTGGTATAGTAGAACCCTTATGGGCAAGTGATAGCATTCATACGGATATAGCAGGCGGCGGCTTTGAAAGCCTCAAAACCTTTAACGGGAGCGGCAACCTAATGCCCGGTGATATAACCCTACAGGCACGCATACTTGCAAGCAGCATACAATCCTCCCAGCTCTATCTTCTATACGACATAGACCCGCAGGACAGCTATTATGCAACAACTGACCAGTACAACCGAACAACATTCCCCGACATGTGGTTTCCAACACTGTTTAACGGAGTAAACACAAAAGCCAATACAGAAGCAAGAAGCCTTTCTCCCTTCTCAAGCACAGGTGCACTTAGAAACTTTCTTATCCCTGGCAGTGATCCGGAAATGCAGGCTGGAAAAACTCTGGAGTTTATATTTTACATATCCAACCTATACTGTGCTAGACTCATGGATACAAGCGACCTTACGAGCCTTGCCCCATGGTCATTTAACCTTACTGACATAGTACGCCAGAGAAGCGGCGTTACAATACTCAATAACGTAATCAACCCTGTCAACAACGAAGTCACTGTCATAAGCTACACACTCGCTGCTACAGGTATGGTAACAATACAAGTATTCTCTTTGGACGGCTCTCTGGTAAGAACACTCAAGCGCGAAGTACAAGGGAAAGGCACATACACAGTAGCCTGGGACGGCAGAAACATGGGAGGCACCATAGTAGCCCGGGGACTCTACTTTATAAGAGTAGTGGGACCGGACATAGACGAGTACAGAAAAGTAATGATAGTAAAATAAAACTAATAATAGACCGAACGGTCGGACTGCTTTATTGCAGTCCGCCCTTTTCTATGACTGTACTCCCCCATAAAATTTGATAAAGGAACCCTGTGATTATTCTATAAGTTCAAGAGAAGGAGAAGCCACAAGAATGCTTCCCGCATCCATATAAAAGACAGAAGACGGATCGGATGCGGAAATACAAATCTCCATAACAGGATCCGAAGCAGAACTCTCTGCGGAAATAACAACAGGAATATCCGTACTTACAGACTGCCATCCCGATGACCAGGAAGACTCCGCATTTATCCCGTATATACCGCCATTATCAATAAAAGAGTCTACAGCACTATCATAATAAGTATTTATTCTTACAGAAATACGAGAAGCATCAAAAACATTATTTGCAGAAACAGTATCCTGCCTTACCATAAAACTAAGCCTGTAAGTACCGGTAAGGAGCGGTTGAGGCGTATCCCCTTCTTTTCTCAACCTGAGCCTCACCCATATAGGAGCATCTGTCCTTGTTATCCTTACATCATCTATTAAAAAAACCATATTAGTGACAGGAGAAGCAGGCGAATTAAAAATAAGATATTGTGAGGCAAACCCTAAGTTCCACAAAAAGCCATTGGAGGCGGAAGAATCAGAAGGAAAAACAAGAGTAATATTACTATCCGCACTTAGACTGATACCATAAGCCTTTTCATCCGTATTAGTGAGCCCTGCCCTGTATTCCATAGGAATTGTCGCAGAAACAGTCTCTGGCTTATAAACAAATCGTACAGACATGCTTGCACTGTCGGGATAATTGGCAGCATCCGTAAGATTACTCATATCAAAATATGCAAGATTGGAGCCATTGTCTGATAAATCTATCTTCAGAGAATGTGTTCCTCTGAGAGGAGAACCTGTCTCGTCCGTTAAGGCAGCTGTACCTGTACCAGCCCATCCGGTAATGGCCCCTGTCTCAAAATCCCCGTTGGACATGAGATTGACAGTCCGTAATCTGTAAGCATTTACCCCGTTGTATTGAACAGAAGATTCTTCCTCCCATAGCATATATGTTGCAGTAGAATCATCTGCCTGCCAGTTGGCAGATGAGAAAGGAAAATTCTCTATAAGATTGACTCCTCTGTATTCAGAAAGAAAATCCTGAATTTGACAGGATAAGAAAATGCCGGATAAAATAAACACAAGAAAAAAATTTTTCATTGCAATATAAGTATACTATTTATTTGATAAGAAATCTAATATCTCTTTTACATGAGAAGAAGGCTTAACCTTGGGAAAAACAGCTATTATCCTATTATTTTCATCTGTAATATATGTGCAACGCATTATCCCTTCATATTCTCTGCCGTACATCTTCTTTTTTCCCCATGCCTGATATGCCTTTATCACCTCTTTATTAGGATCACTCAGCAGATAAAAGGGGAGGTCGTATTTTGTCTTAAAATTGGCATGACTTTTTACAGAATCCCCGCTTATCCCTATTACAACAGCTCCAGTAGCAAGGATTGTCTCATAATTATCTCTAAAAGAACAAGCTTCTGTTGTACATCCAGGAGTGTTATCTCTGGGATAAAAATATATAACCTTCTTCTTACCTTCAAAATCAGAGAGGCGTCTATGTACACCATTGTCATCAACAAGACAAAAATCAGGTGCACTATCACCTATATTAAGCATAAAAACTCCTTACTTAGAAATATACTCTCTTATAAGTGTCTAAACAATACTGTTTAATACTATAATTATCATATGATTATAGAGTTATCATTGTGTTATGTGATTTTTATACTCCTATACTCTATTTTCTATTGCAATTTATAATAAAATTGGTAATATTAGACCAGCAATAATAAAGGGAATAACGGAACGCAGTGAAAATCTGCGGCGGTCCCGCCACTGTAATTGGCTATATAAGGAATGACAAATGCCATTGCCTATTGGTGAGAAGGCGTCATTCCATTTGCCAAGAGCCAGGAGACGATTCCCTTTATTTACTTGACACCTTCGAGGAAGGGTGGAGAGTGAACTAGTTAATTCTTCTCCCGTTTATTTTTCGTTTGTATAGGGATAATAAATTAACTTGTTCTCTCCTCCTCTCGTTATTAGAGTTTTGGAGGTTTTATGAAGAGAGGATTTTTTTATTATCTTGGTCTTACCCTATTATTTACTGCTTATTATATTAGTCTTTATGCTGAAGAGTCAGTAGAAATAACAGTAAAAGCATCCAGATTAAATGAAGACCTTATGGATATACCATCTTCTGTGTATGTAATAGATAGCGATGATATTATTGCTATAAACCCCACTACAGTGGAAGATTTATTTAGAAACATACCCTCTATATCCATTAAAAGTTATGGTGCATTAGGTAGCAAAAAATCGCTATCAATAAGAGGCTCTTCCTCTTCTGATGTTTTGATACTTCTAGATGGAATACCCTTAAATACAGCATGGGATGGAGAAGCAAGTATCAACTTTCTACCTATTTCTAGTATTGACAGGATAGAGATTTTACCGGGTACAATGGGTGGGCAGTATGGTCCCAATGCTGTTGGTGGAGTAATAAACATAATTACCAAAAAAGCAGATAAAAAAAGTTTTAGCATTAATTTAAAGAATTTATCCTATTTGCCTGATGAATACTATATAAAAAGAAGCACTGAGACGGTAAAAGCGAGAGCTGATTATACTAGTCTAGTTGATGCTCAAAATCTTATGATTGAAACTTCTATTCCATTCTACTCAGATGGAACAGGGTGTGGTTTCTGGCTAGATATTACTAGAGCAAATAATGGCTGGATATGGTATGATGAGTCTTTAAATGGGATGAGAGGACAGGAGAATAATGCTTTTCTTGGTTATAAAGCAGGAGGGAATATAGGTCTTGTTCTTGATAATGCTTTTATAAACGTACAGGCTATTGGAGCAAAGAATAATAAGGAATTGCCTGGCTCTCTTTCTTGGCCGACTCCGGAATCGTATCAAAATGATACGGATTTTTCCATTTCTTCTTCACTTACAATGGAAAAATCATATGTCGATTTTCTTAATCTTTCAGTTAAAACCGGTTATAGTTTTAAAAATATAGAATATGCTTATGATAGCTCTTCCTCCATAGATGTTCATAAAATTCATTCTTATTTTATAGATCTTCAACAGGGTACAACATCGTTTAATACTGCCAAGTTTTTATATGGAGCTTTTCTTAAATATGATGTTGTTGATTCCACTAAGATAAAGAAAAATAGGAGTTCCGGTGGCTTTTTTTTCTCTTCCACATATAAAGCGACTGAAAGATTTAATATCAATGGGAATATCAGGATTGATAACTCCAATGACTTCCCCTTATCCTTTGCCGGAGATGTGGGAACCTTGTTTTATATTTCTGGAAATTCTACACTTGGATTAAAAACAGGTACTTCCTATAGGATTCCATCTCTTATAGACCTGTATTGGCCTGGTTATTCCAATTCTGATTTGCTTCCAGAAAGATCGTGGGACGGAGAACTGGTATATAAATATATGAAAGATAATGATTATAGTATCAGTTTTTCTGCCTTTACCAGATATACTAAAGACGATATCATTTTAGATTCCAGTTGGATTCCTCAAAATTTGGGAGCATCTCTTATCTCTGGTGTGGAGATTTCCTCTGATTTTAGTTTTCTTGATAATCTATATGTAGAAATAAACTACTCTTTCTTAAAATCGTTTGTGTTAAAAGATTCTAATTCTAACTACAGTATAAATAATGCTCCAGAACTTATTTATACTCCTGAACATAAATATGGTGTGAAATTTTCTTATAATAATGGAGCATTTTCATTGTTTTCTTCTCTTTTGGGTCAGAGCGCGGTTTATACAGATAAGGAGAATACTTCATTTCTTGATGGATGGACTGTCGTAAATATTGGTTCCGGATATAAATTTGATTCTGGTCTTATCTTTGATTTTATTATCAACAATATTTTCAATACAGTTTATCAAACCATAGAAGATTATCCGACAGAACCAATATCCATTGAATTAAGTTGCGGGTATAGTTTTTGAATATTATTAATTATCTGCGGCATCTTATCCAATTTTATGATTTAGAATATAGTAGATGCCGCAGAATTATTCTTGTTATCTTTTTTAGTTTTATAATCAATGTTTTATTCTGGTATTTTGTTTTTATCTTCCTTCTGCCATTCGATATGAATTTTTATACGGATAATAATTTTTATCTTTCTCTTAATGTTAATACCCAAGTGAAAGATACAGTTGCTGTATCTGCAAAAGACGAGAAGAATGTTATTAATGCCACAGAGAAGAGAAAAACAGAAGAAATTAATAAAAAGCAAAAAAAAAACAACCTGGATTCTAATGAAATACAAAAAAAATATTTATCTAACAATAATAGTAATGATAATAAGAATAGGAAGAATAAAAATACTGGTTTGTTAACTAATTTCACGCCTTTTTATTACATTAATAATGATGGTTTATATAAAAAACCAGTGTTACGTAGATATGAGAAACCGGAGTATCCACCTCTTGCCAGACGTAAAGGAGAAGAAGGCATAGTAGAACTTCTTTTAAAAGTGAGTCCGGGGGGACAAGTTGTGGATGTATCTATAATAAATAGTTCCGGGAGCAGATTTTTAGATAGAGCGGCAGTAGAGGCAGCTAGAAAATTTGAGTTTTACCCTGCTGTATATTCAGATAAAAAAATATATACTGTTTATTCTATCAGCATAAGATTTGAATTAGAATGATTTTATTTTTATTTAGCATATAATTAGAGATATATTAAATCCCAACAATTTTTATTTTAATGTATTATAAGTTTTGTATTTTCTTAATTTGAATATTAAAAAGTATTCTCTATATCTACTAAATAAGATTTTTAACGTGTTTTATTTACTCTACATATAAAATATCTTATACTTAAACTCTGGAGGAAAGAGAATTATGAAGATCAAAACCAGACTCCTTCTTGTTATGGTTATCATTGTAGTAGGCTTTGCACTTACGGCAGGAAGCTTTTTATATGTGGACTCTGTGTCCTCTTCCATATCTTCTCTTGAGAGTAAGGGTAGAGATACATTGATATCTTTGTTTAGGTTTATAGATTTTTCTCAGCAGCTTCTTGTAAAAGAAACAAGTAGTGTAAAATTTTCGGCATATCTTAACTTATGGAGTCTTAACAAAAAGGATACCGAGAATGCCTTTGAGGCATTTGTAAAACATCCTGCCAGAGGTTATATGAATGACAGTCTTAACCAAAAGATAGATGCAGCATATGAAAACTGGCAAAAGGTTTCTACTACCTTTGATGAGATATATGAGGATATGGATAAGCTTGCAAAGGATACGCGTATACCAACTCATCAAAAATCAGGTCTGATTGCAATGAGAAATTATGTCGAGCAAAATAATATAGGCGGAGAGGATTTTTTCAGATATGTTGCAAGTATTGCAACCAGAGTAGGTAATCAAGTCCAAAATGCACGCAATTTTTCCACGGATTCTGTTGCTGTGATAATTGCTCAGATATCCAAAGAATCCGAATCCTTTATATCCTCTGTTAGGCTCTTTCTAATTATGTTTCTTCTTATAGTAATAACTGTGGTTTCTTTTCTTATTTTCCGTATAACATCTGCTCTTGCAGGGAGAATAGTCCACCTTGAGAGCGTTATGTCCACTCTTGAGAAGAAGGACCTAAGAGCAAGAGCAAAGGATACAGGAAGCGATGAGATAGGAGAACTCGCAAGCCATATAAACGGAGTTCTGGATATAATAACAGGGTTTACTGCTTCAATAAAAAATGCAGTAAAGCAAATGGATATGCTAAAGGAGTCCCTTGCCTCAGGAGCAGGCCAATCCGCAGCAGCGGTAACAGAGATAGATAAAAACATAGAAATGATAAAGGGTGTTTTTATCAGATTGTCTGATACAATAGATAATATGAGCTCTGGAATTAAAGATATTTCTCTCAATGTAAACGCAATGCACAGTATGATGGACAATCAGACACATAGCATAAATGAGGCTACTAGCTCTATAGAAGAGATGACTGCAGCAGTACAGAATGTAAGCAGACTGGTAGAAGAAAGAAGCAAGGGAGCAGAAACTCTCAGGGAGCTTGTACATTCCAGTGGAGAAAAATTTGCAACATCTCATGACCTCATACAGGCGGTTTTCCATGAAATAGAAAATGTAATGGAAGCAATAGAAATAATAGAGACTGTTGCAGATCAAACAAACCTTCTCTCCATGAATGCAGCAATAGAAAGCGCGCATGCAGGGGATGCTGGACGCGGATTTGCTGTTGTTGCGGAGGAGATAAGAAAGCTTGCGGAGACAACAGGAGAGCACTCAGACAGGATAGGTGTTGCTCTGAGACGGGTTGTTGAGCGCATACAGGAAACCCTTCAGGTAAGCGATGAGAGTTCTGCTGCCTTTGAGCATATAACAAAAGAAGTGGATAACTTTGTAAAAGCGTTGGAAGATATCAAGCAGAATACTCAAGAACTCTCTGGTGGCAGTATGGTTGTACTCAATAGTGCGCAAAGTGTTGTGGATGTAAACAAAAACCTTGCAGAAAGCGTGACAGGCATAGTACAGGGAATAGAAAACATATATAAATCTGCAGAAGAAGTTAGGAAAGTAAATTATGAGGTTAAAAAAGGACTGGAAGAGATAGAAACAGGTTCCAAAGAAATAGTGCGCACGGTATCATCCATAAGCAACCTTGCCGAGGAAACTAGAGAAAAAGTCTCCGAACTTTCCGGCCTTGTTGATTCCTTTAAAGTAAAAGAAGAGGAAACAGCCTGATTACCTTATGACAGTATCAGTTGTAATACCTGTATATAACAGAAGAGAGCTTTTGACAGAAGCTCTATCTTCTGTCTATGCTCAAGATAAGCCGGATAATGTACACATAGAAGTCATAGTAGCAGATGATGGCTCTACAGATGGTTCTGGCGAGCTTGCAGAACAATACGGTGCAAAGCATATACGCATAAACCACTGTGGTATGCCGGGAAAAGTGAGAAACATAGGCGTTGAGAAGTCTTCCGGAGATGTGATTGCTTTTCTTGACTCCGATGATATTTGGGAGTCCTGTAAAATTGCTGTCCAGCTTTCAGTATTTGAAAAAGCAATGGAAAAAGGCGTTCCTCTTGTACACACGAGAGAAAAATGGATGAGGGATGGAAGAGAACTATCTCAGAGCAAACAAAGACATAAAAGAGAAGGCAATATATTTCCGGATGCACTTGTAAAATGCATAATAGGCCCTTCTACCACGATGATTAGCAAAGAAGTTTTTATAGAGCTGGGAGGATTTAGAGAAGACCTTGAGGTAGCAGAAGACTATGAATTATGGTTGCGGCTTACAGATAGATACGATGTAGACTATGTGGATGAGCCACTCACAATCAAAAGGGCAGGAAACTGGGAACAACTCTCCGAAAAATACGGACAGATAGAAATATTTAGAATCCAGGCATTGCAGCCTCTGGTTGATGCCTCTTTTTTTACAGAAAAAAATCAATATCTTGCAACCCTGGAGCTTATAAGAAAACTAGAAATATACGCAACAGGAGCAGAAAAACGCGGGAAAAAGGAACTCGCATCGGAATACAGAGAAAAAGTCAATTTCTATAAAAAAAGACTTACCTCACGTGCCATGTGAGTCAAGAAAAGTCTCTGCCCAGTCTTTGAGTATGGGGAGCAGCTCTTTTCTTGTTTCCGCATACTTTAGAATAGCAAGCAGATATCCCGACGGCTCGCCCGTATCTATTCTCTCTCCCTCTATACTGTGATTTACGACCCTGCCTGCTGTCATAAGCTTCTTGAGCGCATAGAGATGATAATACTCACCTCCAGTATGCTTCTCCCATCCCTCACGCAGCAGCGGAAAAATATCTGGAGTATAAAGATACCTTCCTATGGATGCATCCCTGCCCGGCTCAGTACCTGCAGCAGGCTTTTCTACCATATCTACAACCCGGTTGTTCTCTATCTTTAGAACCCCGTATCTGGATAGATTGGGAGGATTATATATGCTTGCCATTACGCAGCAGCCCGTCTTTTTATAACGCTCTATGAGCTGTCCTGCAAGCGGCTTTTTTCCAAAGTGCAAATCATCTGGATAAGCCACAACAAAAGGCTCATTACCTGTAAAACTCTCTGCCAACATAAGCGCATGTCCTGTCCCCAGCATTTCGCGCTGCCGCATAAAAAACACATTGACATCCGGTGGCACAATCTTTTCCAGCAGTGCATCTTTACCTTCAGCCTTAAGTGCAGCCTCTAGCTCTACTTCTCTGTCCAGGAAATCCTCTAAAACCTTCTTTCTTCTGGAACTTATCACAAGGATATCCCGTATGCCGGACGATACAAACTCATCTATGATAAACTTTATAGACGGCACATCTACAAGAGGCAGCATCTCTTTGGGCACCGTTTTTGTTACAGGCAAGAAACGCGTCCCGTAACCCGCAGCAATAATCACACCCTTCATGCCCTTCTTATAACAGGCACAGCCCATAATTTCAATACAAAACATTTGGGGACAAAAGAAAAAAATAAATTTCATACCGAACGCACGGGACTCGCTCCGCTCCTCCCGTACTGCCTCCGGCAGAAGAAACGCATTATGAGACAATGTCCTACATTTGCCAAAGGCAGGAGCCCCGAGCCTTTCTTATCATTATGGACATATATGGCGCGGGGCGACGTTCGGTATAAAATTTGGCTCATATTTTTACGCTTATCCGGAAATATTAAAAAACAAATTAGGATTGTATGAAGACGATGTCAGACTTGGAAAACTATTTTTATAGCCCTGTATGTCTTACATTTTTCCGTGGGTACTTGTTTTTGCTGCAAATTGTGAGACTATCTTTTCCGGCAGGACATTCTTGCTCGCAGATATTGCAGAGAGAATGCCGAGAAAAAAGTTTGTCAGCATTATTCAGAATAAGAATACAAAGCTTGGTGCTGTCGTGTGGTTTGAAGACAGGTGTTTTGAGAAACATTATGTTGTGTATTCCAATAACGAGCAGTAAGCAAGGCGTATTGTTTTCTGCCTATCTTGTGGAAAAGCTAAATTCTTTGCTGAAAAATAAAAATAAGTCAATATTTCTCTTAAGGACAGCAGAATATATTTGGCTCTGCCTTCTTTTGTTAGCTATTGCGAACAACAGTCTCACTCTCTCTCAAAAACTTTTCTGTTGTAAACCCCTATTTTGAGGACTTGTTTATCTTTTTTTAGCTGGCGGAGCTTATAAAACGCAATATTGGTATGGACAAAAAGGACAATCTGCCTGACTACCTTTTTTAAAGCTTAAGATTAGGTTGGGAAATCTACTTATCTTGATTAAGAAAAAAGCCGGATACGAGAGTATCCGGCTGTTCGATTTTTTTTGTTATCAATTGTTTTCTGGTTTTATGCATCTTACCATTATTACCCCTTCTATCTGTCTTAGTCTGTGCATAAGGGTATCAGGGATATCTCCGTCTACGTCTATTATATTGTATGCTATGCTGTTTCTATGTTTGTTTAGCATGTCACTTATGTTTATATTGGATTCTCCGAGTACTGCTGTGATTTTTCTCACCATGTCCGGTATATTTTTGTTGGCTATGACAAGACGGGTGTTTCCGCTTATGTCCATTTCGCAGTTGGGAAAATTGACAGAATTGCGGATGTTTCCTTTTTCCAGGAAGTCTCGGAGTTGTTTTACTGCCATTACCGCACAGTTTTCTTCTGCTTCTGGTGTGGATGCTCCCAGATGTGGGATGGGAATGACTTGCTCACACTTGAGTAGTGTTTCGTCTGGGAAATCTGTTACGTACCTGTCAACTAATCCTTCTTCTATTGCTTTGAGTATATCCTGGTTATTTACAAGACCTCCTCTTGCAAAGTTGAGTATTTTTACTCCTTTTTTCATCAATTTGAATTTTTCGTAGTTAAGGAGTCCGCGTGTGTCGTCCGTAAGGGGGACATGGAGGCTAATATAGTCTGCTTCTCTTATTAGTTTTTCCAGAGTTCCTGCTCTCCTGACCTTGCTAGATAATCCCCATGCAGCTTCTACCGATATGTATGGGTCGTATCCCACTACATCCATCTCTAAAGCTATGGCCGCATTTGCAACCATTACTCCTATTGCTCCGAGTCCTATTATTCCAAGGGTCTTTCCCTTGAGTTCCGGACCTGCAAACTTAGATTTTTCTTTTTCCACAAGAGCTGGTATTTCATCGCCCCTGTCAGCTATGGAACGTACCCATTCTATAGAGCGAATTATTTTTCTGGAGGATATGAGCAGTCCAGCTATAACCAGCTCTTTTACGCTGTTGGCATTGGCTCCAGGGGTATTGAATACTACTATCCCTCTCTCTGTGCATTTTTCCACGGGTATGTTATTGGTTCCCGCACCTGCTCTTGCTATTGCCAAAAGTCTATCACCCATAGGCATGTCATGCATCTTGGCACTTCTTACAAGTATCGCATCAGGATTGGAAAATTCCGATGCAATTTCATATTTATCTCTGGGAAAGATATCCAGACCTTTTGTTGCTATTTTATTGAGGGTTTGTATTTTATACATATTTATCTCCTGTTTTCCTTTTCGAATTTTTTCATAAATTCGACAAGCTTTTTTACGCCTTCTACAGGCATTGCATTGTATATACTTGCTCTAAGTCCTCCTATGTCCCTGTGTCCTTTGAGATTTACTAGACCATTTTTGGCTGCTTCGTCAAGAAACTTTTTTGTAAGTTCTTCTGTGGGTAGAAAAAATACGACATTCATGATGGAGCGGTCTTTTTTTTCTGCCATTGTTGTAAAAAGTTCGGAGTTGTCAAGAAAATCATAGATTATAGAAGCTTTTTCTAGATTTCTCTGGTATATTGCTTCCACTCCGCCCTGTTTTTGAAGCCACTTTAAAACAAGCCCTACCATGTAGATATTATAGCATGGAGGTGTGTTAAAGAGTGAGTTCTTTTCTGCATGTGTCTTATAGGCAAGCATTGTGGGAGTGTTCTCTGGTTCTCTTCCTATGAGATCTTTTCTGATTATGACTATCGTAACACCGGCGGGACCCAGATTTTTTTGTGCTCCGGCATAATATATGCCAAATTTGTTTATATCCACAGGTTCTGAGAGTATGTTGGAGGATGCATCTGCTACTATTGCAGCGTCGGTTTTGGGAAGAGAGGTATATCTTGTCCCGTATATTGTGTTATTGGTTGTTATGTGCAGATATTCTATATCTTGTGGGATATTCTGTACTTCTGGAATATAGCTATATTTTTTATCCCTGGAGCTTGCAAGAATAAGTGTCTCACCTATTTTTTGTGCTTCTTTTATTGCTTTTGTTGACCATACACCTGTGTCTATATAAGCTGCCTTCTTGTCTCTTGTAAGAAGGTTTATGGGAACCATGGAAAATTGGAGAGATGCTCCTCCCTGCAAAAACAGGACTGCATAGTTCTCGGGGATGTTCATTAGCTTTCTCAGATTTTCTTCTGTTTCCTTTATAATTTTATCATAAACAGGAGAGCGGTGGCTCATCTCCATTACTGACATCCCAGAGCCCTGGTAGTTGAGCATTTCTTCTGCTGCCTGCTTTAGTACCTCTTCCGGAAGTGCGGAAGGTCCTGCGGAAAAATTGTAAACTCTTTCCATTTCTTTCTCCTTATCAGGCTTACAGCCTGGCTGATAATATGCGTATCTCGTTTCTAAGAGATACATTGCGTACAGGGATGCCTATGGCATCCTCTGCCAATGTTACTGGTGTAAAATTGATTATTCCTTTTATTCCACCCTTTTTTAGTCTGTATACGCTGTCTTCCACTGCTCTGGGTGGAACTGCCAGAATTGCAATTTCTATATGCAGTTGGCTTATCTTTTCTGTAATCATATAAGATGGAAACAGCTCTGTTTCCGTTTGTATTAGTTCTAGCTTGTTTATGTTGCTGTCAAACCCTGCCACTATCCTGTATTCTGGCACGGTTATCTCGCTGTATTTTAAAATTGCTGAGCCAAGACTTCCCAGCCCTACAATGCATGTCCTGTGCTGGTTTTTTATATTTAATACCTCTATCAGTAGAGTTTTTAGTTGTTTTATATTGTATCCTCTGTTACCGCTCGATATTTTGTCCTCAATATTGTTTTTGTGTCTTAGAACCAGACTAAGGTCTTTTCTTATAATATCTGGGCTGTGTCCGAGGTTTTCCCCAAGTGTTCTGGAAGATATAAAAACAGCGCCCTCTTTTTCTGCTTTCTCGAGCATGCCGTATAAAGCTGAGAGTCTTTCTAGAGTAGGAATAGGGATTGTTTTTTCTGTGAAATTTGTCACAATAAACTTAGGATAATTTTTTACAAAAAAAAAGTCAATACCTCAAGTTAAACCATATGAAATGTCGTTATGTTAACTGTAACATGTTGTTTTATGTTAAAATTGTTAATTATGCGTTTTGAATAGGTATTATGAAATTTGCAAGATTTTAAGCGCATCTTATGTGGAATTTATTTTGTTGTGTGAATTTATTTTGTAAGGGCTTTTGCTTCAATAACTTGTTGAGGGATGTGTCTGTTGTCGTGGCACGGTTATTGCATGCATATATACGCTAATACTGTGCATAGGAGATATATTATGAAAGCAGCTTATGCTTCTAAAAAATATAAAAAATCCCATAGGAAGGGGGCGTCTATGAAACGCAACGAAAAAAACAATTGGGGAGTATTCTTTCTGGCTTTCTTAGGCCTGCTTATGCTTATCTTTTCTTCATGTAATGTAGGATTGGGAGAACAGGTTGATATAGATAAGCCTACAGTGGCCTTATCCAGTCATTTGTCCGGAGAGTATGTCAGTGGGCAGGTCGTCCTGTCTGGTACTGCTGTGGACGATACGGGGATAGCCTCTATAGAAATTTCTTTTGACAGGGGAACAACTTTTGAGAAGGTTTCCGATGTCCAGAAAAAAGGAGATCAATATACATGGAGCTACACATGGGACACTTCGTCTCTTTCTGATGGGAGATACTATGTTGTCTTGAGGAGTTTTGATTCTGCCAACCATAAGTATACTAGTGATGAGTTTGTTTTTATCGTAGATAATCAGCCTCCGGTGCTACTGGTTACTTCTCCTTCCAAGGGAATAAGCTCTTTTAACCAGTCTTTACCTTTTAGTGTTCATGCTTCCGATTATTCGCCAATATCTTCTTATGGTATAGATGTGTGGGCAAGTGCAAACGCAGGCGATCCTGTTTCCTCTTGGGAGCATCTGTCCGGTTATCCTGTAACTCAGTCTCAATCTTCTTCTCCATGGCAGTATACATTTGATTCAACTCCTTATACTACTGTAAACAGGCAAAGATATTTTCATTTTGTAGTATGGGCAGAAGATGCAGCTGGTAATGTGTCATCTAATTTTTATCACACTGAGGATATTACCGCATTAACAGGAAAGAACCTTACTGTAGAGCAGCTTTCACAGGCTCTTGCCGGCAATCCTCCTACTGATGTTACATCTACTCCTTCTGAGATACAGGCTGTGGCTTTTGTTTATGATACGGATACTGCTTCTGCTTCGCCTATAACGTTTTATTGTGATGAGGACGGTGATAATCCATGGATAGAGCCGGTAACTCCCACTGCTACCGGTACTGCAGTTCCTACCATGCTTCCTTCCGATGTGTTAAAGCTTAGACTAAGAGATGATGACAGCATCGATGATGCTACAATACAAGTTATGCTGGAAAAGCCGGATACCTCGCAAGCAAGTGTTCCCTTTACTGGTTCTTTTACTCAGGTTTACGGATGGACTTCTCCTGAGTCTGTTCCTGTTGGTGTAATCAGTGTTACTGCTGATACTACAGAGGGAAACAAAAATATCGAGTTAAAGTATGATATGGGTGGTGTCCAGGGTAATTATAGAATTCATGTGCAGGCTCAGGATATAAATGGCACTTCCGTTTCTTATCAGTATGATTATAGTGTAAGTGCAGGAAAACCCAGTATCACACTCACTTCCTATCCTTCTTATGTTAAGAATTCTTTTACCATAGAAGGTACTGTCAGCTATGCGGCAGGAAGTGTGGATAATGTAAAATACAGCATAGAGTATGGTAGTACGGGAACATATATAGTACAGGACCAGCTTGCAGAATATCCTGCAGCAGGGCTTGGCAGCGATGGATGGCGTATAAATGTGGCTGACCTTACTGCTCTTGATCCGGGTGTTGCTACTTATGAGGGGGCTCTTGCGATACATGTAACTGCTACAGCAGGAATTACAGCCGAGACTATATCAAAATATATAATAAGAGATGCAAGTGCTCCCACCGTCTTTATTACAAACCCTGTTTCTACGGATTGGCTTGTAGGTGCAAGCTATCAGGCGACAGGTAGTGTAAGTGATAGCCCGAGTGGTGTTGCTCTTGTAGAGGTATCTACCGATGGCAGCAATTGGTCTCCTGCTTCTCTCAATGGTTCTTCCTGGTATGGTACCATTAACCTTGCAGTTCTTTCTGAGGGTAGCAATACCCTTTATGTTAGAGCAAAAGATAATGTGGGTAATATAAGCAGCCCTGTTTCTGTCAATTTTGGAATAGATCAGAACTTGCCTTCTATCAATGAAACGCTTCTTGGTGGAGATGTAACGCGTGGTGTTACCTTCTCTATAGGAGGTACTGTAAGTGACAGTAATGGTCTTGCCTCTTTGGTCGTAAGGCAGAAGAAAGACTCCGGTGCTTATGTCGATATATATACTGATAATGGTCTTACAGGTGCAAGCGCAAGCTGGCAGGTAGATGGTCTTCCGGCTTCTCCTGAGACTTTGAGTGACGGAGTTTTTACCTATCAGGCTGTTGTTACTGATATTGCAGGTAAGAGTACTTCTATAACCCGGATGGTTACAATAGATCTTACAGGTCCTACTGTTACGATAAATGCTCCTCCTGTGGGCGCATTGTTGCAGGGAAGCGCATATGTCCTTAGTGGAACAGCTCAGGATGTAGGCAATGTAAGTCCTGTAGAAGATGTTAGATACTGGATAGGTGACAGTGGTTTAACACCGCCTGCAGATTATACCACATGGAATACAGTTACAGGTACTTCTTCATGGTCGGCAAGCATAGATCTTGCAACAGTGGGCGAAGGAAACAAGGAACTTCATGTTATTGCAAAAGATGCGGCACAAAAATGGGGAGCAGAAACTGTTGTTGCATTTACAGTGGATCAAAGTACACCCGGGATATCTTCTCTTTCCCTTGGATCGGGCACACAGTATCGTTCCGGTGATTTTAGCATAGATTTTACTGCTACTGATACCAATGCTCTTGCTTCTGTTGTGATAACAGAAAACGGGACAGAAATATATAATCAGCCTCTTTCTGGTACAAGTCAGGCAGTTAGTGTAAACAGAACAGGTCTTACGGATGGTACTTATGAATACAGTATAACTGTAACCGATGTCGCAGGGCGGTCTACAACGCTTAACAGGACGGTATTGCTTGACACTCAATCTCCATCGGTAGAGTACAATATAGCTCCTCCTGTTACGTCACCCAGCGACTTATTTAATGGTATTGTTTCTCTCTCTGGGATAATTACGGATGATAATCCCATTGCCTACTTATATTGGTATGTAGGTTCTGTTAGCACTGTTCCGTCTTATACTGTCAATAAAGATTCTTCTGGACTGGCCACGGGACTAGGTGGGCTTACTGCTGGATGGCAGGAATATGTTGCTGCCAATAAAAAAAGCTGGAATGTCAATGTTGATACACGCTCTCTTTCTGATGGAACCAATTATGTAAGGCTTCTCGCTGTGGATAGAAATGGAAATGTTGGTACTGCTCTTTATACTATGGAAGTCCTGCAGTCTTCCGATGAACCTGTTATAACAGTTACCGAGCCTGCTTCCGGTGGTTATGCTGGACTTGGTCAGGTTGTACGAGGTACTATCAGCGATGATGATGCTGTAGATATTTCTTCTGTTGAGGTAAGATATAATGACGGTTCTTCCTGGAGTTCCTGGTCTTCGGCTAATGTGACAGGTAGCGGCAAAACAGTAAGTTTTAGCTATACCTTGCCTGCTCTGGGCGCTGATGGCCCAAAGCAGCTGGAGGTAAGAGCCAGTGATAGTATAACAGCAAAAATATCGGGCGATTCTGCAGTCAGCACCGTAACACCTACTTTAAGTTTTACATACGATGCTACATCTCCCGTACTTGCTGTTTCTACTCCTTCTTCAAACCA
The DNA here is from genome assembly GCA_039023545.1 of Spirochaetia bacterium 38H-sp. NCBI lineage: Bacteria > Pseudomonadati > Spirochaetota > Spirochaetia > Winmispirales > Winmispiraceae > Rarispira > Rarispira pelagica. The sequence continues at coordinate 203,495 of JBCHKQ010000001.1, read as the reverse complement.
GACGTTTGTGAGCTCTTTTACTGCAAGCGGAACTGTTACAGAACAAAATCTGGATTATATAAGGCTCAAGGTTGATAGTGGAGCTTGGCAGACCATTACAGCTGCCGGTTCTGCTCCCAATTATACCTGGACATATGATATGTCTTCTGTCTTCTCAACTCTTGCAGATGGTCCTCATACTATCACGGTAGAGGTTGCAGATACAGTGGGACAGACCAGTACAAGCCAGATAGTATTTTACAAGGATGGTGCAGGTCCTGCTGTTGTATTTACAAGCATAACAGAGGGAGCAAATACAATACTTACATCAGCTACACCTGCTGTCAGTGGAAGCATATCGGATGAATATTCTACGGTTAGCAACACAATAAGATACAGATTGGATGGTGCCAATACTGATCCGTGGAATACTGCTACGGTAACAGTATCAGGTAAGACAGGCACATGGCGTGTTGATGTTAGCGGCCTTTCTGATGGTGCGCATACTATAGATATACGGGCTACAGATTCCCTTGGTAATACCAGTGATGTTTTGGATGTAGCCTTTAGAATAGATAGAAACAGCCCATCGATTGTCATAAGTTCTCCTGCTTCCGGGACTGTTTATGGTACTGTAGGTTCTGGCAATGTATTTACCATAAGCGGGACAGCATCTGATGCTCTGCTTGCATCCGTAAGTGCAGACTTGGAAGGTAATTCTCTGAGCAACTCAGGGACAACTACTTCGTGGTCATTCTCCGTAAGTAAGACACTTTTTGATTCCCTTGCAGAGGGAAGTCATGCCATAACTATAAGTGCAACGGATGATGCTGGCAGAACAAGCAATACGATATGGCAATTTGTAAAGGATGGGCAGTCTCCTACAGTATCGTACTCCAATATCCAAACAGACGGCAGTACTGTTCTGCAGAATGCAGCGTCCACAATAACAGGTAGCATATCCGATACATATGGCATATCCTCTATGGAAAGCAGACTCGAAAAATACAACTATGCAACAACTACGTGGTCACTTATAGAAGACTGGACATCTCTGGGTGCAACTGGAAATCAGACTGTAATAATCTGGAACAAAGACTTGACTCCCCTATCATTAACAGATGGCTGGTACAGAATTTCTATACGTGCAACAGACCTTGCTCAAAATACGTCCAATACAGTAACTTCTGGACCAATAGAGTTTAAAATAGACAGTCAGATACCCACTCTTACTATTAATGCTCTGTCTTCTTCTTTTCAAAATTCGGATTTTGCTTTGACAGGTACTGCAAGCGATTCAAATACCATAGTGAGTGTTCTCATAAAGGTTGATGATACTGATTTTTCTACCGGAACAACAGCAGCTTCTAGTTCCGATAATTATGCCACATGGTCAGTAACAGTACCTACCGGAAGCTTGTCTGCTGGCGAACATACGGTTTATGTTCTTGCAACTGACAATGCGGGTAGAACAAGTATGCTGAGCAGACAGTTTACTCTTGATAATGTGGCTCCTACTATCAGTATCATAGAACCTCTTTCTCAAAGCAGAGTAAACGGACAAGTGGAAGTTAGAGGAACGAGCTCCGATAACAATGCAGTACAGCTTGTAGAATATAGAATTGGTAAGGCAGCTTCTACATGGCAGACTTCTGGTCTGTCTGGCGGATTGTACAGCTGGAGCTATACATTTACTGATATAACTTCTTATGCCAACAGCACCGATGCAACAGAGATCGATCCTGCAACGGGCAATCCTCAGTCGGGAACAAACATATGGGCATTGCCTTTTAATATAAGGGTTACAGATGTTGCAGGTAATCAAACAACAGAGACAACATATGTGCTCTGGGTGGATCCTGCTATGGATACTCCTACTGTTACGGTTGTCAGCCCGGCTGATAATGAGGTTGTAGGTGGTACTGTAAGACTCTCAGGATTTGCCAATGATGATGATTGGGTAAACAGAGTTGAGGTAAGAATAGATCCAACCGGTACAGGTTCTTCTTATGGTGCATGGCAGGATGCCACTCTGATAAATAGCGGAACACAGGTTAACTGGTATCTTAATATAAACGAGGATGGTTCTCTCAATCCTGCTCCTGGAGACATAAGACAGGTTCTGGTTGATGTTAGAGCGGTTGATACCAAGGATTATTCTACTGATGGTGTTGTTGGTGATATCACAACTCTTACTCTCAGATTTGACAGCTCTGTTCCTGTTATAGAGAATCTTGAGATACAGAGAAGCAGTGGAGAAGTGGTATCCTATACTACAGGTGTCAGAGCATCTGGAACATTTGATATAAAGGCAATAGTACGTGACGAAGGTGGATTATCCAGTATAGAGTACAGACCGGAAGGAAGCACTTCTTTTACAAATGTACTGTCTGATTCTACTATAGTAACTCCTCCACCGGAGATTACAGCAGGTAATTTCCGTCCTGGTGTAAAATATCTTATTACAAACGTGGGAAGCACTGATTTTACAGCCATAGGAGCAAGTGGAAATACGGCTGGTATCACCTTTACTGCAACCGGAGCAGGTAGTGGAACTGGAAGAGCTTATATGGCTATTGTGCCTCCTCTAGTTTCTATAACAGAGCTTGTGGCAGGCAAAGCATATGCTATTTTCTCCGTGGGAACTAGCAACTGGACTACTGTTGGAGCTTCTGCCAATCAAGTAGGAACACCCTTTGTTGCAAGTGGTGCAGGAACGGGTACCGGCATTGCTTACGAGCTTTTGCAGCCGTCTAACCTTGTTGCAGGTACTTCTTACACCATATACGAGCCAGGAACATTTGACTGGACAACAGTAGGGGCATCTAGCAGCAGTGCTGGCATTACCTTTGTTGCTACAGGAAGCGGTGCTGGGTCAGGTTTTGCCTTTGAGCCTGCAAAGCAGAGCTTTGTGTATCAGTTTGACCTGCAGATAGATTCTACCACAATAAACAGCGGTGCATATGCAGGAACGTCCGGTTTTTACGGACTGGATATAAGGGCAACGGATAATGCAACACCTTCTCCCTATATGACACAGCAGAGTCTCAATATCCAGATAGATAACTACTATCCTGGAGCAGAATACCTTGCTAACGCCAATGCTTCTTCGTCCGGATACAATATACAGGGTAGAGCATGGGATAGTGGAACGGGTTCTGGAAGTATCCAGGGGATAGATAGTATTGTCCTGTACTTTGAGAGAAACAGCAGTATGCTTGATCTCAGCGGAAATACAGGGGGAACATGGACCACTCTCACGGTAAAAGACCAAACTCAGGGCGGTGCAACAGCAGCCATAAGCTTCCCTGCAAACTCCAGCACGGGAATATGGATTGACAACAATGAGATAGGTACAGATCTTGATGGTGATGGGTATGTAGAAGGTTTCTCTGACAATGGTATTTATAAAGAATGGTTTGCTACCTTTGATACGACAGTCTTTGCAGATGGGCCGATAACGTTACATTATGTTGTGATAGATAGAGCAGGAAACGCAACACATTATACTCAGAACTTATATATAAGAAATAATGCACCAGTTATAACCGGAGTAACTCTTGGTACTGACCTCAATGCAAATGGAACAGTAGGTGACCTTACGGAAGAAACGAGCCTTTATACTACTAATTACGATACAAGTAATTTTAAAGCAAGAAATAATAGACTTCAGTTTAATGTCGCTACAAGCGGAGGAAACGGTACAAAATATTATGGCATAAGGTATATAACAGGGCAAACAACAGGTGTAGCTGCTACGACTCTTGTACAAGGTAATGTTTATACAATAGAAACTCTTGGAGATACGGATTGGACTCTTGTTGGCGCTTCCTCCAATACAGTAGGCGTAACCTTTGTTGCAACGGGGGCCGGTACAGGAACTGGTACGGCCATATCTTATACCACGACAGAACTCAATAGTACTTTGAGCAGTAATGTAGTTACAATAACGGATTTTACAGGAATACCTGATTCTGCAAGCGCTAATGATAGGAAGTTTATTGTCAAGGTTTACGATAGTACTGTAAATCCCGGAGCAGAGGCAGATCAGCTTGCCGATGTTGTAATAGTAGGTCTTACAATAGAGAATACAGATATAATAGCTCCTACCATAAATGTGGCCGACTTTGGCAATATGTATTCTATAGATCAGAATGATGCCAACAAGACTCTCGGAACCGTAAGTGCTTATGAGGATAACATAGTAACAACAGGAAGCGGCTCAAGTCTTGTAAAGCATGGTTATGTACAGTATGCAGCAGCAAGTTCCGACTCTGATGCTGATATAAGTGGTAAAGTAGTCTTCCTGGGGAAAGTCTATGATAACCAGAATATAAGCAGAATAAGCGTAACGATACCTGGATATGACGGAGGAAACGGCGTAGGTAACGCTTTTGATATAGCTACTTTGTCAGGCTCCACGCTAGTTTCTGCTAACAGTGCAAGCATAGCTGATGTTGCAGCAGGAACCGCAGACTGGGCATTTGAGGTAGAGCCTTCTTCTGAGTATCTTACTATCGACAACGGGCATGTTCTCAACTGGAAGTTTGCATGGGATAGTTCCAAGGTGTCTGGTGTTGCAGTTCAGAATGAGACATTTATTTTTCAGGTATATGATGCGGCAGGCAATCCCTCAGCAAGTGCTACAAGTGTAAGTGCTGATATAGTCCCATATATTACTGATGTGGAAAGAGATACTGCTAATTATAACACCTATCGCTCCAGACATGGATGGTACAGCCTCAGGAGGGGCGACAGTGTTACTATAAGTGGTTTCAACCTATTTAACAACACTACAGATACAGTAACCTTTGGCAGCAGTGCCGCAGTTAATCTTCCGGGTGGAGCAACTACTACAAGTTTTACTGTAACATTACCTTCTGATGCTACAAGTGGGGCTATAATTTTGACAGTAAACGGACAGCAGGCAATAAACAATATTAATGACAACACGGAGCCTTACAATCAAGAATATGATTACAATATATCCGGTTCTGAGCTCTGGACAGATGACAGGTATGTACATGTATGGCAGTCTGACAATAGCACAGGCACTACTTCTTCCGGATATTTTACAGGTAGCGATCAACCCGTACATCCTGCTATGACTATAGATCCTGTAAATGGATTATTATATGCATCATGGTCATACTATCCTTCTTCCAGTGCTTTTATAGCTCCTATAAATGGTGCAAGGCAAAGTATATTTAGCCTCTACGATCCTCCTGAGCATACGGATATCGATTTTGGTAACAGAGCTGTTGTGGCTTATAATGCCAACTATTACAATGGTAACTCTACCTATGGTGGAATGTATGTATGGGATAGCCAAGCTCCTTCCAATACCTACTCAAAATATTTCTATGCCGGAGAGAATATGAGTCATGATTCTTATCTCATGCAGTTTATAAATGAGAGAGTTGTTGCAGATGGGGATAATATACATGTAAGCTACTATGATGTGGATACCAAGTCTCTAAAATATCAGTATATACTTAGTGGTGATGCCAGCACAGCAGAGCATCAATGGGTAAATCTTGATGGTGGCTCTGATGGTGATGATACTCAGATCGTAGGAACAGGAAGAGTCAGTGCAGCGGGAGAATTTAGTGCAATAGATGTAAATCCCAGCGGATATCCGGTAATAGCATATTATGATATTTCCAGACAGACTGTGCGTATCGCAAGATCTAACAGCACAACGCCAACCAATGCAAACAATTGGCAATTACAGGATGTTCTTGCTACATCGGATTCCAACTATCAATATTCTGGAAAATACATATCTATGAGAATAGATTCCGCAGGATATCTTCATATGGTATTCTTCCGTGTAAGTACGGGAGACCTAGTGTATCTCAAATCTACCAACAATCCTACTAATGGAACCACTGCATATACATTTGGTCCCTCTGTCATTATAGACAGTAATGGCTCTGTAGGATTGTGGGCTGATATAAGTCTCGATGATAATGATATGCCTGTCATTACATACTTTGATTCTGCTCTTGTTAACACGTTTGATGCTATTAAAATGGCATACTATGATCCTGCATTGGAAACATTGAGTGGAGATGTGGCAGGCGAGCCGGATACCATAGACGGTTGGGAGACAATGTATGCAGCTCTCAATTATGATGTAGATCAGAAGAGATTAAGTATAGAATACGATACTGGTAACAATAATTCATGGTGGGCTGCAATAGGATATGCTTCTAGTGACTATTATAGGGTTGCATACTACATAAAATAATAACGATTATACCGAACGAGGCGGAGCGAAAAGCTCCGCCTCTTTTTTGTAGGGCTTGCAATATCTATTGTTTTTGTAAGTTGTGTGCTTTTTAATCTATCAAAAACAGGTGAGTGGAGGAGAGCCATGCTCTTTTTGCCTGCATAGCGGGAGGATTTGCAGGGTTTGCCTTGATGTTTGCAGGGACAAGGCCAGTATGTTTTGCCAATACTTCCTGTGTTTCTGTTTCCGATAGTTTTTCAAGAAGCTTGCGTAAACCAGTATTATTACTGGTTGAATGTGCCCATAATATTCTAATAGGAAGGAGATACTGTTTTGCGCTGTATGGATCTGGGAATCTATCCAGAGCTATTAGGCCTGTTTTGTCAGCATCCTGTGCTGAAACAGAGCTGAGAGAAGTAAACAACCATCTTTCCTTATCTTCTCTAAAGAATATTGACCATGCATCGTTGGAATTAAAGGTCTTTGCTCCTTGGATCAGAATATTTTTCTCCCATCGTTGGAGTGTGTTTTTTGCTTCCTCTGAGTTTATATCCTGTGTGCCAGAAAAATATGCAGCTTCTGCAAGAAGTGCTTGGTATGTTTTTTCTTCTTTTAATGCTGCTATAAGAATTTTTTCCTTATTTCCTCCTGTAAAATCTTCTCTTCCTAGGCTTTTTGTTTTAAGCTTGCGGGCTATCAACCATGGGTCTGCAAGAAGTGGGATGCTTGTATTTCCTATAATCCCTTTTTCCAATAAGAGATTGTATGATTTGGGAAACTTCTCCGAGAAGTTCCAGTCTGCAGGTTCTTTCTCTGCATATTTTGTAGAGTATGTGATTATTATTCCTGGTTTTATTTTTTTTGTCTGTTTTGCAAGGTATATGGGATAGTTTTTTAGATTGGCTTCTTTTATGACTTTTCTCCATAGTGGTATGAGGTCATCTTCTACGTACCAGGCAGGTTGGAGGAAAAGCTTGTATCCTGCAAATCCTATGATCAATGCCAATATCAATAGTATTATTGATAGTTTGTAGCTTATTTTTGTTTTTGGGACTTTCTTTTTATTCATATTTTTCTCCTTTATATTTTTAAATTATAAAAAAAAGAGGCCATCTTTTCGAGATGGCCTCGTTCGGTATTTTTTATTTTTTAGAAGATTACTGTGTGGAGTCCAAATGTTATCTTGGGTACTATCTTGGGGTCTACATCGGATGGAATAAACCATACTTCCGGTTCTGCGTACAGGCTATATGTGTGGAATGCCTGGAAGCCTTTTACTTCTACTATTGGGAATTCTAGCTGGCCGATTATGGCGCTTAGTACTACGGTGTTTATTGTATTGGTGCCGGTCGCACTTTCTACTGTGATAGGGTTGTACAGGATTATGTAGCTAAAGTCTGCGCCTAGGGCCACCTTGAGAGATAGCCAGTCCCAATCCGGGCCAAGTATGGACTCAAAGGGGAGGTAGAAAAGGCTTGCTAGCAGTTTGCCGCTTATAAACTGTCCAGATAAGCGTGCGCTTTTGCCGTCTTCTGTTGTCTGCGGGCCAATGCCATAACTTGCCTGCAGCTTGACGTTGTTGTCAAAGAATGTAAGTCCCAGTCCTACTTTGTAGTAGGTCATTCCAAGGAAGTGTGCGTCTAGATACATGCCTTGTATAAACTGTGGTATCTCATATCCTGCTTTGTCACCTTCTCTGAGGCTTATCTGTATATCTTTTATACCGAAGTTGTCTTCAGCTGTTCCTATAAATTCTGCTTCTGTGTTAAGGTAGTTTCCTTCCTGCGGATTGAGTAGCTTTACAACAGGATATATCTTATCGACTATAAAGAGGGTTCTTTCTACTGCTACTTCTCCATTTTTATATGTTGCTTTTATTATTATTGGCAAAGGTCCGTTTTGAAGCATTCCTGTTTCTACTCTGTATTTCCAGTTTTCTCTTGCAGCTATTTCCGTAAAGGTTCTTCCGTTGTCTAGGCTTACTTCCAGTTTTTTAACTTCCAGTTCTTTGAGTTTTTTCTTATCATCCGGATTTTCCGGATCAAGGTTGCTGTTGTAACCTGCTATTCCTTCTATCCATGGTCTGTTGGAAAGCAGTGCTCCCATATTGTGGCTTGTTATGCTGATATATGGTCCCAGCTTTTGGTACATTATTTTTACCGGATTGCTTTCTGTTTTATTATTGTCTCCTTGGGCTATTGCTGCTTTTATAATTATTTCTCCGTCCGTAAGCACTTTGGGATCTATTGTGTAGCTAAAATATCCTCGTGTATCAACGGTTACGGCATCTATAAATCTGTCTCCAACATAGAGCTGTGCTTTTTCTACGGGAGTACTTGATACAGCAATACCGGATACTGTCACAGGTCCGTGTACCGTGCTGCCGGGCTCGGGAAATAATATTCTCACAGAGGAATTGTTGAGTTGATCTACTATATTTAGATTCCTATCTGTTATGCTTGTGTTTCCTGCTTTATCTTGTGCTGTTATTCTTATATTATACCAGCCTGGCTCAAGATTCGACAGGTCTATTTCTTGGTTAATTATGTTGTCTGTAGGAAGTTCTATTGTCTTTGTTTCTTTTGCATTGTTTATTGGTTCTATCTCAGCAATAAAAGATTGTAAGTCTATGTTGTCAGATACTCTGCCAGATAGTTTTAGTTTTCCTGCAGCATTTGCAGCTTCTTCTGGTGAGCTTATGTTAAGCTCAGGAGGGGTGTTATCAATATTTATAAGTGCTGAGTAGCTGGCTTCTATGCCGTATGCATCACGTGCAAGTATCTGTATTGCATATGTTCCATCTTTGAGTAGTGTTGTGTCCAGAGGATATGTCCATTCTGTCCCTTCTACGTTTAGCTCTGCTTTCTTATAGCTGGTTCCATTATCCAGTGACAATAGTATAGAGTCCATACCATTGTTATCAAAGGCGGTTCCTTTGAGTTCTATGCTGCCCTTGATAGTAGTATCAACTGTAGGTGAGGTTAGTATTGCCTCAGGTTCCTTGAGGCTTACTCGTATAGTTCTTGTAACGGGTTCGCTTTCTATACCAAATATGTCCTTTGCATAGATTTGAATTGTATGTTCGTTATCTGTTAGGCTTGAGATAGGCAGATTTATTGCAAAGTTGTGTTCTGCAGGTATCTCCTGCCACTGATTTTCATCCAGTCTCCAGTATATTCTGTCTATTCCGTCATCATCAAATACCATGCCAGATACCGTCACATCCGTTGTTATAGTGCTTGCCTCTTCCGGAGTCTGTATTTGTACAACAGGAATGTCTTTTGCAAAATCTATATTGGGTTTAAGTTCTATGTCTTGGATGTTACCGGCCTTATCTTGTGTGGTGAACGTAAGAATCTTCTCTTCTCTTGCAAGGCTTGTAAAGTCTATGAGAAGAGTAAACATATTGTTTGAAAGAGAAACATTTTGCTTGGTCTCTCCTCCATCTGTAGAATATGTTACGGATTCTATAGGACTTTCTGAGCTCACTATTCCTGTTACCCTTATTGTTCCGTTAATTTTATCCTGGCTTCTTGGAGTTATAAAAGCAATTTTTGGTGCTGTAGCATCAAAGAAGAAAGACTGTCTTTTTACAGATATATTGCCAGCTTTATCTATTGCCCTTACTTCCAGTATGTGTGCGCCCGGTTTTAATGCACTTGAGCTTATTGTTGTTTCAAAACTGTTGTCGGTTAGTATTATACTATTCCACTTCCCGAGACCATCTATACGATATTGCAGCGACGCTACTGCCAGATCGTCCTGAGCCGTACCTGACAATATTATTTCCTGATTGGTATAGAGATTTGCAACAGGTGAGCTTATTGTAAACGAGGGCAATCCCAAATCCACTGTTAATTTGTATGTGGGTGTTTTGTATTCTTTACCGCTTTTGTCTTTGACTATTATGCTAAATCCGGATACTTCTCCGCTGGATTTTGCTGTTAGCAGAACATGATTTCCTATTTTCTTCACAGATATCAGATTTTCTGCTTCCTGTGGTTCCACGCTTACTGCCGATATACTATTTCCTGAGAAGTACAAGCCAAGCGGTGTCTTATCCGTAAGAAGAATATTACCTTTATTGATTCTATAGTCTAGAATAAGAAGCTGATTGGGCTTGGCTGGAGGAATTTGCTCCTTACCCTTTGCAGGTGGTGGAGCCTGATAACTTATTATCTGGGGGAAAACTGATATACTTTTGTCTGCATTATTGATTACAAATATAGCAGGGAGACTGCCATTTCCTGCTTTTTGAGGAAGGCTTGCTTCAAAAGTATAGGTGTTTGCTTCCTCTGTAGGACTTATTTTCAGGCTGCTTTCGCTTGCTGTCTTTGGTATATCCGGCTGAGCTGATAAATCTGAAGGAAGTGCTGTCCATATGTCTGCACCTGTATAAAGCTTTCCTCCGGAAGGCTTTGTTTCCGATTTTATTGTACCTCTTATTACAGCCTTTCTGGATGCATCATAAAGCAGTCCGTTGTTCCAGCTTTGGCTCTCTTGTGTGTCCTGATAGACAAGTTCTGTTGGGATAAGTATTGGCTTATCAGCACTTATCTCAAAGCTGTACTTAAGAGGTTTGCTTTCAAATCCAAGACTGTCAACGGCTGTGATATTTATGTTGTATTTACCTGGGCTTAATCCGGACAGAGGAATATAAAATCCCGATTTTGCAGGGAACTCCTGTGGTCCTTCACCCAGTCCCTCCACTACTATCTTATCCTGAGGGTTGATTCCCTCTGTTATTCCTATAATTGCATCGTATTTAGTTAGGACAGGAACTGTTTTTTCTTCTGTTTGTGGGGTTATTATTGTTATAGCAGGTTTTGCCCCCTCTCTGTCGTTTTTGAGTTTGATTTTTTTATTTGTTATATTGCCGCTTACATCTTCTGCAAAGATAATAGTTTCTATTGTACCTGTAGTATCTTCACTTACATCAAACTGTATTGTCCAGTATGGGTTTCCCGGTGTAAGAGGGATGTCTTTTTCTTCTTTATTGTAAGTATACCACATGCGTTTTACGCCTATTGCATCGTTGATTGTTCCTGTTATCTGTACCATACCGTATACCGGGCTTTCTTCTTCCGGGGATATTATGCTTATTTCCGGCTCCTTGTTATCTATGAATATGAGAAATGGTACTGCAGATTCTGTACCGGTCATATCGGTAGCCTTAAACCAAAGAACCATGGGGCCGTCAGGAAGTTTCTGTGTTTCTATGGGAAGTTCGAATGAGTATATATTCTCATTCTTGTCGTATTTTATTTTTACGTTTTGAGTTGTTTCTGGGATGGTTTCTTCTTTATCTTTTTTCTTTACCGTATAAGAAGGAAATGTGGCCGAAAGGCTTTTTACCTGATTGGCATCTTTTACTGTTCCCTTGATTACTATTTTTTTGCTTACAAGAGCTCCATTTTTATGGGAGTCTATTGTCATTTGAGGAGGTTCTGTGTCCAGAAGAAATGTACTTGTATACTCTGTGCCGGGGAGTCCGTTGATATCTATTGCCCTTACAGTTATTGTGTGTTCTCCATCTTTGAGTGTGGTGGCATCCACATACATGTTCCAGTAATCCGTACCTTCTGCTTGTCTGTATGGTCCCTCATCTATTTTTACCTCTACTCTGGATATACCATCATCGTCTACCGCAATTCCTATAATATTTATGTTGTTGCGTATCGTTTGGTTGTTAGCCGGAGATATAACTCTGCTTATGGCAAGGTCAGAATCAGGGTCTATAACAAGATTATAGGGTCCCTCTATAAACTCGTTTCCTGCAAAGTCTGTGCCTTTTATTATGACGTTGTATGTGCCTGGTTTTGATTCTTTTATGTCTATGCTCTTTTTCCAGTTTTCTTTTCCGTCCACTTCCTGCCATTCTGTTTCTCCACCTGCAAAGGCGGGAAAAAGGAAAGCAACAAGAAGACACAAGATGATCAACAGACGTTCTGGTTTCATCAGAACCTCCTTCATAAAGTTTTTTATATTTTACATGCAATAAGCATGCCATCTTTTAAAAAAATGTTTGCGAAAACTTTCCACAAAAATCCTTTTATTATATGTATTTACATTGCTTTTTTTTCTATGATATTGTTATTTTTATTATCAATGCATTATGCATAATTACTTTGCTTTTTTTATGCCGGGTATCTTAAGAGGCTTACCTGCATATATCAGGTCAGGGTTCTTTATGTTGTTTTCTTTGGCAATGTCCGGATACAGCCAGGGGTTATCATAAAAAGATTTTGCCAAATCCCACAAAGTATCTCCCCATCCTGGAGTGTATATTATACTTGTGCTTTCTTCCTGCTGCTTGTTCTCAGCAACCGGTGTCTGTGTAGGAGTTGGAATAGGACTAGGCGCTATGCTTTTTACGGGTTCTTTGGTACTGCTCTCTTCTGTTTTTATGGCTTCTTTACTGTTATGGTTAAATATGGGATAGAGCATAAACAATGCTATTGCACCGAGAATTATTCCTATAACTATACCGATTATGACTGCAGGCAGACTGTTTTTCTTTTTCTCTGTTTTTTCCTGATTGCCATATCTTGTAAATTGGGAAGATTCGTAGCTCTTATCATCCTGTTTTTCTTTTTTTATATTGGCAAAATCTTCCTGTAGAAGCTCCTGTTCTCTGCTGCTTGTCTCTGACCAGCTATCCTGAAACTCATCACTTTCTTCTTCTGGTTCGTCCCAGACGTATGGCTCTGAGTCCTCTGCCTTGTTGGAATCTTGAGGAAATTCGTCAAAATCGTTTTCTAAGCTGTCAAAAGGTTCGTCCTCCACCATGGAAAAGTCACTCAAACTATCTTCCTGCATATTGTCTGCAATGGTTATTGTAAGACTCTGTTGATTGTCAGAATGCAAATCCCTTGCTCTTGCTTCAAGGTGTCCTTCCTCATCCAAGCCTATGACAAGCTCAATTTCCTTTACCTCCTCTTCTTCTGGCAGTTCTATGGTTATGGTCCCTATATACTTCTGAGGTTCTGTTGGCTCTTCTTTTGCCGAGTATATATCTATATGTACTTCTCTTTGCTCTGGTTTTGCAGGCTCAAGTACCAGCCTTTTTTTTGCCTTTTTACCTGTTTCCAGTATGGGATACAGGGTGTTGTCAGCGAGTTTTATTCCTATAATTTCTTTTGCCATGGCTTTTTCCTGCTGTAATTATAATACAAAATATAATAACCTGTCACTTCAAAAAAAGAAATAATAATTTTATTTTATATAAACTAGAAATAAATACAGGGGCTGTTTATGGTAAGAATAATTCTTGTAGAGCCTGAGGGACCCGAGAATCTTGGCATGATAGCCAGAGCAATGGCTAATATGGGGCATAAAGAACTTTATGTGGTTTCTCCTGCCTGTGATATTCTTTCTTCTCCTTCTCTCAAGTATGCTTTGCATGCAAGAGGCATACTTGAGAATGCCATAATAGTTTCTGCTCTGGAAGATGCACTCCTAGATTGTGATATTTCTTTTGCTCTTACCCGTAGACAGGGACAGTATAGGCAGCCTGATGTATATCTTCCCGAACTGGGAAACATCCTGACGGGCCTAGAAGCTAGAAAGTTGGGCTTTATTTTTGGTAGAGAGCGTAACGGACTGCTTGCAGAAGAAGTCATGCTCTGTGATATGATTCTCACCATCCCCTCCAGTAGCGATTATCCCTCACTTAACCTTGCACAGGCTGTGATGCTTGTACTGTATGAGCTTATGAGAATAAGCTTTAACAGTATGAGAAAAAGTCAGAAGCCACGCCTTGATGAACAGATAGAAAAAACAAGTATCAGTGTAAAAAAGGTCTTACGTGAGCTTGGTTATTATAAGGGGCTTGGAGACGATAAAGTGGATTTCATTGTAAGAAAGGCAGTTTCAAGGGCATCTGCCAACAGAAAAGCTGCAGTAAGAATAGAAAATCTGTTTTCTCATATTCTTTCCCGTATAAAAAGTACAGAAGATGTTTAATGTGGTTTGGGAATATGTTTTAAATTGCAGCACTAAGTATCATACAAAAATATATTTATGATTGTTTATAATAAAGATTGTAAAAATTAAAGTTTCTGATCTATATGTTTTTTTGAGCAAAATAAAAAGGCTGTCATATAGACAGCCTTTTTTATCTATTCTTCTTCCTTTTTTATTATTATACCCAACTCATCAAGCTGTGCTTTATCTACCTCTGCCGGAGACTCATCCATGGGGGAAGCTCCTACGGTGTTCTTGGGGAATGCTATCACATCTCTTATGCTGTCTTCTCCGGCCATTATCATAACAAGTCTATCCAGGCCGGGTGCTATGCCCCCATGAGGAGGAGGACCGTAGCGGAAAGCTTTGAGCAAAAAGCCAAATCTTTTCTCAGCCTCTTCCTCCGAGAATCCGACAACAGAAAAAATTCTCTTTTGTATTGCAGGGTCATGAACCCTGATGGAGCCAGATGCAAGCTCGTAGCCATTACATACTAGGTCGTATGCAGCAGCCCTTACTGCTCCAGGATCTTTCTCAAGCAGCTCAAGATGCTCTTCTCTTGGCATGGTAAACATATGGTGAGCAGCCTCCCATCGTCCCTCGTCCTCATTGTACTCAAAAAGCGGAAAATCAGTTATCCAGCAGAAAGCAAAAGAACCTTCTGGGATAAGTTCCAGTTTTTTTGCCACTGCATTTCTTACTGCTCCCAGAGCTGTGCAGCACACCTGCCATTTGTCCGCAACCATTAACACAATATCTCCTGCCTTTGCTCCCAATCCGCTTATAATAGCATTTCTTTGCTCTGCAAAAAACTTGGAGATACCACCCTCAAGTCCCTCTTCTGTAAGCTTAAACCATGCAAGTCCCTTTGCTTTATAGGTCTTTGCAGCTTTTTCCAGCTCATCTATATCCTTGCGCGAAAAGGCTGCGCCGCCAGGAACTACCAGCGCTCTAACCGCTCCGCCGGAAGAAAGCACGGACTTAAATACGCCAAAATCGGAGTTCTCCGCATAAGGGGCAAAATCCTGCATTTCTAGCCCAAAGCGCAAATCAGGCTTATCCGAGCCGTATTTCTCCATTGCCTCATGATAGCTTATACGCGGAAACGGAGTTTTGAGCTGCACGTCCATGCTTTTTCCCATGATGTGAGCCATAAGCCCTTCTGTTACTGCGAGGACATCGTCCTGGTCAACAAAACTCATCTCCATATCTATCTGAGTAAACTCAGGCTGTCTGTCACCCCTTGCGTCTTCATCCCTATAGCACCGTGCAATCTGAAAATACTTATCAAATCCGGAAACCATGAGCAGCTGTTTAAAAAGCTGTGGTGACTGCGGCAGAGCATAAAACTTGCCTCTATGGAGTCTGGATGGTACCAGGAAATCACGAGCTCCCTCTGGCGTGGAACGTATAAAAGTTGGAGTCTCAATCTCGTAGAAGCCCCTGCTCACAAGATATTCCCTTGCATGCCATGCAACCTTATGTCGCAATTCTATATTTCTCTGCATACGTACAGAGCGAAGGTCAAGATATCTGTACTCCAACCTGAGATCTTCTCTTGCATCCGTCTTCTCATCTATGGTAAAAGGCAAAACCTCGCAGGGAGAAAAAATCACAAGTTCTTTGGCATGCACCTCTATCTCGCCTGTCTCCATGCTAGGATTTATCATGTTATCTGGCCGCTTTCTTACTATACCCTTTATTCCTATACAATACTCGGACTTAAGAGCCTCTGCTATCTTAAGAGCCTCTTGGGGACTATCATTGTCCACAACAACCTGTGTTATCCCGTATCTGTCACGCAGATTGATAAAATGTATTCCGCCGTGGTCACGGTATCTATGTACCCAGCCATTAAGAATTACCGTGCTGCCTGCATGACTTGCTCTGAGCTCACCGCAGGTAGCAGTTCTCTTCCAGTTAGAAAATGGTGTATGTGTATTCATATCCCGACTTTAACACAGAGAAAGCAGACATGCAATAAAGCCTTTTTTACTTTATACCGAACGTGAGGGGATGCAGAGCATCCCCTCACTGCCTCCGGCGGCATAAAACGTGGATGCCGCTTGTTCCAACCATTTGCCTAAGGCAGGACTTACCGCAGCCTATAAAAAAACTGCAGCAAAAGCTGCGGTAAGTCCGTTCGGTATTATTATTTTTCGTCCTGCCAATCGTCAAAAGGCTCCACGTGTATCGTAGCCTCTATATTGAGCTCTTTTCTTATATCCTTTTCTATGTCGCTTGCAGTCTTGTGTGCGTTTTCCAGGCTGGTTTTCCCGTCAAGAACTATGTGAAACGTAGCCTCGGTATGGTCTCCGTATCTGTGAATGTGCAGATGGTGTATTTTTTCTTTGCTGTCCTGGTGTTTATCCACTATATCCTGGATGTTTTTTTCTGTTTCTCTTTCTGGAGACTCTCCTATGAGAGGCGATATGGCGTCTCTTAGTATGTGATAGGCCGTTAGGGCTATGAGAGCGGATATTATTAGAGCCAGGATGCTGTCTGCATAAGGTATGCTGCCTGCCAGAATTATGCCTGCAAGAAGTATCAGGGATGATAAAGCATCGCTTCTGTGATGCCAGCCGTCTGCTTTTACTGCTGCACTGCCTGTTTTCCTTGCCGCATAGAAGGCATACTGTGCCATAAGCTCTTTGGCCAGAATGGAGACTGCAATTATTGCTATGGCTGTGATACTATATCTGGGAGCATGAGGAGAAAATAGTTTTTTTATCGCTTCCATTGTAAAGTCAATTGCAACCATTCCCAGTATTGTACCTATCATAACAGAGCTTACAAGTTCTGCTCTGCCATGGCCAAAGGGGTGCTCATGGTCTGCCGGTTTTTTTGCCTTTTTGTTTCCTACAAGTAATATGACGGAGGATATGCTATCCGAAAGTGTATGCCATGCATCGGCTACTATTGCTAGGCTGCCTGTTGCTATGCCTGCCACAAGTTTTGCAGCAAAAAGTATTATATTTCCGGACACTGAGATATTGCCGGCTCTTTTTACCATATCCTTCATTCTATCTCTCCCTGCATCTGTTACACCCCAGTATTCTAAGATGCTTTTTACCTGTTTTTTTGTTATCAAACATTCTGCCTATAAGATAATCTGTTGGCAAAATGCTCTGCTTACATACAGGGCAACTCCTTTCTTCTCTTGGTACAGGATAGCAGTGTGGACAGCCCTGTATATGTGCAATGCTTTCTATTATACCCATCTGATTGCTGCTCTTACCTCCCGAGAACACCTGAGACTTTACCCTTTCTCCTTGTGCAAGTGGAGAACGGCATACAGGGCATCTAGAAAAAGAATTCCCAGACCGAGTTACTCTATTTTTTTTATTTTTAAGGATATCTTTTGCCTTTATTATGCTCATAAGTATTGCTACAGAGAGAAAGGATGCAAGCATTATCAGGATGACAATATCCATATAAGGGAATATACTATGATAAATACTTTTTTACCATAAAACAAATTTTTTCTGGAGGATGTGTGGCTACTCTTTACATGGTTGCAACACCCATAGGTAATCTTGAGGATATTACTTACCGGGCTGTAAGGATTTTAAAAGAGGTAAAGCTTATAACCTGTGAGGATACGAGACACAGTAGAAAGCTCTTTAGTCATTACGGTATTGATACGCCTTTTTCTAGCTTTCACAGCCACAGTCCTGATAGAGCTATTGAGAGGGTTCTGGATGTTCTACGTTCTGGTGGAGATGTCGCATATATAAGCGATGCGGGAACACCGGCAATAAGCGATCCAGGTTCTGTTCTTGTATCTGCCGTTGTTACCGAGGGCTTTACAGTTCTTCCCGTGCCGGGTCCTTCTGCTTTGGCTGCTCTTGTGAGTGTATCGGGGCTTACTGGCAGGGGATTCTGGTTTGAGGGCTTTTTGAGTCCTAAGAAGGGTAAAAGAAAAAAGAGGCTTGCTGAGCTTTTGGAGAGAGGGGAGGCTTTTGTTTTGTATGAGTCTCCGCATAGGATTATCGCCATGCTAGAAGAGCTTGCAGAGCTTGATCCAGTACGGGAGCTTGTTATAGGACGTGAACTTACCAAGATGCACGAAGAAGTACTTAGGGGAAAAGCCGGGGAGCTTGCAGAGTTGCTAAAAAAGGACAATTCTGTGCGTGGGGAGTTTTCTTTACTTGTTTTTACAAAGAAAAAGAAGTAAAATATATGAGTAATGGTGTCGATACTTGGAGTGAAAGGAAGAGGTTATGACAATAGATCGTACAGGACCTATAGACCCTATTAACAAATATCTCAAGACTCAGAAGACAGAACGAGTTGTTAAGAAGTCTGAAGGAGATAGTGTAAGTATATCGCAAGAAGCTGTAAGAAGGGCTGAGTTTCACAAGGCTGTTGAGACAGTAAAAGCGACACCAGATATAAGAATGGATAGGGTGGAAGAGGTAAAAAAGAAACTGGAAGACCCTTCCTACATAGATGATACTGTTATAGATGTTGTAGCTGACCGTATCCTTGATGTCTTTGGTATAGAGTAAGCTTTTCTTTCCTTCTTTGTTAGAGCTATCTTTGTTTTCTTGTGAGGACTGTTGTGACGTATTCCCACATAGAGCTTCCTGTACTTGCCTGGGGTCTTGACAGTATAAGGTCTTTTATTCCATGGGCAAAAGAACATGGAAGGCGTGCTTTTATTGTTTCTGACCTTATTTATGATGATTTTGGTTATCACAGTAGGGTTTCTCAGCTTTTAAAAACAGCAGGTATAGATTCTATTATCTTTTCTGATATTTCCTATAAAAACGATTATGAAGATATAATAAGAATGGTAGAAGTCTACAGGGCATCCAGATCAGACATACTTGTTGGTCTTGGAGGCAGTAATGCCTTGACGATTGCAAGCATAATAGCTTCTTCCTGCGGAAAAGAAGAACGCCTTTCTCTTATGATGAGAAACAAACCGGATACTCCAGGAAGACCTTGTGCAAAAATTCCTGTTGCCTTTAGAGTCCCTTATCTTTTTTCTGACAGAGTTTTCCTGAGAACAGGAGATGCTTCCGCATGTTTTGTAAATCTTGCAGATTCTCCATCTATTGTTATTGCTGATTCTTATTTTTTGCAGAGCATGCCTCATAAGACAGCTGCTTCTATGATGATTTCTATTGTTGCTGACTGTGTTTCAGCTATTCTTGAGCCGGAACTTTCTGCTTTTTATAGGGCTTTTGCAATGGAATCGCTTAGAATTGCAGGCAAAATATGCGAAAAAAGCATTATAACGGATTCCGAAAATGAGCTTGAATCTTTGCGTTCTTTCCAGCTGGATGCTGGGATACTGTCTTCTCTTGCTCTTTCCTCTTATTATCCTGTTGTCTCTGTTCTTTCTTCTGCTTTGTATTCTGTTGCGGGTATATCCAGGTCATGGGCCAACTCCGTGTTTTTTTCTAATTTTATTCTCAATGTTTCCGACTCAAGTTTTTCGGCTCTTGGTGCTGCATGTGAAGCTCTTGGCCTGATAGGCTTGGATGAAGATATAGCAGCTTCTGAGCTTTCCCGTTTTGTTATTTCTCTTGTTGAGCGTGCGGGTTTTGCCATACGGCTAAGAGACTTTGGTATAAGTCGCGAGCAGCTTGAAGCTGCTGTTGTTCTTGCTTCTTCCACAGGCTGCGACCAATCTCTTCTTACGGATATTGCTGCCAGGAGTTGGTAAATGATAACCCCAGGCAAGTTTGCTTCTCTGTCTTCTTCTGCAAAAAAAAGAAAACTTTTGCGTTTATGTAAACAGTGGCTTTATCTTTCCGAGTCTGATTGGGTGATTTACTCTTCTGTCGTAAGAAGTATACTGGATATTTCTTCTTCTGTTAAAGACTGGGACGATAATCTTAGGGCTATAATACTGGATACTCTTGTTGTCTTGAGGCAAGCATCCCCCTCTGATAGGGCTTATAAGAGGGCTATTATGAACCTTGCCTCTTCTGTAGGTGAGGAACTGGGTATATATACTGCCGATTGGGATTCTTTTTTTGTAGAGAAGGAAATCTGTGCAGGCAAGGAAAGAACTGTACTGCCTATAACCCTTTATCTGGAAGATGTACGTTCTCCTTACAATGTAGGTTCCATATTTAGAACAGCAGAAGCTTTGGGGGGAGAGCGCATCTTTTTGGGAGGAATAACTCCATCTTTGGATAACAACAGAGCACGTAAGACAGCAAGAGGTTCTGAGCATATTATTAAATGGCAGAGAAGCGAGCTTAAAATGCTGGTTTCTTATTATACTGTTTTTGCACTAGAGACAGGAGGAACCCCGGTTGATGATTTTGTATTTCCAGAGAGAGGACTTATGATTGTAGGTTCTGAAGAACTGGGTGTTAGCCAGGAAGCTCTGGAACTTGCAGAAAAAAAAGGAGCGGGAAGGGTGTCCGTACCGCTCCTTGGTCTCAAAGGTTCTTTAAACGTTAGTGTAGCAACAGGTATCGTGCTGTATTTTTGGAAAAAAAGCCTGCTTTCTAGTTGAGCTTTATATCGTAAGTTATTTCTGCTGCTTTTTCTAGCATTGCAGTAACTCCGCAGTATTTTTCCTGAGAGAGTTTTATTGCTTTTTCTATTTTATTCTTATCCAGATCTTTTCCAGTAAATCTATATATAAGCTTTATTTTACTAAATACCTTGGGGTGCTCTTCTGTAAGTTCTGCCAATGTCTCTATCTCAAAGCTATCAAAAGGCATTTGCATCTTCTTGAGTATTGCCACAACATCCATGCCTGTGCAGCCTGCAAGAGCAGATAAAAGAAGATTTTTGGGTCTAGGGCCCAGATCCTTGCCGCCAAATTTCTCATCCGCATCCACGGTAAACTCATGACCGTCTACCAGCATAGTAAATGCCATCTCAGATCGATATACTGCTTTACTTTCTATCTGCATTATGCTCTCCTGAGTTCCTGCTCTATTTTTGGCAGGTTAAATCCTACGATTATTTTACCATTGATATCTATAACAGGGACACCCATTTGCCCGGACTTCTTTACCATTTCTTCCGCTCTCCTCATGTCTTGAGCCACATTATATTCTATAAATGGTATCTTATTTTTTTTAAAATAGTCCTTTGCCATCTTGCAATAACTGCATGTAGGTGTGCTGTATAGTATGACTTTCATATGGCCTCCCTAATATTGGTTTTTTCAAATATAAGTTAATTACTATATTCAAGGAGGTCAAGTTGCTTTTTGCATTTCTTTGTCAAAGGCTTTTCTAAGATTCTTTCTGACCCTGTCAAAGGCTTCCTGACTTGGCATCCCAAACCTTGCAAGTACAGAAGGATCGGCTTGGTCAAAGTCTATTCTACCGTCTTCTGCCATTGCCAAAATATTTGCAACATATACCAGCTGTACAACATTTTCATAATCCTGATTGCATTCGTGCGGCGTATGATGATATCTTATGGCTTCTATCAGTGTATCCGGAAAGTTCCATTTTTCTGCAAGTCTTGCACCTATTTCTGCATGGTTAAGTCCACCATACAAATCTTCTAGCAGTTTTTGGGGTATGTTTCTTGCTTTTCTAAAGCCCTCTATCCTTTCTAGCAGATTGGGATGTACGTGAGAGAATACTATTTTCCCCATATCATGGAGAATCCCTCCTACATATGCGTCATCCAGAAGGTCTTTGTTTCTGAGGACTTTTTGTGCCAATGTATATGCGTAAAATGCGGTTCTCATGGAGTGGTTCCATAGTTGTTGTTGTTCTTCTGTTCCCAGGCCAAGAATCTTCTGTGTACCATAGGTATAAAGCAGGTTCTTAAGTCCCCTCAGTCCAAGAATCTTTACTCCCTCCAGTATGCTATCTACTTTTTTGGGGAGCATAAACTGTGCAGAGTTTACTACCTTGAGAAGATCTGCCGTAAGAGAAGGATCTGTGGAAATCTGTCTTGCTATATCCTGTATTGTGCTGTCGGGATTATCTATAAGCTTTTGCAAGAAAAGAACATTTTCCGGGAACTTTGGCAGTGATTCTATCTCTTTTACTATCTCATCGGAGAGTTTTTCAAGCTGTTCTGCATGTACTTCATCCATTGGTATTATCATTCTGGCGACGGTTTCTCCGTTGACAACGTCTATATCAAAGGCATCCTCGTCTAGTCCCAGCTTTTTTAACATGAGTATTATTATGACAATACCCAGTCCTGCTCCTTCCGTATCATCGTATACGGAAGACAATGCCTCTTCTAACGAGTCGTATAATCTTGCTCTTGCAATGCGGTCAAATATCCTTACCTGCTCGTTCCTGGTAAGAGGTGCATTATTGCTTACGCTTATGGTAAGTACATTGTTTTTAAGATGAAATGAGACTTTTATATAGAAGCCCATATCCTTAAACATGTTAAAATATTTCTTGGGATCTTGAGATATCTCCTCCTTGAAGACCCTCATTCCTTCTTCGTAGTCATCTGGGTCTTCCAGATTGAGCTTTCTCTCGCTAAAAAAGCTCTCTTTGCATTTGCTTTCTGAGCATTAGCAGTGAGTTCCTTGAGGCTGTAAACAAGAGGATCCTTTACCTTGATTTGTCCTATGTCCTTGAGATATATCTCCAGAATCTGCTCTATCTGAGCCTCTATCTCTGGAGGGAGGGTATAGGTCTTTATGTTTACCGGTATATTGTGACGTATTGCCTGAATCACTTTTTGTGCATCGAGAACTTGTTTCATATCATAGAACTCCTTCCATGTACTTTTTAAGTATTAAGGCTAAAACAGCCTATGTCAAGTTTTTTTTGAATTCTGTATATTCTTTATACACTGTTATTCTTCAAAATTCTTGACAAGCATAGCCATTTTTCTCAATTTTTCTTCTATCATCCTATTTATACTGCCTTTTTTAAAGCCTTTTGCTTCTCTTACCCCTGCTTCTCTACCTGTCAAGATTTCCATCGCCTGATCAATGTTATCAATGGCATATATATTAAAAAGCCCTTCTTCCACAGCCTCAAGTACTTCTCTGGAAGGTATGAGATTATTGATATTGAGCCTTGGTATTATCACTCCCTGAGTACCTGTTAAGCCTTTTTTTCTACATACGGTAAAGAAACCTTCTACTTTTTCTGTTACCCCTCCTACGGGCTGGACCTCTCCCATCTGGTTTATAGAGCCTGTTACGGCTATGTCTTGCCTTAGCGGCAGATCCGTGATATCCGACAGCAAAGCACATATCTCTGCAAGTGAAGCAGAATCGCCGTCTATTTCTACATAAGACTGCTCTATGGTTATGCCTGCCTTTATAGAAAGCGGGAAATCCCGAGCATATCTGCTCTGAAGAAAGCTCTGTATTATGTAAACTCCCTTGTCATGTATCTCTCCAGACAGTCCGGATTCTCTTTCTATGTTTACTATTCCTTCTGTTCCTGGAGCGCTCCTCGCAGTTATAAGAACAGGTCTTGCAAATGCATAAAATCCTCTGTCAATCACTACAAGTCCGTGAATTCTGCTTGTTGCAGTACCTTTGGGATTTATAAGAAGCTCTCCTCTTAATATCTCTTCGTCTAGTTTTTCTTCCAGCATACCGAAGAGATATTGCCTCTGTCTCCTGACTTTGAGAACAGTTTCTGCATTTATTTCTGTTTTACCCTCTGTTCTGGCCATGTAGTCTGCTTCTTTTATTATATCTGTTATCAGTGAGAATTGTGCGCTAAGCTTGCTTCTGTCCTCTGCAAGTCTTGCGCTGTAGTATAGAAGCTCTGCCGCGCCGTCAGCTGTCACAGGAAGAAGATGCTTGTTTTTGCAGGTTGCCTTAAAAAAGCCGAGATATTCTCTTATGCTTTCTTTAGAAAGAGGAAGAACATCGTCAAACTCCGCTGGCAGTTTAAAAAGCTTGGCAAACTCTTCATCCTGTTGAAATAGAATTTCATAATGGAATTCTGTTCCTATCAATATAAGCTTGATATCTATGTCCACGGGTTCTGGCTTGAGTGCACTGGGATTAGAAAAAATAGATGGCACACTTTTTATCTCAAGCCTGTTATCTAGAAGTACTCTCTTGAGTGTATTCCATAAATCCTCACTCCTTAGTAAGTCATCCACTCTGAGAATAAGAAATCCTCCGTTTGCATCCAGCACAGCACCCGGTCGTATCATGAGATAGTTACTTCTTTCTTCTCCTGTTTTTTCTGCAATACTTTCTATTGTGCCAAACAGACCCGGATAATCCGGCTGAGAAACAAAAACGACCGGGGCTTTGTCCGGATTTTCTACCTCATGAACTATATTGATAGTATATTTCTGTTGAGGCGGGATATAATCTTCTGGTTGTTCCTTGTTGTCCTCAAGAAAAAGGGGAATATTTTCCAATATATCCTGTGCCATGAGTCCCAGAAATTTTTCTATGCTCTTTTCTCCGGCAAACCGGGAAGCAAGCCTTTTGAGCTCGTCTTTTACATCCTTACTCACATATCGTTTTTGTATCTCTGCAAGCTCCTCTTCCAAAGATAGCCTTGCAAGGTCAAATTTGGTAAAAAGATCCTGAAGCTTTTCAAGAAAAGAAAAATATTTTTGCTTTTTATCTTCTACTTCTGTATGAGAGATACTCCCTTTTTCTGCAAGTTCTTGTAGTACATCAAATTCTACTGCCTTCCCATCAAGTACAGGCATTATATCTGTTATATTCTGGTCTTTATCCTGTCTATCTACGAGGATAAAGCCTTCTTCCCCCAACATCTGTTTAAACTCTGAAAGATGCTTTCTTTCTTTTTTTTCTATCTCTGCTATCAACTGGTTTTTTTTCTTAAAATAAGCCTCACTTGTCAGTCTCTGTCTTATACTTTTGGTAATCTTCTCTATAGCCCGTTTGAGCGAACGTTTAAAATACCCTGCTGTCTGTGCCGGAAAATACAGTACCACAGGACTGCGCGGGTCCTTAAAGTTATATCCGTAAGCTATATCTTTTTTAAACCTGTTAGGTGGAGACTCCTGCTCAAGAATCTGCATTATAGCATTATGCCTTCCTGTCCCGGGAAGCCCTGCAACAAAGATATTATATCCTCTGCCCTGTATATTTATCCCCAGCTGGATAGCTTTTATTGCCCTTGGCTGACCTATTATGCTGTGGGCTTCTATATCTTTCTGAAGCTCTGCAATCATCTCCTCCGGTATGTCAAGGCGTAGCTTGTCAGCAGATATTTTATATTGTGTGATATCCATCTTAGCCCCATTCTTTTTTGAATCAAGTAAACAGTTAGAAAGTAATATTGTCAACAGTCAACAGAAGATATGATATATTATTGCCGCAGTGATACCCCAGATAAAACCATAAGGACTTCTCCACAGATAAACAGGTGTGTCATAAACCTTCCATTTGTCGTTATATACAGCAGGCAGTCCCAACTCATCTGCCGGAAGCAAAATCTCTCCCGAATCCTGACGCCTTGAGCTTACGATATGTTCAACAGCGTATTTTTCCACAGGTGTCTTTTTAAACCATTCTATTGCAATAGAGAAACTATTTGCGACCTCTCCCGGCTCATGAACTCTCCCATCCCAATTGACAGCTCTGCCTG
The DNA here is from genome assembly GCA_039023545.1 of Spirochaetia bacterium 38H-sp. Taxonomy (NCBI): domain Bacteria; kingdom Pseudomonadati; phylum Spirochaetota; class Spirochaetia; order Winmispirales; family Winmispiraceae; genus Rarispira; species Rarispira pelagica. Next base: position 177,809 of record JBCHKQ010000001.1, on the reverse strand, counting down.
TAAAAACATGTATAAGCCTCCCGCTTACGGATAGAAGAGCGCCCTTATAGTCTGTATCCGCTATATTGACTCCAAGCTCCTCCTTAGTCTCGCGCAGTGCAGCGGAGCACTCATCCTCTCCTGGCTCTATAGCTCCGCCGGGAAAACAAATCTCACCTCCCTGAGGAATTCCCTCCGCACGAACCTCAAAACAAATGTGCATTCCCTCATCCGATTCTACAAGAGGAATCATAACTGCATATTCTTTAAAATCTCTTCTATTGATTATACAAGGCATATACATACTATCATAATAAGTCGTAACAATTTTTTATATCAAGATAAAACACACTACTCGATATTTATACCGAACGTCGGGACTGCATCTGCGTGGCACACATGAAAGAAAAATTGCAGTCCCTCCTGCCTGCGGCAAATATATTTAGATTAATTTTACATAATTATATCTGATTGTGATTTATTATATATTTGTTGTATTGTATAGTATCGAGTGTTTTCTGTTCTTTTTATTTGTCTTTATCTTATTGGGGAATGCCATAAAAAAACCTCCAATGACTGCTGTTGCTGGAGTTACCAGGACTAAGCCTATTGACCCAGCCATGGTGTATAGAATTTCCACCGCTACATATTGAAGATTTATAGCGTTTTCTATTGGAACCCCCTGAGACATAAAAATCATTAGTAATGGAATATAAGAGCTGGAATAGGCGAACAATAAAGTGGTGCTCATAGTTCCCAGAACTGCTTTGCCAACACGCATTCCTGATTTTATGAGTTCTTTCATGCTGATTTCCGGACTGTGTATGACTATCTCCTCTTGGGCAGCAGCTATATCCATTGATAAATCCATAATTGCTCCCATTGCTCCTATAAATATGCTTGCATAAAGAATTCCTGTAAGATCCAAATTAGGAAATCCGGAATAAAGAAGAGTTTCTGAAAATTTTTGAATTGCTCCATGAAGTCTGAATTTGGGAGCAAAAACAAGTAATATACTCAAGATAGTTCCCATGCCAGCTAAAGAGCCTGAAATAGCAGTAATAGTCTTCTTTGACCAGCCACCTATAAGCAGTTGAATCATTATGGTACAAATACTTATTACTAATATTGCAACTATTATAGGATTAAATCCTTTCAAATAAGCGGGTATAAGAAGTTTCCAGAAACTTAAAGCTGTCATAATAAAAGAAAGGAGAGCACGGATACCAATTGCTCCAGCAAAAAAAATAAGCAATAAAGCAAATCCCAGTAATAAAACAATTTCTATGTCCAATCTCCAAAAATCAGAGACGGATGCCCATTCTGATATTTCTCCATTTTTGTTTTTTGTAAGAATTACAAGAACCTTGTCACCTTTGGAAAAAACTTTATCTAACTCCATATTCCCTTGAACCAGATTAGTTGCCTTTACTAACAGTTTCCTCTTGTTTTCTGTTATTACTTCTACAATAAGATTCTGTTCACCCTGTTTTACAATCCCATATTGATGAAGGGAGCTGTTGTCTGTATCTATTATTTTCCCCTGTATGCGTATTTCATTTTTGTATTGCTTTTCAAATCCTGTAGGGATTGCAAATAAAATAGCAATAAATAGTATTGATGATATTATTATTATGGAGTTTTTTGTCTTTATGGCATTTATTATTTTTTTCATATTCTTATCTATGTTTTAAAAAATTGCAGGCGGATATCCGCCTGCAGGATATGTTTATAGATTAGTATCTAAGAGTCTAGATAATCTTTTTGGTATTTCTGTATTATCATAATATCCTGTAAAAACCTCTGCACCTGGTCCTTTTGCATACACAGGGACAGGAACTGCTGTGTGGCTATAACTAGTCCATCCCAACCCTGCTCTATTGTTGATAATATGAGTTATAGTAACTGTTATAGGCTCATAACCTCCATACAAAAGATACGAAGCTTCATCTTGGCTGGTTGCATTGTTGATACTTGCGTGTATTGCATTTTCCAATAGATCTTTTTCTCTTATCGAAAGATCTTCCAGCCCAAAGTTTTCCTTTAAAACTGGGAGCAAATCTTCCACTGTCAAATTTTCTTTTTCTTTATATTTGTCAATGATTTTATTGAATTCTTCAAAAGACAATTTTTGTTTTGTCAGTTTGGAGAATGCACTGGAATATCTTGTGCCAGCAAAGCCCATGGTTAGACCACCTGTTTCGTGGTCACCTGTTACTACTATGAGTGTTTCATCTGGATGGATTTTTGCAAAATCCAGAGCTGCTTCTACAGCACTGTTAAAGTCCAGAACATCATGTATTGCTGCCACAGCATCATTGGCGTGACATGCCCAGTCTATCTTGCCTCCTTCTACCATTATAAAAAAGCCTTTTGGATTTTCTAAAAACTCTATTGCTTTTTTTGTAAAATCTGCAAGATTAAGTGAAGTCTTATCTCTATCTATTTTATATGGCATGGCAAGTGAGGAAGAAGATAAAACAGGGTTCATCACTATAACTTTTTCTGCATCATTTTTACTCAAGCCTTCAATATCTTTTATGGAATTTAAAATTTTGTATCCTGCTTTTTTTGCTTCTTCCAAAGCATTGTTTTTTTCTCCTTCCTTTTTGCTTTTTTTCCCTTCTGGATCCTTTAATCCTCCACCTGCAAAGAATTCAAACCCACTTTTTGCAAGTTCCAAAGATATTTCGTAGTAATTACCTCTTGATGGTTGATGAGCATAGAATGCGGCAGGTGTTGCATGGTCTATAGATACTGTGGATATTATTCCTATTTTGAAGCCTTTTTCATGTAAGAATTCTGCGATTGTTTTAAAAGTTGTTTTTTTTGATTCATCCATATTTAAAATGCCGTTGGCAGTTTTTCTTCCTGAGGCCAGAGCTGTTGCTGCTGCTGCGGAATCTGTTATATAACTGTTAGCAGAATATGTTGTACACATTCCTGTTACAGGAAACTGTGAGAATGAAAGTTTTACAGGAGAATCCTTTTCTTCTTTTGCCATAAGATATGCTTCTGCGGCGTTTATTTGAGGTAAAGCCATACCATCTCCGATAAAGAGAAAAACATACTTGAGGTTTCTGTTAGCATGTAATTCTGGGGTAGAACCTGTCTGTTTCTCTTGATTTCCTCCTGCATGTAAGGGGAGAAGAAGCACGATAAAAATTAGTAAAATGCTCGAGAGTTTTTTCATTTTGACCTCCATAAAATATTTTATTTAAAAATGGAGGGTCACTATTAAAACATTATTTTTATTGTATTACTTAATGTTAAGATGTGGTGTGAAAATTATTAAAGGCTATTTCTGCCAGAGGCAGCACAGGCTCGCAGTTTGCGGGCCTGTGCGTTCGGTATTATGTTTATTTAAACTCTTTTTTTAGAAAGTTTAGGTCAAGAGATGGATAGAGAGGGAATCTATCAAGCAGGTTCTGTACTTTTTCTTTTGCTTGTTTTTTTATGTTGTCATCAAGTGTGTACTTGGCTTTACTGATTTTCCCGTCTGTTTCTGTTGGCTTTATGTTGCCAAGGATGAGTGCAAACAGGTCTGCTATTTCTGCCATCTCGTTTTTGCCCATCCCCAGGCTTGTGACAGCTGGTGTTCCTATCCTGAGTCCGCTTGTGTACCACGGTCCGTTGGGGTCATAGGGAAGTGCATTGCGGTTGAGTGTGATGCCGCATTCTCTTACTGCGGCTTCTGCCTGTCTCCCTGTTATGCCAAAGGGGCGTACGTCTATGAGCATAAGATGGTTGTCTGTGCCTCCAGTTGCTATTGTTATGTTGCGTTTTTTAAGCTCTTCTGCAAGTGCTTGAGAGTTTTCCACTATTTTATGGGCATAGGTCTCAAAGTCTTTCTTACGGGCTTCTTTAAAGGCTACTGCCTTTGCTGCCAGTACGTGCGGAAGGGGTCCTCCTAGCACCATGGGACAGCCTTTGTCCACGTACTCTGCAAGTTCCTGCTTACAGAGGATAAGTCCGCCGCGGGGACCACGCAGTGTCTTATGGGTTGTGCTTGTTACTATATGGGCATGTTCCACCGGATTGTAGTTTCCGGTAAAGACTTTTCCTGCAACTAGACCTGCAAAGTGAGCCATGTCCACCATGAGCACTGCACCTACCTTATCCGCTATCTCTCTCATTCTTGCAAAGTCTATCTTGCGCGGATATGCACTGTAGCCTGCAAGCAGAATAAGGGGCTTTATCTCCATGGCCATTTTCTCTATCTCATCGTAATCTAAGAGTCCTGTTTCGCGATTTACTCCGTAGGAATAAGCATCAAACATCTGAGCGGATACATTGTAGCGGTATCCATGTGTGAGATGTCCGCCAGAATAATAATCAAGCCCCAAAAGTCTCTGATTGCCGAGTTGCTTTCTTATCTCGTCCCATTCTTCTTTGCTAAGGTCGTAGAGATTTTTCTTGCCAATCTCTTCTAGATAAGGGGACTGAATCTTCCACATGAGAACTGACCAAAAGGCCACCATATTGGCATCAGCTCCACTATGAGGCTGCACATAGGCATGGTCCGCACCAAAAAGAGCCTCTGCCTCGCGGCATGCTACTTCTTCTATGTCATCGACATTGTCGCAGCCTGCATAGAACCTGTGTCTGGGGAACCCTTCTGCATATTTATCAGTAAGAAGGTTGCCCATAGCATACTGAACGGAGAGAGAAGAAAAATTTTCGCTGGCTATAAGTTTTATATTGCTTCTCTGGTCCGCGAGCTCTTTTACAATTGATGCTGCAATCTCGGGAGCAACTTGAGATACTGTTTCCAACTGTGCTACAAAAGCCAACATCTCGGGATTTTTAACTGCATCCGGATTATTGGCAAGGTAGCGTTCCAATACTGATTGGGACATGTCTTCCTCCAAAAAAAATAATCTACTTCTGCCCAGACGCGCGACAGAAGAAAGAAGACTCCCCGGCGGTTTTTTCCGCCTGTTGCGCCAGTCGTCATGTTATTATTTAAGAATAATCGCAGGCTGTCAATCGCACCCAAAGTGCCTGGTGCTCATAACGATAGAGAAAAGCATATGCCGGACGCATAGCCATCAGGCTGTGCTTAAAATAAACAGTTTTTAGATTTTTTTAAGCTGTGCAATATCTTAAAAAAGCATATCATTACCTATGGCGTCTTTTGCTTTTCTTTTATTAGCCTTATTATTTTTTCTATCAAAGACTTTTTTTCTCCGACCATATTTTCTTTATAGACCCCGCCTTTGTATGTGCAGCTTAGGATACCTGATGCTGCTCCGTGCAAAAGTGCATTATGAATATCAAATCCGTTTTTATTACCACTCTCCTTTGTCTCCTTATATATAGAATATATTATTCCGCCTGCAAAATTATCGCCGCAGCCTGTGGAATCGCCGTCTGTATTCTCCAGGTTGAGCTCTGTAATAATAGAAGAAAGCTGTGGTACAGGGAAATAACCCTCTTCTTTGTTTTTAAAAAGAGGCGGATTTACATAATAATACACAGGTTCTGCTCCTGAAGTAAAAATCATGTTTTTTACCCCCCAATCCTTTAGCCTTTCTACTGATTTATCAAAGTTTTTTTCTCCCGTGAGTCCCATAGCCTCTTCTCTGTTGCCAATAAGGATGTCAATGAGACTGTAGGTCTTTGTGGACTTTCCCATGTTCCATGGTCTTCCTGGTGACCATTTTTCGCTGAAAAAATCGTGTACTGTAAGAACAAAGTTTATTGCTCCATTATCCCGTGATTTTTTTAAAAGACTGTCCAAGTCCGCATGCAAAAGCGGGCTAAGAGCAGTTGCTCCGTAAACAAGCACATCCGCCTTATAAAAAGATTTGTCTATATCCTCTGCCTTTATCTTTGCTGCAACACCCAGCCTTGAGATAAAAGAACGTTTCTCGCCTTTAGACAACACCAAAGTCTCAGGACTGTATCCTTCTTTTTTCCTGAAACATGTGGTATCTATATTGTAGTATTCCAGATATTTTACAAGAGTTTCTCCTGTTTTATCCATGCCGTAAAACTGGCAAAAACCTATTTTATCGCTTTCTTCTGCAAGCATTTGTCTCACGTGTATCAGTGGGACAATCCCTACTCCTCCAAGATTGCTCGTAACCGAGCTTGCCTTGCGTATGATAAGGCTTCTTATCTCTTCCTCTGTTTTCCCCGAGAAGGCACTTAGTTCCTCCATAAGAACAAGTCCCTCTGGCACAATCCCACCGTCTCCTGTCTCTTGGCTGGTAAGGGCACTGAGCTCCGGCTCTGAGATATCTGTCTGACAGATATAATCCAGGAGGCAGCATCCGGTTCCGTTTATAGAAGGCATATTGCAAGCTCCTCTTATATTATTCTGTTTACATAATACAAAAAAGTTTCTCAATAATCCATGATTTGTTTATACCGAACGCACGGACTCGGAAGGCGAGTCCGTGCTGCTTCCGGCGGAAGACTATGGGAGAGGCTTTTTGACGCATATATGCTGCAAATATAACCCCATGCCTTTACAAATGAGGATATAAATGGAGTGGGAGAATAGATTGTCGTTGCGACTTGGTGGTAATTTCTGATAATCGTTCCATATGACAGGAGGAGGAAAAGCTGAGACGCCTCCTGGCTTTTGCAAGAGTGGGCAAGTATTTTTGTATGTATACACTTCAGCCTGAGGCAGCGCAGGGATGCCATGCGTCCCTGCGCGTTCGGTATAAGGGTGTAATTGCTTCCGAGTCTGTTCCTACAAATAAGTTGTATTGGGTCATAAGTTGTTCTGTGAGGTATGGACAGATGAAAAAATAAAAAGTATTGTATACATTGAAAATTTATGTAAACCGAGGAGGTTTCTATGAAGAAGGTGCTTGTTACAGCTATTGTCTTTCTGTTGGCAGCGCTTGTTTTTGCAGGTTGCTCTCAGAAGTCTGATGTTATCAAAGTAGGTGTTATAATGCCGCAGAGCGGTAATCTTACTACTTATGGTGTGGATACAACCAATGCTATCAGAATGGCCGCAGAAGAGTACAATAGTATGACAAAGGGCTCCAAGATCAAACTTATAGTAGAGGATGACGAGGGTAATCCCGAGAAGACCAAGGCAGCTTATCTTAAGCTTGTTACTCAGGATGAGGTTGCTGCTATAGTGGGTCCTCTTACTTCCAACTGTGCTCTTGCAGTTGTTGACTCCGCTCAGTCAGATGGTGTTCCCCTAATAACTCCTACAGCTACCAATGACAAGGTAACAGAGGCAGGAGATTTTATATTCCGCTCGTGTTTTATCGATTCTTTCCAGGGATATGTTGTTGCAAAGTTTGCCAAGGAAACTCTTTCTGCAAAGAAGGCAGCTGTTCTTTATGATGTAAGTAATGACTATTCATCGGGAATTGCCAACAACTTTAAACAGTCTTTTTCTGCTATGGGTGGTGAGATTGTTGCTTTTGAATCTTATCAGTCCGGCGATAAAGATTTTAATGCACAGATTACAAAGATAGCAGCAACTAATCCGGATGTGCTGTTTGTGCCCGATTATTACAATACTGTTTCTCTTATAGCAAAGCAGGTCCGTTCTCAGGGTATAATGGTTCCCATGCTTGGTGCGGACGGTTGGGATGGAATACAGGAAGTAGCAGGAGCAGAGCTTGCTCCCGGATATTTTTCCAACCACTATTCTCCTGATTCCGATGATGCCGATGTCAAGGCTTTTGTAGAAGCTTACCAGAAAAAGTATGACAAGGTTCCCAGTGCGCTTGCCGCTCTTGGCTATGATGCTATGAAGATTCTTGCTGCTGCAATAGAAAAGGCAAATTCTACAGATGCAGAGGCAATAAAGAAAGCTCTTGCAGAAACTAATGGCAAGTTTGTAACAGGTCAGGTTTCTTTTGACGAGAAACACAATCCTATTAAGTCCGCTGTGATTAACGAGGTGGTTCCAGAGGGCGACAAACTTGTGATAAAGTATAAGACAACAGTTAATCCGTAAGAGATTTATAAAAAGGGGGCAGCATTATATGCTGTCCCTGTTTTTTTACAGTTTTCAGGAGTAGGATGTTATGGAGCAGTTTTTTCAACAGACCATCAATGGTGTGGCACTTGGGGGTGTATATGCTCTTATAGCCATTGGTTATACGATGATATACGGCATAATAAAGCTAATCAATTTTGCGCACGGCGATATATTGATGCTGGGAGCTTTTTTTGCATACTTTGTGTTGAGAGTGACAGGGCCTACTCCAGAAGGAATTATTCTGGCTTTTGTTGTGTCCATGACAGGATGTGCTATTCTCGGGATAACAATAGAGAGATTAGCATATAAGCCTCTTAGAACTGCGCCCAGAATCAATGCTCTCATAACAGCGATAGGTGTAAGCCTCTTAATAGAAAATGTTGCAAGGGTTTTGCCTTTTATAGGACCTGATTATAGAACTTTTCCTGTTGCAAGCTTTGAGCCTCTCAGGTTTGCAGGCATTGTAATAAATCCGCTACAGCTTATAGTTCTTATTGTTGCCCTTGTACTTATGGCTGTTCTGACCTACATTGTGGATTACACAAAGGTTGGAAAAGCTATGAGAGCTGTTTCCTTTGATAAACAGGCAAGTGCCCTTATGGGCATAAACGTCAACAGGATAATTTCTTTTACTTTTGCACTTGGTTCCATGATGGCTGCAGCAGCGGGTATTCTGTATTCTTTTTCCTATCCCCTGATAGAACCCAATATGGGGATAATCCCTGGTCTTAAGGCCTTTGTTGCTGCTGTCCTTGGGGGTATAGGCAGTATACCTGGAGCAATGATTGGTGGTTTTATAATGGGGCTTGCTGAGACTTATACCAAAGGCTATATAAGCTCTCAGATGGCTGATGCCATAGCCTTTGGTATTCTTATAGTGATACTGCTTGTAAAGCCTACAGGGCTTCTTGGCAAAAAGATAAGCGAAAAGGTGTAAGTTATGCAAAAGGGTCATGTTCAGGCTGTTCAGCTTGCTATTATAGGTTTGATTTTCCCTCTGGTTCTTTCTGTTCTTGTTAATGCCAGAATCACAAGTTTGTATATTGCTCAGATTGTTACTCTTGCCGGTATCAATGTTATAATGGCTCTGGGTCTCAATCTGATAACAGGTTTTACTGGTCAGCTTGCAATAGGTCATGCGGGTTTTATGGCTGTTGGTGCGTACTCCACTGCTCTTTTTATGATGCACCTCAATATACCTCCTGTTTTTGCAATAATACTGGGTGCTATTGTATCTGGTTTCATAGGATGGCTCATAGCAATACCTACCTTCCGTCTCAGAGGAGATTATCTTGCTATAGTTACTTTAGCCTTTGGAGAGGTTATAAGAGTTATAATAATCAATCTCCCCAAGCTTACAGGAGGAGCTGCCGGTCTCAAAGGGATTCCTGCTTTTGCACAGGGAAGATACCTAAAGCAGATTGTTGCGATGGATGTTGTTTTTGTCTTTATGATACTTGTGATTGCCTTTATGTATGTGTTTATCAAATCCTCTTACGGAAGAGCTCTCATAGCTATAAGAGATGATGAGATTGCCGCATCAAGTATGGGGATAAGTGCCCAGAGATATAAGATAATGGCCTTCACTATTTCTGCTGCCATTGCAGGAATAGGTGGCGGACTCTATGCGCCTTTCTTTGGATATTTGTCTCCTCAGGGTTTTACTTTTTTAAGATCTGTTGAGATTCTTATTATAGTCGTATTTGGAGGGATGGGGAGCATCACAGGGACTGTTATAGCGGCTTTTCTTCTTACAGGTCTGCAGGAGGGGCTCAGATTTTTAAAAGATTACAGAATGGTGATATATCCGCTTCTTCTGATAATTATGATGCTTTTTAGGCCTCAGGGGCTTTTTGGCGAAAAGGAATTTTCTATCATATCCTTTATAAAACGAGTCTTCTCTGGAAAAAATGCCGTAAAAAAAGCGGATAGTGGCAAGGAGTGATGTTGTGGAAAGGATTCTGGATGTAAGAGAGCTTTCTATATCTTTTGGAGGATTAAGAGCTGTTGATGATTTTTCCCTTGAGCTCAAAAAAGGAGAGCTTGTGGGGCTTATAGGTCCCAATGGTGCTGGAAAAACAACGGTTTTCAATATGCTTTCTGGTATTTATGCTCCTACTGAGGGTAGAATTTTTTTTGCAGCCGCAGGCACAATGCAGGATATAACCGGACTTCCTTCTCATAAGATAGCACGCATGGGTATTGCAAGAACTTTTCAGAATATAAGATTGCTCAAACAGAGAACAGTTTTGGAAAATGTTCTTGTGTCTTTCCATCATTCTCTGAGATATAATATTGTAGATGCTCTTTTTAGAACAGGAAGATATTATCAAGAAGAAAAGACTATGAAAGAAGAAGCACTTGAGCTTCTTTCTACTTTTGGCATAGCTGACAAAGCAGAAGAACAGGCGCAAAACCTACCTTACGGGGAACAAAGGAAGCTAGAAATTGTAAGAGCTTTGGCTGTTCATCCCTCTCTTCTGCTTCTTGATGAGCCTGCAGCAGGTATGAACCCCCAGGAAACAAAAGCTCTGATGGAGATCATCAATTTTATACACAGAGAGTTTGATCTGACGGTTCTTCTCATAGAGCATGATATGAACCTTGTTATGAATGTTTGTCAGCGGCTTATTGTTTTGGATTACGGTAAAATCATTGCAAAAGGACTACCGGAAGAAATAAAGGCTAATCCCGATGTTATCAAGGCCTATCTTGGAGAGGAGGTGTGACTTGCTTAAGGTAGAAAATCTTTATGTGTCATATGGTGCTATTCAGGCTTTACAGGGAATATCCTTTGTTGTTAACAAAGGGGAAATTGTTACTCTCATAGGCGCCAATGGAGCAGGAAAAACCACAACTCTCAACGCTCTATGCGGTATTGTGCCGGCAGCTTCCGGTTCTATTATTTTTGAGGATAAAAATATAGGCAGTATGGAGGCTCACGATATAGTTTCCTTGGGGATTACTCAGGTCCCAGAGGGAAGGCGAGTGTTTGCAGATCTGACTGTGGAAGATAATCTCAATATGGGAGCATATACGAGAAAGGATGTTTCCGGGATAAAACAGGATATAGAGAGTGTCTATGAGCGTTTCCCACGTTTAAGAGAAAGAAGAAAACAGCCTGCCGGTACTCTTAGTGGAGGAGAACAGCAGATGTTGGCAATAGGTCGCGCGCTTATGACCAGACCAAGGCTTATGCTTCTTGACGAGCCTTCTATGGGACTTGCTCCTCTGCTTGTTATGGAGATTTTTGAGATAATACAGGATCTCAATAAAGAAGGAACAACGATTTTGCTTGTGGAGCAGAACGCTCATATGGCTCTCAAGATAGCAAATCGGGCATATGTGCTTGAGACAGGAAGAATAGTGCTGCAGGGTACTGCAAAAGAGCTTATGGAAAGTGAAGATATTCAAAAAGCCTATCTTGGTGGTTAGGCTTTGACATACCGTCTTTTACGTATTAGCCTTTATATTAGGAGGCTGATATGCGCATAAAAGAGATAATGACCAAAAATCCTGTTGCCGTTACGGCAGATATAAACATACTGGAGGCAAAAGAACTCTTAAAAAAAGAAAAGATACATAGACTTCCTGTTACAGATAGCCAAGGTAAAATACAGGGAATAATAGCAGAAAAGGATCTGCTTTATGTAAGCCCCTCTCCAGCAACAACTCTCAATGTCTATGAAATGGCGGGTCTCCTTTCCAAGGTAAAAGTACGAGATATAATGACAAAGGATGTTATAACCGTAAATCCTGAGTCCTATATAGAAGATGCTGCAAGAATTATGGTTGACAATAATATAGGTGGCTTACCTGTATGTATGGATGACGGCCTTCTTGTGGGGATAGTAACTGAGAGTGATATCTTTAAGAGGTTTGTAGAACTTTTTGGTACCAGGAAAAAAGGCGTGCGTCTTACAGCTGTTCTTCCTGAGCGTAAAGGAGAGCTTGCGGATATAAGCTCTGTTATTGCAAATGCAGGAGGCAATATAATATCTATTGCGACTTTTCTAGGAGAAACTAGCCAGGAATCGCTTTGTATCATAAAGATAGAGGGATTGGAAGAGAACGAGGTAAGAAAAGTCACAGCTCCATATCTAGAAAAACTGGTAGATATTGCAACAGTATAATCTCATCTGCTACTTGAAACTAGTTTGACAACAATTTATACTGGGCATTCGTAGTACATAACTGCAAGTTTTGTCACAAAAAGTGGCTTAAATTTTTTACACCATAGGTGTATATCCAGAAAAATACTAATTACTCGAGATTAAGGAAGGGAGTATGAGCGAGTTACAAAAAACAATGAGAAATATCGGTATTAGTGCTCACATTGACTCCGGAAAGACCACCCTGACAGAGCGTATCCTTTATTATTGCTCCAGGATTCATGCTATACATGAGGTGCGTGGTAAGGATGGTGCCGGTGCAACCATGGATTTTATGGAGCTTGAGAAAGAAAGAGGTATCACGATCACCTCGGCTTCTACCAACGTAACCTGGAAAAACCACGTTATCAATATAATCGATACACCGGGACACGTTGACTTTACCATAGAAGTAGAAAGGGCTTTAAGAGTTCTAGACGGGGCTGTTCTTGTATTATGTTCTGTTGCAGGAGTACAGTCACAGACCCTTACTGTGGACAGACAGCTCAAGCGCTACAATGTTCCTAGACTTGCTTTTGTCAACAAGTGTGACAGAACCGGTGCAAACCCATATAAGGTAAGAGACCAAATAGAAGAAAAACTAGGGATGGATGCTGTTCTTATGCAAATCCCTATCGGATTGGAAGACAAACATGAGGGTGTTGTTGACCTTATAAAAATGAAGGCTATCTATTTTGAGGGCAGCAGCGGAGAGCAGGTTGTTGAGAAAGATATTCCGGCAGAGCTAAGAGAAGAAGCAGAAGAAAAAAGAGAACTTATGCTAGATGCTCTTTCTATGTATTCTGATGAGCTTGCAGAGGCTATCTTGGAGGGCGGTGATGTGGATGAAAACCTTATCCATGATGCAGTAAGAAAAGGTACGCTTTCTCTCAAACTTTGTCCTGTTTTCATAGGTTCTGCTTACAAGAACAAGGGAGTACAGCCTTTACTTGATGGTGTGGTAAAATATCTGCCTGCTCCCAATGAGATAGAGAATACAGCTCTTGACCTCTCCAACAACGAAGAGCCTGTTACACTTATCTCTGTTGATAACAAACCTACTGTTGCATATGCTTTTAAGCTTGAAGATGGACAATATGGTCAGCTCACCTATATAAGAATCTATCAGGGTGTTGTAAAAAAAGGTATGGAGCTTTTTAACACAAGGAGCAAGAAAAAATTTAAGATTGGAAGACTTGTAAGAATGCATGCTAATCACATGGAAGACATATCAGAAGCTCATTCTGGTGATATTGTTGCGCTATTTGGTATAGATTGTGTATCTGGAGACACTTTCTGTGATCCCAGTCTCAACCTTGCAATGACCTCCATGTTTGTTCCTGAGCCTGTTATCTCTCTTGCCGTAAAACCCAAGGATAAGAAATCAGAAGATAACATGGCAAAAGCTCTCAATAGATTTTCCAAAGAAGACCCTACATTCAGAGTATATATAGATCCGGAAAGCAATGAAACCATAATACAAGGAATGGGTGAGCTGCATTTGGAAGTCTACATAGAGAGAATGAAAAGAGAATACAAGGTAGATGTAGAGACAGGAATGCCTCAGGTAGCATATAGGGAAACGATAACCCAGAGGGCAGACTTTGATTACCTGCACAAGAAACAGACAGGTGGTTCTGGTCAGTACGGACGCGTTGCAGGATATATGGAGCCCATACCTTTGGAAGAAGGAACCAATTATGAGTTTGTGGATCAAATCAAGGGAGGCGTAATCCCCAACGAATACATTCCTTCCTGTGATAAAGGTTTCCAGAAAGCAATGGAGAAAGGAAGGCTTATTGGTTTCCCAATCGTTGGTATAAGGGTAGTCATCAATGACGGACAATACCACCCCGTAGACTCATCCGATATGGCCTTCCAGATGGCAGCCATAGGAGCTTTTCGGCAGGCATATGAGAAGGCAAAACCAGCAATACTGGAACCTCTTATGAAAGTAGCTGTAGAAGGACCTACTGAGTTTCAAGGAAATATTTTTGGTAGCATAAACCAGCGCAGAGGTATTATACTAAGTAGTACGGAGGACGGACAATTCTGCAGAGTAGAAGCAGAAGTGCCTCTTAGTGAGATGTTTGGATACTCCACCACCCTCCGCTCCCTTACTCAGGGAAAAGCAGAGTTTACCATGGAGTTTTCCCGGTATGCAAAAGTACCGCAGAGCATAGAAGAAGAGCTTAAGAAAAAGTTCCGGGAAAAACAACAAGAAGAAAATTAATGGAGGAATAGAGATGGTAAAATCATTATTAGTAAAAAGAAGCCCTCTGCGAATACTGTCCAAATCAATTCATGGGGGACTTAAGCCCGGAGAGATAGGAATAATAGCAGGAAAAAAAGGAATAGGAAAAACAGCCTGTCTGGTACACATTGCCACAGATAAGCTGTTTCAGGATAAGCACGTAATCCACATATCCTATGCCAATTCTGTACAGCACCTTTTGTCCTGGTACGAAGACATCTTTAGGGAAATATCCAAGAAAAGAAACCTGGAAGACGCCATGGACGTTCATGAGGAGATAATACGTAACAGAGTGATTCTCAACTTTCACAAAGATGGCGCAAGGACAGAACATGTCATATCCACCCTAAAGGCTCTCAAACAAGATGGAGCTTTTAAGGTAGACCAGGTAGTTATAGATGGTTTGGATGCATCTGTTCTCAAAAAAGAAGATATTGAGAAATTCAAACAAGGTGCCAAAGAGCTGGGAATATCCATATGGTTTTCTATATCCACAGAAAGTTCTGAACCCACACCGGATTCCGATGGGTTCCCCGTAGAGCTTACACAGGTAAAAGAACTCACAGATATCCTTCTTTATCTCATACCTCAAAACAATCACATATCTATACATCTTTTAAAAGACAGAGAAGCCTATAAAGACATAGATTTGCATCTGATTCTAGAGCCCAATACCCTGCTTGTCGTGGAAGAATAAAAAATAATTATACCGAACGGGCTGCCCGCATATGCGGCAGCCCTTTTTTATGACCTGTAGATAAGAACAGAAGAAAAAGCCTCTATAGCCTCACCTTTGCCTGTAGAATCTACCCCTTCCTTTGTTTTTGCTTTTACTGATACTGCCTCCGAGGGAATACTGCACAATTCGGCTATCTTTCCTATAATATCATTCATATATGGTCTTAAGATTGGTTTTTGTAAAACAACTGTACAATCTATATTGGAGATAGAGAAGCCTTTTTCTCTTGTGAGATTAACTGCATGTTTAAGAATGACAGCGCTGTTAAGATTGCGGTAATCAGGATTGGAAGGTGGAAAATGATACCCGATATCACCATCTGCAACAGCACCATACAGCGCATCTGCGAGAGCATGTAAAAGAACATCCCCGTCAGAATGAGCAACAGAACCTTTGGCACTGTCTATTCTAACACCACCAATTATCAGAGGAAGTCCATCTTCCAGCCTATGGAGATCATAACCCTGACCTATTCTAACCATCATAAATCCCATCCAAAAGTTATCTTTCTGTTTCTTGCATCCCCTTTTACAAAAAAAACATCTTTACCCATTGCTGCAACCATTTCAGCATCATCAAAAAAAAGTCTATCGGAATTAACATATTCTAAATGAGCTTTCTTTATAAGAGGATAGGAAAATCCCTGAGGAGTCTGAGCTGAGACATATTCATATTTTGATAAATGCTCAATAACCTTGCCGTCATCCAATATTCTCTTTACAGCATCTACAGAAGGAATTATGGGAACACATGCACCTGTTGCCGATGTCTTTTTAAGTACACTCTCAATAAGCTCCGGAGTAACCCATGGTCTTGCCCCATCGTGAATCAGAACAAAATCAGGAGCATGATTTTCTATACCGATAAGTGCATTTTTTACTGATTCCTGACGCGTTTTGCCCCCGCTAACAAAGACAAAACAGCAGTTACTATCTGCATACTTTGACATTATCTTTTCCTGCCATTCCGATAAATCAGCATGGGGGAGACTTACTGCAATAACAGAAAAAAGATTTGTTTTTAAAGCAGCCTCAATGCTAAAAAAAATAACAGGCTTCTTATTGAGAAGCCTGTATTCTTTTTTGTCTCCCGTTCCCATCCTGGTGCTGTTTCCTGCCGCAGTAATTATAAAAGCATTAATCTTCGTCATCTTCCTCGTCTTCATCTTCGTCCTCATCCTCATCCTCATCCTCATCTAAATCCAGATCGAGATCTATATCATCATCGATATCATCAATATCTTTGTCCTCATCATCCATAATGTCATCAGTATCAGGAGAGTCCTCCTCAAGCTTGCTAAAAATTCTATCGTTTACTTCTTTTATAGGAATATTGAGAGAAAAGGAGATTTCATCTATCAATATCTTAAGTGCGCTGTCAAACAGCTTTCTTTCCATTATTGGCAACTCTTTTACCTTACTTCTGTAGTACAGTGCTCTTACGACCTTGGCAATATCCATTATATTGCCCTTTTTCAGAAGGTCATAGTTCATCTGATATCTTGTTTTCCAATCCGTAGGACCTGCTTGAGGGTTTTCTGACATAAAGTTGAGAGCTTCTTGAGCTTCTTCTTTGGAGACTATAGGCCTTATACCTATTTCTTCTGCCTTATTAACCGGAGCCATAATCGTAAGATCAGATACCGGTATATAAATGATATAATAGAGAAGCTTTTTTCCCTCGAAATCTCTCTCCTCTATTCTTATAACCTCTCCAACACCTTGAAGAGGATATACCACATGGTCATTTACCTTAAACTGGATATTATCAGGAGAAATAATATTATCTGCCATAGCTTGCAATTATATATAAATACTTGCACCTAGTCAAATGGGCTGAAACCAGATAAAATTAACGTATGAAAGGCAAATTTAAGCCAAAGGATTTTATTTTTCCTGTTTTCATTTTTGTTATTTTTTTGCTTGTTTTTCTTGTTGTTGTATTTGCACCGGATTTATGGAGTATTATCAGTGATTCCAAGAAAATATCGGCACTAATAAAAGATTGGGGTATATGGGCACCTGTTGGATTCATTATTTTTCAAATCCTTCAAGTGATCATATTTATAATTCCTGGAGAAGTTGCCCAGATATCAGGAGGATTTATATTTGGTCCTTTTTTGGGTTTTCTTTATTCTGTAATTGGCATAGCATTGGGTTCTTCCTTTAACTATTTTATTGCAAAATTTTCAGGGAGAAGTTTTATAGAAGATCTTGTGGGAAAAAAAGAAATAGAAAACTTTGATACCTTTATCTTAAAAAAAAGAACAGAAAGTATTTTTTTTATACTCTTTATTATTCCAGGCATTCCCAAAGATATCCTGTGCTACGTTGCTGGTCTGGGAAACATAAACTTCCCATCTTTTCTTATAATATCAATGCTAGCCAGATTTCCCGGTATAATAGGTAGCGTATGGATAGGACATGCCCTTTTTGAAAAAGAATGGTTTATGGCGGCTCTTATAGGTGCTGTCGCAATAGGCCTTTTTATAATAGGCAGTCTCAAGAGAGATAAGCTTACAGAGCTTATCTCTCGTTTAAGAAAAAAACAAGAATACTAAAAATATATCCTATTTCTTGATTCTGCTCCGGACATGTTTGATAGGTTGTATTTTATTACCCCTTGTTCATCTGTGCTTTCCATAAAATCTATGTACTTGAAGGGATGTAAATCAAGCGGATTAGGATACCAACCATCTATCCAATCCAGATCGATTAGATTTATGGCAGGAGAGTTGGAAATAGGAAGAACAATAACATCCTTCTCCAACAGAAATTTTTCTGCCTCAGCTAGCATAGATAACCTTTCTGTTCCTATCTTCTTGTTTGCTTCTTCTATAAGTTTATCATATTCTTCTGATGAATAATGAGCATAGTTTAATCCACTTGTACTTTGCCACAGAGATAAAAAAGTCATTGGATCAGGGAAATCGCCCAACCACGTGATACTACTTAAAGAATATCCTCCTTGTTCTATGGCGGAGAAAAAATCTTTCATGGTAGAAAAAGATTTTATTGTCACTTTAAGTCCTATTTCATCTTTCCATACTTTGGTAAACTGTTGGAACTCTTCTTCCGTACCTTCCATACAGTATATTATCATCTCTGGCAGGCCTTTGCCTCCAGCATATCCAGCTTTTTCCAGAAGTTCCATTGCTTTTGTCTTATCCTGTTTTGTAATTCCTTCTATTTCCGGATATCCGGGAATAGAAGGTACCAATGTTGCTGTAGGAAAGAAATATTTTTGAGGATTTCTTGCATCTGACCAGTCAACGAGTAATGCTAGAGCTTTTCTGACATCAGGATTATTCCATGGTTCCATTCTTGCGTCAAAAAAATAAAAAGTAGTGGAAAACAGAGGATTTATGATTAAAGCTTTTCTGTTTGCAAGTTGTGATACATCGATTCCATCCGGTGCCCAGTGTATTACGTCCCCGTTGAAAAGTCTCATCACCTTGTCTCTGTCTTCATAGGAGGTTATTATGAGTTTTTCTATCTTTGGGTATTCCTTGTCCCAGTAATATGGGTTCTTTTTCATTATGATTTTCTCTTTTTCTATGGTTTCTATCATGTATGGACCATTACATATTATTTCTTTGGATGGCTGCCATTTTTTTGATATATCCATTTTGCTGTTTATAGGAACAAATGCCTGATGTCCAAGAAAAGAAAGAATATAAGGGGCTGGATGTTTGAGCTTAAGAAAGAGTACTTTATCTGATTCGGCTGTTATTTTTACTTGAGAGTCATCCACTTTTTTTTCCCTGTATTCCTTTGCTCCCTCTATTACATCCAGAAGAGATGCATATGTCAGCCCTTCTCTTATCATATACAGCCAGCTTCTTTTAAAATCTTCTGCAGTAACCGGACTTCCATCTGAGAAAAATGCATTATCTCTTATAAAAAATCGAATTTCTGTATATCCATTGTTCCATTCCCATTTGTAAGCTACTCCCGGCAGAGGTTTTAAATCGGCAGGACTGTATGAAACAAGACCTTCATACAATGCTATTGCAATATTGGCTTCGTTTACCCTATCTATTCTTTGTGGATTAAGATTGTCGGGAAAGGGGGTTATATTGGCAGAAAAAACTTTTTCTTCTGCTCCTAAAAGGGTAATGGATAAGGATAATATCAGCAATGCAATAGCATACTGGATTTTTCTCATTTTTGCCTCACTTTAGATATTTTTCTATTATATAAAGATAATCTTCTTTGTGCAGTGGTTTTATAAAACATTCTGTTATTCCTGCTTTCTTGAGTTTTTCTATTTCTCCTTCGTCACTGGTTATTGCAAGGATAGGGATATCCGAGCCAGATTCTCTTATAATGGCTGCAACCTTATCTCCTGACATAATAGGCATATATTGATCAAGAATAACAAGATCAAAAGAGTTCTCTCCAAACAATTTTAGGGCAGCCTCTCCGTCTGTAGCAAAACAGCATTTTGCACCTGCTTTTGTCATATAGGCTTCCAATATGCTTCTGCTGGTAAACTCATCCTCTGCATAAAGTATTTTTTTCATTACCATATATTTATACTCCGTTTTTTAGTATGTTTCAATTTTATAATCTGCTCAAGTAAGCAAGATTTAGTCCGTTAATATAAGCACCTTCCTTCATGAATGATGTTTTTGGGGCGAGAATTTTTCGCCCCTCATTTATTTAACCTCCGGATTATTTGCAGCATACTTGATTTTATTAAAAAAAAAATAGATATTATTGTCTCTGTTCGTAGATTTTCTATATTTATAATAGGATTTACAATTTGTGATAATCACATTGAGGTTTATGAAAAGATGCAATATACACAAAGCTATGTAAAATTATTTTTGATATTATTGACCCTTGCTATTATAAGCTGTGCGGAATTCCCTGTAAACACTTTATCAGGGCAATGGATACCTATTGATAATAAAAATGTAGTTGAGGAAAAAAGGCAAGAAGCAGTAAGGGGTTTACTGGCTCTTGCAAAAAAAAGTAAAAGCCCTGCTCTTTTTCTTTACAGACAGGAAGAAAGTCGTGATTTTGTTATGGATTTTTTTACTAACCTTACTGGCAGTAGAGATATTGCTTTGCCTATTTTGTATTATTCCGATAAGTATAATGTTCCTCTTTTTGTTTCTTTTTCCCTTTCTTACATAGAGAGTGAGTATTATCCTTATGCTATAAATGAAAATGTTTCTTCCATAGATAGAGGCCTTTTTCAGCTCAACTCAAAGACCTTTCCTTATTTGGAAGAGGATGATTTCTTTAATCCGGATATAAACGCAAAATATGGAATACAGCATATAAGTTATTGTCTTAGAGAGGCAAAGAGTGAGGTTTTGGCTCTTGCCTATTACAATGCAGGAAAATACAGAGTGGTTACAGGTGGTACTCCGGCCATGACTTTACGATATATAGAAAAATATTTTACATTCAAGAATAAACTTGAAGAAAAGTTTTTTTCTTATATGAACTCGGTGGCTGATGTTTCCTCTAACAATATAGAAAAATATTTCAAATCGTATAATGGAGAGCTTAAGCCTGTTGACACTAATAAAACAACGCAATAATGTCTTTTTATGATTATTGTATTAGAGCGTGGAATCTCCAAGGAAAAAAAAGATAATATAATAGCCTTCTTATCTGAGAAGAAGCTTAAAATAAGAGAAATAATAGGCGAAGAGGAAACTGTCATCGGTGCTGTAGGCCAGCTAGCCATTGATATTCGAGAAGTGGAAATACTCCCGGGAGTTGCAAGAGTTATTCCTATAAGCAAGCCTTACAAGCTTGCGTCACGAGAGTTAAAAAAATCCGATACTGTTGTAAAGCTCAAAAATAATATAAAAATAGGTGGAGGTCGCATAGCGGTTATTGCCGGTCCGTGTGCAGTTGAGAATAGAGAACAATTGTTTTCTATTGCAGAATCCGTTAAGTCTTCCGGAGCTGTGATACTTAGGGGGGGTGCTTTTAAACCGCGTACTTCTCCGTATTCTTTTCAGGGTCTAGGTGAAGAGGGGCTAAGATATTTAAAAGAAGTGTCGGATAAGTTAAATATACCTGTTGTATCTGAGATAGTATCGCCAGAGCATGTTGAAATCTTTATAAAATATGTTGATATATTTCAAATCGGTGCAAGAAATATGCAGAATTTCGAGTTGCTCAAAAAGGTAGGAGCCACCGGGTTGCCTGTTATTCTTAAGAGAGGACTTGCTGCTACTATGGAAGAGTGGCTTATGGCTGCAGAGTATCTTCTTGCTCATGGTACTGACGATGTTATTCTTTGTGAGAGAGGAATAAGAACTTTTGAGACTTATACAAGAAATACTCTTGATTTGTCTGCCATACCGGTTATAAAGAAACTTAGTCATCTTCCTGTGATTGTGGACCCAAGTCATGCAACAGGTGTCAGGACAAAGGTTATGCCTATGGCTCTTGCAGCCATAGCAGCAGGAGCTGACGGTCTTATGGTTGAGGTCCATAATAATCCGGAAAAGGCTCTTTCTGATGGTGCTCAGTCTTTGTATCCAGAGCAGTTTGAACTGCTTATGAGAAATATTGAGGCCATGTCTCCTGTTATAGGTAAGGAGGTGGAGAAAATTCCGGAATCTTCCGGGCTTTTGTATTCTGTTTACTCCGAAAAGAACGATACGACTCAGTTAACTGTTGCTTTTCAGGGAGAACACGGTGCATTTTCGGAAAAGGCGCTTACACAGTATTTTTCAAAATATGACTTCGATACTGTCCCTTGTCAGGCATTTTCTGATGTTTTTAACACTGTTCTAGAAGGAAAAGCTGATTATGGAATAATACCTATAGAAAATTCTCTTGCGGGTTCTATCCTTGAGAATTATGATTTGTTGCTTCAGTATCCGGATATTAAGATAGTAGGGGAGACTCAGATAAGAATAGAGCATAGTCTCATAGCTATAGAAGATGCAAGTTTTGATACTATAAGGTATGTTTATTCTCATCCGCAAGGACTTTCCCAATGTAAGGATTTTCTTGATCAGCATCCCGAGTGGGAGCGTATTCCTTTTTATGATACTGCAGGTGCTGTTGCTTATGTTGCAAAAGAAAAGGATATAAGAAAGGCTGCAATAGCAAATGAGGTTGCTGCTCAGTACTATGGTGTAAAGGTTTTAAAGCAGGGTATAGAAAGTAATCCCAGAAATTATACCAGATTTTTTATTATTGCACGGGAAGAGCATCCTGTTATAGAAAATCCTTCTAAAGCTTCTCTTTCTTTTCAAACTCCGGATAAACCAGGAGCTCTTCTAAGTTGTCTTAGGATAATAGCGGACGCAAAGTTGAATCTTAAGAAGTTGGAGTCAAGACCTATCCAGGGGAAACCGTGGAATTATATGTTTTTTCTTGATATAGAACTTCCAGAAAATAAGAATGTATTTTTTGACACGGTCAAAAAGCTTGAAGGTCTGGCAGAAAACCTTAAGATATTGGGAATTTATAGCTGATTATTCTTCTATTCCTAGTTTTTTAAGCTGTTCTATTTCTTCTTTTCTTGCAATGTATTCGTGTCTTTTTTGGTTTGCAAGTTGTATTGCAGCTCTTATTTTGTTTATTTCTTCTTTAAAAGTAAGTATTTTTTCTCTTTCTATTTTATTAAGTTCTGACTTGAGGTATGTTTCTGTTGATTGTAACCTTCTGGATATTATTCCTAGTTTTTCTAAGAGTTTTGATATGTTGTCAAGGCTTTCTTCTTCTTTATCTTTTATGAGTTTTATGCCGTATGTAAAAAGTTTTTTGTGATATGCATCCAGTTTGTTTGATAGGATTTTTATGTTATTTAAAAACATAATCATGTCTATTGATTCTTGCATCCTTTTACCAGTAGTTATGTCAACATAGTCAAGATCAAATATAGGTCCTTTTTTATTGCCAGAGAGACCAGAAAGCCATTCTATAAGTTTCTGCCATGCTGATTTTTTTCTGCCTTTGTACAGGTTTATATTGGCAGATAACTTTTTTGCGGCCGCATCAAGCGAGGAGCTTACTGTTGTTATTGCAGTTAGGGAATCTTGCAATATAAAGAGCATTTCCTCTGTTCTTTTGTCTTCTTTGTGTTTTTTTTCTTTTTTTATTCCTATTTTATTGAGTATGTCCTGGCGGAGCTGTTTGCTTTCTTTTCCATAGTCTTCCTGGTATATCTGCAATATAAGTTCTTTATAAAATGGGCTTCCTTCTGGAAGTTTTTTCATATTTTTTTTAATGTGTTCAATGAATTTGTCTTCTGAGATGTTTTTCTCAAGCTTATCAGTCATAAGTATTATCTGTCTTATTCTGAATTTATAAGCTTCTTTTTGGAAAGAAAGTATTTCTCGTAGTATGCTCATTATTTCTTTTTGTAATTTTTCAAGGGTTTGTACAGAAGATGATATGAGTTTTGCTGCCATGGAGTCGCTTCCGAGTTTAACTTTATCTATTATTATTGCAATAGAGCGGGTGTTTATTTGTTCTGCTCTGGGGCTTATATTTTGCCAGTTAAAATAATTGATAAGTTGTGCTATTTTTTGTATTCTTTCTATTGTTATAAAATCAAGCGAAAATTGATAATATGTAGTTAAAAAATCAAGTTGATTATCATATGCTGACAGCCTTATACTCATCTGGCTTATTCTTTCTGATTCTGAAAATGGGCTTGTGTCTGGTATGTTTATGTCTGCCATTTGTTCTTCGTAGTGGTAGGGGTCCTGCTGTATTACTCCTTTTTTTATGAGGTTCTGGTATATTGTAGAATATGCTGTATGAAAGCTTCTTATTTTTTCTTTTAATACGGGGAGGATGTTTTGGTTTATCTCATGAGTTTTTTCTGTTAGAGCTTTTTCTAGGAGTTCTCCAAATTCTTGTTCTTTTTCTATGTTGCTGTTTATATCTTCCATATATATTTAGTATTGGTTAAAATTGTTTAAACTTCAACACTGAGGTAAGCTTATGGGGGTGGCAGAACCTTTTCCGAAATATAAACTTTTTGTGGCTGTTATTTTTAATCCTATTATAAATTTTGATGAGATAATTGCCAGATGTGGTGAGTTGTGGGGAGCCATTGATTATATTTCCGAGATTATGGATTTTTCTTTTACCGACTATTATGAAGAAGAGATGGGCAGAGGCTTAAAAAGATTTTTTATTGCTTTTAAAGAGCTTGTTTATCCTTCTTTGCTTGCTGATATAAAGATTGCTAGTAATAATCTAGAAAATGAATTCTTAAGGAATGGTCGGAGATTTGTAAATCTTGATCCGGGGCTTATAAATCTTAGTCGTGTTATTCTTGCAACTACCAAGGATAATGCTCATAGAATACCTCTAAGGGATGGTATCTACGCTGAGATAACTTTGCTCTATAGAAAAAAGGACTTTTTATCTCTTCCTTGGACATATCCGGATTATAGGGAGGAGTCGTATAAGAAGGTCTTATCAGATATCAGAAATTTATTTAAGAGTCAGATTTCTCAATCAGAGATATGATTTTCTATGTTTTCTATCTGATGCGGGTTATTTTTATATTTCTTTTTATGGTTTTGTTTTTTTCTTGTTCTACGGTTTATTACTCTGTTACCGTAACTCTGCCGTCTGTTCCTTCTTCTTGGGATTTGCTTGATATAGATTATTCTCTTTTTGTTATTACTGACTCTGCTTATGAGCTTTTTGTAGATAATAAGGAGCTCTCTAAAGATTTAGAACTCATGTTGCCGGTGTTTTCTTATGCTGTTTTTTTATTGATGCCTCGTTTTGCGGGTAGGATTGATATCCTATATCCTGCAGGTGGAGTTATTCTCCCAGGTGAGAACCCATTTGTATCTCTTCGTTGGGAGGATGGTGCTGTTGTTTCTGTTTTATATGAGCTGGTTAGGGAGGGGTTCTCTTTGTCTTCTTTTAATGTCAAGAGGTTGCTTGAGGAGTCTGAAAGGCGCGTAAGCAGTCCTATTTTTCTTGATAAGTTGAGACTACGTGATGCGATTCTTACTGGTGATTTTTCTGTTTATGATGTTTCCGAGAAGGATTGTTTTTCTGTGTTGCTTGATTTTGGTTCTTATGTATGGGTTTCTGCTGATCCATTGAATGTTGGTTCTTTTTATGGTTCTATGGAGGTCGTTTTGCCAGAGGGGGTTAGCAGGTTTGTTTCTGTGGATACAGGAGAAATCTTTTCTGTACTTGTAGATGAGCGAGGTAGGGCAGAGTCAGTGGTGTTTTGATTTTCTTTTTATGGTTGTGTTGACAAAAACGCCATACCCTCTTATGGGTATGGCGTTCGGTTTTTTTATTGTCTGTTTTTATATGACTATGTTTACTATTTTGTTGGGAACGGTAATTATTTTTTTTACGGTTTTGTCTTGCAATAGTTCTTTTATTCTTTGGTTAGAGAGTGCCAGCTTCTCCAGGTCTTCCTTGGGGGTATCTCTTTCTGTTTCCAGTTTTGCTCTTACTTTGCCGTTTATCTGTACTACTACTGTAATTTTTTTGTCTATTGTGAGTTTTTCATCGTATTGAGGCCATGGGTGGTATGCCAGGCTTTCTTTGTGTCCGAGTTTTTCCCACATTTCTTCTGCTATGTGAGGTGCATAGGGTGCGAGAAGGAGTACAAATGGTTCCCAGAGTTTTCTTGGGATTTCCTTGAGGTTGTTGATTTGATTGATATAGGTCATCATCTGGGCTATTGCTGTATTGAAGTTGAGTGTGTCTGTGTCATTGGTAACTTTTTTTATGGTTTTGTGTAATGCTATAAGGTGCTCTTTTTCTGGCTCTGTTTCTACTATGGGACGTTCGCTTATCCTCCATACTCTTGTCAGGAATCTGTGTACTCCGTAGAGGCCTTTTGTTGACCATGGTTTTGTGACTTCCAGTGGTCCCATAAACATCTCGTACATTCTAAGCGAGTCGGCACCGTATTCTTTTATTATGTCATCGGGGTTTACTACGTTACCTCTGGATTTTGACATTTTTTCGCCGTCTTCTCCGAGGATCATGCCTTGGTTTACAAGTCTCATGAAGGGTTCGTCGGTGTTTACAAGCCCGAGATCATAGAGCACTTTGTGCCAGAATCTTGCGTATAGGAGGTGAAGTACTGCGTGTTCTGCTCCTCCTACGTACAGGTCTACAGGCATCCAATATTCTATTTTATCTTTTGATGCGAATTCTTTGTCATTGTGAGGGTCTAGATATCTCAGATAGTACCAGCATGAGCCTGCCCACTGCGGCATGGTGTTGGTTTCTCTGTAGGCTTTTCTCCCCGAGCCATCTGGTGCATTTGTTTCAACCCACTCCTTTATTGCAGCTAAGGGCGATTCTCCTGTTCCTGTGGGTTTGTAGCTTTTTACCTCAGGAAGTGTTACAGGTAATTCTGAATATGGGACGGCTTGTACTCCATCTCCTTCTACGTGTACTACTGGAAATGGTTCTCCCCAGTATCTCTGTCTTGAGAATATCCAGTCTCTTAGTCTGTAGTTGACAGCTCTTCTCCCCAGCTTGTTTTCTTCTATATAACTGATAATTTTCTCTTTTGCTTCTTTTGTGGGAAGTCCTGAGAATTGTCCTGAGTTTATGCTTATGCCTTCTTCTGTAAAGGCTTCTGTAAGCTCTTGGGGTTTCCCGTCTCTTGACACTACCTGAATGATGGGCAGATTAAATTTCTTGGCAAATTCCCAGTCTCTCTCATCATGTGCGGGCACTGCCATTATTGCGCCTGTTCCATAGCTCATAAGGATGTAATCGGATATCCAAATAGGGATTTCCTGTTGTGTAAAAGGGTTTATTGCATATGCGCCTGTGAAAACTCCTGTTTTTTCTTTTGCAAGGTCTGTTCTTTCCAAGTCTGATTTTAACTGAGCTTTTTCTATGTATTCTTTTACTGCCTGTTTTTGTTTTTCTGTTGTTATCTTTTCTACAAGAGGGTGCTCTGGTGCTATTACCATATAAGTTGCACCAAAAAGGGTATCCGGTCTTGTGGTAAAGACTTCCAAATTTTCTTCATAGCCTTTTATTTTAAAACGGACATTGGCTCCCTCGCTTTTGCCGATCCAGTTTCTCTGCATGGCTTTTATGGATTCTGGCCAGTCTAGTTTATCCAGTCCTTCCAGAAGTCTGTCAGCGTATGCTGTTATTTTTAGCATCCATTGTCTCAAGGGTTTTCTTACTACAGGGTGATTACCTCTCTCTGATCGAGGGCCTTCTGGAGTCTGGAGCACTTCCTCGTTTGCAAGTACTGTTCCAAGTTCTTCGCAATACCAGACTGGTATTTCTGCCATGTACGCAAGGCCTTTTTCATACATTTTGAGGAACATCCACTGTGTCCATTTGTAGTATTCCGGAGTGTGTGTTGATATTTCTCTATCCCAATCGTAAGAAAAGCCAAGGGCTTGTATCTGTTTTCTGAATTTGTTTATATTTTGCTCTGTTGTTATGCGGGGATGTGTTCCTGTTGTTATCGCATATATTTCTGCAGGCAGACCAAAGGAGTCAAAGCCCATAGGATGGAGTACTTTGTAGCCTTTCATCCTAAGGTATCTGCAGTATATGTCTGTTGCAGTGTAGCCTTCCGGGTGTCCTACATGTAATCCTTGTGCTGATGGATAAGGAAACATGTCAAGAACATATTTTCTTTTTTCTTTTGGAACTGTGGGATCTTCTTTTACAGAAAAGGTCTTGTTGGACAGCCAATAATCCTGCCATTTTTTTTCTATTTTTTGAAAAGGGTAGTCTTTCATGGTTTTGGATGATACAGCAGCTTGGTTTATAAGTCAATATAATTGTTATGATTATAAAAAAAGCCCCTCAGGAAAGGAGGTAGAAACCTGAGGGGCATAAAAACGGGTAACTCATTTTTCTTCTCAGGAAAGGAGGTGAAACCTGAGAAGATTGTTGCTCACATCTTCTGATATAAATATATAAAAAAGGGAGTACGATTGTCAATAGAAAAAAATAAAAAATCTCAAAAATCTCTAATTTTTTTTGGTTCTTTTTATGTTTATTAAACCAAATAAATAGTATAAAATATATAAGTAATCTCATATAGCAGGAGTGTAATATGCATTATAGAGAGCTTCCAAAATTGGGTGTAAAACTTTCTTCTCTTGGATTTGGCTGTATGCGTTTGCCTGTTATTGCTTCTCGCTCCAATGTTATAGATAAGACAGAAGCTTCCAGGATAATAAAATATGCTATAGATAAGGGACTCAACTATCTTGATACCGCTTGGCCTTATCATGGGGGGACCAGCGAGGCTTTTGTTGGAGAGTTCGTTTCTGCCAATTTGCGCAGAGAAGATGTTTTTATTGCTACAAAGCTTCCTGTCTGGGAAATCAATAACGAGAAGGATGCAGATAGGATTTTTTATGAGCAGCTTAAGAGACTGAGAACAGACTATATAGATTTTTACCTTCTTCATTCTTTAAATAAAGGGGCGTGGCAGACAGTAGAGCGATTTGATTTGCTTTCTTGGTTGGATAGAAAGGTTGAGGAAGGTAAAATAAGGTTTAGAGGATTTTCTTTTCATGATGAGCTTTCCGAGTTTAAAAGATATGTCGATTCTTTTGACTGGGATTTTTGTCAAATACAGTACAATTATATGAATGAAAATTATCAAGCCGGAACGGAGGGTTTCTTGTATGCCAGTAAGAAAGGAATCCCGGTGATTGTTATGGAGCCTCTTCTTGGTGGTTATATAGCAAAGTCTAATCCTCTGCTTGAAACTATATGGAAAGAATCTGGCAGGAGTTGGTCTCCTGTAGAATGGGCTTTTAGGTGGTTGTGGAATAAGGAAGGTGTTGCAATGCTTTTGAGTGGAATGAGCACAATGGAGCAGGTGGAGGAAAATGTCAGTCTTGCATCTTCTGATGCTGCATCTGTTGGCAATCTTTCTTCCAATGATCTTGCCATAATAGCTAGAGTGAGAGAAAAGCTTGAGTCTTCCAAGGTTATCCCCTGTACGGCTTGTAATTATTGTCAGCCCTGTCCCAATGATGTTGAGATACCAAGGATTTTTAAAATATATAATGATTCTGTTGTATTTTCCGATGTGGATGCTGCCAGGGGATCTTACAGATGGATTCCCAAGGGGCATAGAGCTTCTGATTGTGTGGAATGTGGTGAATGTCTGGAAAAATGTCCGCAGTCCATAGAGATTATTGACTGGCTTAAGAAATCTGCGATGGTTCTTGAGGTTTGATAAATAAACTTTTATTTTTTTCTCGAGTGATTGTTGAAAATCAGAGTTCTCTGAATAACAATATCTATATGAGAATTCTAATTGTAGATGATGAGTTTCTATCGAGAGAGAAATTGACGCATTTTTTGTCTTCTTATGGTATGTGTGATTCTGTTGCGAGTATGGCGGAGGCCAAGATCCTCTTTGAAAAGGCTATAGAGGATGAGCTTCCTTATGATCTTATCAGCATAGATATTCATCTGCCCGATGGCAGCGGTCTTGATTTGCTTAGTTATTGTTATCAGCGGGAGAAGGAACTCTTAGATGGCTGGTTTTCCAAGAAGATAGTTGTTACAGGCGATAGGGACCTTGAGACTGTGCAGAAGGCTATAGGCTATAAGTGTGATATGTATATGGTAAAGCCTATAACCCAGAAAACCGTAGAGACCAAGATGCGTCAGATCTGGCATTGATTGTTATTTTTTGTTATCTTTATCCAGGGGTTTTATGCGTGTTCTTGCTGTTGCGTCAGGTAAGGGTGGTGTAGGTAAGTCCACAACTGCTTTAAATCTTGCTCTATGGTATGTAAGGCGAGGGTTCCGTGTGGGGCTTGTTGATCTTGACCCTCTTGCCAATATTCACGTAATACTGGATATCCCTCTTTCTTCTCTGGAGTCTTACAGGCATGTTTCTGATGGCTATGGGCTTGAGGATGTGCTTTTTTCTTATATGCCGCGTTTTGATATTTTGTATCCTGTGCTTGAGAGAAAGGTTTCTGATTCCCGCAGAATATATGATGATCTTTTTATAAGGTTTTTGCCAGAGTTGGAAAGGCGTTATGATTTTCTTATCATGGATTTCCCGCCGGGTATTTCTCAGGATGAGACTCTTATTTTTTTGCCGGCTATAAGGGATGTTCTTGTTGTTTCTACTGGAGAGCCGACTTCTCATGTCTCTACTGGGGGATATCTTAGAGCTCTTTTTGATGTTAATCCTTATGCAAGGCCTTTTTTATGGCTTAATCGTTTTAAGCCTGTTATTGAGCCTGGCTTTGTGCCCGATGCTGTTATTTCTACCTATAATCGGTTTGCTCCAGATGAGCTTAGGATTTTGCCTGATGAGGCAAAACGTATTGTAACTTTGGCAAGAGTGCCTTATGATCCTTCTCTTGATTTACTTAGTGCTGAGCTTTCTGTTTCTTTTGCTCTGGATGCAAGACTGTTTGAGGCTGTTTCTGTTGTAAAAAATCAGGTTTTGTCTTTGTGGTCGGATTCTCTTTCTCTTCCTGCATCTGTAAAGGCTTTATGGATCAGGGCTATAGAGGATGGTTTTTCTTCTGATGTGGATGGTTTTCTTTCTTCTTTTTCTTCTTCTCTTGAGGCTATTGTATCCGTGGATTCTTTTGCAGTTTTTTCCGCTTCTCTTGATAAATGCCGACTTTTTTTAAAAAATCTGCTTTCCAATTCTTTGTGGTGTATTTTATGTGAGGTCTCAGACGGGCTTAAGAAGAGGATGAATAAGCATGATTTTGCTGTCTTTGATTCTTCTATTGCTTCTTCTTCCCGTATCCATAAGCTTCTTGTAAGGTTGCTTGCAGCTATGCGTCCTTATTGTAGGAAGAATCCTTTTCTCAATAATCTCGCCGGTCTTCTTGTTTTTTCTTTTGCTCTCCATATGCTTGGGGATAATCCGACAGTTGAGCGTTTTATTATGGATTTTGTTCCTTCTAAGAGAGGTGAGGACGGGCGTCTCCACAGAAACCGCTCTGCGCAGATACGTTATCTTATAGAAAAGGATGAGGCTTATCATAATTCGTATGTCAGGCTTGTGAGCAGATTGTTTCCGCTTTTTATGGCTCAGCTACACAGGCTTGCGGATAAATATAAGCTTAAGGATTTTATTTTTTGTGAGAAGGATGGTTCTGTAAAGCGTGCGTCTTATCTTAAGCTTCTGAGTGCTTTTTTGCATGATACTTTACATTCTGGTCTGGGTGTGTTCTTTGGGTTTAAGTACAATGCTGCGGGTGAGGAGATAAGGCGAGGAGCAAATGTTCTGCTTTCTTTTCTTGCGGATGCAAACAGGGTTTCTGCTCCCTGATTTTTCTTGTGCTGGCGATTATATTTTCTTTGTTTGTATGCAGGATTCTTTTTTATTATTTTCTATTGCCAGAGGCAGGATTGACTGCGCTTCTTTGCATGTGTTATGAGTGCTGGTTATGTTTTTGCTTTTTTGTGTGTTGCTTGACAGGGTGATTGCGCAGTCAATCCGTTCGGTCTAAGAAAAAAAGATGTGGCTTATCAGTATTTTAAGGCCTATTATCCAAAGGACTATACCGCCGAGTATTTCTGCTATTCCTTCTATAAGGTGTGCTATGAGTTTTCCTATGAGGCCTGCTGCAAGGCTGAGAAAGAGTGTTATCATACCTATCAGAATTGCTGTTTCTGTTATGTTTATGCCTACGAGTCCCAGGCTGAGTCCTACGCCCAGGGCGTCTATGCTTGTTGCAAAAGATAGTGCCAGGATTGTTGGAATGGATGGACGACCTTCTTTTGCTTCGCATTCTGCGTTTTTTCTGTTTCTTATGCCTTCTACTATCATTTTGCTGCCTGCACCGGCTAGGAGAATAAAGGCTATCCAGTGGTCCCATGTTTCTATATATCGGATGATTGTAGAGCCCAGCAGACTGCCCGCAAGTACCATGCCTGCCTGAAATACTCCGAAAAAGGCAGCCATAAGTGCTATATGTCGTTTTTTTATCTCAATATATGTGCATACGCTTGAGACTGTTGCTGCACAGGCATCTATGGACAGGCTTATGCCTACTGTTATGGTAATAAAAACCGGCATTTTACGGACTATACTAATGATTTTTTTTTTTGTAAAGTCTAAAATAGGAGTAGGAATGAAGGATAAGGCTTTTCTTTCTTTGCTTATTATTTTCTTTTTACTTATATCGGAGACTGTCGCTTTTTATTTTACTTTTCCGACAGGTGAGCTCTCTCTTTCTCTAAAGACTCTTCTCCACTTTTTTATGTTTCTTGTTTCAATGGTGTGGTTTTTGCTTCTAAGGCGGGAGATGTTCTCTCTGAAATATATGATACTGCTATTTATAGGTAATGTCTTTCTGCTTACTGCAATGTGGGGTGAGTTTCTTGCCTCAATTATATTTATTGTTGATGAATATGCAATGCGTATTTTGCAGATATTTTACGTTTTTGCTATTCTGTCCATAACAACGGGCATTGTATTTCTCATGCGTATGTACAAAAAGACAATAGATGACCTTTCTGTGCAAAAAGAACGGCTTTTGCTTTTATCAATAACAGATGATCTTACCGGTTTGTACAACTCACGCTTTTTTTACGAACGACTTTCCAAGGAAACTATACGTGCAACGCGATATGATAGATGTCTATCTCTCCTGTTTCTGGATTTGGATAATTTTAAGAAGTTTAACGACACATATGGACACCTTGCAGGCGACAGGGTATTGCGTAAGATTGGTCGCCTTATTCGTGAGAGTCTTAGAGAAAATGATTCTGGTTACCGCTACGGAGGCGAGGAGTTTGCCATTTTGCTGCCAGAGACCTGCGAGGAAGCAGCCATGGCAGTGGCAGAGAGATTGAGGCTTGCATGTTCTCAGCTTGGTGTGACAGTGCAGGATAAGACCGTTTTTATAACCGTCAGCATAGGCGTTGCCGAGTATAAAAAAGACGAGAATCTCCAGGATTTTCTCAAGCGTGCGGACAGGGCTATGTACCGTGCAAAAGAACTTGGGAAAAACATGGCTATTCTTGCGGACTGAAATTTTCTTCTTTAAAAACTATTTTTATACCGAACGGCCTTCCCGCGCTGTATTAAGAGAGCAGGTGCTGTGATTGCGGCAAGGCCTGCCTACGGCAAATAAGGGAGAAAAATTTAGAGAAGACAGGGAACCTGCATAACATAGTTGGAACATGA
The DNA here is from genome assembly GCA_039023545.1 of Spirochaetia bacterium 38H-sp. Classification (NCBI taxonomy): domain Bacteria; kingdom Pseudomonadati; phylum Spirochaetota; class Spirochaetia; order Winmispirales; family Winmispiraceae; genus Rarispira; species Rarispira pelagica. The sequence continues at coordinate 144,615 of JBCHKQ010000001.1, read as the reverse complement.
AAAGACATTATTTTTCCTGAGCAGATAATAACTAGTCCAGACTGACATGAGAAGAACTCTCTCCTGCAGTAGCTTTAAGCTCCTGTTGGTACGCTCTAAAGTCGGGTGGTACCATGTAATATCTTCCGGAAGCATTCCATAGAGTATATCCAGAACCTCCTCCCGCAAGAGAACCTTCAATCTGAAGCCTTAGATACTCATAATAAGTAGTCTCATCAAATTTGAGTTCTCCACCAAGAAGAAAAGCCTGGACATAAGGCCTTATTATAATATTGTTTTCTGTCATAAGAGCGGCGCGCCTCGTATGTTCTTGATAAATCCATCTTGCTCTGTCCAAATATCTCATATCCGCTCTGTAGAAGTCCCCGTAGTGAGAAGGATAATACATGGGGCACAGAACATCTATATAAGGCCATAATCTTGTAATATCCTGTCCCAGATAAGTCATCCTGCTTGTGGCATTAAAGCCAAAAACATCGACACTTATAGGTACACTAATCTTTTCTCTTACATCTTTTAAAAATGCAACAAGAGCATCTGACCGTATCCAATTGTCCGGTTTGTGTTTTGAAACTATGAACTGAGGCTCACCGTCAGAAGGAAATCTGATATAGTCAAACTGAATCTCATCCGCCCCAAGTGAGGCAATCTCCTCTGCTATGGAAACATTGTATTTTCTGACATCTTCCGAGAAAGCATCTGTCCAGTATTCTACCTGCACAATACGGCTGTCTTCGCTATTCTCTTCTTTTATTTTCTTAAAAACCCCCCAAGGTTTCCCCGTACGGGAATCCATGAAGGCATATTTACTGCCATCATAAAGAGAAAACATCTTATCTTTAAAGACAGCTATCCTGGCTATGACATATATGTTATTCTCGTGCAGCTTTTTTATGAGTTCCTCTGCTGTAAAAAAAGGCCTTACTGCGCCAATCTTCTGTGGCAGTTCCAGTTTGCTGTCATAGCGGATAAGTCCATTTTCGTCCTTAAAGTCAATGACAGCAGCATTAAAACCATGCTCCTTTATGAGCTCTATATATTTGTCAATGGATTGCGGCTTTGCAAGGTCTCCGCGTATGTATATGGCATATTTATTGTAAGCAAGAGCAAGCCGCTTTTCTCTCTCCATATCCGTAACCTGTGGAAAGTCTATTTTTATTATGCTGCCCTTATCAGGTGTTACAAGCACATAAGAAGAATTGAGAACTGATTGGAGGTTAAATCCCCATTCCGGGAAAATTTGACGTACTACGGAGATATCCGGTTCTTCAAGCTTTTTATAATTGGAAAAAGATGCATCAAAAAGATATTCGCCATTTTTAAAGCCAAGAAGTACTGCAAAACCGTCTGCAAAAGGAGCAATACCTGCAATTTCCTCATAAAAATTGCCGCCAAAGAAAAATGGCATCTTAGGCGGAAGCTCTATTTTTTTCCAGCTATTTCCTCCATCCGTGCTAACTCTAACAGAGCCAAATGATGTCCCAAGATATATCTTACCCTTGTCTATTGCAATGCTTCTTATATGGGTGCTGCTTTCTATTTTTTCTCCTACATTGATAAGTTTCCACGACAGACCGCTGTCCTTTGTTATGGCCAGCTGGTGCATTGTGGAAATAATAAAAAAGGACGTAGCGTTTCTATCCCATGAAAAAGAAGTAAACTCTCCTTTTAATCCTGGAATATTGCATTCCTGCCAGCTCTTGCCGTTATCGGCAGATACGTATAATGCATGTTTTTTTATCAGAAACTGTACCGGTATAATCTCTGTTGCCGGTAGCTCTTGAGAAAAGATGGGAAAAGAAAAAATTAGAACCAGAAAAAACAAAATTATCTTTTTTTGCATTATTCTATTTTTATCATAAAAGGATAAAGAAATAAAGGCATAAGTCAAAACTGCTCTTATAATAAAAACAGCTTTAGAAGCCTTCTCTTTTTTATCGTTTGAAATAAGCCTGTTTTTGATGTATGCTGGCTGTATGGGAAAGAAAATATTTTTCTATTTTTCTCTTTTTTTATTTTCTCAGAGTATGATATCCTGCGGATATAGATTGCCAGATTTTTCCAATCCTCTTGATCCGCTTTCTTATAATGCAGATACTTATGCGATAGCATTGAAAAACATAAATCAACATGATATGGGAATCAGCACTGCTTCTTCCTTTACGGCAGTGTGGAGCGGTAGTGCTGCTGTTCTTCTTTATACGCCTGATGGGACAGTCCTGTCTGCATTGTCCTGTGATGAGGATGCAGTTGTAAAGGTAGGGGCAAGTAATCTTGCAACAGCCTCAAGCAGTATAGGTGCAATAAAAGCAACAACAGGCGGTGGGAATATTGGTATAAGTGTATATGATGGTGGGGATATTATGTTCTTTCTAATTGACAGTGAGCTTAATATCCTAAGCAGTTTTACCGTAGTGGCTTCTGGAGCTGCTTCCTATCATGAAATGAGCGAGCCTGTTTTTATGGGTACTGACAGATGGGCTTTTGCATACACAGATTCTTCAAAGGATGTAAAAATCATACTCTTGGACACATCTACCTCTTCTGCAAGTCTTATTGATTCTATAATAGTGTATTCCGGTTCTGTAACATCAATGTCTGTAGGAGGGCTTTCTATGCGGAGTGATGGCAGCGGAGAAGGAATGTTGCTTATTGCGGATGATGATGGTACGAGTGCAACAGTTTTAAACTCTGTTTTTTTCTCGATTGTGTCGGATGCAATTTCTGCTTCTTCTTCAGATACTATTACTGCAACTATAAGCGGTGTTGGTGCATTGCCCCTGCGTAACAATAATTCTCATTATTTTTTTCTTGATACAGATATGACAGATATAATAGGAATTTTTTTAAACTCTGCTAATTTAATATGGAGTAAAGCTTGGGGACTTGGTACTGTTAGTGTTCTTGATGTCAATATGGAAGCAGAAGGGTTTTCTATCCTGTATGATGATGGCTCAGGTTCTCTTGTCCTTATAAGAAAGGATGATTCTCTATCTTCTTCCAAAACAGATAGTCCTTACAGTCTGTATTCTTATACCAATGGTATCAAGGCTGCGCTGGCTGATACCGGAGAAAAGTATCTTGTATTTTATTCTGATACGGATGGTGTAACTGCTGCAAATATCTATTGCCTGGAGTAAACTATGAAGAAAGTTTTTCTTTCTGTTATATTTTTTCTGTTAGTATTTCCTGTTTTTTCAAAAGAACTCCGGGTTGCCGTAATGCCTTTTGATACAGATGTAAGGGAGCCTCAGGCAAAGGCCATTGTGTCCAGTCTGAAAAATGCTATCTCTCTGGACCTTATGCTGTTAAAGGATGTTATCCCGATTGAAATAAAGAAGGGTGAGGATACCGATGTAAAAAAAATAATAGAAGAAAAAAATCCAGACAGACTTCTTTATACTGCTTTCTCAAATGGTAGCGAAGGTTATGTTATAAGTTTTACTCTCATAAATACGGATGACGGGAAGGTCCTTAATAATATAGAATCTAATATCTCCAGACTGGATAGTCCTTTTGAGCAGTTGGAGACAGCGGTTACTTCTCTTATAAAAGCTATTTCTGCTGAGCAAGTCGAGATGGGAAGGGTCAGTGTACAGAATCTTGGAGAAAGGGGTAAATATAATCTTGTTATCAACAATGTTGAGCTGGGCGAAGTGTCCGGTATCATTGCACCTGTGATTTCGGGTACGTATGACTGGCGAGTGGAGCAGTTTCGTTTTGGTAAGCAGGTCATTATAGAAAAGGGGAAAATAACAGTGAGCAGGGGGGCTGATTCTGTTATTAGTTTTTCTGTGCCTGTGCTTACGGATGAGGAGAAGAGTTATATAGCTGATATAAAAGAAAAGGCTGTTTCTGCAGCAATTTCTGGTGACGAGAGAGGACTTAGAGAGCTAGCAGCAGAATGGAAAGCTATGTTTTCCGATGTGTCTTTTTCTCCTTCTCTTGTTGTCTACAGGGGACAGGAGAAGGGTTTTTTGCTTCTTCTTGAGCCTGGCAAGCTCAAGAAATACATAGAAGATACGGCTCTTTCTCCGGACCCTTTTGTTCCTGAACGTATAGGAAAACTGTTGTCAGAGGTTCCCCCCGATACTCCTTATACTTCTCTTCTTATGGATACTCTTTTTTCCTGTGGGGAAGAATATTTGCTTATCAATGTGTATCATGCGCTGAGGCTTTTTGAGCTATACAGGCCGGGAGAGGCTCTTGGCCGACTTAAGGCTCTCAGGCCTGTTCTTGTATATGTTTCTGAGTCTTGGCAGCTCTGGTATGAGAGGCTTGTGTTTTTTATAGAAAAATCAGACAGCAGACATAGAGAGAGGATGGTTTCATCTCTTGATTTTATTCTTCCTGTGAGCGAAGTCCTTATAGCTTTGGGGCTTGATGCTGCTGCTGTTTATTTTTGGCTCAATGATAATAGTCAGGAATTAAAGGCGCAGGCAGATGCTTTGTATCCTTCTTATCTTGCGGAAACAGACCCTGCTGCTGCCGAGAAACTGCACAGACAGATATCTGAGCTATATTCCCAGGCCAATAGAATTACTTTTTTTAAGTGGGGCAGTACCTTTGCTGGCGGTGTATTGAGTGTTTTTGCTCCTATTAATCTTTTCTCTGTGGCTTCTGCACCTCAGCTTGAGCTCTGGAGGGATATTTCTGTTATTTTCCCTCAGGAGGTGGAAGGTATGCAAAGGATGTTTTCCCTTTCTCCCTCCAGGATTGCAGAATGGTTCCCTTATCACTACAGGGATTTTAAGGCTTATCTTATTTCGAGATAGTTTTATATGGTTTTTAAAATATTTATGCTTGTGATATAGTTTTCTTCTAAAAGGCGGAAGCGCTATGCGCTTACGCCGTTCGGTATGTTTTTGTTTAAAAAGGGGTTTTATGCACAAGGAAGTTTTTTCTGATTTTGATGGGGTTTTTTCCCGTCTGTGTGTTTTGTATAAGTCTTCTCCTGCTGCGGCTTTTGTGTTTCCTTCCGAGGTTGTGAGGCGTTTCTTTCTTGATTGCATGACTGATGTTTATACTGCTGTTGATGCCGGGCGATTTTTATCCTGGGATGATTTTCTGCGTTCTTATGTTGCAGATGCTTTGCATAGACCCGCTGGCAATATGGAGAGGATTCTCTTTGCTTCTATGGTTGCTCCGCTTTGTAGGAGAGATGGGGAGCTCGAGGGGCTTTTTGATTGTCCAGAGGATGAGTCGCCTTTTGTAAATTATATTGCTTCTATTTTGCCGGATGTGCTGATTGCACCACATGTTCTTGCAGGTTTTGACAGGTTACCGGAGAAGAGGGCACAAGCTGTGAGATTGTTGGGGGCTTATTATGAGCGTTTTCTTAGTGAGGCTATGCTTTTTGAGCCGGAAAAGGCTTTCTTGGATGCGCGTCTTGATGGACGCCTGCCGGGGAATGTGGTTGTTGTGTATCCATCGTTATTTACAATAAGAGCTTTTTATAAGGATGAGCTTCCAGATGGTTGGATTGGGTTGGATTTGGTGCGCAAGGATGTTGAGCTTACAGTGTTTCCTGATCCTGTGTCCGAGGTGCGTTATGTTCTGAGTTCTTTGCGAAATCAGCTGGAAAAGGGGGCTTTTGCTGCTGATTTTTCCATTGTTCTTGCGGACAGGGCTTTAGAAGGTATTCTGCGTACAGAATCCGAGGTCTATGGGGTTCCTCTTTCTTTTGAGTTTGGCAGGTCTCTCAGGGATGTCCCGGGAGTAAGGCTTGTTTTTTTGATATCCGATGCTGTTTCTTCTGGTTTTTCGTTTGAATCTTTGAGGGATTTGTGTCTTGCCTCTGATGTCCCCTGGCGTTTTAGTGGGACAATGCGGGAGATAATAAGGCTTGCCGTAAAATCTTCTTATTTTTCTGCGGACTATGGTGAAAACAGGCTTTTTTCTTATATAAAATATGAGGTAGAGCATCATCTGGATGATACTTTTTTCTCAGTCTTGGATGAGAGATTTGACAGGGGTGTGCTTGATGTCTCTTTTTTAGAAGCTTACAAGGATACGGAGGAGCGTTTTTTTGCTGAGCTTGGTTTTATAGCATGGGTGCTGTTTTCTTTTTTACCTGCGGTTGTTTCTTCTGAGTCTTTTTCTATGCTTGTTGATAGGTTTTCTCTTCTTTATGATTTTTTGCTTGGAGGAGAGCCCGGTGCAGAGATGCGTAGGTCATGGGGTTTTGCCCGAAGGGCTTTGCAACGTTTATGTAATTATGAGGTTGTATTGGATGGTTTGTTTTCTGTATCAAGGCCATGGGATGTGTGGCTTGCTGTTCTTTCTGGTATGTCTTATGTGAGCTCCGAGTCTTCTGGTGGTGTTTCTGTTTTTCCTTACAGGTTGAGTGCCGGCATTGCTTTTAAAAATACCTTTGTTATGGGACTTGATGCAGAGTCTGCAAGTGTAAGGACTTCTTTGCTTTCTTTTCTACCTGAGCCGGAGAAAGAATCTGCCTCAATAAGGGAATATGAGCTGGGTAATGCTTTTTTACAGGCCTACTCTGCATGTAATGCTTTTTTTTCTATGCATGTTGAGGGTGGAGGAAGACAGCATGAGGTTCCTCCTTATGTGATTATATATGGTAAAACAAATGCAGTAGAGCAGGATGAGCTTGAAAAGCTTCCTATATATGGGGAAAAAGGTCTTTTTGCTGGAGAGACTGGCAATTTTTTGCCTTTTTATTCCCAGAAAAAGGGATATGATGCTGCTCTCCATCTTGATCATTATTTTTTTAAGGAGTCTTTTAATCCCGGTGATTTTTTTGAGATTAAGCCATGGTTTGAAAGTAAAAATTATTTTTCCGATGGTGTTTTTGTTTTTTCTCCTCACTTTGTACAGGATTTTTATGATTGTCCTTTTAGGATGTTTGTTTCAAGACTGCTTGATATCGATGAGTATAGGATAAGGCCTATTTTTTATGACAGGATGATTGTGGGAAGTGCCTTGCACGAGGTGTTATCTTACTTCTTTTCTGCTGGTAAGAGGCTCGATGAGCTTGCAAATGAGGGTTTTGATTTTAAATCTGTCCTGCTTCAAGGTCTTAATAAAAGAGGGGCTGGCTTTTTTTCTGATGTTCTTTCAAAAAGATATGAGCCGTATCTCAATACTATTGCGGAGAGGTTGCGGGATAGTCTTGAGAATATAGGGCTGTCCTTATATGTCAAGTCTCAGGAATCAGAACTCAAGTGGGATAATCCTGAGGCAGGTTTTATTCTCAGAGGAAGAATGGATTTACTTCTTGGCGATAATGATGATTCTACTATTGTCATAGATTTTAAAACAGGAAATATCCCGTCTTTTCCCAAGAAGGAAAAGCTTGAAAGGGGAGAGAAGATAGATTTACAGGTTTTACTGTATATGTTGATTTTATATCATCTTTATGGAGAAGATGTTTCCAAACTTCTTGATGGGATGTATTTCCCTGTAGTTAATGAAAATAAGAACAATCCACTCCTTTTAAGAAACAGGAAAAGCTCTGCTGGTTCTTATCAGGATGATTCTTCTCTTCTTGATGTCTTTAATATATTGGAAGAATTGCTTGAAGGTATTGTAGATAGTCTACAGGTTTGTGACTTTACCTATGCTATTGATAATGAGAATGTGTGTTCTTCCTTTACAGGAGCGTGTGCTTACAGACGATTATGCCGCGCAAGGTATGCGATAAGAGAGGGTAGAAACAATGAGAACTGAAGATATACTGAGGGGTCTTGATAGCGCTCAGAGACAGGCTGTTATTACTGATAAGAATGCTGTTGTTGTTGCTGGTGCAGGCTCAGGAAAGACACGTGTGCTTACAAGAAGATTTCTATACCTTGTCATAGAAAAGAATGTAAAACCATCAAGGATTATGGCTCTTACTTTTACCAGAAAGGCTGCAAGCGAGATGCGCCAGAGAATAGCAGAGGGTATAAGAGAAAGCGGTGAGGAAAACCTTATAAGGGATTTTGAAAAGGCTGTCATATCTACGATAGATTCTTTTTGTGCATCTGTCGTAAGGCCGTATAGCAGCCGTTATGGTTTTGCTCCTGATTTTTCTATTTGCAACGGGGAAGAACTTGAAGGACTTTCTGCTCTTGCGAGAACTTTTTTTCTAAGGTCATTGCAGGATGAGCAATTTAAGAACTCTCTTTCTTTATTATGTAAAGACTGGGAACCGGATAGGATAGTAGAAGATGTGCTTATGGACTATGCCGCAAACTATGCATGTATCACGGGCTATCCTGTTTCTGGAAGATGGCAATACTCCGACAGATTTACAAAGCTGCTTGAGGATAAAATAGAAGAGATTGAAACAGGAGTCAGAAATCTTTTTTCTTCCTGCAGGACTGTTCTTGATATAGTGGGAAATAAGAAGAACAAAACAACAGAAAAGCTTGATAAGGTTCTGGAAAAAGAATCTGAGCTTATTTCTCTCTTTGATAATGTTCCCAAGTCTCTGCCGGAGATTAAAAGGCTTCTTGAGTCTTTTGTTTTGGATCGGACAGCAAAGGATAGCATAAATCCCAATGACTGTAAAAAAGAGCTTATTAATCTTTCTGATGATATTATGCACATGTATGATAATCTTGAGGATAATTTGGTTCTCAATGATTTTATAAAAATGTGGCATGATGAGGTGATAGCTTTTAAACGACGCCACAATCTCCTTACTTTTTCCGATGTTTTCTCAGCAGCTGTAGAGCTTATAAAAAAGGATAAAGGGATCAGGGCTTTTTATAAGGAGAGGTTTGATTATATTCTTGTGGATGAGTTCCAGGATAATAATGAGCTGCAGAAAGAGTTTCTTTTCTTTCTTGCGGAAAAAAAAGGGATTTTTTCCGAGTCTGTTCCCGATATCAATTCTCTTGAACGCGGAAAGCTTTTTATCGTGGGAGATGAGAAACAGTCTATCTATCTTTTTAGAGGCGCTGATGTTTCTGTCTTTAACAGTCTTAGAGATGATGCAGTAAAGCCTGATTATCCGGATATGGAGTTTATAAGGCTTGCTCATAACTACAGATCAGAGCCTGCTCTTGTTGATTTTTTTAACGAGATTTCTCATGAGCTTTTTAATAACTCTGATGCAGGAGGGATAAGGTTTGATCCCGCAGAGAAAAGAATGGATAAGACCATTCTTGAGCCTTCTGTTTTTGTAGGTATACAAAAAAAATCTGCTGATGTTGTCAAAAACCCTTTTTATAGCAAGGATGATATTGAGGCTGCATGGGTTGCCGCAAAACTCAAGGGGCTTGTGGAAAATTCTTCCCTTATGGTTAGGGATAAAAGAAGTGGAGAGCTTAGACCTCTTGCATACGGGGATATAGCTGTACTTATGAGAAGCACTACTGCTCAGCTGTCTTACGAAAAAGCCATGAGAAGAGAGGGGATTCCCTATGTTGCAGGTGTAAGCAGAAATATGTTTCTTGAAGCTGCTGTCAATGATCTTGTATCATGGCTTTTTATTATTGTTTATCCCGATGACTGGTTGTCTTTTTATGCTGTCCTTAGGGGGCCTTTGTGTGCATTGTCTGACAAGGACATTACCAAGGTTATAAAAAAGGAAAAAGAGCGCAGGTTTCCTGTGTGTTTTTCTTTATCGGATAGTGAGCTGGATATGCTGGGGCTTGACAGTCCAGATGCTTATAAGAGAGGCAGAACTATATACAGAGAGCTTTCTTACATGGCTGACAGGATGTCTCCTGCAGAGCTTATACGATATCTATGGTATGATGCTGGTTACAGGTTTATGCTTCTTAAGAGGATAGATTTTCATCCCTTTTTAAAGGTTTATGATGAACTTCTTTTCCTTTGTAGAAGTTACGAGGGAAAATCTCTTGCATCTTTTATAGATTATCTTTTTGATATGCTGGGTAGGTTTGAAAAGCAGGAGCTTTATGATGTTCCAGTAGATGCGGAAAGTTCTGTAAAGATTATGACCATACATGCTTCCAAGGGACTTGAGTTTCCTTTTGTTGCTCTTGTTTCCGTAGGAAAGTCCGGGAGGAAGGAGAGTGAGAAAAGTTTTCCTTATGCCTTTATAGATGATTCTTATCCTGTTTTCTCTTTTTCCAAGAGTAATCCCGTATTAAAGGATTATCTGGATAAAAAAAAGAAGCTGGAAGAATATGAGCTAAGGCGTCTTTTGTATGTTGCTCTTACCAGGGCAGAGTCGCATCTACTTATTGCCGGAAGTATTTCTGAGCGTAATTCTGATAATAGTTTTTTGCCTTTGCTTTTCTCTGATGCAGAGGAGATGGAGCTTAAGGCCTCAAATCATGTCAGAATAATCAAAGAAGAGATAAAGCAAGATTCTGTATGGTTTAAAAAGCCAAATACAAGGCTCTTATCGGAGCTAAAGCATGTTTACAAAGAATGCAGGCCTGAGCTTGGTCCGTATATCAAAAAAAGTCTCAGCGTAAGTGTGATAGCGGATGCCTATGAAAAGACTAAAAAGAATATTATAAAGACTTTTTCTTCTGGATATGATCTGCATGATTCCACGGTCTATGGTAATCTTGTTCATTTTCTTATAGAAAAGTCTGCATTTATAAAAGATAAAGAAAGGTTAAAAAAGTATGTCCTTCTAAACCCCGATGCCATAGGTGCCTTATCTTATGACGAAGTAGATGCCTTTTTTGATAAGGCTTATGATGCTGTTGTTGGGCTTTCTTCTAGGTTTGAGCTTTCTTCTCTTATGCATGAGTATGATGTGGAGATTAAATACAGGGATTATTATATCCATGGCAAGCTGGATGCTGTAAAAATAGAAAATAACTCTGTTGTTATTTACGAATGGAAGACTGGAGGCTTTCCCGAGGAATACAGGATGCAGGTCTTCTTATATATACGTATGGCAGATTTTTTATGGAAAAAAAATAATATAAGTGTACGGCTTGTTTTTACTGGCAAAGGGGAGCCTGCAGTTTATGAGTTTTTTAAAGAAGATGACTGGAAGGAGGAGGAAACCTTTCTTGAATCTTTTCTTTCTTCTGTAGACACTTTTATTGCAGATGGTACTAGTGCTTATGTGACTGATGCCTGATAGATAGGCAGGAGTGCTCCGATGATGAGTGTATAAGACTTGGTTGTACTTGATGGTTGTGATGTTATACATCCTATATGTTATACCCTGGAAGAAGTATATGATGGGATGGGGGGGCATGATGCTCTGTCTTTGCTTTGTTTTATATGGTGATAGCAGTCTATCCTAGAGGAATCCTTTTATAGTCTGCTGAACAGTCCAGGGAAAGTCTGCTATCTTATCCTGCTCCTTTTTATTCTTATGCTTGGTTTGTAAAAAAAGCTGCCATGTGGCAGCCTGTTTTTTATATGGTTGCGTCCTCCTTTGCTACCATATTATGTAATTGCCTCCATAAGTTAGCCCTGCGCCAAAACCTACTGTTATTATTCTGTTGCCTTTTTTTAGCAGTCCTTTTTTTCTCATTTCATCCATTGCTAGCGGAATTGATGCTGCCGATGTGTTAGCGTATTCTTCTAGGTTGAGGAAAAACTTTTCCTGCGGTATACCTAGTCTGTTGGCACATGCCTGTATTATGCGGACATTGGCCTGATGCGGGACTATCCAGTCAACATCTTCTATGTCCAGCGAGTTTCTTTGCATAAGTTCCTCTACTGTGCGACGGAGTGCGTCAACTGCAAAAAGATATACCTTTCGGCCATCCATTGTAACATAGGTATCATCAGCTTTGCTTCCTGTTTCTATTGGCTTGCGGGAACCGCCTGCGGGCCTTAGCAGTGCTCTCTCCCCTGAACCGTCGGAGCGAAGTATGCTGTCTGCAACTCTGGAGTCTTTATCCTGTGATACACTGACTACTACTGCACCTGCAGCATCGCCAAAAAGCACACAGGTGTTTCTGTCTTTCCAGTTGAGAATCCTGCTGTTAACCTCTGTACCTACCAGTAGCACATGTTTTGCTCTGCCGCTTGCAACAAAAGAAGAAGCTGTTTCCAGGCCATAGACAAAACCTGTACATGCAGCTGTTATATCCATGGCGCCGGCATTCTTGCAGCCCAGCCTGTCCTGAATAATACATGCTGTGGACGGATAGCTGTTATAATCCGGTGTAGATGTTGCGACCAAAACCAGGTCTATCTTAAGGGGCTCAATCCCCGCATCTTCAAGCGCTTTTTTTGCGGCCTCTACACCTAAGTCGGATGCTGCCTCATGCTCAGCAGCTATATGCCGCGCCCTTATTCCAGTGTGAGAAAATATCCATTCATCAGAAGTATCTACAATCTGCGCAAGCTCGTCATTGCTCATGCGTTTGTTGGGAACATAAGAGCCTGTGCCGCTTATCATAGCATCAATCATAAAATCCTCCGGTAGTTTATCGGCCGGTGTCCGATTATGAGATACTAGACACAAAACCGACAAAGGTCAATCCTTTTGTTTACTGTCAACTCATGTAAAGCTATTTATCTACAGCATAATCTCCATTGCCCTGGATTATAATTTATACCGAACGTCGGACATGCGTACTGAGTGCTGCATTAAAGGGTAGGGGGCATGTCCTCCTGCCTGCGGCACATATATCAGGGTAAATTATCCGACCTTTGGACTGTTTTTCTTCCGCCTGGAGGCAGCACGGACTCGTTTTCCGAGTCCGTGCGTTCGGTATAAATAAATCATAGTGCAATTTATCCAGACTTTGATAGGTATGCTGTACAGCCTTTGACTGGGTAGTATCTGTTTCTTATTCTTTGTGCAAAAAACTAGCAGAGCCGGCGCTCCTATGTTAGACTTAGCCCATGAGCAGAACTCTAAACGGTGCGTTAAAAACAGCAGCAGCCGGACTTGCCGCAGGTGTACTTTCTGCTCTTGCGTCAGGGAGCAGCATACATAACATAGTCCTCTCTGGAATAATGCTGGCGCTTGGACTAAGCCTTATTTTCTGTATGGCATCCAGGCTGGTAAAGGGAGAAAGCTTTAGAGGCATAAAAAGTATAGCAGCTGATGTTCTTCATTTAGGTATTGTTCTTGTGATAATAGGTCTTGCTATCTACATGCATAACCCGCCTGCCCGTCTTATTTTTCTTGGAAAAGAAGAGGGGTTTAAAATAGGAGAAAACAGCCTTCTGGTATCGGAGATAGAAGCAACAGATAAAAAGGAAGTCCTCAAGGTAAAGGCTCTTATAAATGGTAAGGTTCCTGTTGTGATAGAAGCCAATCTGCCCTGCAGACTGGGGGATAGTCTTGTTTATCTGTGGACATATGCGGATTCAAGAATTATCCTTGATATACATGGAGAAAAACAGGCTGTTTATTCTGGGCAAAGTATCATAGTTGGAGACAAGACAATTACAATGGACAAGGAGGCCATATACTATGACACTAAAAAGTATGCAATATTTCCCGGAACACTAAGTGAGGGAATAAAAATAACAGCTTATCAAAGGGAGATATATGCAGGTCTACTCATAAAAAGAACATCCGGCTCTGCTATTGTTTTTGCAGGCATCCTTTTTAGCCTTGTGGGACTTATCCTCCTGGGGATTGCAAAGATAAAAATATTGGAGAAAAAATATGAATAATATTATACTATTCGCAGCCTGGGCTATTGCATTGCTTCATCTTCTCATGGCAATAGTTTTTATGATAAAGCCTTTTTCTGAGAAAGCATACGGGACAATACTCTTTTTATTTTTAGCCCTTGTAATCTCTCTTATGCTTTATAATACGATAAACTTGGGTGTACTATCCCTGATATCTCTTCATGATGTATTCCTTTCTTTATCTCTGATGGCTGCACTTATAGCAATTTTTATAAAAAAAGACATTGTTGCCAGACTTGCGCTTTCTTTTGCATCATGGATTGCAATAAGCCTCGCCATGTCTCCTCTAGCACCTCCGCCAGGCTCGGTTAAGCCTGTCCTTGCAAGTGCATGGCTGATTCTTCATGTCCTCACCAGCATAGCGGGAGAATCCCTTATATATGCAGGAGGCTTTATACTCGTAGCAAGACTTATAAGCAAGAAAGACAGGGGATTAGGAATAGAAGAAAGCCTCATATATTGGGGATATCTTTTCTTTACGGCAGGAGCGCTTATCTTTGGTGCAGTCTGGGCATACTTTGCCTGGGGGAGTTTCTGGTCATGGGATGCCAAAGAGACATGGAGCCTTATTACCTGGCTCATGCTTACGGCCTATGTTCATCTAAGCCCTGCTTATAAGAAAAAAAACTGGGCCAGAGCAGTAATATTATTAGCCATTGTCTTTATGCTATTTACACTTCTAGGAGTGCCGTATTTATTTGATGGAAAGCATTCATACGGCTAATAATTTTATATCGCTTTAAGGATTGTATGGAAAAAATACAAAATCCCTAAAAACAGCGCCGGGATTGCCGTCTCCATAAGGATGACTCTCATTGGCATTCTCATGGCATGTTACGCAGAAAGGGTCTGTTATAATGGTAGCAGTGTTGCCGCGCTGCATTATCCATACCCAGCCGTTTTTGCTATTGGGATCATTGGGAGCCTTGATCATGGCAGTCAAAATATCCGCTTTTTCCTCTCCTGCTGGCTTTTTATTAAAAATCTCTTTTACTATAACGGTTCCTTCTGGATATATATAAGACTCCCAATTGCCCTTTTTCTCTATCTTTACATTCTCTCCCGTAGGGTTGATATATATCCTTCTGTATGCAGATCCATGTCCGGGTATAGGATAATCAAGCTCGATATTGGTAGTTCTTTTCCAGCTTCTGTAGTCATCCTCTATCGTATAATCTTTTTTACCTGCACTGCATGAGAAAAATAACATTATAAAGATAGAAAATAAAAACAGTTTCTTCATATCTTATGCTTCCTCCTCTTTTTTACCAGCATCTTGCAAGACCTTCTTTAGGCCGTATACCTTCTGCACATCCTCCTTACCCTTAACCCTTAGCTCATACGGGCCTGTAACATCAACACTGGCCTTTATTTTCTCGTAGAAAGCAGAAGATATCAGAATCATGCCGGGCTTGGCAGAATTGCAAAGACGCGATGCAAGATTAACAGTATCTCCTATAACAGTATAATCTGCTCTGCTGCTGCTTCCCACACGCCCCATAATAACCTCACCATAATGTATACCAAGACCAACCATAAGATTGTCAAGCTCACCTTGCCTTGCAGACAGCACCTCTACAATCTCCGTAGCAGCCCGGGCAGCCCTCAGCTCAGCGCCTTCTCCTATAAAAGTTGCAACAACCTCATCACCCACATACTTATCGATATCACCACCATGCTTATGAATAATATCCGTTTGCAGAGACAGGAGCTTGTTGAGAACGGACACAACAGTAGCTGGTTCTCGGCTGGAAGAATAATTGGTAAAACTCCTGACATCGCTAAAAAGCATAGTTACAAACTGCTTTTCCCCCTCCTCACTTGCACTAGCTATCGCCGATATTGTAGAACGGGACACAAACTTACTGAGAGCAAAACGCTCGTAAAGCCCCTTGACCATAGTATTGACAGTTTCTGCTAACTGCCCTATCTCATCCTGCTGACTTAAGTCTATGCGCACATCAAAATCTCCGGCAGTAACAGCAGTACAAGCCCTTCCAATCTCCCTTACAGGGTCAAGAACACTTTTTCTCATAAAAAAAGTAAGAATCCCGCCCAACAATACAACAATAACAACAAAAGAAACCCCTGCAAACACAAGATTATCCCGCTGCTGCATTATGGAGTCTGTAATATCCTCATTAATTTCTACAATACCTCTCACAGTATGGTCAGAACCATGGCAAAGCGTACACTTGGGGAGATTGATAAGAGGCGTAAGTACCCTGATATAAGTCCTATTGTCACTGGAATAAGACTCCTTAAACGTATGAGGAAAGGGCTGCATGATATAAGCAATCTCATCAGCAGAAAGACTCTCTATATCAGAAAAGACCCGTGGAGTATTCTTATCAAACCTCTCCGTCCCTATAATAGCATTTACCTTCTCTATGGTACTCGTATCCGTAAAAGCAGGCCTCCCATCCGCCCTAAAAAGCAGAATCTCGGAGCCAGGATTATCCTCTGCAATATCGGAAAAAAAAGCAGAAGCCAGAGCCGCATCACCCGGCATCATCATATTCTCAATGGCATTAAAAAGCACATCCGTCTGCACCTCAAGGTTTTTGACAGTACTATCATTGATAGTCTTGATAATATTTCTTGTAAAAAGATAAGTGATGAGCCCTATCCCCAGGATAAGAGTAACAGAGATAATAACAATAACCTTTCTTGTAATAGAAGAACGCTTTGCCATATAAACAGAATAAAACCAAACCCAAAAGAAATCAACAAATATTTTTATATTAATAACATAGACCGAACGCAGAGGATGCTGCACACAGCATCCTCTGCTGCCTGCGGCAGAAAACCAGAAACCCATTATAAGACAGCCACTATACACTCTGTATGGACACGATACTTCCTTACCGGCAAAAAATTATCTATACTTTACAGTACTTCCCATCTTATAGGAGCCATATGTTTATTCCCGTAACACAGGATGAGACAAAAAAACTCGGCTGGGACAGCCTTGATATCATATTTGTAACAGGAGATGCCTATATAGACTCGCCATTTACAGGCGTGGCACTGTTGGGCAAATTCCTAATAAAACATGGATTTAGAGTAGCAATAATACCACAGCCAGACTGGAAGAGCAGCAAAGACATAACAAGACTGGGAGAGCCCCGACTGTTTTGGGGAGTAAGCGCAGGAGCCGTAGACTCCATGGTAGCTAATTACACAGCTACAGGTAAAAAACGCAAAACAGACGACTACACCCCTGGAGGAATAAATAACAGAAGACCGGACAGAGCCACAATAGTCTATACCAACCTGATAAGACAGCACTTTAAGAAAACAGCACCCATAGTACTTGGCGGAATAGAAGCCAGCCTTAGGAGAATAGCTCACTATGACTACTGGACTGATACAGTGCGAAGATCTGTACTGCCGGATGCCAAAGCTGATTATCTCTTGTACGGCATGGCAGAGTACAGCACACTCAAGCTGGCACAAGCAATAAAGGAAGGAAGAACAATAGAAGACATACGTGGACTATGCTATATATCAGGGGAAAAACCATCCGATGGAATAGAATTACCCTCGTACCAAGAGGTAAAAGAAGATAAAAATGCATTTACCCGCATGTTTATGGCCTTTTATGATAACACAGATCCTATAACAGCAAAAAAACTCTTCCAACGTTATGACAATCGCTACCTTGTTATCACACCTCCTCCAGCTCTGCTTACAACAGAAGAGATTGACAGCATATACGAGCTTGAGTTTGAGAACAGACCTCATCCCATCTACAAAAACCAAGGCAAAATAAGAGCAATGGACACCATCCGCTTCTCTGTAACCACCCACAGAGGCTGTTACGGAGAATGCAATTTCTGCGCCATATCCATGCATCAGGGACGCACCGTGCAGAGTAGAAGTCAGGAATCAATATTGAGAGAAATAAAAAGATACACCACTCATCCCGATTTTAAAGGTATAATCAACGATGTAGGCGGAGCAACAGCAAATATGTATAAAGTGGAATGCAAAAAGAAGATAAAAACCGGAATATGCAGAAAAAAACGCTGTATATTCCCCTCAAGCTGTTCTGGTCTTCCCATAGACCACGGACTGCAGATACAGCTTCTAAAAAAAATAAGAAACATACCCGGAATAAGGAAAGTCTTTGTTGCAAGCGGACTTAGGTATGATATGATATTGGACGATACAAAGAATGGAAAAGAATACCTTGCAGAAATTGTAAAGCACCATGTATCAGGCCAACTCAAGATAGCACCAGAGCACATAGACAACAGCATCCTACGACTTATGGGCAAACCATCAATCGACAGATTGATAGAGTTTAAGACAGCTTTTGACAAACTCTCTGCAGAAGCAGGTAAGAAACAGTTTTTGACATACTACTTTATAGCAGCTCATCCCGGATGCTCTGAGAAGCACATGAGAAAACTCAAGTCTTTTGCCGCTGAAAAACTGCATATCAATCCCAAACAAATCCAGATATTTACACCTACACCATCTACCATATCTACTCTTATGTACTATACAGGATGCAACCCATTTACGGGAGAAAAAATCATCGTAGAAAAAAGCATAAAAGGCAAAGAAAAACAGAAAAATCTGCTCTTAAGCAGTGCTAGAAATTTCTCAAAAAGTAAGAACCTCCAAGTACAGAAAAAGATTTCTTATTATAAAAATTAAACGCCCCTTGGTGGTAAAAAATACTTTTTACTTGTGAATGCTATATGTTATAAAAAGTTAAACCAATCAGCAAATAGACTCCAAAGTACACCTGTTATCAGGTTTTTTTCTTGTTTTTTCTTTGTTTATATATAATAAAAGTATTATGAGTTTCTTAACAGAATGTTATTACAGATTAGCCTCTTTATCCCCAGAGGGACAAATAGAAGAACTGAAAAAGTTGCAGAAAGTAACTTATCCCGACAGATTATTAGAGAAGATTTTTATGACGGCCATAACAAAAGAAAACATACAACTGATAAAAACTCTCTTAGAAATGGGTATATATAAAAATTTTAAAGATTATAACTACTATAGAGAAAGCGACCCTCCCATAGAAAAAGCAATAGAAATAGGAAATCTGGATATAGTAAAAATGCTTATCCCATATGGTGCAAATATACACGCAGCCCTTGGCTATACAATAGTAAAAGCCGTACTTGCCCAAAGCGTTGAAATTGTAAAATTCCTCTTAGATAATGGTGCAGATGTTCATGCATTTAAAGATGCAGCACTGATATTTGCCGTAGAAAAAAACTATCATCAGATTGTAGATGTATTATTACAATACGGAGCCGATGTGCATGCAAGAAATGAAGAACCTCTGCTAACAGCTATCTCAAACTACCACTTTGATTTGGCTGATTTTCTTATTCAAAAAGGAGCGGATGTAAATGTTTTAAGTACTATACACGAATATCTAGGAGATGCTGTATATTTTATAAGAAAGGACTTCCAGATGGCAAGGTATATCAAAAGCAAAAATATAGATATATTTAATATTCTTGTTTTAATCAAAGATCAATATCCAAAATACGTTTCAGAATTTGTAAAATCTTTAGACATAGATCAGAAAACAGTGCTTAAAGCTTTATTCACCTTACCTTAAAAAAATTCTCAATTATAGAGAGTAACTTTGTTTTCTTCCCCAGAGCAATTTGTTTTGCAGCTTATTTGCCGTAGGCAGCAGAAGCTGCGCTTTGTTTGGGGCTTTTCTTTATATGGCGCAGTTTCTGCGTTCGGTTTATAGTCCTATTTTGGGGCAGTAGTCTCTGAGTATGCAGTTTGTGCAGTCAGGTTTTCTTGCATGGCAGGTTGTTCTTCCATGGCGGTTTACTGTCATGGAGAGTGGGTATTGTTTTTTCGGTGGGATTTTTGCTGCCAGGTCTTTCTCTATTTTTTCCGGTGTTTTTTGCTCTGTCAGTCCCAGCCGTCGGCTTACGCGCATAAAATGGGTGTCCACGATGATTGCCGGAAGTCCGTATATTGTGCCTCTTATGACGTTGGCGCTTTTCCTTCCTACTCCAGGAAGTGCTGTAAGTTCTTCCATGCTGCTCGGGATTGTTCCGCCGTGCTGGTTATGGATGATGTCTGCGGTTTTTATTATGTTGGCTGCTTTTATACGATAGAATCCCACGCTTCTTATGAGCTCTTCTACGTCCTTTTGACTTGCCTGCGCAAGCTCTGCTGCTCCCGGGTAGCGCGCAAAGAGATTTGGGAGGATTATATTGACCTGCCTGTCAGTAGATTGGGCAGACAGTATTACGCCTATAAGGAGCTCAAAGGGCTGCTTGTATTCTATAAAAGACGAGAGGTCTGGATATGCTTTGAGAAGAATCGAGTAGATTTTGTCAAAGTTTTTATTCATATCTTTTTATACCGCTTGAGCAGATAGATTTCAAGTTTTTGCGAGTACTATAAGGATGCTGCTTTTTTATGCCGAACGCATGGCCGCTTCCTGCGGCCCATGCTGCCTCAGGCAGATGCATTAATAAGAAAGCGACGCTTCTTTTGTGTACAGCATATATGCCGAAGGCAGGAGGGGCTGAGGTTTCCTTCCTGTTTTGCCTTATATGGCTCAGGTCCGACGTTCGGTATAATGTTTTGTGTGTAGGTTTCGTGCAAATAAGATAGAGAAGAGAGGGGACCGGATGGTCCCCAATGAGAGAAGATGGAGCTTATTTTATCTCAATATGGGATGATGGAACTGAGCCTTTGTAGTGAATGTACCAGAATCCGTCTGCAGCAGGTATTGTATGCTGGGCTGTCCATGTGTTGGTTATATCAACGCCGTTTACGTCAAGAAGATCAAGATTCCATGAGTTGATAAACCTATTCCAGTTAACAGTAGTGCTAAAAGCATCTGTCTTCCAGAAGAACTCGCCGGCACCGTCGTAAGTAAAAGGCAGAGTTATAAGCTCATAAGTACCCTGAGTTGGAGTAGGTGTAGCTGTTGGAGTAGGAGTAGGAGTAGGAGTAGGAGTAGGAGTAGGAGTAGGTGTTGGAGTAGGAGTAGGTGTTGGAGTAGGAGTAGGTGTTGGAGTAGGTGTTGGAGTAGGTGTTGGAGTAGGTGTTGGTGGCGGAGTAATTATCCCTGTAGGTTCTTTTCCATAAATTAATATTCCGTTTTTGTATACCGCAATGTTCTCGCTTATTATGTCTGGAGCGGTTAAGGGAATCCCTTGGGCAGAAAAGTCATTGGATGAGTTCCATACGGGAGCATTGTAAGATGCAATGGAAAATTGGAACTCCACTTTTCCATAGAGCTGAGAATCAGGCCAACTTGCTTCTACATAATAGATATGATTCTCTTTGTCCCATGGGAGCAGTGCTGATATTGTGCCATTATTAGGACCATAAAATACAGCTGATGTTATATCATTGACAGTGTGGCCGCTTTGATATATCTCGCTGAGATCTACAAAGTATCTAAAGCTTAATCCTGTTTCCCAACGTGGAGGTAATAAAGTATTATTGTTTATATACGCCTTTATAACTGTTTGCTGATTGGTGTCTTCTACTTTATATGCGCTTACGTATATTTCTGGCTGATTAGGCTCTATACCTGGAGTAGGTTCCGGACTTTGATTTGCTCCAAAATAGTTGACAACCCCTGCCAGTGCACCTACAAAACCCGCGTTATAATCTAGAGCAACTTCAGTGTGTTCGTATGAATCAATTGCATCGGAATAGTTATCTGTATCATCTGGGCCGCCAACAAGAGCGCCATATAAAAGGTGCTTTTCAGGATCTGTTTTGCTTTCGTTTGCTGGAGGTCCTTCTAATCTTCCACTCGCTGCTCTGTGGTGAGGAAATTTAGGATAGTTGTTGCCAAAACCTACCTCGTAGGACATTCCCAACGGATTGTCACCGAGTATATAGTTTATCTGAGACAGTGCAAAATCTATGTATTGCTGATTGGGAAAATACTTAGAATATACCATTGCTATCATGGCTTCTGCTGCACTGTATCTAAGCACTCCCCATGAGTTAAGATATGCAAGACCTCCAGAGGTGTATGGAATCCTGTTGAGCCAAAAGTCCAAATTGTCTTCTGCTATTTTTATATAAAAAGCGTCCTTGGTTATATGTGCGAGTTTTACAAAAACTCCTGCCCAGACATCATCCCAGCAGATTGTCCAAGAGTTGGTGTATGAATTGCTACCATCAATTCCTTTTTCCTTAAGAAGAGCTTTTACACTATCCAGGTAAGTTGTATTTCCTGTTGCGATATATAGCCATAAAGCTCCCCAAGTAAGTTCATCCTTATAGTCACCGGGCTCATAAAAACCACCGCTTTTACTTGCGCCTCTGTATGTATTTCCAAAGGCGAAGAGGTTTTCTGCAGCTTCCAAGCATTTTTGACTATAGGTCGGATCAATATCTTTGTAGTTTATGGACATTATGGCGAGTGCAGCTGCCATCTGACCTGCAATATCCGATGCAGGAGTACTTGGTGTTGCAACAAAAAGTGTCGGTCTATTTGTATCCTGAAGCTCTGGTGGTCCCCAGTAAGAATGATCTACAGTTCCATCACCTACTTGATAGTATAAAGTTGTCGGATTAGTGTAACTTTTTAGAAAATAGTCAGTAAAATGTTTTAAGATGTTGAGCATATAAGAATCTTGTCCTGTTGCAACAAAGGTGTCTTTATATTCGTAGTATGCCCAACCCAGTGTTGATGCTGCATATGCCTGAGGTAACCCAAATTTTACATGGTCGCCTGCATCATGAAATCCGCCTGTAAGGTCCAGTCCTACATCCTTTCCGTCTTCTGTATGGCAAGGCCCTCTCCATGCTAGTCTGTTATTGCCTGCATCCGGACCACACCAGCTTGCTTCATAAAATAATATTGACTTAGCAAAAGCATCTACATAGTTAAATTGATTGATAGGGCTTGCAAATCTTCCTGCACTTTCCAGTGTTCTGTTGCTGTCCGGTGAGGTTAGGGAACAACTTGTTAGTAATAATGCTGTTATTAGAATTGTAAAAGATTTTATTTTCATGATTTCTCCTTTGTTTAATAAGATAGATATTTAGCTGTGATGACTGATGATATGAGAAGAGAGGGGACCGGATGGTCCCCAATGAGAGAAGATGGAGCTTATTTTATCTCAATATGGGATGATGGAACTGAGCCTTTGTAGTGAATGTACCAGAATCCGTCTGCAGCAGCAGGTATTGTATGCTGGGCTGTCCATGTGTTGGTTATATCAACGCCGTTTACGTCAAGAAGATCAAGATTCCATGAGTTGATAAACCTATTCCAGTTAACAGTAGTGCTAAAAGCATCTGTCTTCCAGAAGAACTCGCCGGCACCGTCGTAAGTAAAAGGCAGAGTTATAAGCTCATAAGTACCCTGAGTTGGAGTAGGTGTAGCTGTTGGAGTAGGAGTAGGAGTAGGTGTGGGTGTAGGTGTGGGTGTAGGTGTGGGTGTAGGTGTAGGTGTAGGTGTGGGTGTAGCTGTGGGTGTAGCTGTGGGTGTAGCTGTGGGTGTAGCTGTGGGTGTAGCTGTGGGTGTAGCTGTGGGTGTAGCTGTGGGTGGTGTAGTGGGAGCATTTGCAAGATAGGGTTTTATGAGGTTGTATTTTGCTGTGTTAACACTTACCCAGTCGTCCTTTAGAATACCGCCAGTATCACCTGAGTTGGGGTTAAGTGCCCAGAAAGTCCAGGAAGCCTTGTCGCCCACATACTGCATAAAAGTTGTAAACCACTGATAAGCAACACTTGAGGGATCAGCCGCACTCTCTTCCTTTATGCCAAACTCGCCAAACAGAAGTGGTGCAATTCCTTCTTTATATATAAACCAGAAGTGCTCATCCCATATAGCAGGCATATTGGAAGGAAAATCAGAAGCACTAAACCATGCCTGATTGTATACCTCGGGACCGTACTCATGAGGAGAATAGATCAGCTTGTCTGCCGGTATAGAAGTTATGGGATAGTCTCTAACACCTGCAAGATTTCCACCCCACCAGTATGTCTCGCCCTTATACTCTTCTACACCTTCTACAAGGATATATACGTTGGGGTTTACATCAAGAATAGCAGCTGCACACTTTTCGGCTGCAGCCTTCCAGTCCGTATTTCCGTATTCTGTGAGGTTATAGCCCCATGTTGCAGGGGGCTTCTGTCCCATGCCGGTGTTACCGTGAGGCTCATTGTTGAGGTCCATACCTATGACATTGGGATAATTTTTATAACGTTTGGCCATCATAACCCAGTCTGCAATCCATTTATCTTCTGATACGGTGTCTGTGTACCAGAGAGTCTCGTTAAGATATCCGTCTGCATTTCTTGAGTGGTTATCCAGAATTATATAGAGTCCAAGCTTTGCAGCCTCTTCTATAACCTTATCCAGAACCTCAAGAGAACTGAGACCTGCAAGGTCCAGATTGAGCCCCGGCTCTCCGGTATAAGCATCGCTTGCAGAAGGATTGATCTGTATGGAGCTGGGAGTCTTATCCAGCATTTCATTAGACCATGGAATTCTTATAGTGTTAAAACCAAGATCAGCTATCTGTTTTAATACCCCCTTGTAATCACGAGCCCATAGACCGTGAAGAACATAATTACCGGTTTCAAAACCAAACCAGTTGATACCAGTAAGCCTTCCTACAGAAAGACTTGTTGCGCGGGAAGGAGCAGTAGCTGCCTTTTCTATACTGCTGTCAAAAGCCAGATTGCAGGAAGAAAAAAACACAGTAAACAGGAGCAAAAAGCCTGTTATCTTAAAAAATCTTTTCATTCTTTTCTCCGTAAAATATTGATATTAATAAAAATAGAAATAAAAGACCGAACGGGGAGCAGCATAGCTGCTCCCCTTGTTGTAAAACAAAATTATTTGATTTCTACATGTGCCCATGCAACAGAAGACTTAAAGTGAATATACCAGAAACCATCTGCAGCAGCAGGTATTGTATGCTGGGCTGTCCATGTGTTGGTTATATCAACGCCGTTTACGTCAAGAAGATCAAGATTCCATGAGTTGATAAACCTATTCCAGTTAACAGTAGTGCTAAAAGCATCTGTCTTCCAGAAGAACTCGCCGGCACCGTCGTAAGTAAAAGGCAGAGTTATAAGCTCATAAGTACCCTGAGTTGGAGTAGGTGTAGCTGTTGGAGTAGGAGTAGGAGTAGGAGTAGGAGTAGGTGTAGGTGTAGGTGTGGGTGTGGGTGTTGGTGTGGGTGTGGGTGTTGGTGTTGGTGTTGGTGTTGGTGTTGGTGTTGGTGTGGGTGTTGGTGTGGGTGTTGGTGTGGGTGTTGGTGTGGGTGTTGGTGTGGGTGTTGGTGTGGGTGTTGGTGTGGGTGTTGGTGTGGGTGTGCTTCCATCAGGCTCATTACCAAAAATCAAAGTAGTTCCGTCATACATAGGAATATTGGGAGTCTTTGTTATGGCAGTACTTGTAAGAGGAAGCCCCTGGTAAGATGGATCATTTGTTGGATCCCATACTGTTGTACCTATGGGAGCGGCAATTCTCATCTGTACTTCGCCAGCATATTCGCTCTGACCACCAGGATATATATCCGTACCATCAACAAAAGCAACTTCCACATAATAGATGCTTCCGCTGTATTGTTTGAGAGGAGATATAGTTACAGGGAATTCAACATAATTGGTAGTAACAGTAACATCAGCAGCAGTATAGCCTGCGGCAAGAAGCTCTGATATATCAATATAATAACGGAATCTAAGATCCTTTATCATCCTTGCAGGCCATGCAGAGCGGTTGTTGGCAAGAACCTTTATCTCTGTATAGTTGGAACCGGAGCTGTTGAGAGCAGCTTCTGTAAAAAACTCATCATCTGAGTAGTCGGGCCTAGCCTCAGGCTCAGGGAAGTTGGAAAGAGGTGTTCCACCATATTCTCCAACCATGCGGGCAAGAGCACCCAAGAAACCCGCATTATAATCGCAAGCAACCTCATTGTTAACATAGTTAGAAATATCATCCTCATAGCTACCGTCCTTTCCTGGACCACCTACAAGAGCACCGTAGAGAATATGCCTGTGATGATCTGGTACAGTCTGCTGATCCGACCATGAACCGTGAGAAGTTCTGTGGTGAGGATGCTGAGGCGGATTTACACCAAAACCTATGACATAGCTTCTCTTCTGCTCATTATCACCAAGAGCATAGTTAACCTGCTTTTCTGCAAAAGCCTTATAAGTCTGAGCCCTCACGGGATCCGCACCTGTCCAGTCAGCATAGACAAAAGCCAGAAAAGCAGCTGTTGTTGCATAGCGGAGGCTTCCCCACTGATCAAGCCATGCAAGACCTGCAGGAGTAAAACCATTGGCACCATTTGCCCACCAGTCAAGATGCATATGAATAAAGTCTATATACTCCTGCTTTCCTGTGAGCTTTGCCAGCATCAACATCGCACCGTAGTGAGAATCATCCCATGCATGTCCCCACTTGTACTCTATGTCAGTTGTCTGTCCCTGCCTATTGAGAAGAGGAACATAGGACTCAGCCTTGGTCAGATAAGATGCATCTCCTGTTGCAACATAGAGCCATACAGAAGCCCACATAAGCTCATCATAAAATCCGCTCCAAGAGTTATAATAGCCACTTGCTGCTGTATAGTTTTCATCACTCCTGTCTGCATCAGCCCTTGCAAAAAGTTCTTTTGCCTTCTGCAGGTATACAGGCTCTTTAAAAACATAATAACCAAGAGCAAGAGCAGCAGCAGTCTGCCCCATAACAGCAGAAAGACCGTGACTTGCAGAGAAAGCAGGACGATTACCGGCCTGAGCCTCCTTCTCTATAACCTCAACAGGACCCCACCATGAGTGATCCTTTCCACCATCGCCAATCTGGTAAACATAAGTATTGCCATCCCAACAATTGGCAAGATAGTCAAGAGTAAACTTGAGGTTGTTTTTGAGAATATCAAGCTGACCTGCCTGCTGGAAATAGGAAGCATACTCATAGATTTCCCAACCCATCATACTTGCTGTATAAGACATAGGCAGATTAAACTTGACATGGTCACCGGCATCGTACCAGCCGCCAAGAACAGCATCGTTCATGGTAGCATCGCCGCGCCACTCTACACGGTTCCATTCCGGCAGAGGACCAGCCTGCTGAGCCTCATAGAAGTAAATAGCCTTCTGCAGAGCCTCGGCATAATTATAAGTACCTGCAGCCCTTGCTACATTGGCACTTATACCTTGCTGCTCAGAATTTCCTGTTATAAGAGAACAGGAAGAAGAGAGAAAAGCTAGCAGGAGCAGCATAACTGCCAGCATTTTAAAGGATTTCTTCATGAAACCTCCCCAAAAGTATAGAATCTCTAGAATGTCCAATTTTACCACGTTATTTGACCTTGTAAATAAACCAAAAGTACTATTTGAGAATACCATGTTATACGACAAAAAAACTTAGACATAATTATCTTCCACAGAATAAGCGGCACACCTTTAAAAAGCACATAAAAAAATGCGATACACAACATATATCCCATCAAACTGAAGACAATAAACACAAAAAGAACTACACAAAAAAGCATCATATCTTGACCATAACGCCACGTATATGTATAATTGCGCACTAACGGGATGTAGCCTAGTGGCTAAGGCGCCTGCTTTGGGAGCAGGAGACCGGAGGTTCGAATCCTCTCATCCCGACAAAATGCGCCCATAGCTCAGCTGGATAGAGCAGCTGCCTTCTAAGCAGCGGGTCAGAGGTTCGAGTCCTCTTGGGCGTACCTAGCCCCCTCGCAATGAGGGGGCTTTTTTTATCCTCTGCCATCTTGGCTTTTGCTTCCCACTTGATTATCCTGTCTCTAAACCAAAAAAAGAGGAAAAACGATGAAACAAAACCATAGAATAGAAACAGACACCATGGGAGAAGTAAAAGTTCCCATAAACGCTATGTGGGGAGCGCAGACACAACGCTCACTGGAAAACTTTAGAATAGGACAGGAAACCTTTCCGCCAATATTTATACGCTCATACCTTGCAATAAAAAAAGCCTGTGCAACTGCAAACTATGAATGCAACACCCTGCAAAAAGACATAGCAGAAGCCATAAAAAAAGCCTGTGATAGCATCACAGAAGAAGACATAGCAAAACACTTTCCCCTAAAAATCTGGCAGACAGGAAGCGGAACACAAACCAACATGAACCTCAACGAAGTAATAGCCAACATTGCCAATACAAGCCTAGGCTCAGAACCAGGCACAAAAAAACCCGTACACCCCAACGACCATGTAAACCGCTCCCAATCCTCAAATGACACATTCCCTGTCGCAATGCACATCTCTACACTTATGGCACTTAGAGACCAGCTGTATCCCGCACTAGAAAAAATGATAAACACACTCACACAAAAAGCCACAGAATTTAAAGACATAGTAAAAATAGGCAGAACACACATGCAGGACGCTGTTCCCATAACCCTTGGACAAGAATTTGCCACATACCATGATCAACTTACAAGTGCAAAAAAAAGAATAGAAAACACAGCAGAAGAACTCACACACATACCAATAGGTGGAACCGCAGTAGGAACTGGCCTCAACACCCCTCCAGGCTTTGCAGAAAGAGCAGCGCAACACCTATCCTTATATACCAAGCTGAAGCTCTCCCCTATGGACAACCCTGCACAGGCAATGGCAGCCCATGACACCTTCTCTGCCCTTGCCGGAGCACTCACCTCCCTTGCCTCAGCCCTGCATAAGATAGCCAACGACATCCGTCTCATGGGCTCTGGCCCCCGTTGCGGACTTGGAGAACTCCTTCTTCCTGAGAACGAACCCGGAAGCTCCATAATGCCCGGCAAAGTAAACCCCACACAAGCAGAAGCCCTCACGATGGTATGCGTACAAACAACCGGCCTAAGTGCAGCCACAAGCACAGCCTGCCTAAGTGGCCATTTGGAACTCAACGTATACAAACCCCTCATCATACACAACACACTCACCTCCATCCAGCTTCTTTCCGACGCAATAACAAGCTTTACGGAGAACTGCCTCATCGGACTTCAGGCAAACACAAAAAAAATATCTGACCACCTCACCAACTCGCTCATGCTTGTAACAGCCCTGACCCCGCACATAGGTTATGAAAACGCAGCACTCATAGCAAAAACCGCCCATAAAGAAGGCCTTACACTTAAAGAAGCAGCAAAGAAGCTAGGCCTCATAGCAGAAGAAGACTTTGAAAAACTCGTGAACCCCGTTGACATGACAAGACCCAAAAAGTAAACCGAACGGCAGCCCTTACGGGCTGCCTGCCTCTGGCAGGCAGCCTGTTAGCAATTAGGAACAATTAATATTTACTGCAATTTAGACATCCAGCAAAAAACAGAATTACAATACAACAATATCTCATAATAAATAGCTAATAATAAAAAATCAAAAAAAAAGTTTTTTTGAACAATCCCTTTGGTCAGGTCTCTAATTCAGAATGTTTTGAGGACGAAGAAATTCTGAGCCTTGAGGATAAGTCGTAATCCCTTTGGTCAGGTCTCTAATTCAGAATTTATAATTTTTTGTTAAAAAATGCTTGTTATTCTTACTTGTCGTAATCCCTTTGGTCAGGTCTCTAATTCAGAATTCTGGAGCGGACAGGGGACAGTTGTTGACGAAACCGGTAAGTCGTAATCCCTTTGGTCAGGTCTCTAATTCAGAATGATGCTCAAAAAGGAATTTTTTACGAGGATAAAGAAAGTCGTAATCCCTTTGGTCAGGTCTCTAATTCAGAATTTAACATACAAGTTTTTTATATTACATCTGGTTATATAAGGTCGTAATCCCTTTGGTCAGGTCTCTAATTCAGAATTTGAGGAATGGATAGAAATAAAAAGAATAAAGTAAGTCGTAATCCCTTTGGTCAGGTCTCTAATTCAGAATCAAGGTGGGAAGTTTCGTATAAGAAAAGAAATAGTGTCGTAATCCCTTTGGTCAGGTCTCTAATTCAGAATCTGGTAGTGTGTTTCTGGAATATTGGAAACAGCATAAGGTCGTAATCCCTTTGGTCAGGTCTCTAATTCAGAATTTAAATTATTTTGGAGGTGTTTTATGGTAAACAAAAACTTGTCGTAATCCCTTTGGTCAGGTCTCTAATTCAGAATGGATATTATGAGTGATAAAAGGTTGACCAATTTAGTTGTCGTAATCCCTTTGGTCAGGTCTCTAATTCAGAATTGTTGCATGCAGGTTGCTATATGGTACAAGCTACCTGGTCGTAATCCCTTTGGTCAGGTCTCTAATTCAGAATAAATCGTCGAGACTTCGAAATCGAAGTCTTGACAATCGTCGTAATCCCTTTGGTCAGGTCTCTAATTCAGAATTGTGCAAGCTTGGAAAGGATGGAGAACGGAGGATAAGGTCGTAATCCCTTTGGTCAGGTCTCTAATTCAGAATCTTGTAAAAGATGAGTATGATCGCTTTTTCCTGTCTGCGTCGTAATCCCTTTGGTCAGGTCTCTAATTCAGAATTAGCTTGGGCAGAAAAAATCAGGACACAGAAAATTTTTGTCGTAATCCCTTTGGTCAGGTCTCTAATTCAGAATTATTGGAGTAAAAACAATAAAGAAGCTGTTAGTAGGGTCGTAATCCCTTTGGTCAGGTCTCTAATTCAGAATTTATAGAGGAGCATCGAGACTTCGAAATTGAAGTCTGTCGTAATCCCTTTGGTCAGGTCTCTAATTCAGAATACTATAGAAATCGTAAAAGTTGTTAAACCGAAAATTGTGTCGTAATCCCTTTGGTCAGGTCTCTAATTCAGAATCTAATTACGAAATCAAAAGAGCCTGTGGACACACAGGTCGTAATCCCTTTGGTCAGGTCTCTAATTCAGAATTTTTTTTGGGGGTGTTTTATGTATTGGAATAGGAACGAGTCGTAATCCCTTTGGTCAGGTCTCTAATTCAGAATACTATCTCTTGTATTTTTTTGCAATACAACGAGTAGATTCTTATGTTTCGCATACTTCTTTGTATAAAAAGCAATTTTTCTGTATTTTTTGTCAAAAACAATTTTTTTCATATAATTAATCCTTACACTATAAATAATAACAAAGTTGCGCTAACCTCTGTCAAAAATAAAGCTTTTTTAGAATCCTGCAGGTTGGCGATGCCATGTTATAAAAATATTTCTTTGTCATCCTCTTTAGGGTCATAGTATTCTTTGTTTTCTAAACCATAGCGTACCGTTTTCTCCCAGTCTTTTATACACAAGGGGATTATTGCAAGTGAATCTTCATCCTCTAAAATATGTTTTATTGATTTTTCTATGTGTTCTATTGTTTTTCTATCCGCATAAAGCTCAAAAACGGATTTTTGTACTCTAAGACCATAAGACTCAGATAATTTTGCAACTTTTCTAAGTCTCTTGGCGTCTTTAATGTCGTATATTAATATCCATCTATGCTTTGCTATCATAAGAAAATAACCTCATCAGGATTAATAAACTTTTCTGGACCTGATAATCTAGAAAGTTTTATGCAGTCTTCGCATATAGAATAGGCTACTATAGAATCTTTTTTTGGATCTATGGTTATTCTCAATTCTTTTAATAAATTCTTAAATCTTTCATCATCAGCATCAACTTGGAAACAAGATTTCTGTAGCCTTATACCATATCTTTCACATATAGAAGCTATTTGTCTGAGTCTCTTGGGTTTATCAACTTTGATATCATAACATATTAATCTGAGCATGATATTATTTTATCACAAAAGGTTTGTATTCTGCCTCTTCTCCTATAATAACTCTTTTGAAGTGCCTTATTTGTTCTATTATAATCTTTTCATATGATATCTTTTTATTTAAGGGGGGATAAAATATCAATGTATGCATCTTTTCCTCAAACTGATGTGCTACTTTCTTAAGCCCTTCTTTGGTTAGTATTATTCCGTATATTTTTTCTTCTGTTTCTATTATTTTTTCTTCTCTGGCATCACTGTCTATTGGATACTCATCATCATATGATGAAAAATCTTTCTCTATAAAATCTGATTTTTTTAATATCCCGAGGTTAAATAAAGCACATGTGAGAGTATCACAAATACTAGTTCTGTATTCTTCTATAAGATCAAAGCAGAGTGCTCGTTTACCATAGTCTAGGGTATGCAGATATCCTACATATGGATCAAGGCCTTCTATCATTATGGCAGCATCGATTCTGTATAATAAAAGAGTATATAAAAAACTCAATACAGCGTTTACCTCATCCTTGGGAGGATGCATGCTTCTTCCCTTAAAATTAGCCCATTCTGGAAGTATGTTTTCTTTTAAAGAAGAAAAAAACAACTTAGATCCGTACCCCTCGTATCCTCGCAGTGCATCTATATTGCTGGTTTTTTCTATTGCAGAAAGATTTTTCTGTGCTTCTCTAATGTTTCTTTCTATCCCTACATTATCGTTTTTTCTATTGATTCTTTGCATAAATGATATCTGATTTCTTATTTTACCTCGTATAATGGATCTTATTATCTCTATTTTTTTATTCTCATTTTCTAATAAATCATATTGCTTTTTTCTTAAGAACACATTTTTTCCATCTGAGAATTCTAGCTTGCCATTAAACCGTCCATTCTTGCTTAAGAAAACAGTATCTACCTTGTGTCTCATTATCAGTTTTAATGCATTGGAAGTAATAGCAACAGAACCTATTATGATAATTCTATCAGTTCTATGGATAAATATCTTTCTAGAACTTCCATCTCTGGAATAGAAGCATAGAGCTTGATCTTCTTTTACCATTTTTCCATGATCAGAAACAACATAAACAGTTCCCATGTATCCCCCAGAAATATAGGTATGACTGGCTTTCTCAGGGACTTACATACTACCCCCACTCATATGTAATCCCTCAACCAGTATTTGTCAAAGAACTCGGGAGTTTTGGTTTTAAAAGGAAACATATTTTTATTGTTCTCTAAGTATTTTATTTGCAACTTCTACAAGTTGCATATTTTTTATATGTTTTTCTGTGCTAAGTACTTCTAGAATGTCTCTAAAAATTTTCTTTATGTTTGTCATAAAAGTTTCTGGATTTATTTTCTGTTCTGTTAGTCCTGCGTGGTTTATGTCGTTTCTAAGGTCCTTTAACCAGTTGCAAGGTTTTATAAATTTTTTAATATACTCATGTTTATCCAGTTCTTTGCCGGTTTCTTTGTACGGTTCTTCTTCTTTTGGATGAGTGTTGTTGGTATCTGGTTTTGCCAGATATGTAAAGAACCTGTTGACAGCTTCACGGTTATTTCTTGCGTTATAATCTATATCTATATTATACAAGATAATGGTAATTAGTCCTTCTTGTAGTAGAGTGATTGCCTGTTGTATTAGGTCGTATTTGATGCACAATCTTACAGCTAGCAATATATTCCCTATTGAGTCAGGGGCAAAATCTAATATTGTATCCTCTATTTGTGAATGCAAAGTACTCAAAGGTTTTATGTAGGATACGTCTTGATTATGTAATTCCTCTATTTTCTTCTTTATATCAATAAAAACTCTTCCATTTATGATTTCTTTTATCCTGCAAGTACTCAAAATAGGCCATATTTTTTTTAGAGAGTGAGCAAGGCTCCTTTCTGAAGCAGCTTGCATCTTTTCTAGATCAGTTTTTATATTTTTCATTATTTGATTTGCCAGAAGGTCAATATGGTAAGCATTTCCTGTATTAGCATAGCTGTTAACAGCATTGCTCCATTGCAATAATCTGTCCACTTGGGTAAGTTCTATGATTTTGTATGGCTCTGTAAGCTCTCTATCATATGCACCATAATATATACCTTTTATATCTATATTTTTTACAATTCTCGCATAGTTTATTATCACAAGACCTAACATAGGTATAGATCTAAATGCATGAGTTATGTCAAGTAAAATATCGGAACCATAAGGAATGCTGTTGAAAATATTATCAAATAACTGCCATACGGATTGCTCATCTATTACAGAAGATATATCAACAGCAAAGATCTTATCAGCAGGAATATATTCTTCTAGCTCTCTGTTTAGTCCAGTTTCTGTATCCCAATGACGACTTCTGGCCTCTTTTGTTACAAAGACAATAACTTTGCTGTTTTTATCTTTTAGCTCATCTTTGTATGTGTTTATAATTGCTATCTGCGCATAAGCTGTCTTTATTATAGAATTATCTGGACATTGATATCTTACTTTTTCATAATTACCTGTACCCAAAAATGTTAAAAAACATATGGCCATTTATTCCTCTCTTTATTTATATATTTTCATTGTACACCATCCCATTGGATATAATTGACCATTGTACTCCATTAGAGTTCTGGTTTTACTATGTTTTTTTCTCCTTACTTTCTCTATTGTCATAGCTTCTATATGACTCCATCTCCCAAGACGTAATAATATTTCTCCCTTATCTTTTGTTTCTTTTATATATTCTGCTATCTGGTCATATGTCTTTTTTATATTATCATCGTGATAGCTTTGCCTTATCTTTTTATATTCTTTTTCAAAGACTTTATAGAAAAAATTATTTATATATTCAGCTAATTTTTCTATATTATAATATTTTTCGTTTTTTAATATAAAATCCATTTTGTTTTCTACTTTTTTATTTGCTAGTTCATTATGAATTATTATTTCTCCACTGCTTATTGTAGGTATGGAGTCTATGAGAAGCCCTTTTAATGCTTCGGCATATATATTGATTCTTCTTGTGTTTATACTTGCATCATAATGTACCAGTTTTAAAGGGCTAACAATAAGGTTGTTTTCTATTGGATATGATACATCTTCTATAGAAATCAGCCTGAAAGGATCATCTTTTGCGCTATGATATCCTAATATTTTCTTTTCTACTTCTTCCCTGTTATTATTGATGTTATGTTCTTGGCAGCTGTCTGCGATATTATTTAATACAGCCGTTCTTATTGCTCCTTTTATTGAAGACCCAGGAACTACTAGTCTGTTATTGTTTTTGTATATTTCTGCTATCTCCAATATATTATTTATATCTGTTTTTGTTTGTTTATATTTTTCTACAAATTCATTGCTAGGTTTTGCAGTATATTTTTTACAGCTTTCAAACTTAGCTGTTACTTTTTTGCTCAAAAAGGCTCTCAATTCTTTTATATCATTTTTATCTGTATATTTGTAATATTCTGATAGGTCTTCTTTTGATAATGAATGGATTAATTTTTCTGGATAGAAGATGAGGACTTCTCTCTGTCCGTTTTTTCTTGCTACAGTATATTGGAATGGCGATATACTTTCTCCATTTCCTATATGGATAGCAGTCAGGGGCATTAATTCAAACTTATATTTTTTTGTAACATCGGGGATTTTATTGATATCTGTATTATATTGTTTTTTTAGCTTATATTTTTTCATACTCTTCCTCATTAAATCTAATTACAGGTGCCCATCCCTGATGTACTATTCTATTATCTGTGTGAATATTTTTTATCAATTTGCCTATGTATACACAGTTATTATTATCACAAGAAAATGATGAACCCTCTGTATAAAATATTATTGGTTTTTTAAATGGGTTTGTTATCTGCCCAAAGTAATCCCCTAGTTTACCTCTTTTTAATATAGTGTTGGAAAGCAAATCCAATTGGGAGTATTGGTTGTCGTCTATGACAAAAGGCCCAAGAGCCATTGCTCTGTTACCTTCCTTTGGAAATTCTATTGGGATTATTTCTTTTACATAAATATTCCCAGCACCAGTAGAAGAATCTGCACCATAGCCGCACTCAAAAGCCCAATCAAGATATTGTTTTAATGTATCTTGTTCTAAGTCTGTGCATATGTATATATCAAAAGGTGTTTTTTCTGTTGTGTTGGATGGCTCATACCATATTTCTTCTATTTCGTATAAACCCTGATTTTCTATGGTGCCTCCTGTGAGTCTGTGACAGGTGTTTCGTAATCTTCCTGTAATATGCATCTTGTATTGCTTTTTCTTTTCTGAGTGTTCTAATATAGAACTAGAAGATATTTTTTTGTTTCCAAAAAATATTTCTTCTGGTATATATTTTATTTTTTTTAGTTTTTTTTGCTGTAGATAATCCATGTCCCTGATATTTGATAATATAGGCTTGGGTAAATAGCCACTGGGGAATGCGTTGGATACTACTAATGGGTTCTCCTCTATGTTGGATATAAAATCACTTACAAAATCAGCATCGTTATGGCGTGCGATTCCCCAGATAATATGGCCGAATATTGTATCACCCATTAGTGGTGTTACAAGCTTTCCTTTGAGCTCAATAATTGCTTTATAGGTTTTCATGATTTATGCCCGGATTCATTATTTATTATCCCAATTCAAATTGGGTAATGTTATATTGTTGTTCTCGTTATCCTTGAGGCCTATAAACTCAATACGGCCATTCCCTCTGCTGCCACCTCCACCTAGATAATCGTTTTGCAAGAGAGTTAAACCGGCAAGAACAACAGTTTCAAATAATTCTTCATCAGTTTTTCCTCCATCTCCTGTGTCAAAAACTCTGTAAGAAAGCTCAAAGTCAAATTCTACCCCAGGAACTACTCTTTCTATGGGACGTGGATTGGCTGCTGCTGTTATTCTGTTGAGCTTGTTTTCATTTTTTTCTTCTATAATAATGGCTTCAAAATTGTTTCTAAATTTTTCTGAGATATATGCGTCTCTCATTATTAGTCTTGTGGGTCCGCGGTAAAGGGAGTTGTTGTTTTTATTATCAACAGCAGCACCAAAAACTCTGCATATTTTACAGTCTGCTTTTCCACATTTACAATGTTCTCCATTATTTTTTACTATCTCTTTAGATATTAAGAGTAGTTCTAGTAATGCCCTCATTTTTCCCTTGATAGAAGAACCTGGTATATAGGGGAGTTTTGTTGCTGGATCTCTAATAACGGGATTGTCCATTCCTCCTATTTCTATATTTTCATTTCCTGCACCAATGTGAAGCCCTGTCTTTACAACTATTTTCCCAGTGATTGTTTTTATTTCTTTTAATTTCATTATTTATCTCCTTATTTCGATTAATTTTTTTGATTAGTATTTGCATAAAAATATGCGTATAATGCCTCTATGTACATTGTTAGCACCTTATAATCTTCTGCTGTCTTAACTCTATCAAAACCATCCTGTAATATTTTTTTTAGATTTCCCCACTGATCTTCGTGTTTTTTGTTATAGTTTATTGCCCTTTTTATGGTATATTCCAATTGGGCTTTTTGTAGTCTTACTAGAGGTTCTATTTTTTCCCATCCTTCTTTTTCTATCCTACTGTTTAGGTGT
The DNA here is from genome assembly GCA_039023545.1 of Spirochaetia bacterium 38H-sp. NCBI lineage: Bacteria > Pseudomonadati > Spirochaetota > Spirochaetia > Winmispirales > Winmispiraceae > Rarispira > Rarispira pelagica. The sequence goes on along the minus strand of JBCHKQ010000001.1, from coordinate 107,845 downwards.
TTAAATTGATTGAATATTCTTCTCATCTGTGTAGAGCTAATACCTGATATTTTTCCTGCATTCTCCTCTGCTTCTTCTATCAACTCTGGGTTTATTGTTTTGTTGTCATCTTTGTAAAATTTTTTCATGTTATTCCTCCTATTTTGTTTCTCTAATGCTGTATAATGCATAAGTTGCTGCTATACCGCTCAGTACTGTTTTTTTCTCCTCTACGGCTAGTCCTTTTAACTCTGTGATCATCTCTTCTTCCTCCTTTTTAATATTTCTTTTTATCATATATGTATAATGGCTTTTCCAAAGGATGTTTTTACTGTTTATGTTTCCTTCTAGAAAGTTTTTTGCCATTCTAGAGTATATTAACAGTCTATATATAAACCTTGCGCTTATGAGCTCTTTTTTTATCCAGTTTTTCATATCTTTGCCAAGCTTGATAAAACTGGAAAAATCTTCCCATGTTGCAGTTATGTCTATAATTGTTATTTTGTTCTTATTTTCTGTATCCTTTGATTTTTCCAGCTCTTCTTCTGCTTTTCTTGTCATTCTTGCTATTGGTAGTCCTTGGTGGATAAAAGCTATTCCGCCAGATATAGTGAGGTTTTCATTGTTACCAACATATTTTTTAAAATCTTCTTGCAGCTCAATGCAAAAGTTCAAAACCTTATCCCATGCTCCTATCAGACATAAGTCATCTCCTCCAGAATAGACACAATATATTGCGTTTTTCCACTCTTCTTTTGTTTCTATTAGTTCCCGTACTCTTACAGAAAAAAAGAAGTCCAGCATTCTACTAAGTGATGCATATCTGGAAATTGATAGATTATTATTAAGCCCTTCTGAAAAGATAAGTCCAAGGTTGTCAAGGTCTGCTTTAAATATTGCAAGATATTTTACGCCCTCAGCTTTTTCTGCAATCTCTGAGAAATCCAATGCTTCTTTACCATCTACTGGTACAGTATAAGGTAGTCTTATAATCCCTCTGCCTTCTTTATATGTATTAACAGATAACATGCCGGATAAAGATAAATTATTTTTTTCGTCAGAATAAAATTCTATTTTGTCTCTAAATAATTGTATATTCCCGTCTTTTAATTTTATATATTTTGCTTTTGGTAATGCTCCTCCTATTTTTATTAAAGTGCTACAGTCAACACAATGGTTTTCTTCTTTTTTTATTGGTTTTACATCACACATTTTACATACATTTGCAGCAGAATTAATCTCATTGTAGTAGTCTTCTATTATATGTCCTTTTTTTTTGAGGCCTCTATGTAATTTTTGTTGCTTACTTATATATGATTTTTTTTGTAGAAGAGAAAATGTATTTTTAAAATCAGTATTATTAGAACTGTTGATCATAAAGTCATTATATGAACATTCTTGTATATCTGATATACAGAGGGCAATTTTCCCTAGATGTTTTTCTATGAAAAACACATCTATTTCTTGTTTAATTTTTTCTAATGTAGTTTTAGCATCATTGTGATTGGGTAAAACTAGTGTAAAACGCCCGCCAGCTGTACTTATTATGCAAAATCTATTTAGATTAAACTCATCTAAAATATATTTTGCTATGGAGTCTGTAACAGCCCTAATTTCAAAACTTCTTGCTCTTAGTATCTTAGTGCTTTTTTCTGTATCTTTAAGATCAAAAAGATAGTTTTGTATTCCTGATATATCTCCAGTTATGAGGCCAAATTTCTTGATATCTTTATTTCTTATTTGTTCTTCGTCCAAATTATTATTCTTACTGTGCCATTGATATAGAACAGAGGCAAAAGCAGCAGTTGTGCGAGAATGATCATATAAGCTTATATCTGGTTGGTCTATTGTACTGGAAGGTATCGCCCATGTCCAATATTCTAGTGTAGAATCAAGTGCTGCCAAATAATCATCAAAATCTTTTTCTTTGATTGAGATGATGCTGTTATATAAACCATCCCATATTTTTTTATAGCATTCTTGATTGTATTTACTCTCTTTACTGGGATAAGCATTTTCTCCTGTAAGTGGTTGTAATTTGTAATATACCTTTTCTTTTTTCCTATTATTGAATATTGATACAGAAGAAAAAACACTTAGCAATGCCTGTTCTTTGGCTTTTTTTAAGAAATTGCTACTTTGTTCTTTATCTTCTTCGTTTTCTTTCCTGTCTGCACCACTTGATAGCCTGTCACTTTCTGCTATTATATGTTCTGCCCAATGTGTCGGAGAGTGATGTCTTGCTGCAAGACTTGCAACTACTCCAGGGCGTATATCAATATTATTACCTATTTCTTTGCATAATTTCTCCATGGCGCCGTAGGTATAGAGAGCATGCCTGTGTGTATAATAATTCCCAACTTTAGATTTTGGAAGGATTTGAGCTTCCATCTCTTTTATGTTGCATGTATTATCTTCTGCTCTCTGTGCTATTTTACCAATATCATGTAACAGAGCAGCTATTATTATTTCTTTGTAGCTCAAACCGTTATATTGCTCCATAATCACTCCTTTGTTATTACAATATGACCAAAACCAAAACTAGTGCTTTTGCCGACCCCCAGCTTTTCTGCAAGCGTGAGCGTCTGCCAGAAAGATTGTGGTGCTCTTCCATGGATTGTAAAGCTTCCCACGATGCCACCAAGCCTCATTGTTGTCTTTTGTCTTCTAGAATATCTTTTATACTCTTTCCATCTAAGAGAAGGTTCTTTTACTGTTACTTCTTCCAATGGTTTTACTGGAATAAACCTTTTTTCTAGATCTTCTGAATATAAAGAAAAAAGTGTATTTATCCTTCTAAATGATGCTAGATAGAAATCTACAGCAGAAAAACTGGAAGTGTATTTGTTATTGACCTTAAACCGCACTGGTGTAATGCATTGTATTTTAAAACAATTTTCTACTGGTCTGTTATCAAATGAATACTCAAGTATATCTTTCTCTATAAATTCTTCTTTTATTCTATTGTTATCTAAAATAGTATTACCCTTATTGTTTTTAATCTCAAGTTTATAATGTACCCGCTCAGAAAAAAGGCCGTTGTTTCCAGCTTCTTTTAGAGCAAAGATAATATGAGGGATATATTCTACAGCTTTGCCATATAACCATATTTCCAAACTCAATTTCTCTACAGTTGTATTGGGTTCTGCGTTGCAAATTATTCTAAATGGTTGGCTGGCTCGATCTCTCCCCGGCAATACAGAAGTATTCTTATCTATTATACTCTCAAACAAAAAAATATAAGCACAGGTTCTTTTGAATGCACATTCATGACATGCTGTCCCGTGAGAAACGCAATGCATTCTGCGCAAGTGATATCCCAAGATACTTCTTATAACAAAAGCAGGATAATTGTCTATTCTTACAGGTTTTTCAAAAAAAAGAGTACATTCTAATGAAACAGATTGTAATTTTGTTGGCATGATTCTTATAATAAACCATGCTAATATTATATGTCAAACAAAATATTATAATTCTTTTTGTATAATATAATTATATCAAATTTCTCTAAGATATCTATAATCTCCAATAATAAAATACGGCCATATGGATGACCTGACCGGTATGAGTGTATTATATATTTAATATTTACCATATTTAGTGTTTAATTCTAGAGCTGCCCATGTCAGTACATCCTCAGAGTCATCTGTACATATGATTTTGAAGCGGCTTCCAAAATTATTCTTATCACAATATGTTGCTACTAGTTCTTTTTTACCATCTATTTCTTTTACACTAAATCCTATTCCTTTTATAGCTTTCTGTTTATTATACGATACAGTATATGCAGTTTTTATCCATTTATTCTCTTTCCAGACTTTTCTCATATACTCTATAAAGTTTTTGGGATAATGGTCTTTTCTAAAAGATGGTTCTTTTCTTTCTTCTTCTCTTGCATCTCTTAGCTCTATTCTTTTTTTATTATTAAGTCTATAGCTTGTAAGTAGAATTTGTCCTATATAGTTGAGGCTGTAGAAGGTTTTACCACCTTCTTCCATTTCTTCTAACAATGCAAGTATCTTTTCTCCAGATTCTGTAAATTCTATTTCTTCCTCAGATAGAATATTACCTTTTTCCATAATAGAAAGAATTTGAGAGTATTCTCCCAGAAAAGAATAATCAAAGGAAATAGGCATCGGAGGAAAATCTATTATTTCTGAAAACCGCTCATGCTTATAACTCACAGGTATGTTTAGTGCAATACCAATAAGTACGGCAATAGCTATCTGAGCTTTGTAACCACCTGTAGCATCGATCATAACATTTTCTTGTCCACCAACTCGCTGTATTATTTGTGCTATTTCTCTTATAAGATTCCTTAAGCCATGAGACTTAAAATCTTTTGGTTTTTTATCTTGTAATTTCTCAACTTTAGAGAACTCTACTTCTGATATTCTTATGATAGAATTTTTTTTAAAATATTCCTGTAATACTCTGCCCGTGTTTTCTCCATCTTCTGTATCAGAAACAAGCAGATACAGTTTATCTATGTTTCTTCTTTTTTTGACTATAAGGTCATAAATAGTATTAATCTCTGCCCCGCAAATTCTATCATATGGTTGCAGTTTTAATAATTCTCTTGCAAGCAGAGTCCAATTTTTATTTTCATAAGCTGATTTTATATTTTCCCAGTTGTCTGGCCTATTGGGAGTTTTTTCTGTCAGTCCGCTTAAATTACCATAAAACAAGCTTGTTCCTACTGTGCAAATAAGAACATTTCTTTTACTCATATCCATGTCCTTTATGTTTTTTATAATTATACCATATCATTGGGGGTAAAATCATTTCTTTATTTATAAACCGAACGGCAGCCCTTACGGGCTGCCTGCCTCTGGCAGATTTTTTATGCAATGTTTTTTTGACATAGTGTCCAGGGATAAAACTTAAAGGGATATGTTATTAGTTTTTATCATCAGGTGTTGGGGTCTGTGATTTCTATGTTTACAGGAACTTGAGAAGAGTATGAATGTCCGTCATATGCACGGTGCATGATGATAATAGAATAGGGGTAAGGGTATGCTGTTGTATCTATAACCACATCCCAGTAGCTGCCCATATCTGTAAAAGATGCCGGTATATCTGTCTCCAGTGTAAGTGTATCATTGTTGATATCGGACTTGATGACCGTATATTCTGCAGTATATCCCCACATAACAGAGAAAGTTCCTCCTGTGGCTACAGGTGCTTCCGGCGGAGTATTTGTGCCTTCTAGTGTCTGTGATAAGGTGCTGGCTCCCAAAATGTTGTCTTTGTCATCGTACAGGATTACACTGATTTGTCTGTTTCCTACCCAGTCCACATTGATGCCAAAGGATTTTCCTGTAAAAGTATCTTTTTCTGTTCCGTCAATAAAGAACTTGCCATAGGAGTATGATAGTTTTTGTGGGTCTATTGTTGCTGTAACTTCTGTATTGCTGTCATGATTGTGTTCTGCTTGTGTTGCAGAAAGGCTTAATCCTACTGCTATATTTAGGTCTATATTTATGTGGGCTGTTGCTGTTTGCCCTGCAGAATCGGTTACTACTAGGGTATTATCTCCCTCAGAAAGTGGTATATCGGATATGTATGATGTACTGCTGCCTGTGTTATGGGCTGTTATGTCAGTAGAATTGATAAATACAGTGCTGATGCTTTTATCATCTGTGGCCGATACTCTTGCTGTTCCATCTCCGTTGTCAGAAAAGCTTTCTATGGTCGGTGGATTGTCAGTGCTGTCTTCTCCTGTTATGGAAGCAATGTCGCATGATGATATGAGTATTGCTGTAACTATTGAATATATGATTATTTTTACATGTAAATATCTCATTTTGCATCCTTAATATTACTATTTTACTTAAGTATAGGGCGTTGTACAGTATTCGTCAATGTTTTTATGGTATGTTTGCCTTTCTTGTGCTTATTTACAGGGGTTTTTTTTTGTTTTAGACTGGATTTTAATATCTTTGTTGGTTTTCAGGAGTTTTTATGGAATGGAGAGCTAGTCATATTCTTGTCAAGGATAAGGCTCTTGGTGAGGAGCTTCTTAAGAGGCTTAAGTCTGGTGCCAGTTTTGAGTCTCTTGCAAGGGAGTTTTCTGATTGTCCTTCTAAGTCCAAGGGGGGGGATCTAGGCTGGTTTTCTCCCGGTCAGATGGTTAAGCCTTTTGAGGAGGCTGTTGCCAAGGCTTCCAGGGGGCTTATCGGTCGTCTTGTTAAGACTCAGTTTGGGTTTCATATTATAAAGAAGACTGGGGAACGCTGATTTTGATGGTTTTGCAGGTGGTTTTTCATGCTGCCTGCTTTTCTTTTTATGTGCCGCAGGCAGGGCAGGGGATGGCTGTTGTACTTTGCCTAGTCCCTGCCCGTTCGGTCTAATTCTTTTTTTAATGCTTTTCTGTCCAGTATCGTTATGTATTTGCCTTCTTTTTTTATTATGCCTTTTTTTGTGAGTATGGAGAGTTCTCTGGATAGCGAGGGTCTGCTTGTGCCAAAGTATTCTGCAAGTGCACTTATGCTTAGTGGGAGTTTTATGCGGTTTTCTGTGTGTGGCATTGCAAGAAGATATCGTGCCAGTTTTTGTCTTATGTTTAGGAAGAGTACAAAGGAAAGGCGGCTGGATAGGGTTATGAGTTTTTCCGATACGTCGGCAAGGAAGTTTTCCATGACTGTAGGGTGCTGGGTAAAGATGTTTATCAGTTCTTCTTTTCTTATTATTGCTGCTCTGCCTGTGTCTGTTGCTATGAGCTCTACAGGGAGAATGGGGTTTTTTGAAAAGAGTATTGCTGGAGCGATTATGCATGGTGATGAGAAGTTTTCTACTGTTACTGTTTTCCCGCTGTAGTCTGTTATGCGGCCTTCTGCTGTACCGGAAAGGAGTATCCATAGTTGTGTGTATTCTGCGCCTTGATGTATAAGGGTCTTACCTGGGTTTAGTTTTGTTATTTGTGGTATGGTTCTTGTAAATATTGTTGCAAGTTCTTTTTCTGTCAGGTTGGCAAATAGCGGGGTTCTTGCCAGCTGTTCCTGTATTGTGTTTTTTTGCATGTTTGTTCCTTTTTTCTGATAAAATTTTCTTATAAAAATACTAAGTTTCTTTAAAAAGTGTAACATTTGTTACGGTTTTTGTCAGCTTTTGGGCGTATATTTTTCTCAGATGTTGAGTTGGAGGGTTTTATGAAGAGAACTATTATTAAAATAGATGAGGATTTGTGTAATGGCTGCGGAGAGTGTATCCCCAATTGTCCTGAGGGTGCTCTGCAGATTATTGATGGTAAGGCCAGGCTGGTCAGTGATTTGTTTTGTGATGGGCTAGGTGCATGTATAGGGCACTGTCCTCTTGGTGCTCTTACTTTTGAGGAGCGTGAGGCTGAGCCGTATGATGAGAGGGCTGTTATGGCCAACATGGTAAGGCAGGGTATGTCTGTTATCAAGGCGCATCTTGAGCATCTTGCCGAGCACGGAGAAAAGGAGCTTCTCAAGGAGGCTATTGCTTATCTTATAGAGAACGATATTGAGGTGCCTGATTTTGAGAGGCCGTCTCATGCTCATGCAGGTTGTCCTTCTGCTCAGGCAAGGAGTATTGAGAAAGCGCAGGTTCCTGCTGCTGTGGGCGATGTGCCTAGCATGCTTGAGCAGTGGCCTGTGCAGCTTAGTCTAGTGCATCCGCAGGCGCCGTATTTTGTGGGTGCAGATTTGCTTATTGCTGCAGACTGTACTGCTTTTGCTCTTGGTGCTTTCCATTCTAAGTTGCTTACGGGTAGAAAGCTTGTTATTGCTTGTCCAAAGTTGGATTCTAATCAGGATGAGTATGTTGAGAAGCTTGCTCAGATCTTTTCTCTGGCAAATATTGCAAGTATTACTGTTGCTATTATGGAGGTTCCTTGCTGTAGAGGGCTTGTTTTTCTTGTGCAGGAGGCGCTTAGGCGTTCTGCTTCTGATATTGCCATAAGGCAGGTTGTAATAGGCATTAACGGAGATGTCATCTCCGATGTAGAAATATAAGAACTATAAAAATTTTGTATATTAGGGGTGTTTTATGAGTATGTTTTGTTTTCAGTGTCAGGAAGCTGCAAAAGGTACGGGTTGTACCGTAAGGGGTGTCTGCGGTAAGACAGATGAGGTTGCTAATCTGCAGGATGTTTATATCCATGTTGTAAAGACGCTTGCTTTTTATCATGCTGCTGCTATGGATGCAGGGCTTGATAAGGCTGCTCTTCTTGAGGATGAGATTATTTCTGCTCTTTTTACAACTATCACCAATGTCAACTTTGATGCTGATGACCTTGGAAGAAAGGTTGTTGCAGCAATAAAGCTTAGAGAAGATGTTAGGGATGAGCTTGCAAAGGCTGGTAAGCTGCCGGATGAGCCTGCTTTTGTTCGCTGGAACGAGGGGACTGTGGAGACTTGGAAGTCTCTTGGCAGTCAGTACGGTGTTATGAGAACTGAGAATGAGGATGTGCGTTCTTTGAGAGAGCTTCTTCTCATAGGGCTCAAGGGTATGGCAGCTTATGCCCACCATGCGGCTGTTCTTGGTTATAGGGATGATGCTGTTATCCGCTTTATGGATAAGGCTCTTCTTGCTCTTGATGATGACAGTCTTGGTGCGGATGAGCTTGTTGGTCTTGTTATGGAATGCGGCTCCGTAGGTGTTACGACTATGGCTTTGCTTGATAAAGCCAATACAGAAACTTATGGAAATCCGGAGATAACAGAGGTTTCCATAGAAGCAGGAGATAGGCCTGGTATTCTCATAAGTGGACATGATCTCAAGGATCTTGAAGAGCTTCTGGAGCAGAGTGTGGATGCGGGTATAGATATCTATACTCACGGCGAGATGTTGCCTGCACATTATTATCCTGCTTTTAAGAAGTATTCTCACTTTAAAGGTAATTACGGAAATGCATGGTGGAAGCAGGTTGAGGAGTTTGAGGCCTTTGCTGGTCCTATTCTTATGACTACTAATTGTCTTGTGCCTCCTCCGTCATCTGCATCTTATATGGATAAGCTTTATACTACAGGTACCGTAAGATATCCTGGTGCAAAGCACATAGAGGACAGAAAGCCCGGCGGGCAGAAGGATTTTTCTTTGATAATAGAGCAGGCAAAGACTTGTCAGCCACCCAAGAAGCTTGAGCAGGGCAGCATAGTAGGTGGTTTTGCACATGCACAGGTCAAGGCTCTTGCAGGAAAGGTTGTAGATGCGGTAAAGCAGGGCAAGATAAAGAAGTTTGTTGTTATGGCAGGTTGTGACGGTCGTTTTAAGACAAGAAACTATTATACAGAATTTGCCTCTGCTCTTCCTGCGGATAATGTTATTCTTACTGCAGGCTGTGCAAAGTACAGGTATAATAAGCTCAATCTGGGTGATATAGACGGTATTCCCCGTGTGTTGGATGCAGGGCAGTGTAATGACAGTTATTCTCTTGCAGTTACTGCACTTGCACTTAAGAATGCTTTTGGTGTTGAGAGTGTAAACGAGCTGCCCATAGTGTACAACATAGCTTGGTATGAGCAGAAGGCAGTAATAGTTCTGCTTGCTTTGCTTTCCCTTGGTGTCAAGAACATCCACCTAGGTCCTACGCTTCCTGCTTTTCTTTCTCCCGGTGTTGCAAAGGTGCTTGTGGAAAACTTTGGCATTGGTGGGATAAGCACGGTTGAAGAAGATATCAAGACTATGATTGGTTAGTGTTTTTTATACCGAACGCGCAGGACGCAGTAAAGTGCGTCCTGCGCTGCCTCCGGCAGTAGATAGGGCAGGCAGAGCAAGGGTTCTGCCTGCTTTTCTTTTTATGTGCTGCAGGCAGGCCGGAATGTAGCCCTTTTCTGACCTTGTTTTAAGAATAGAGCTTAGTCCGGCCGTTCGATTATATAAAAAAAGCCTCCCCAATAGGGAGGCTCTGTTATGCGCACTTGTGTTTTATACAACCTTGACTACTTTTCCTGCTTTGAGACAGCGTGTGCAAATTTTTATGCTCTTTATAGAACCATTGTCGTTTATCTTTACTTTCTGGATGTTGGGCTTAAAGGTTCTCTTGGTCTTGTTGTGCGCATGGCTTACGCTGTTACCGCTTCTTGTTTCTTTTCCGCATATTTCGCATCTGCGTGCCATAATCTACCCCTGCTTGTAAAAGTAGAAGAAAGATATCAGAAATTGTCTGCTTTGTAAAGCCTTGCGTATACTATCTTGCTTTTTTTTGTTCTGCTATGGTTTCTTTTACTGTAAATTCTACTGATGCAGAGTTACCCTTGTTGTCTATGATGTAGAGACGGTGTTCTCCTGCAGGAGGGGATAGAAGAAAGCTGTGCTCCCTTGTTGTTACTCCCAGGTATTTGCCATCAAGATGCCAGTATAGGGGGCTGTCTGTCTGACAGGCTGCTTCTGCAACAACCTGCTCGCGTTTCCCATCCAGGTCAATGGGGATGTATAGGACTGCGCCGGGAGAAGGATAACCTATTTCTACGGTATTTTTCTGTTGCCCTAATATGGGGGGAGGTTCTTGGTATGGATGGCCTGATTTTTGGTAGTAGTATGCTTGGAGTGGTGGGAGTATAAACCAACTTTTGTGCTGCATGAGGGATACAGGGTATGTTGAGCTGTCAACTTGATGCTTACCTTCTGCGTCCAGGTGCAGAAGCTTATGGTATTTACACAGCTCTGATTCTGCTGCTGCTGGAGGCAGCCAAGATATCTTTGTAGTAGGACAGTCCGAGCCTGCCCGCATGCCTGATTCTGTGCATATTTCTACGGGATAGAGTTCTTCTTTTTCTATTGTAAACCAGTCATCTTCAAAGGGTAGACTGCGGAATATGTTAAAAAGCAGCGGAGCTGCTTTTTTTGCTCCCAGCAGTACAGGATTGCCTTCTCCTGTTGCATTTCCTACCCATACAGCAACGAGATAGTGCGGGGTGAGTCCTATGGCCCAGGCATCTCTTTGTCCCCAGCTTGTTCCTGTCTTCCATGCTATCTTTTTTCTTCTTGCAAATATGTCCCAAGATGCTTCTATGCCCGGTCTTGCCAAGTCCTTTAATGTATTGAGCGTAATCACTGCAGATGGCTTGTCTATTATGTTTTTTGTTGCCTCTCCAAGTACTGCTGGTTTTTTATCCATGATGTAGGTATGGGAGAAAAATGGCTCGTCGTATTCTCCTCTAGCTGACCTTCCCAATCCTGCATATAGCTGGCTCAATTCCCACAGACTTATGTCTACTCCGCCTAGTATTATGGAGAGTCCATAGTGGTCTGGAGGAAAGGGCAGCCTTAGCCCTAGTCTCTGCAGCATGGAGTAAAAGCGTCTGTAACCATATCTTGCTGTAAGTATGCTAAAGGGTATATTGAGCGATTCTGTGAGGGCTTTATCTGCTCCTACTATACCATAGTATGTTCTGTGAAAGTTGCGGGGAGAAAAACCACCAAAACTTATGGGTATATCTGGGAGCAATTGAGTTGGAAGTATTTCTCCACTTGTTAAAGCCATTGCGTATAAAAAAGGTTTTAAAGTGCTGCCGGGACTGCGTTTTGCACTTATGCAGTCTACTTTTCCACCATAATCAGGATCTTTTTCCGGTGTATTGCCTATATATGCGAGAACTTCTCCTGTTGCGAGGTCAACGACTAGTGCTGCTGCATTGTGTACATTGTTGTGCATAAGTTCTGTATAATACTGGTCTACTATTCTTTTTACTTCTGTTTGAAGAGATGCCTCTATTGTACTTTTTATTATTTTACCTCTTTGTCCGTCTTCTATTGCTCTTACAAGAAGATGAGGTGCCAGAGTGGGAAAATCATACAGTTTATCAGGTATTTCTTCCTGATAACTCAGGTTTAAGAAATCTTTATCAATTTTTCCTTCTACCCATAGTCGTGTCAGCAGAAAATCCCGCTTTTTTCTTATCTCTTCTTTGCCATGCGGTTGAAAAAAAAGAGCAGGATCTTGAGGCAGTACAGCAAGAAATGCTGATTCTGCCCATGACAGATCATTGAGCTGCCTCGCAAAATATCTCCATGCTGCGGCTTCTATACCTACTATATTCCCGCCAAAGGGTGCATGGCTTGCATATAGCCGTAATATCTCTTCTTTACTGTATTTTCTCTCAATCCTTATGGCCATCCATGCTTCTATTATTTTTTCTATGATTGTTCTTGCTTGTCCTTTTCTTGCCAGCCTTGCAAGCTGCATTGTTATTGTACTGCCACCGCTTATTATTGCTCCTTTGCTTGTATTGAGCTTTATTGCTCTGAGTATTGCGACGCTGTCAATCCCTCCGTGGAGATAGAAGCGTTTATCCTCATATCTTATGAGGGCTTCTATGTATTTTTGCGGTAATTTGTCTGGAGCTGGAAAACGCCACTGCATGTCATCTGCTATCATAGTCTGTATTATTCTGTTGTTTCTGTCTTTGATTACTGTACAGTAGGGGTCATCAAAAAGCTTATCTGGAAGAGGCCAGTAAAAGAGAGTGTATATTATAAGGAAGAAAACAGATAAAAATAATGATAGCGATGTGATGATAGTACGCAGATATAAAAAGGGCAGGGGAGATATATTCTCCCCTGCTATCTGTGTATCTAGAAGTTTATTTATCTGCTTTAAGTACTTTTGTAAAGAATGCCGCACTTTCTGCCCTGATTTCATGGTTGTACATCTCCTCTACCAGAACCGATGGGAAGAAAAACTCTCCCTCGTATGCTGCTGTTGTGAGGAAAACATAGTTTTTCTTTTCTTTTGGCTCTATATCAAAGAAGGTGTATATCCTGTCATCCCTTATGTCCTGATAGCTAAAGCTGCTCTGGTTCTTGGTTATGGCTGTTTCAAAGAGCCTCTGGTTAAGAATCTCCCATCCACTGGGTACTATAAGTGACAGAGCTATGTTCCTGTATTTTGTGTTTGACGGATTTTCAACCGTGATTTTGATTATAATATCTGTTCCTTGTGTTATGTTTTTTGGACTTATTGGCTTTGAGTTTTTATCATAGAATTCCACATCGAGTTTTATAAGGTTTTCCATAGGTTTTGCTTCTCTCAGTGGTGGGTATCCCGATGATATGACTCTGGTATGGATAGGAGAGTCTGTCTTGTTTCTTACTGTGAGTTTCCCTCCTTTTTCTCCATCAAGGGTTATGAGTTGTATGGGTTTATCCGAGTCTATGGATATTATATTATTCTGCCAGCTATATTCTGCCATAACCTTGGATGAGTCTCCTGAGGAGTTTATATACTGTGCTATAGCATACAGACAATATGCAGTAGTATTGGTAGACATCCATTTATCAGAGTTGAGGCTTTCTGCAATATGCTGTGCTATCTTAAAGGCTTTATCCTTATCCTGTATGATGACAAAGGTTTCCAGAGCAATAGCAAGGTCTCTTAGTCCCGAGCCATAAGAATACCACCAATAATCATCATTCTCATATGCTCCCGCTATGAGAGCATTTACATCCGTAATATCTGATATTATATCTTTTGCTATTGTCTTGTTTCCGGATATAGCGTATGCGGCTGCAAGTCTCAGCTTTGCCCTGATGTTTTTATCATCTTGCTTAAGCGCAGCAAGTGTCCTGTTCATAGAACTCATATCAGGATATCCTGCAAGAGCGAGAGTGTATAGTCTGTAGGCTTGGGTATTGTTGAGATAATATTTGTCTTTGTCATATTGCCATTCTCTTGCAAGTTCTTTTTGATAATTCAGCCAATTTTCTGCTGTATAAGATGGAACATAGTAGCCCTTCTTTTTTGCTAGTATGAGAAAGTGTCCTACATAGCTACTAAGCCAATCATAAGAACGTTCCCCAGGCCAGTATGCAAACCCGCCATCGGATGTCTGCATGTCTGTAAGCCTTTCTATGGCTATGTTTATATGGTCTTCTATTGCCTTTTTCTCTTTTTCTGTCAGGTTTGTTATGTCCGGGAGCATTATTTGTGGGAATACACTGGATGTTGTCTGTTCTGCACATCCATAAGGATAGGATATAAGATATTGCAGCCTGGATTCCAGATTGATAGGAGGTATTATGGATAGTTCCAGCTTGTATGTGTTGCCTCCCACAAGGCCTATAGGATTGATATCAAAGCTTTCTGCCGATTTTCCGTTTATGGTAGATGTTATAACTCTTGTAGTCAGTCCGCTTGGAGGCAGCACATCTATCTCAAAATCAAAGTCTGATTTTTGATTGCCTGCCTCCACATATCCTGTTATCTTCCCTATTCCCAGTTGTGTTGTCTTTGCGGTAAAGTATATGTATTGCTCTCCTGCTTCTTTTATATCTACCAACCTGGTCTTGTCTCCTACTATTTCTATTCCGCCTTCTGCTTCTATATATGCTTTTGCCTGATTTCCTATAATTTCCTCCGAGGCTGTAATATTGACAGGTATGGAGAAGGTATCACCGTATCTGGAAACCCTGGGAGCAGTAACCAGTGTCATAAGAGATGCTTTTACTGGAACAGCCTTTTCTGCAGAGCCGTAAGAGCTTTTATCACGGGCAACCACCATTATCCTTACTGAGCCAATATAATTGGGTATGTCTATTGCATGATTAATGGTTTTCCCTGGAGGAAGATAAAACGGTCCCTTTACTATTACCACCGGCTTAAACCTGGTTGCCTGTTTTTTCTGTTCTTGCTCTTCTTCCATGCCTCCGCCACCCGGCCTGAGTATTTTGCCTATACTTAGCTGAGATCTGGACATGATGTATCCGTAAGTATCCCAGATATTGAGTAGCATTGCTTTCTTGGCATAAAAATAATTATACGGGTCCGGGGTCTTAAAGTTGGTTATATCCAATAGCCCCTCATCTACTATTGCAAGGGAGTAGGTCATAGGTTTGCCGTTTTTCTCGGATATCTTGATATTTGCCGTTTTAAAAGGCATGAAGTTTTTATCTGTTTCTATTACAGGACTTATACTGTATTTTTCTTTCTTTATCCTTATTGGCTGCAGTCCGTACATCCTTATGGGTCTGTCGTTTTTTAAGTTATCATATGGCTGTACTAAGAATGCATGTATATACATGGTGCTGTCAAAGTCATCTGTTATGTCAATCTCTACATCTATTGTATCTTTATCCTTTTCTGCTTCCAAATAAATGAGTTTCTTTATTGTGTATGCATCGCTTACTGCGAGATAAAGCTTTGCATCGGGAGAAGAAGGGAAGCTTAGCTTAGCTTTTTCTCCTGGGGTATATTCTTCTTTATCTGGAAAGAAGAACAATACAGATGCATTGCCCGTAACAGCTGCCATATTCCTCCCCCACCATGATGTGTAGACTATTTTTCCTGTTGCATGTCCGGATTTTGGGTCTTCTACGTATATGAGATATCTTCCACCATCATCGAAGGAGAATTTCTGTTTTGCTCCTCCTGTGCTGTCTGTAGTAACTCTCCAGCTCTGTAGTTTTCTGGCATCATATTTTCTAAAAAAATTGGTAAAATCATCCTCTTTATGCCACCACCACCACCAGTTTATTTTATATATCGTTATGTTAAGATTCCTGTTAGGTGCGGGTTTGCCCTCATCTGTTACACTTACTACATTCATCTCATATTCTTTTTTGCTCTCAAAGTCATACCAGCTGTCTTTTTCTCTTGGGAGCATTAGACCTGCATAATGTGTATATGGAGAATACTTGACCGAGCTTGTGTTTATACTTATATCTCCTCCTGTTTCATATGCTCTGCATAGGAAAACCGCTTTGAGAAAGCCTGGTGCTTTTATATTGCCTGGTTTAAAAGTAAAACTTGTTTTCCCATCCTGGTCAGTTTTCTTTTCTGCAGCCTTATCGTAATAAGAATGAAAATCTATAGTAGGATTATCGAAAATATAGGCTTCATAATTGGCAAAGCTTGTTTTTACTGGAAATAAAGAATAGCTTATATTTACCTTGGTATCCTTTGCAGGAGCTCCGTGGAGCCAGCTTACTTCTACTGATATGGGAATACCTTCTTCCGATTGGTGTATTATTTCTGACGGGAATGTTAGCGTTGTTCTCATTCTATTGGGCTTTACTGTCTCTATTGCTATTGCTTTTGTAAACTCTTTCCCGCCTACTTCAAAAACAGCAGACCAATTTCCTGTCATATCATCAGGATCTGTTGAAAACACAAAGTAGTAGAGACGGTTTATATGCTCGGAGTTTACTATCTTTTGCTTTACTTTGCCTTTGGGGTCTATAAGCCTTGCCACTACAGGATAATCCTCAGGAAGAGCTCCTTTCTTATCCTCAAGCATCAGGAAGAGATGGATATTGTCTCCAGGCCTCCATACCTCCCTTTCTCCATATATAAAGGCATCCAGATCATCTTCTCTTACCTCACCACCAATATTGTAGTTGGACATGTCCATCATTGTATCAGGGCTCAGATACAGATATGCATACTCGTCTGCTTTGTTTGCCTTTATAAAAGCACCTTTTGTCTTTGTTTCAAATGACACAAAGCCATTATTGTCAGTTGTTTTCTCTATAAGTTTTTCTCCCTGGAGATTATAAAGCTCTATTTTTGCTGAGGACAGAGGATTTCCTGTCATAGTATCGTTAGCAATGACAGACAGGCTTCCCTTGTTCTGAAAGGCTATCAGGCTTATATTGGATACTGCAATAAAACAGCCTACACGTTGTTTACCACCAGAGTAGTATGTTGTAGTATATGGATCCATGCTTTTGTAGTAATCATCATTGTAATAGTAATAATCACTGTAATAATCATTCTTTTTTATGGGAGTTTCATAGTCATCTGCATAGGTCTTATCACTCAGTTTTTCTGCATCTTCCTCCGGTATGCCTATAAAATACCTTCTGTTAAAATCAATCTCTACCCTATAGACCGACTGCTTATTAATCTCTATATAATCAGCCAGATTGATTTTATAATCTTCCAATGTAGAAAGATTGTTATTTGTATACCTGTCCAGTCTTACAGTAAACTCTGCAACAGGCCTTCCCACATAAGAGATATAAGAACTGTTTTGAGAGTTGATTTGCACAAACCTCTTGTAGAAATCCAGCATATTATGTGGAAAAACTTCTATGACGGTTATATCTACAGCCCTAAGACTTATTGCCCTAAACGGCACATAAGCATCCTTCCCCTGCGGAATTATTCCGCCCTGGATATTGAGCTGTACCTTGGGCTTGGGAATTATTTTTAGGCTTATCTGTGTGGAATAATCTTTTTCCATGGATGTACCGTAAACACTCTTTAAATCCTTTGATATCTTGATGGTTGTATTCTGTGTATCTGGCTTTATTCTGGTGAAAAATACGGAAAGTATGTTACCGTTTATACTGGTGTTGATTTCTGTGTTTGATGAAGTTATAAGGGAAGAGATGTTTTGTTCTGTGTCTATAGGAGTTGAGAAATAAAGAAGAAGCTTTCCTTCTTCTCTTTGGTAATCCTGCCTTGTCACAACAAATTTGCCAAAGCCTGGTATGACTGCTTCTCTTTTTACCTCGCCTTTTCCTCCCACTGCAGAAAGGTCAATAGAAATGTTATACCGCTGTTCTTCCTTGGTTTGTGGAATATCCTTTATGGAGAATGTGTGATTTGTTCCATCATGTTCCCATTCTATTGGCTTTTTTATATCTGTTTTTAGAGCCCTTTCTAGGGCATCATTATCCACAACATCCGACATTCGCAGGTTGCCCTGGATTTCTATGCTTCTGTTGCCCTGTGAATAAGTTTGCAGATTAAGATAGTTTACTGCAATCTCCGGTATTTTTATCTCTGCGGAGAACCTGTCTATCTTTGGTTTTTTATCAAAAATGCGGTTAAGCCATACAGTATAAGAATAGGACACTCCCTGTTTAAACCCTTTTTCCGGCTCAAAGACAATAATACGGTTAGTTTCCTTAGTTGTTTTTCCCTTTATAGCTGGGGAAATAGTAAGGATATTATCAGGAAGCTCATCTCCAATTTTATAATCCTTAAGAATATCCTGAGAAAAAGTAACTTCTATCTTGCCCTGTCTTGACAGGCTTCCTTGTGTATAAGAAAAAACATATTCACGGAGAACCTGTGGGTCTATTTTTTCGTTGTATTTTTGCTGAGCTTTATTACATGATACGAGTGCAGCTATCGCAAAAAAAAAGATAAGCAGCCTTTTCATTTTTACCCCCTTATTAATAAAGAAAACCATAGTGGTTTTCATAAAAATTATATCATATTTTTTTTATCCTTGGATATACAGAATCAATAGGATTATTTTTTATACCGAACGCGGAGGACACATAAGCGTCCTCCGCTGCCTACGGCATAGGAAAACAGAGTCTTTGATATTAGCTTCTTCTTATTTGCCGAAGGCAGGCCGGACTTGCGCCTTTTTCTGGCAGCTTTGCCTTATCTGGCGCAGTCCGGCCGTTCGGTCTATGGTTTTTAAGAACAGCCTGTTGTGCTTCCGCATGTCTCGCACTTGAGACATGTCCCGTTTCTCACAAGTGTAAAGTTGCCGCAGATAGGGCAGGCATCGCCTTCGTAGCCTTTGCTTACGGCTTCTTCTCTTATGACTTCTTTTTTTGTTTTTTTGTGGCTAGTGTTTTCTTCTTGTTTCTCTTCCGTGTTGTGGCTTATGTCAGTGCTGGATATTTCTTCTTTTATGTGTGCAAGATCATCTCTTCCCAGATAGGAGATGCCCAAGTCGCGGAATATCAGGTCTATCACGGAGGTTGCCATTCTCAGCTTGGGGTGTCCCTGTACCATGCCGTTGGGCTCAAAACGCGTGAAGACAAATGCATCCACAAACTCCTGTAGAGGTACGCCGTATTGCAGACCTATGGAGACTGCAATGGCAAAGCTGTTGAGAAGAGAGCGGAAGGCTGCACCTTCTTTGTACATGTCCAGAAAGATTTCTCCCAGCCTGCCGTCCTGATATTCTCCGGTGCGGATAAAAAGACTGTGTCCTCCTATTTTTGCTTTTTGAGTGTAGCCAGCTCTGCGGGATGGAAGAGTCTCCCTCTGTCCGCGTGATAGACTTGTTGTCTGTGTCGACTTATTTATTTCTGTTGCCTGTTCTGCGTATTGCTCTTCACGAGGCTGTAGCCTTATTCTTGCTGCTTTTGCTATGGCCTCCGCAGCTCCGTCGCCTGCTCCACTTACTGCAGAAAGTGGCTGGCTTAGCTTGGATGCGTCTCTGTATAGGGCAACAGCTTTGAGCATACTCTTCCATGACAGAAGATAGGCTTCTTCCACATCCCGGATGCTTGCGCTCTGCGGCATGTTTACTGTCTTGGATATAGCTCCGCTTACAAAAGGCTGCACAGCTGCCATCATAAGCACATGCCCGCGCCATGATATAGAGCGTGTTCCCTTTTTTCCTGCAGGACTTGCCGTGTCAAAGACAGACAGGTGCTCTTCTTTGAGATGCGGAGCACCCTCCAGTGTCATGGAGCCGCAGATATATTCCTCTGCTGTCTCAATTTCCTTCCTGGAAAAGCCCAGAAAAGCAAGCAGGTCAAAGCTCGCATCCTTGGACGCATCTTCTGGAAGCCCCAGCCTTGACAAAGTCTCCTGTGAGAAATTCCATATACCAAAAACATCCTTGATAGAAAAGGCATTTTTTGCCCTTTCTTCCATTGCAGATATTTCTTTATCTGTAAATCCTTTTTCCTTGAGCTTTTTATGAGATATCACAGAGCAGCCCTTGAGACTTGCCGCTCCTACGCAATAGCGGACAATCTCCTCTATCTGCTTCTCCGAGTAGCCCAGTTTTCTTAGCGCAGGGGGTACCGAGCGGTTTATTATCTTAAAATATCCACCTCCTGCAAGCTTCTTAAACTTAACTATCGCAAAATCAGGCTCTATCCCTGTTGTATCGCAGTCCATAAGAAGCCCGATGGTTCCCGTAGGTGCTATGGCCGTAACCTGTGCATTTCTGTATCCGTAGTTTTCTCCAAGTTCGAGCGCTTCATCCCAGATTTTTCTTGCTGCCTTGACAAGATAATCCGGACACAGCGTCGGGTCTATGCCTATAGGAGTAACGGACAACCCCTCATATTCTTCCCTTGCAGAATTATATGCTGCACGCCTGTGGTTTCTTATAACACGCAACATATGCTCGCGGTTTGCCTCATATCTTGCAAAAGCACCCCACTCTGCTGCCATCCTTGCGGACATGTGATATGCACGACCTGTCAGTATTGCACTGAGAGCTCCCGCAACAGCACGTCCCTCCGGACTGTCATAAGGAAGCCCCATAACCATGAGCAGACTGCCAAGATTGGCAAAGCCCAGCCCAAGAGTCCTATAAAGATAACTCTTCTCCGCTATCGTTTTGGAAGGAAACTGAGCCATTACTACGCTTATTTCAAGCACAACAGTCCATAAATCAACAGCATGGGAAAACCCCTCTACATCAAATCTGCCTGAATCCATATCATAGAAGGGAAGGAAATTGATAGAAGCAAGATTACATGCAGTATCGTCAAGAAACATATACTCAGAACAGGGGTTAGAAGCATTTATCTTTCCGTCAGCCGGACAGGTATGCCACTCATTAATAGTGCTGTCAAACTGAATCCCCGGATCAGCGCACTGCCAGGCAGCCCTGATAATCTCCTTCCATAGCTCTCTTGCCTTTACTACCTTTATCACCTGACCGCTTGTGCGTGCAGTAAGTTCCCAGTCCCCATCATTCTCTACAGCCTCCAGAAAAGCCTGAGACACGCGTACAGAATTATTGGAGGACTGTCCGCTCACAGTGTTGTACGCCTCTCCTTCCCAGTCCGTAGAATACACTGGGAAATCCTCAGGACTCATCCCAGCCTCTGCAAGACGTAAAACCTGATGGATATAAGTCTCAGGAAGCCCTGCGGAAATAGCCTCTCTTATGGCCGTCACAAGAACAGCATCCTCATAATCCCCGCCGCATGATGAAAAAGCTTCAAGCAGCCTGCGTGACATAGAGGAAACCAGTCTGCTACCTGCAACAAGAGAAGCGACCTTATACTCTTCCTCCACCTTCCATCTGACAAATTTAAAGATATCTGGATGATCCACATCAAGCACAACCATCTTGGCTGCACGTCTTGTGGTTCCTCCGCTCTTTATTGCAGCAGCAGAGCGGTCAAACACCTTGAGAAAAGAAAGCAGTCCGGAGGACACCCCACCACCGCTCAAAGGCTCCCCCTCAGCTCTGATTCTAGAAAAATTACTTCCAGTACCGGAACCGTATTTAAAAAGCCTGGCCTCACGCTGGAGCGTATCCATAAGGCCACCTTCTCCCACAAGATCATCCTCTACATCCAAAATAAAACAGGCATGTGGCTGAGGCCTCTCGTATGCGCTCGCTGACCTTTTGAGCTTGCCAGTCTTGTGGTCTACATAATAATGCCCCTGAGGTGGCCCCTCTATACCATAGACAGCATGCAGCCCTGTATTAAACCACTGAGGAGAATTGGGCGCTGCCATTTGGTGAGCAAGCATATAACAAATCTCATCATAAAAAATCTGGGCATCCTCCTCGCTGTCAAAGTATCCCGCATCCTCACCCCATTTTTTCCACGTATAAGCCAGACGATGAAAGACCTGTCTTGCATCGAACTCCCTTCCATCGGGAGAAATATCCTCTGGCACCCCTGCCTTTCTAAAATATTTCTGAGCAATAATATCCGTTGCAATTTGAGACCAAAAAGAAGGGACAACAACCCTCTCTTGAGAAAAAATAACCCTTCCGTCAAGATCACGTATCTCACTCTTTCTCTCCACCCACTCAATCCCATCGTAAGGAGAAGACATCCCCCGCGTAAAAAACCTTTTAAATTTCATAAGACCTCCGCTATATATAGTGCAATATCCTAGTAATAAAGACTATAACACCTATATATGGGGATGTAAAGAGAAAAGATTATAAAACTTGTAATATTTAAAAACCGAACGGTCTTGCCGCAGCCTATGATGTAGAAAAGTCTGTATGGCTGCGACAAGACCTGCCCTTGGCAAATACATATAAGAGCACAAAGACAGCAGGAGCATAAAGCTCCCCGCTGACAGTTATGACATAACTAAGGCAAGGGAATAATACACTGTATAATCAAGTTATTTATCTCCAGCAGATTAACAACAGAAAGAACATCCAGTCGTATGTCATTGGGAAGATAAAAGTTGAGAATAATAGTATTGGTATAGTCGAAAGACCAATCCAGACTTGTGGTAACAGAAGAAGAAGAGACATGACTAATATCCGTAGAATCAAGGGCCGGCTGAGTCTGGTCTCCCGTATAAGTCGTGCTAACACTATCCATAATGTCCTGTTTGTCTGTTGTTATAGAATATATAGGAGTAACCCCCACTCTGTTAGAAAAAGTAAGCCCAAAAATCCAATCCTTTTGCTTCCATTTAAAAGAACTTGCTAGACTCAGTGGCATTCTTATTTCCAGTGGATAGCCATCATTATTGTTATAATAACGATTTTCCGTTACAGCAATGCTGTCTACGGCATCATCCCATGTGCCGTCGCTTGCTCCGGTAGCACCATCGCTTCTGTTTATTGTTATCTGTTTTTCCATATAATAATCGTCTGTCGGTTGATAGGCTATGGATAATCCTGCTACCGGTTTAAAGCCCAGAACAGCCCAGTTATCAAAATCATAATAAAAATAATGAGAAGCCCCTGCTTCTGCACTATATTTTAGCAAACCCTTTCTCACCTGAGTAACCTCTGTCTGGTCAAAATCAGATGCATTTGCAGAGGCATCAAGAGTTATTGTGGAAGTTATATTCTTATACTCGCTTGGTATGGGAAGTTCAAAAGACACATTTCCATAGATCTCAAGCCTGTTTTTACTATTCTTGCCAAAGATAGGATTCATCTCAAGAACAGCCTCTATATTGGTCCCAAGGGTATTTACATAATCTTCTATTAGATTATTATTTATAGTTGCCCCTGCAAAAGTGCTACTGCTTTCTACCTGATATTTTTCTTCTATAGAAGAAGACAGATTTCTGTTTTTCCATGACATTTGGGCAGAAATGCCCAATCCTTTAACAACCTCGCCGAGGGGAATATAAACAGGGACAGTTACTTCTGTATCTATAACAGTGTCTGGAGATGTCTTGGTTGTTATATGCGTATAATCTAGGACAGGATCAGGCTCTGCGGAAGCTCCTGCCGCATCCCTGTAGTATTTGACCGTTTCAACCCCGTTATTCTGAGCATAGGTGTCTATTGCTATTCCTGATGTATTTGATTTATAAGAAAAGTTTATACCTGCTCCTAAGAGAATAGGTCCAGTGGGCAGGATAAAACCTCCAGAAATATTCATGTCCTCTGACTGTAGGGTATATTTATTTTCTGTTATGCTGCTTTCCCATATGTAGTTGGTGGTTCCCACTGTCTTTGTTGCAG
The DNA here is from genome assembly GCA_039023545.1 of Spirochaetia bacterium 38H-sp. Taxonomy (NCBI): domain Bacteria; kingdom Pseudomonadati; phylum Spirochaetota; class Spirochaetia; order Winmispirales; family Winmispiraceae; genus Rarispira; species Rarispira pelagica. Next base: position 84,557 of record JBCHKQ010000001.1, on the reverse strand, counting down.
TAACAGAAGAAGTGCCATTGTTAATAGTTGATATTGTAGGGCTAGAATCAAAAGAAAGTCCCATGGACATCTTGATGGGAGAAAAGTATCCTGCCAGGAAAAGAGGTCCGGTATCGGTATTTGTAGATGCTGTACCCTGCCTGGAGTTTGCGACACCGGCAAAAATATAGGTTTTGTCCAGAGAAGAAAACCCCGGAGCACTTCTAAGAACATTAACATCACTCATAGCATCAAACTCATTGGTAAAAATGCCAAAGCTGGCTAAGCTCTGCAGTGAGTCAAAGCCTAATGCTTTTTCCTGGGAAAAAAGAGATGTAAAAGAAAATAACACAACTAAAGACAGTAAGATAATGTTTCTTTTCATATCAAGCCTCCTTTAATATGTTTTTATAAAAAAATAGCGCGTTTTGGGAGTGTATACAAATTTTTATCGCATAAATCTTTTTTTTTGAGGAGATATGGTTAAGTTTTACCATTGTTTCAAAATAAAATTCCTAATGTCCTGTCTTTTGATACTACAAATAGTAGTACTGTTCTTTTTTTGATAAAAAATTTATATATCATATCATTCTGTTGTGTTTTTCTATCTGGCTGTTAAGGATAACAAGCTGGTTTGTATTATTGAAATAGTTGTGCAGATAAAAAAAGACTGCCTGTAAAGGCAGCCTATTCTTTATGAGCTATATTTTTAGTAGCGATAAGAATCCGATCTGTTTCTTCTAGGTCTGTCGCTTCCACGCTCGTTAGCCTGATTTACTCTGATTTGTCTGCCGTCAAGCTGCTGCTGATTGAGCGCGCTTATCACGGCTTCTCCTGCTTCCTGTTCTGCCATTTCCACAAAACCAAAGCCTTTGGAATAGCCGGAATCTCTGTCAGTAATAATTTTTACTGATTCTACCTCACCGTACTGCTCAAATGCATCACGAAGAGAATCTTCACTTGTCTGGTAATTGAGATTACCAACATAAATCTTAAAAGACATAAAATAAATCCTTTTTTCTCCGCAAAACGGAGAACCATCCATAAATCCTATTAACAATAGGAGAGCAGAAAGATACAAAAAATGTTTCTTTAATATAGAAATAAAAATAAGATTAAGAAAATCAGAACCCTAGTTTTTAAATCAAGCTCATTGTTATAGTACCTCTTTTATAATACAGCGTCAAGCCAAATGAGACTATTTCTCTATAAATTAAAAAATAGTGTGCAGTCAGCTTTTTTTATGTTACAAGGGTATAAAATATCAACTACACCCTTGCTTTGCATGATGGCGATAATCTCATCCTTGATAAGTAATAATATCAGGTATGCTGTTGTTATATGTTGTCTTATATCTCTTTTTTTGCAAAAAAGGCTTCTTTCCCGGGATATGCAAAGCGCCTTCTTGCTATGTGTTCTGGAACAGAGAAATAGGTTATATCTGCTTTTGTACAGACTGTCCCATTGCTGTCTATAAGTTCTGCCTTGATATACACGAGGTTCTTATCCGTTTTTTCCACACGTGCCTTTATGGTTATCTCCTGGTTTGTAAGCATCACGGGCTTTTTATAGTGTACGGAGAGTTCTGTAGTGCTTCCGGATGTCCCCAGCACGGTAAAAAGAACCCAGCTTGCTGCTTCATCTAGTAGTGTTGCCTGTATTCCGCCGTGGAGCACTCCGGAATAACCTTCAAAATATGTTTGAGGTTTCCACTTGCATACTACTGTATCTCCTTCCAGAAAAAAATCCATACGTAGCCCCTGCATATTGTGGGGAGAACAGCCAAAACAATTGTAGCCTTCCAGTCCTGTATAAGGGTTATTGATTCTTTTCATATTAGCTCCTTTACGATTGCAGTATAGCAAATATCAAAAAATCTGTAAAACATATAAAGATTCCATGTTCCTCTTGTCTGTGCCTGTGTTTTTCTCTATACTCAGAGCCTATGAATCAGGATCAGGTAAAAGAAAAACTGCTGCAAATAGAACCGGATACTATAGATTTTTCTGTCATATTTTCCGGTAAGCAAAGCAAAAAGGCCAATGGTATATATTATCCGGAAAGACGCGAGATAATCATACATAACAGAAACTTTAACAATGATAATGACCTCATGTATACGGCTATCCATGAGTTTGCTCATCATGTTTATTTCTCCACTTCTCCTCTTCCTGCTACCAACAGGGCTCATACGCAGGAGTTCTGGACACTTTTTCACAAGCTTCTTGCAAGAGCGGAGGAGCTCGGCATATATAGCAACATATTTATAAGCAATGACGAATTTATTGCTCTTACACGCACTATCAAGCAGGACTTTATAGAAAAAAACGGCACACTGATGAAAGAGCTTGGTGGACTTTTGTTAAAGGCGGAGTCCTTATGCCAAAAATACGGAGCAAGATTTGAAGACTATGTGGAGCGTGTTTTGGGGCTTGGCCGTACAGTAGCCAGCACACTTATAAAGGTCTACTCCTACGATGTTGCTCCAGAAATTGGCTATGAAAATATGAAGACAGTCGTCTCTTTTTCCAAGCCGGAGGAGAGAAAAAGAGCAGAAGAAGCTCTCAAGGCAGGTGAGCCTGCCCATGCGGTAAAGACAGCAATCAAGAAGGAGAAGGAACCTGCAAGCCCTATAGAAAAACTCCAGCAGGAGAGAAGCAGGATAGAGAGAACAATACAGAACCTCACGCGACGGTTGGAAGAGATAGAACAGCTCATGAGAGAAGTGCAAAAAGAAGAATCATAGACTTGCCTTTTGCTCATTACAGTTGTAGCCTTATATTATGGAAGAAATAAAGATGCAGAAAACAGAGGGAAGCAGAAAAGCTCCCTTTAAACTTACTCTCTACAGCCTTTCTACCTGTGGTTTCTGCAGGCGGGCTAAAAAGTTTCTGGAAGAAAACGGCTTTCCCTTTGATTGGCTTGATGTGGATACTCTGGATAAGGAGACAAGAACAGTATTAAAAGACGAGTTAAAAAGCCGTTTTTCTGTCAAAGTTGGATTTCCTTTTCTTGCCATAGAGCATGACTCCGGTAAACTTCAGGCTTTGGTGGGTTTTATAGAAAGGGATTGGGAGGATATCCTATTATGAAGCCTCAGTCTGTGTCTGATGTCTTTGCTTATGTTAAGAAAGTGGCAGAAAAAAAAGGCTGGAAGCTCAACTACGATGCTAGATTCCTTTCTGACCTCGTAGATGGTATGTTTTCTCAGTATCAGCGCCACGGATATTTTCTCTGTCCCTGCCGGGAGAGTTGGGATGATATTGATAAAGACCGTGATGTTATCTGTCCCTGTGCTTATGCAGAGGCTGATATTGCAGAGTACGGACACTGCTTTTGCGGACTATACCTGTCGGATACAGCTTATAAAGAAAAAAAAGAGGTTTCTTCCATACCAGAAAGAAGACCAGAGGATAAGTGCCCCTAACACATGGCTTCATCAAGTGCTGCAAGGAAATCCTCTATCTCTTTTTCTTCCGTGTGGTATGAGCACATGAGTCTGCATATATCTTTTTCCTCTTCCCACACATAGAACATATATTTTTTTAACAGTTTTTCTCTTGTTGCGGGATTCAGCGGTACAAAGACAGCATTGGTTTCTACCGGATATGCTGCTTTTATCCCTCTTGCATCAAGACCTTTTTCCAAAATCTTTGCCATTTTGTTGGCTTTTCCTGCAAGCTCAAGCCAGAGATCGGTGCCGTATAACTCCAGAAACTGTGCTGCAATGTATCTCATCTTGGATGCAAGCTGCATACCTTGCTTGATGTGGTAGCGTATTTCATCTGTGTGTTTAAAGAATACTATCGCTTCTCCATACATAAGTCCGTTCTTGGCACCCCCCAGAGAGAGTATATCCACTCCCTGTTGGCTTGTCATATCTTCCGGATTTATTCCCAGCGCTGCTGCTGCCTGAGAAAATCGTGCTCCATCCATGTGCAGCAAAAGGCCGTGCTTGTGCGCAAAGTCTGCAAGCTCTTTTATCTCTGCAAGTGAGTAGAGAGTACCTATCTCCGTAGGCTGGGTTATGGAGATTATGGCAGGCTGCGACTCGTGATAATTGCCTGTTGCATTAAGCTGTGGTCTTATATCTTCAGTCCTAAGCTTGCCGTCTTTTGTCAGAATTGGTAGAACACGTGCACCTGTTGCACGCTGCAAAGCGCCACATTCGTGCGTGTTGATATGGGCAATATGGCTGCACAATACGCTGTTGTAGGGACGCAGAAACGGAGCCATACCAAGGATGTTGGCGGATGTTCCCGTATGTACAAAGAAGGCATTTTTTGCGCCTGTAAGCTTACACAGAAGCCGGACTGCTCTTTCTGTGAGCAAATCTTCCCCGTAAGAAGGATAATATCCCATATTAGCCTTCTGCATGGCCTCAAATATACGGGGATGAACAGGGGCAGTATTATCGCTTGCAAAACCAAACATAGGGCAATTATGCTCTCATCTTGTAAAATTTTCAAGATTTTTGTGGAGATAAACTCTGTAAAGCCTTTATTTTTTTGTTGTTTTATGGATATTGGTTGTCTTAATTTGCCTGTATTATGCTGTTTTTATCTATTTTTTTGTACTGTTTTTTTCTTTTTTACAATAAATTTTGAGTATTTTTGAGTTATGTGATGTTGGTTGACATTATTATGCGTAAAAACAAGCTTTCTTTTTTACCTCTTAACGTGTTTCCATATATGTGTTATAAAAAATATATCCGCTGCATACCTTAAAAATCTATAAAAAGAGGAAGAACATGGGAAAAACCGTAGCCGAAAAAATCTTTGATGCTCATGTTGTGGATAACCCTTATCAGGATGTGTTTGTGCTTTCTCTAGACAGAGTTTTCTGTCACGAGATAACAACCCCTATTGCAATCAACGATCTTGTTGCAAGGGGTAAGGACAGGGTTTTTGACGCGAGCAAGATCAAGGCTGTTATAGACCACGTAACACCTGCCAAGGATACCAAGACAGCAATACAGGGAAAAATTTTGCGCGATTGGTCAAGAAAACATGGGATTGAATTCTTTGATGTGGGGAGAAATGGCGTCTGCCACGCCATATTTCCGGAGAAGGGTTTTGTACGGCCTGGCTTTACAGTGATTATGGGCGACTCACATACTTGTACGCACGGTGCTTTTGGTGCTTTTGCTGCTGGTGTAGGTACCACAGATCTTGAGGTTGGTATACTCAAGGGCGTGTGTGCTTTTAAGAAGCCGGAGACAATAAAAATAAATGTAACAGGTACTCTTAAAGAGGGTGTGTATGCCAAGGATGTTATTCTTGCAATCATAGCAAAGCTTGGTGTAAACGGTGCAACCAATAAGGTTATAGAGTTTGCAGGTCCTGTTGTAGAGAGTTTTTCTATGGAGAGCCGTCTTACCCTGTCCAATATGGCAGTAGAGGCAGGTGCGACAAGCGGAATTTGTTATCCCGATATGACCACGGTTGAATATTTGTGGCCTTTTATAAAGGATGATTTTTCTGATAAAGAAGCAGCTCTTGAGGAGTACAGCAAGTGGCTTCCCGATGATGATGCAGATTATGCCGATGTTATAGAACTTGATGTGTCAGAGCTGGAACCACTGGTTACCTATGGTTATAAACCAGATCAGGTAAAAACAGTAAGAGAGATGGAAGGCACTCCTGTTGACCAGGTGTATATAGGCAGCTGTACCAATGGCCGTATAGAAGACCTCCGGATTGCAGCCTCCATTCTCAAAGGCAAAAAAATAGCGGACACAGTAAGAGGGATAGTCTCTCCGGCAAGTCCGGGTGCCTATGCACTTGCTCTTAAAGAAGGCCTTCTTGAGGTTTTTATGGAAGCTGGCTTTAGTGTGACTAACCCTACATGTGGGGCCTGCCTTGGCATGAGCAACGGTGTGCTTGCACCTGGAGAAGTTGCAGCATCCACAACCAACAGAAACTTTAATGGGCGCATGGGCAAGGGTGGAATGGTTCATCTTATGAGCCCTGCGACAGCGGCTGCAACGGCCATAGAAGGTAAAATTTGCAATTCTCCCTTGTTTAAGGGCTGAGTAAAGGAGAAAATAATGAGTGTTAAGTTTGGCGGAAAGGTATTGTTCCTTGACAGAGCAGATATAAACACGGATGAGATAATCCCTGCCAAGTATCTTACTGAGGTCTCCAAGGAAGCTCTCAAGCCCTATCTTCTGGAAGACCTAAAGCTTGACGGTTTTGAACCAGGCAGGGACCTTGCCGGTGTAAAGGTTATTGTTGCCCGTGAGAACTTTGGCTGTGGCTCCAGCCGAGAGCATGCGGTATGGGCGCTGGAGGTCAATGATATAAGCTGTGTGATTGCTCCAGGTTTTGCGAGAATCTTCCGCGGCAACATGTTTAACTGCGGTCTTCTTGCCATAGAGCTGTCTGCTGCGGAGGTGGATGAGCTTTTTGCAGATTTTGCAGGCAAAGAGGTTGAGGCTGATATAGACGTTGACAATCAGAAGATAATCTTTAAGACTGCGGATAAAACCAAGAGTCTTAGTTTTGAGCTTGGTGGTTTTGAGAAGGAGCTTGTCAAAACAGGCGGCTGGATTGAGTATGCTGATAAAAAGTATTAATGGACTTCTATAGAATAGTTTTGTAATGTCTTCCGGGAGCTAGTGCTCCCGTTTTTTTATTCCGAACGCCTTAAACGCGCAGCGTTTAAGGCTGCGTCCCGCGTAAGAGTCAGAAATATAATTTCTCCTTGTATACTGTATATTTGCCGCAGGCAGCAGAAAGCGCTTTTTCTTATTTTCTTTTGCATGTGCGCTTTCTGCGTTCGGTATAAATTATTTGTTGCCGCTTTGATAAAACGTGTTTATATTTTTTGCAAATGATTTGCATTTTTATGGGGGCACAGATGAGGCGCACTTATTTTATTGTGTTTGTTTTGCTTATTGTACTTCTTTTTTCCTGTAGAGATAGGAGTGTGGATGTTGCCAGGGATAGTAAGCCTGTTGTTACTGTAAGTATTTTGCCTTATAAGTGGTTTGTAGAGCAGATTGCCGGTGATAGTGTAGATGTGTTTGTTCTTGTAGGACATGGGCAGAGTCCGCATTCTTACCAGCCGTCTCCGTCCCAGCTTGCTTCTCTTTCTGGAGCGCGTTTGTGGTTTCTTGCTGGTGTAGATTTTGAGAATGCGCTTGTAGAGAAGGTCATGGCAATGTATCCGGAGCTTAAGATTATAGATGCTACCTTAGGCATAAAGCCGAGGAAGGTTGAGGAGTATTCTGCAGAGGGGGATGAGGAGTCTGATGGTGTTGACAGGCATACATGGCTTGGCAGAGGGGCTGCGCTTGTAATTTTGCGTAATATCTACGATACGCTTGTAGAGGAGTTTCCTGATAAGGTGTCCTTATATAAGAAGAATTATGGGAATCTTGTTTCTGAGATAAACAGGGTTTTTGATGAGCTTTCCCACAGGCTTGCGCCTCTTGCAGGAAGCAAGGTTTTTGTGTTTCATCCGTCCTTTGGTTATTTTCTTGATGAGTTTTCTCTACGACAGGTGCCTGTTGAAGTGGGGGGAAAGGAGCCTTCTGCTTCTCAGCTTGCGGATTTTATAGAGCTTGCCAAGAAGGAAAAACCGCGTGCTGTTTTTGTGCAGGCCCAGTTTTCTGACAGGGCTGCCAGGCTTATTGCAGACTCTGTGGGTGCCGAGGTTCTGTCGCTGGACCCGCTGGCAGAGGATTGGCTTGATAATATAAAAAGAATGGGCTCTGCTCTGGCTGCAGCTTGTGAAGGTAAAAAATGATGAGGAGAATCATTATAGAGTGCAAAGAAGTAAGATTTTCTTACGAGAGGCTTCCTGTACTAGAGGATGTGTCCTTTCACATACACGAGGGGGAGTTTGTTGCCCTAGTTGGTCCCAATGGCGCTGGCAAGTCCACTCTCATCAAGCTTCTGCTTGGTTTGCTTTCTCCTGCGTATGGCAGTATTACTATACTCGGCAGGTCTGTCGGAGAGGCGAGCCATCTGATAGGTTATGTGCCCCAGACTATGGAGCATGATAAGGTCTTCCCGATAAGGGTTGAGGATGTTGTGAGAATGGGGAGAATCTCAGGGCTTTCTATGTGGAGTCGGGTTGAGGATGAGGTTGTTCTGCGTGCCATGAAGCAGATGGAGGTCGATTCTCTTGCTGGTCGCCAGTATTCTGAGTTGTCAGGAGGACAAAGGCGTAGGGTGCTTGTTGCGCGGGCGCTTGCAGCAGAGCCGGAACTGCTTGTTCTTGATGAGCCTACCGCAAATATGGATGCGGATAGTGAGAAGAGGTTTTTTGATATCCTTGAGAATGTTAAGGGAAAGACAAGCATTCTAATAGTTACGCATGATAATGAGTTTGTCTCATCTCTTGTGGACAGAGTACTATGTATAGGAGAGCCTGTTGCTCCGGGCCGGGGAAGGCGTGTTGTGGAGCATAGGGTTACAGCTACGAGTGCGTCTCCTCCAGAGCTTTTTGGCGGTAAGGTGCTGCAGGTTCTACACAACGAGGTTTTGCCTGATAATAGCTGCTGTGGGGAGGCAGAGGATGCAGAATAATTTCTTTAATGTATTGCTTGATCCATCTTTTCCGTTTTTAAGAAATGCTCTTATTGCGGGTGTATTGTCTTCTTTTTTGTTTGGCACTTTGGGAACAGTTGTAACAGTCAAGAGGATATCTGGGCTAGCAGGTGCTATTTCTCACGCTGTACTTGGCGGGATAGGTATGGCGCTCTACCTTTCTGCTACCAATATTGTTACATGGATGAGTCCTATGCTTGGGGCAATGCTTTTTGCTCTTATTGCAGCCGTGACCATAGGTTTTATTTCTTTTAGGATGAAGCAGCGCGAGGATACAGTTATCAATGCGATCTGGGCCATAGGTATGAGTATAGGTGTGCTTTTTATGGCAAGAACCCCAGGCTATACCGACCCATCTACTTATCTTTTTGGCAACATTCTCTTTATATCTTTTAAAGACCTGATTATGCTTGCTGTTCTTGATTTGATTGTTGCTGCTCTAATAATAAGGTTTTATCCGCAAATTATGATTAGTGCTTTTGACGAGGATTTTGCAAGGGCAAGGGGAATCCCAACAAAGGCTATCTTTCTTATAATACTTGCCATAACAGCAATATCGGTTGTTCTTCTGCAAACTTTTGTGGGCATCATAATGCTTATAGCCATGCTTACCCTGCCTGCGGGAACGGCAAGCTATCTTGCCAAGAGCCTTTCTGGTATGATGATACTTGCCAGTCTATTTTCCTTGTTTTTTTCCACAGCGGGTATATTTTTGAGCTGGGTCTTTGACCTTCCTGCCGGTGCTGTTGTTGTTGTTTTTGCCGGTCTTGTCTTTGTCTTTGCCGGGCTTATAAGAATGCTTTTGGGGAGACTGCATCGAGTATGACACGAATAAGACAGAGTGTTCTTGATATTGTAAAAAAGGCGCAAACTCCGCTTTCTGCAGCCGGAGTACTTGCAAGAATGTCAGAGACATGCCATCAGGCAACAATCTACAGAGCATTAAAGTATCTGGAAGCCAAGGGGCATCTGCAGTCCTTTGTCCTTCCTTGTGAGGAACACGGTACAGAAAAATATTATATGGGCAGTGCCGCAGGTTCTCATAAGCATTGGTTTCACTGTACCTCCTGTCACAGCTTTTTACCCCTTTCTGACTGCACCCTCTCTGATACTATTTATAAGCTGGAAAAAGAAAAAAACATATCAATAAGAGGTCATGTCTTGTATTTTACTGGGCTGTGCGAAGACTGCCGTGATAATAAATAATGCCGAACGCAGGGGACGCAATATCGTCCCCTGCTTTTTCCTTGCAAAAGTTGTGCAGGGCTGACTGCGTGATGTTCTGTCGCATATCTGCCGCAGGCAGGCTTACCTCTGCCATTCTTGCCGGGAATCTTTATATGGCAGAGGTAAGTCGTTCGGTCTTTTTTTGTCTTAGCAGGTTTATAAATATAAGTATTATAAGTAGCTGTGGAAGGATGTCCCCCAGCTTACTGTAGGGTGTGTTCTGCGGATGGTATATGGGAATATCTGTTACAAGGTATGTGCTTGTAAACATGGGAAGGTCTGCTGTGATGCGTCCCCATGGGTCTGTTACACTTGTGTATCCGCTGTTGGTGCTTCTTACAAGTGTTATTCCCAGTTCTATTGCGACCATTTTTGCCGGTACATAGTGTTGTAGTTGAGCGGATTTTTGGCCCGACCAGCTGTCGTTGGTCAGGTTGATGAGAACTTGTGCTCCTTTTCTTATAAAGGTGCTGTTTATATCGGGAAATGCGTCCTCAAAGCATATAGGGGTTGCAGCTTTTATGATTTTTCCCATGCGTGTTTTTATATGGTAGATTGTGTCTTTTTTGCCGGGCATCCATGTGCCATAGATGCCTATTGTTTTTTTAAAGAAGTCTCGAACAAGATGGTTTTCCCAGTAGGGGATGTATTCTGCAAAGGGTACCAGACGTTTTTTCCCATAGTAGTCCAGGATTTTGTGTGTGTCTGAGATTAACATTGTGGCGTTATAGTAGGTTTGTCTGTCTTCTCTGTAAGGGATACCGGTAAGAAGAGGTGTTTTGCTGTCTGTAAGGTAGCGGTTGAGTGGATACCTGGAGGGGTGTGTGTCGTAGTAGTTTTTAAACTGATAGGGATAGGTTAGAATTGTTTCGTTCCATATGATTATCTCGGGCTGTGGTGTTTCTCTCAGTGCTTGTATGCTTAGGTTTTCTGCAGTAAGTATGCTGTTTGTCTCGTTGCCTTCCTGCCATGAGTCTGCGTTTTGCTGTATCAGTGCTGCTCTTAGTGTCGCTGCGGGCTGGGGGGTGGTGGTGAGCTCTATTATTCCGTATATGAGGAAGAGTGTTGTGAGTGCAGCTATTGCTGCTATGTTTCTTATAGTGTGCCTGCGTGTGTGGGGGAAACGGATGTGCTGGGCAGCTGTTGCACTTGTCCATGCAAGTAGGAATGTTATTGGCCATATGCCGAGGATTTTGCTTATCTGCAGTAAGGGGAGGTTGTTATGTTGGCTGTGGGCAAGGAGTGCCCAGGGGTATGCAAGGAAGCCTATGCTTCTTGTGTATTCGAACACTGTCCACACTGCTGCAAAAAATATGGGGCGGATGTGGGGCTCCTGACGGCTTGCGTGCCATAGCAAGGGGGATAGAAGGCTGTAGTATATTATGTAGGCAAAGGTTACGCCTCCCAGTGTCCAGATGGAGTAATCGCCAAAGTTGGCTAGCCAATAGTTTGCGGCTACCGTAAAGCTTATACCAAACAGGAGCGTATAATGTTTGGCTTGCCTAAGGGTGCTTGCGAGTAGAGAAAAAAAGAGGGGGGTAAGGGCGATGGGGGCTAGCAGGGGATTCCCTTGGAAAAGCAGCTCATTGGGAATGCTTAGTGTCATCATAGCAGCAGAAAGGAGAGGAAGCATTAAAGATGTCAGGGTATGGTTTTTTTTATTCGGATATCTTATGCTTGGCATTTTTCTCTCATTGTAAGAGTATTTATGGATATGTTATGTTTTTTGAGTGGGGATTGTAAAGCCCGTTTTCTGTTTTTTTATGGTGTATCCGGGTTATTGATTTTGCGATGCCTGATATATCCTTATATAATCTATACTGAGTGTGGGGTTTTCTTGAGGCTCGATTTCAGGATTGGTTATCATGAGTTCTATAGCAATACCGTATTTTTTGTCATACGGCCATAGAGCTGAGCTATCTTCTTCTTTTTTATAGCTCAGTATCAGCTTATCATCTGCATAGAATTTTATTTCGTTAGGGCTCCAGTCAACAGCAAATATATGAAAACCGTCTTTTGTTTTGTTTTGTGTTATGTCATAGCCTGCTTTTTTTTCTGTCCCTAGGAGGCTGTTGTATATTTTGTTCTCTATTCCTGCTTCTGCTATGGTACGGTTTTCTTTGTATGTGCCTGACAGGAGTATTATCTCTCCGCATGCTGGCCAGAGCTCTGTTTTTTCTGTCGGCAATAACGATATGTATGCTCGTGTACCTTGCTGTGCAGGAATTTGGGCGGATACTTCTATCCTGCCGTATTTCCAGCCAAGTTCTGGCTTTGTTCTTATCCTTGCACTTGTCCACTGCCTTGTATCGGGGTTTTTTATTGCGCTTATATTGAGTTTACCATCTTTTATGTATATGTTTTCTTCCGCGCTCGTGTATATTGTGTGTATTCCTTTTCTCCAGTCAGGATTGGATATGCTGTACTGCCATAAACTAGGATTGAGAGCTTTATCTGAGAATTCTTCGGATAAAACCAGCTTTTTATTGTCTTTTTCTCCCGGTACACTCTCGCATGATACGGATATTATAAGACCAAGCAATATTATTATGGGAAACGCAGAGATTTTTACTTTATTCATGTTTTCCTCTTTTTTATATAATATATGGTTTTGTTTTTTAGTACAAGTTTATTTGTCAAATATAATGCTAAAGCATGTGTATTCTCCTGGTTTGCTGTCGACTTCTATCTTTGCATTATGCAGACTTGCAATATGTTCACATACTGCAAGTCCCAGACCCGTAGTCTTCTTACCTAGTTTTGTACTGAAAAAAGGAGTAAATATTTTTTCTTTTATATCATCTGGTATTCCGTGTCCGTTATCGTGTATTTTTACTATTATATTGTTGTCGTTTTCTTCTGCGGATATTTTTATAAATCCTCCGTGTAGAATTGCTTCCACACTGTTTAGCACCAGGTTGATAAGCAGTTGTTTTAACCTTCCTTCATCTCCTGTAAGAACTATTTTGTTGTGAGAAAAATGCGTGCTTACGTTTATCTTCTTGTTGTCAAAGATATGCTGAAAAAGGAATATCGTATCTTTTATTAGAGAAACTATGTCCACTTCTTTTTTTGTTTCCAGTTTTTTTTCTGCTATTTGAGTAAGAGAACTTATAAAATCCTGTATTCTGGTTATTTCCTTTTGTATTTTTCCCAGTTTTTCATTGGCTGATTCCGGCAGTTCCTGCAGTTTTAACACCTCAATATAGGTATTTATTATTCCCAGAGGGTTGTTTATCTCATGTGCTACCTCTGCTGCTATTTCTGCGGTTGCAAAGCTTTTTTCTGTTGACGAAAGATACTCCTGTATATGGTATTCTTTGGATTTGTCTTCTATTATTATTATGTGTCCCAAAAAATCTTCTTTTTCTACCAGGGGATATACCCTTATGTCAGTAAACATGGCTTTGCCAAAAGGTACTCCTGTCCATTGTCTTTTTTTGCCCGTGTATATGCTGTTTAGAATTTGTGCTGATTTGGGACTTATTTCTTCTGTTATTATGTTGTGTATTGCTGTTCCTTTCTTTAAGTCGTTTTTTTTGTCAATCATCCCGGAAGCAGCGGGGTTGATATAAAACATATTATGGTTTTGGTCTATAAGTACTATCCCTATGGGAAGCTCTCTTAGAAAATTTTCGTTATACAGTCTTGTAGAGCTAAAGATAGAAGAATCTTCCGATTCTTCTATCTCTGCTATCAGCGAGTATGTTAGACGAAAAAGCCTGAGACTGTCTATTTTTTGTACTTCGTCAGTGCTCTGTCTATATCCATTTTTTAAGACTGTTACTCTGTCTGCTATGGAGAATATCTCATCAACGTTGGGGGTTACATATATTACGCTTTTACCTTCCTTTGTCATTTTCTTTATAATTGTAAAGAGCGTTTCTATTTCTTCTTGTCTCTGTCTGTTGGAAATTTCGTCCAATATTAGTATATCAGGATTGTGTGATAAGGCTCTCATTATGTCTATGAGATTTTTCTCAGGTCTTGCCAGGTCTCCAGCAGGAACAAATATGTCAAAATTTGTGTTGAGCTGTTTTTGAAGCTGTCTGGTCCTTTCTATATAGATATAGTAGTCATCTATGTTTTTCCACATCTTTGGCATGCGGGTTATAAATATGTTTTCTATGGTATTGAGAGAGGGGATTACCTGAGGGCTCTGATACACTGCTGCTATTTTATATTTGTAGGCATCCTGTGGGTTGTTTATTGTTATTTTTTTTTTGTTTAAAAATATTTCTCCTCTATCAGGTCTTATTTCTCCTGTGAGTATCTTTACCAGACTGGTTTTTCCGCAGCGGTGTTCTCCAACAAGAGCATGGACTTCTCCTTTTTTTAGCTCAAAGTCCACTCCATTTAAGACAGCAGTATTGTTTTCTTTATAATGGATATTTCTCATGAAGAGAATAATGTTTTCCATGTTTATTCTAATCCGAGTTTTTTAAGTTTATTATAAAGTGTTTTTCTATGTATCCCCAGTATTTCTGCTGCTTTTTGTTTTTTCCCGCCTGCTTTTTTGAGTGCCTGAAGTATTATTTCCTTGGATAAATCGTCTACCACAGAGTTAAGATTTGTCTCATTTGGAAGTTGGTAGCTTGTATGTATATTGTGATATTGTGGAGGGAGTTCTTCTATTGTTATGGTATCTCCTGATGAGAATATAACTGCTCTTTCTATACAGTTTTTTAATTCTCTGACGTTTCCAGGCCAGTCATGTGCAATGAGAATATTTTTTGCCTCATTGTCTATTTTTTTTATCTCTTTGTTATACATAAGAGAAAAATGTTTGAGATAATACTCGGAAAGAGGGATGATATCTTCTCTCCTCTCTCTTAATGGTGGTAGTTCTATTGTTATTACGGATAGTCTGTAAAAAAGGTCTTCTCTGAATCTTTTTTCTTTTATAAGTGATGGGAGATCCTGATGTGTTGCTGCTATGATTCTTACATCAGTATGTATTATCTTGTTGCTTCCAAGTCTCTGTATTTCTTGTTCTTGCAATACGCGTAATATTTTTGCCTGTGTGTTGGGATGCATGTCTCCTATTTCGTCAAGGAATATGCTTCCTCTGTCTGCCTGTTCGAACTTTCCTTTGTATTGTTTGTCTGCTCCTGTAAATGCGCCTTTCTCATAGCCAAAAAGCTCGGATTCCAGCAAGTTTTCTGGTATTGCAGCACAATTGAGCTTTAAGAAGGGAGCATCTTTTCTGTTGCTTTTATAGTGAATAGAGTGGGCTATAAGTTCTTTTCCTGTACCACTCTCTCCTGTTATCAGAACGGAAGCCTCCGTAGGTGCTGCTTTTTCTATTATGTCCAGGATTTCTGCCATTCTTGGACTTTTGCTTATTATGGGTGTGTATGTGGATTGAGTTGTTTTTGCTTTTTTTGCCTGTGCAAGCTGCTTTATCTCATCTGACAATTTTTTTAAATCTATCGGTTTTTGATAGAAATTTAATGCACCGTATTTCATAGACTGTACTATGTTGTCAACGGATATATAAGCAGATATCATTATTATAGGAAAAGCGGCAAAGGAAGAACGGAGTTCTCTTAATAGTGTTATACCGTCTTTCTGTGGCATTCTTATGTCCATTATAATAAGATCTACTATGCTGTTTTCTAGTTTTGCCAGAGCCTCGTCCGCAGAGTTTGCACTTATAGTATTATAGCCTATTGCGGATAAATATTCTCCAAGGGATTGGCAGAGTTCTTCTTCGTCATCAACAATGAGAATTGTAAAATTGTCTGTTTGTCCCATATGGCAAAGTATAACACAGTTTTAGAATATGTGAAGTTTTATTTTTGTGTAAATTTTTGCACATGTTGAGAAAAAAATGTGGCATGTGTTGCACATGGTTTGTGAGGTGTATTTATTGTATATTATTTATCTTGTTATTATATAATGTGTTATATTGAGTATGGTTTGTTGGCACGCTCTTTGCAATGTTTATTCTAAACTTAATCCTTTGAGGAGGTTCTATGAAACGTATCTTAATTGCTCTGTTTCTGGTACTCCTTCTGGTTCCTATGGCTATGTTTGCCAATGGTCAGAAGGATGACGGACGTATTGTAATCGGTGTTTCTTTTTCCGATTATGCTACGGAGCGCTGGCCCAATGAAGCTGCACTTTTTACCAAGCTTGGTCAGGAAAAGGGTGTTCAGGTTATAACTCAGGTTGCCAACCAGGATCCCAAGCTTCAGAACGACCAGATTGAAAACATGGTTCTTCAGGGTGCCGATGTAATCGTTGTTATCGCACAGGACGGTGATGCTGCTGCTACCGCAGCTGCTTCTGCTGCAGAAGCCGGAGTTCCGGTTATTGCTTATGACCGTCTTGTAAAGTCTGACAAGATTGCAGTTTATGTGTCTTTTGACAATGTTGAAGTTGGTAGGGCACAGGCAAGAGGAATACTCAAGGTAAAAGATAGTGGTAATTTTGTTCTTCTCGGTGGAAGCCCGACAGACAACAACGCCATACTCTTCCGTCAGGGACAGATGGAGGTTCTGCAGCCGCTTATCGACAAAGGCCAGATCAAAGTTGTTGCTGACCAGTGGGTAGAAAACTGGGATCCTGCTAATGCTCTCAAGCTTATGGAGAATATTCTTACAGCTACTAACAACAAGGTTGATGCTGTTGTTGCTTCTAACGATGGTACCGCTCTCGGTGCTCTCCAGGCTCTTAAAGCTCAGGGGCTTGCAGGCAAAGTACCTATTTCTGGACAGGATGCAACAGAGGCTGGATGTAAGTCTATTGTAGAAGGCGAGCTCACAATGACTGTGTTTAAGGATATCCGCAAGCTTACTCCGCTTGCTTTCCAGCTTGCTCTTGAACTTGCTCAGGGACAGGATATAAAAGCAAATCATTCTGAGATAAAAGATTATAAGCTTTCTGAACTTACTCTTGATGATTCTCTTAGCGGTTCTGTTCCTTGTTACTTCCTGCCTGTTGTAGAGGTTGATAAGACCAATGTTTACAATGAGGTTATAAAGACAGGTTTCCAGTCATATGATGCTGTTTATGCTGGAGTTCCTGAGGATAAGAGACCTCCCCGTCCGTAAGGACTTACAATGAGGGTGCCCTGTAAGGGCTCCCTCATCTTTTTGCAAAGGAGCTGCGAATGAGTAGTAGTGATTATGTACTTCAAATCGAGCATGTGACCAAGGATTTTCCCGGTGTGCGGGCTCTGTCAGATGTTTCTTTTGCAGTAAGAAAGGGTACTGTGCATGGTCTGTGCGGAGAAAATGGTGCAGGTAAATCAACTCTGATGAAGATTTTGTCGGGTGTTTATCCTCACGGAACATACGAGGGGAAAATCTATCTGGAGGGGGAGGAGATTGCTTTTGAGCAGGGAGCCATAAGGCAGGCTATAGAAAAAGGTATTGCTATTGTTTATCAGGAGCTAGCTCTTATTCCTCATCTTACGGTGGGCGAAAATATTTTTCTAGGAAGAGAGCCTCTTACTCCTGCTGGTACAATTGATTGGGATAAGCTCTATGCAAGAACAAAGGAGCTTCTTGATGAGTTTGGGCTGGATATCCACTTTGCTGCCAAGGTTGGTAATCTGAGTGTGGGTAAACAACAGATGGTGGAGATAGCAAAGGCGCTATCCGAAGATGCCAGAGTCCTCATTCTTGATGAGCCTACGTCTGCTCTCAGTGAGGCTGAGGTTGATACTTTGCTTAATATTTTGGAGAAACTTAGAAGCAGAGGTGTTACAACAATATTTATTACGCACAGGTTAAATGAGTTTTTCCGTATCACGGATGAGATAACAGTTCTCCGTGATGGAAAGGTTATAAAAACTGTTCCTACGGATAAAACCAATACGGAAGAACTTATAGCTCTTATGGTTGGCCGCGAGATGAAGGAGCGTTTCCCAGAGAGAAATGTTATATGCGGTGATGAGATAATGCGGGTAGAAAACTGGACCGTAGAGGATCCGGAAAAACCCGGTAGAAGTATTATAGAAGATGTTTCTTTTTCTGTAAGAAAAGGTGAGGTCTTTGGTATTGCCGGACTTATGGGTTCCGGGCGGACCGAGCTTGTAATGTCTATTTTTGGTGAATATGGTAATGTTGTAGGTGGAAAAATCTTTCTTGACGGCGAGGAACTTTTTATAAAGCGTGCAAGAGATGCTATGAACTATGGCATAAGTCTTGTGCCGGAAGAGAGAAAAACACAGGGCCTTATTCTTCAGCAGACTATACTTAAGAATATAGCCCTTCCCAATATGGATTTGTTCTCCGGTTTTGGTTATGTGGATAAGCTCAAAGAGCTTCAGATGTGTGAGGAATATTCCAGGAGGCTTACAGTAAAGACACATTCTTTACATGTTCCTGTTAACACGTTAAGCGGAGGAAATCAGCAGAAGGTCGTTATTTCCAAGTGGCTGATGAAGGAGCCCAAGGTTCTTATATTGGATGATCCTACAAGGGGAATAGATGTTGGAGCAAAGTATGAGATATATAAGCTCATAAATAACCTTGTGGAGAATGGTGTTTCTGTTATCCTCATTTCTTCTGAGTTGGAAGAGGTTATGGGTATGAGTGACAGGATTATGGTTATGTGTGAGGGGCATGCAACAGGAATTCTTGAGCGGAATGAGTTTGATCAGGAAAGAATAATGTCCCTTGCTACAAAACTTTTTCAATAATTGCGGAGGATTTTATGCAGGATGTTAAAAGCTATAGAGACAGCTGGAGCAGCATTAGGAAGCTCGTAAGGGCAAATGTTAAAACCTATACCATGATTATTGCTCTTTTGCTTATATGGGCTCTTTTTGCAGTACTTACAGGTGGTATATTCTTTTCTCCCAGAAATATGTCTAACCTCTTTCGTCAGATGAGTATTATTTCTTTTCTGGCAACAGGTATGGTTCTTGTTATTGTTCTGGGTAATATAGATTTGTCGGTTGGTTCTGTTACGGGTTTTATAAGTGCTGTTGTTGCGCTTATGCAGGCAAGGGTATTCCCCAATTTGCTGCCTTCTCTTTTCCCGGCTATGTCGGCGGATACTATGGGTATTATTTCTACTGTTCTTACAATTATTGTTGGGCTTGCGGTAGGACTCCTCATAGGGTTATTTCAGGGGTCTATTATTTCCTATCTTGGTGTTCCGGCTTTTATTGTTACATTGGGTGGAATGCTTATCTTTAGAGGTGGTATTCTTGGGGTTACCAATGGTAAGACCATCGTTCCAGTAGAAGATTCTCTCGTGTATATTGCTCAAGGATATCTTTCTTCTGCTACGGGGGTAATACTTGCTGCAATCATCATAGGTCTGATTTTTCTCTTTACTTTTGAGTCAAGAAGGAGAAAAGAGAAATATGGTTTTGAGCTTCCTTCTTTGTCAACAGATCTTTTAAAGGCGGGTTTTTTCTCTGCTATTGTTCTGGCTTATATTGTTTATATGAACTTGTATAAAGGGCTACAGCTGCCGGTTCTTCTACTTGCTGTTGTTGCACTTATTGTTACGTATATTGCCAATAATACTCGTTTTGGACGTTATGTATATGCTGTCGGCGGCAACAGAGAGGCTACCAGATTGTCGGGTATAAATATAAAGCTGACTGTTTTTAAGGTGCATGTGCTTATGGGGTTATTGTCCGCTGTTGCTGGTATTGTTCTTACGGGTTATGTTGCAGCTGGTACTGTTAATGCTGGTGTTAACTATGAGCTTGATACTATTGCTTCTTGTGTTATAGGTGGTACTAGTCTTATGGGTGGTGAGGGTACCATATTCGGTGCTATTGTTGGTTCTCTTATCATGGCAAGTATCATAAATGGTATGAGTGTTATGAATATGCCTATTTTCTGGCAGTATATTGTAAGAGGTGTTGTGCTTATCGCTGCTGTATATCTCGATGTTGCTTCCAAAAAGCGTAAGGATTGATTTTTTGATATAAACTCCCTCCTATACCTCCTTGTTTTTGGCTGTCTGCGTTGCAGACAGCTTTTTTCTTTAAAAAGGACTGGACGCTCTTTGGAGCGGACAGCCCGTTCGGTTTTTTTTATTTTACTGGATTGTAGTGCTGCTTTCTGGTAAAATGAATTAGGTGGCTAGGAGGGTTTATGTTGGATCTGTTTTTTGCTCTTGTTACTTATTTTTCTCTTCCCGAAAGGGGGGTAGAGTGGGTTTTTGTTTCTCCTTCTTCTGTTTATGAGTGTTTTTTGGATAGGGATAGGGTTGTGTTTGAGCTTATGGGGGCTTCTTCTGATTCTGGTTCTCATGGTGGAGATGTTTCCGATAGTTCTGTTCCAGTTAGGGTTGTTGTAGAGCCTCTTTCTTCTCGTGCCAATGTTCTTGTTGTGTCCTATAGTGATAAGGATGTTGCTGTGGATTTGTATTCTGTTTTGGAGTTGTTTCCGTCAGAAAGGGGCGGTAGTGTTGTGGATTTTTCCTATAATGAACAGTCTGCCAGTGTGTTTTTTGACGGAGATGTGTTGATTCTGTCTTCCGATAATGGAGTGTTTTCTGCTAGATTTGCTGACTAAGTCTTTGTTTTATTGTTTTTTATTGACTTGACCTTTGTTTTCCTGATGCATATAGTAACTTTATGAAAAAGAAAAGATTGGTTACTTCTGCTTTGCCTTATGTTAATAATGTTCCGCATCTGGGGAATCTTATCCAGGTTCTATCAGCGGATGTTTTTGCGCGCTATTGTCGTAGTGCGGGCTATGAGACTCTTTATATTTGTGGTACTGATGAATATGGTACTGCTACCGAGACAAGGGCTCTTGAGGAGGGGGTAAGTCCAAGAGAGCTTTGTGATAAGTTTCATGCGATTCATACCGAGGTGTATAAGTGGTTTGAGATTGCTTTTGATAAGTGGGGAAGGACGTCTACTCCAGAACATACGCAAATTACTCAGGATATTTTTCTCAAGTTGGATAAGGCAGGTTATATCAAAGAAAAAACTATAACTCAGCTTTATTCCGAGAAATCAGAGATGTTTCTTGCGGACAGATATGTTCATGGGACATGCCCTTATTGTTCTTATGAGGATGCAAGAGGAGATCAGTGTGAGAATTGTGGTAAGCTCCTTGATCCTACTGAGCTTATCAATCCCAGAAGTGCGATAGATGGCTCTACGCCTGTTCTCAAGGAGACCAGACATCTTTATATAGACCTTCCGGCTCTTCTTCCCAAGCTTAAAGAGTGGATCAAGAAGGCTTCTGTTGAAGGGAGATGGGCTACTAATGCTGTTAAGATGACAGAGAGCTGGATACGGGATGGACTGCATGAGCGTTGTATTACTAGGGATCTTAAATGGGGCGTTCCCGTACCCAAGAAGGGATTTGAGGGTAAGGTGTTTTATGTATGGTTTGATGCCCCAATAGGTTATATATCAATAACAGCTACTTTAACGGATAGGTGGAAAGACTGGTGGAAAAATCCAGATGAGGTGGAGCTTTATCAGTTTATCGGAAAGGACAATATTCCTTTTCATACTGTAATTTTCCCTTCTTCGCTTCTTGGTACGGGTGAGAATTGGACGATGCTTAAGACTATGTCTTCTACAGAATATCTTAACTACGAGAGTGGTAAATTTTCCAAGAGTAGGGGTATCGGTGTTTTTGGTACTGATGCTATGGATACCGGTATTCCTGCAGATGTGTGGCGTTTTTATCTTTTTTATAATCGTCCTGAGTCTTCTGACTATATGTTTACATGGAAGGATTTTCAGGAGAAGGTAAACAGCGAGTTGATTGGTAATTTTTCCAATCTCGTAAATAGGACTTTGTCCTTTGTATCCAGATTTTATGATGGCAAGGTTCCTGATGCTCCAGTTGATGAGTCTTTCTGGGAAGAGGTAAGGAGTCAGGAGGCTGTCATAACGGATAAGCTGGAGTGGGCTAATCTTAGGGATGCTATGCGTGGTATCTTTGCCTTGGCAGATATGGGAAATAAGGCTTTTCAGGCAGGTGAACCTTGGAAGACAAGAAAGACAGAGCCAGAAAAAGCTGCAAGGCTTATAAAGAATCTTGTTTATCTTGTAAGGGATCTTGCTGTTCTAATAGAGCCCTATCTTCCTGCCACTGCAAAACGTATTATGGGCTTCCTAGGAGTGTCTGCTACGTGGGCTGATCTTGGTATATGTAACGGTATAGAAAAGATATCTCAGCCGGAGATTCTCTTTGCAAGGCTGGAAGATGAGCTGATATCTAAACTCAGAGATAGATTTTCCGGCTCTCAATCCGAGAGAGAGGAGAAAACAGTGGAAGAGCGTGAAGATATAAAAGAACTTCCTTTGGATGAAAAATTCAGACAAAAAGTAAGGCTTGTTGTTGCAAAAATAACGGAAATAAAAAGACATCCCAATGCGGAAAAGCTATATATAGAGAAAATAGATTTTGGAGGAGAGGAGTCTCAGATTGTTTCCGGTCTTGTTCCCTATTATACAGAAGAAGAACTTCTAGGGCATAATGTTATTGTTGTAAAGAATCTACAGCCTGCAAAGCTTAGAGGAGAGAAGAGCAATGGAATGCTGCTTGCGGCAGAGGAAGGCGATACTGTAGAGGTGATATTTGCCGATGATGTGTCGCCTGGGACTCTTATTGTTGTAGAAGGGGACGATCCTTCTTCTTATACAGATGCCGGACGTCTAACAATTGATGAGTTTTTTGATATCCCGTTAAAGGTAGAAGACGGTGCCGTAACCGTGGGAGGCAGGAGACTTGTTGCAGGACAGACTGTTCTTTCTACTGTCAAGGTAAAGAACGGGAGCGTTGGTTAAACGTGGACTGGAAAAAAACAGATCTTGCAGAGCTAGAGTCTCCCAACCTGCTCCAAAGCGGGTTCTGGGGGGCTTTTAAAGCATGCTTTGGCTGGGATGCTCTTGCTATGCAGTCCTCCCATGGCAGCTCTGTCCTTGTCTTATATCGCAGACTTGCAGGCGGCTCTTATCTTGCTTATATACCACATCCTTTTTATAAAGCTAGCCCAGATTACAGGCTTATCTGTGACCTGTCTTCTGCCTGTGAAGCCTTATCTCCTTATAATATTATATTTACCCGGATTGACATCGGTTGGGAAAAACATCCAGATTCTACTTCCCCGGCAGGTTTTATAAAGTCTCCTGTGGATATACAACCTCCCGATACAGTTATTCTTGATTTGAACTATTCTGAAGAAGAACTACTTTCTGCAATGCATAAGAAGACTAGATATAACATAAGACTTGCAAAGAAAAAGGGAGTAAGGATAGCTGTTTTGCCTTACGAGCAGTATTTTGATGCATGGTATGAGCTTTATCTAGAGACTGCAAAAAGAGATAAGATAAGTATCCATAGCAAAGAATATTACAAAAAATTGTTTTGGCTTGCAGAAAACTGGGAAGGTCTTACCCCGAGCTTGTTCCTCCTTGGAGCCTTTTATGGCAATAAACTTCTTGCAGGTAACATAGTCTCTTTTTATGGAGACACTGCGACATATCTGTATGGAGCAAGCTCCAATGAGCACAGAAACATTATGCCCACGTATTTATTACAGTGGGAAACAATAAAGATGGCAAGAGAAGCAGGGTTAAAACACTATGACCTATATGGCATCCCGCCTGCACCAGACCCGTCACACCCTATGTATGGTCTGTATCGCTTTAAGACCGGTTTTGGAGGAAAAACAGTAAAGCGCGCGGGCTGTTGGGATATCCCTTTAAATAAAGCAGCATACTCATTTTACCGTCTTGCAGAGAACATAAGACAGACTTATCATAAACGCATAAAAAAAATGTTTAGGAGGTAGACCCTTCTCCAATGAAAAAGACTCTTTTTATACTTCTCGCTCTTTTTTTTACTTTAAGGGCAGAAGCAATAACCCTGTCTTTAAAAATATTCCCAACCGACTATGTACTTTTACTGGACGAGAAACCTTTATCCCCCTACAAAACCTTAGAAAATATACGTTACTATGATTTACCCTATGGCAAATATGAGCTAATACTCAGGGCACCTGGGTATTACGACAAGCGTATCAATATAAAACTCATAAAACCTACATATATAGAAGATAAATTATACCGAACGGCGTCCCGCCTTTCTCTGATAGGAGAATACCCCACTGGAAGCCAACCCAAAAGCGTTAGCTTTTCTCCCGACGGACACTATCTATATGTTGCTCTTCTTGATGACAATGGTGTGGATATATTTAACGGACAGGATTTCTCCTATATAAAGAGAGCAGAAGTGCCAAAGCAGTTTGCTTTAGAGAAAGGCTTTGTAGAATCTGCTATTGTAAACGGACTTCTGTGGATATCTCAAATGACAACAGGTAGGATACACATCTTTGACCTCTACGGAAACTACCTCTACACCTCAGACAGGACGGGAGTCTGGCCCAAGGTGATATGTCCAGACAGAAAAGGCAAAATAATATATATCTCCAATTGGGAATCAAGAGATATTGCGGTTATGGATGCCCTTACAGGCAGGCTGATATCCAGCATAAAAGTCTCAGGAATACCAAGAGGGATGTCCATAAGCCAGGATAACAAATATCTGTATGTATGCAACTATGAGAAAGGACTTATAGAAAAAATAGATACAGAAAAAAAGGAAGTCATAAAAACTATAGACAATGGATTTGGAGCAAGAAGACACATCGTTATGGACAGATATGGAGAATTTGCTTACATATCCGACATGTACAAAGGAACAATAGCCAAGCTGGAACTGAAGACGGATAAAATTTTGCTAGAAAAATACATAGGCCCTAAGCTCAATACCATAGATATATCCTCCGACGGGAAATTCCTATTTGTATCTTCCAGAGGCCATAACAATCCGGAAACCTATCTAAAAAAAGGACCTGATTTTGGCAGAGTATATGTCTTGGATACTTCTGACCTTAGCATTGTGGATTGGGTATGGGGAAGAAACCAACCTACAGGGCTTGCCATATCTCCGGATGACAAGTTCCTTGTGTTTTCAGATTTTTTGGATGGCAACATAGAGGTCTATGACATAAGCAGATTATGGAATGATTTATCAGACTGATTTTTCTAGTATAAGCTTTCTAAAAGTATCGCCTCTGTCAAACTCATGCTTAAACATTTCAAAAGATGCCGCCCCCGGAGAAAACAAAAGCACATCACCTATTTTTGCCTGACTGATAGCTGCTTCTATTGCATCTTCCAGACTCATAAAAGGACCTTTGAATTGTATACCCTGTTTTATAAGAATAGGAACCAACCTGTTTGTTGCACTGCCGCTTATAAGATAGATATTATTTCCCCTGTCCTTTAGTCTGATATAGGGAGACAAATCCAAGTTTTTATCAGTACCACCGGTTATAAGATGAACAGTCTCAGAGAAAGAAGAAACCGCAGCAACAACAGCATCTGGTATTGTAGCAGCAGAATCATTGTAGCATCTTACACCGTTTATATTTCCTATATATTCCAGCCTGTGGGGGATACCGGAAAAATCCTTTGCTCTTTCTTCTATTGTTTTTCTATCAATACCATAAAGATAAGCCATTGCAGCTGCACACGCTATGTTTATGCGATTATGCTTGCCAGGAATCTTTAGCTCTCCTGAGAAAAGTTCTCTCTCCTTACCCTCGTATCTTAGTATTGCAGAAGATTTTTTAAAGAATAATCCGTCTTTATTCTTTTCTGGTTCTGAGTCCATATAGAATGCAATGGTTCTTGCTCTTGTTCTTTTTGCACACCATGGCCCCCAAGGATCTTCTGCGGGATACAAAAATATATTGTCTTCTGACTGCTCCAGGCAGATATTGAGCTTGTCTTCCACATATTCCTGCATGGAAAGATAACTATTTTGATGGTCTGGATAAATATTGGTCAGCAAAGATATTCTTGGATTGAGAAGCCCCTTACCCTGCAGGTCACCCAGCTGCCATGAAGAAAGCTCAAGTACAACAGGTTCCCAACCTTTTAAGTCTTTTAAAAAATTGAGAGGAGAATGTGTGATGTTACCACCAAGTCTGGCATCCGGAAATGATGCAGAGAGTATATGATGTAGAGCGGATACTGTTGTGGATTTTCCTTTGCTCCCTGTTACAGCAAGTACAGGAGATGATGAAAAGCGCAAAAACAACGATATGTCTGTTTCTACACATTTTGCCAGCTTAAGGAAAGGAGAGCTCTTGGGAACACCTGGATTTTTTATGACAATGTCAGCCTTTTTAAAATCTTCTTCCCTATGTGTTCCCAGAATAAATTCTATATTGGAAAGTCCTTTTAACTTATCAAGAGATGGTTGAAGAGTCTTCTCATCCCGTAGATCTGTTATACTTACATGAGCCCCTGCTTCCACACAGAATCGGGCTGCAGCAACACCACCACCATGCAGCCCTAGTCCCATTATGAGCACCTTCTTTCCTCTAAGATTGCCGATTGATTTCAACTCTGTACTCCCGCATGTTATTTTCGTTTAAATAACGTTTTATACTTATTTTTTCCCACGGCACAATAATTTTTTCAGGAATATTGTTTTTTATTTTTCTATAAACCGGTATATCAGTAGAAAACTCCGCTTTTTTAAGCGTAGCAAGTATATCATCGATGTATGGTTCCAGAATATCCTGTATATACGATAATAGCATAAGATACTGTTTTCTGCCACTATTATTTAACACAGGAGGGAACATACATATTGTTCTGTATTTACATGACAGTGGATAATACGGATAGTTCCTTGCCCCTTCTGGAAAAATCAGGGAAGAAAAAAATCTGGTTATATCCCTATCCAGCCATATGCCCTGGATAAAATATCCTCTGCCTGTTTCTCCTATCCATGTGTCAGGAATGACCTGTCTTATTAAAAAAACTTTCTTGCCATTATCTTTTTCTTCTATTTCATCTACCGGAATTATATCAGCTTCTATGATTATTTTTTTTGTACTGTAAGCGGAGCTTATATCATTGGTTCCTCTTTTTGTAATCTTATGGTCATGGGGATGAAAGGACAAATCCAATCTCAGTAGGTATAGATATATTTTATTGTTTAGCCTGTATAGTTTAAAAAAAGCAGGTCTCATGGGACTTGATGGGTCAAAAAAATGGGTAAGTCCTCCAAGAACAGCTGGTTTTTCAGTATGCAGGACATAGATCAGCTTTCTGAGAGCTTCTATGTATTCTTTAGACGGTTTTTTTTCTCTTATGTCATGATGTATTGGAAACTGAGGAATCTCTATCTCGTTATCCAGCATTATAAAGGCATCTTCATTCTGATTAAAATATATTGGATAACTTTCTTCTTTTTCTGCTGTACTTATAATGGAGTTTATCTTACTGTCGCTATAATCGAAAAAAATAGGATGCCTATTTACTGTCATTGTAATTTACTATATAAGAGCTCGTTATAAAATTCAACTTTTGTATGATATGTCTATGCTATTATTATTGAAGCAGCCGCTTTTTTGAAGTATCCTGTTATTGGAGGTCCTTATGAAGAAAATAGTTGTTTTCTTTTTTCTTTTTATTTACGGTTTATCCTTTAGCTTTTCCGATAATGCCTTTGGAGTTATTCTTTATGCCGAAGGAAAGGAATTCTCCATCTATCGCGAAGGAAACTTTAGGACCTTCAATATTTCACGGGATGTTGTAGTTGGAATTCCAGTTTATCCGGGCGATTTGGTGCAAACTTCATCTGGCACTATGGTTGAGATACAGGTGATTCCTGGAGATACTATGATAAAAGTAGCAGATAATACTACCTGTGAGTTCACAGACTTTTTCCCCGGTGGAGGGCTTTCTGCAAAAATAGCTTATGGCAGACTGAGAGTAAAAGCAGAGAATATCTCGTCTTCCTCAGAGATACAGATTACTGGCCGGACTTTTGTACTTATAAGTTCTGGAGGAGATATTGGTTATGATTTTGTTGCTGCAAAGACAGGGGATAGGATTACTACTTCAAGAGCCTATGTTATCTCCGGATCTGCAATGGTCTCACCTGTTGATTCTTCTGAGACAGTAGAACTTTCATCTTCCTCTATGTTTGAGATTTACGAGATAGCATCTAACACAGCAAATCCCGGAATATCTACAGAAAGCAAAAAACTTGATATATCGGAGGAGCTTATCTCCTTTTGGCAGCGTAAGGGTTTTGTAACTTCTGCTCTCAGCCTTGACCTTGTGCAAAAACTTTATCCGGATTTGTGGCAGGGAAACCTTGCTCTTGTCCCCAGGGGAACAGCAAAAGAGGGGCTTGTAGAAAAAGAAGGTGATGTGGCAAAACAGTCTGTTGAGCTATATCTTTCATCCCAAGATGCTCCGATACTCACGGCAGAGGAGCTACTAGGCGCGGACAGAGTATCTGTTGCAAAACAACAGAGAGCATGGGGTGGCTTTTTATTTGTAACCGGACTTTTTGAGGTGGGTGTGGGGGTTGTTGCCGGATTTGGTAAAGATATTGCAGGTCCGGTATGGCCCTACGATAATAGGATGGACACAGCCATCCCCCTCTTTGCCACTGGTGGGATAAGCATTATAACGGGCATAATATCCTATGCTGCAAGCTTTTCTGTTTCTCAGTGAGCCCTGTTTTTCTATAAGTGGATGACTTATTTCCTGAGGTCATATTTTACTGACTTATCTTCTGCCAGCATCTTTTTTGCCTCATCAAAACTTATGAGTTTTTCTGCTGTCGGTTTATGTGAGTTTATGACCCATCTGTTATCGTGTTTTTCCAGTACGAGTTTTTCTGTTATTTTCTTAGTGATCTGCTCAGGTTCTACTAGTTCTTCTTGTGGAATATCTATGGTCCAGAATACATAATCGGCTTGTATTACAGCAGTATCATTTCCTTTTCTTATGGTTTTTGTCTTAAGATTGGAGATACCAAAGATATACGACCCATTTTCCATCTCTGGCATATTATAAGCCTTCCATACATTAGGAGAGAGAATAGGAGTGTGTTTTTCTACAGCCGTTCTTACACGGCTTGTCACGTACATATTGGTAATCATGATATAAGCGGGGTCTTTTTTGCTGGCAAGGCAGTCTCCCATTGTTTCCAGATCCATTTTATCCAGACTCTCGTAATACAGAGTAACAACCTCTTCAGGTTCCATGCCTATAGTAATAGGCGGTCTCGTGGCAGCTCTAATCATGGGAGTCAGGATAGCTACAAGAAATATAAGCACCACCACAGAAACAGCAACAGTGAGACCGTATTTTGCAACGCTGCGGCTGAGTTTGTATCTTCGTTCTGCAAACTTCTCAACCACTTTGGGAGACTCTGTTATCTCTATATCCTCGCATAGATTCTCCGGAAAGGGCGGGGGAGAGACAAACATTCCGGGAAGCTTGAGAGCTCTTTCCATCCATACTACAAAAGCCCTGGAAGAATCGGAAGAAGCGCTTAGCCCTATGAGATAACCCCTCTCCCGAGCAAAAAGCCTCTCTTGTCTTGTGTTGCCGGGGAATGGCAGTCTGCCCGTAATAGCCTGATAGCACATATAGGCCAATGCAAAACTCCAGCTTGTGCTATCTATATCATCCAGCCAATCCGGTTCTTGATGGATTCTTTCTGCATGGCTCTCAAGTACAGCGCTCAAAGCCTGTCCCATAAACACAACCCCGTCCTCTGTAAAAAAAACAGCATCCGGATTTGCCTTTCCCGGGTCAATGCCCTGCTCTGTAAGTGCAACAAGCGCGGATGCCAGACTGGTAAGATGAGACAATCGCATGTTACCCGGCATTGCTGCAAGCTCTCTTAGCGTAAAGCGCGGCACGTCTTCGGGAAAAAGCATCATTAGCTCCCCCTCGAGCTTTCTGAGAGCAATACAGTCGAAGGGGTGTACAGCTCCGTCAATCACCCGCCATGCCTTCTTGTCGCACATAGCAAACTGCCTAGCCAGTGCTGCAGTGTTCTCATGTATCCCTGTAGGTACGGCAAGCCGTTTCTTCCCGTCAATCTCAACAAGCCTAAGCACAGTACTCATAACTCCCCCGTAGAAAAATATCAAAAAAAATATAATAAAAAAATATCGTAGTACAAATACCCGTAAGACAATCTTATTCTAACAGCAAAGCTCAAGGCCGTACAGTACAAAACAAAAAGTACCGAACGCACCGGATTCATCCGGTGCTGCCTTTGGCAAAGGCTTTTCTTGTTTTAGGTATCTTACTGCTTGTCCTTATGTTTGCCTCTGGCAGGAGGAAACGCGTCTTCCCTGCCAGATTTACCTTATAGACGCGTTTCCGACGTTCGGTATAAATTGGATGTTTTGAAGTCTTGTCGTACTTTTGTTTTTTCTTTTTTGCTGTTATTATTGGCTTATGAAGTTGTATGAGTTGGATGCTTTTTTTAAGAAAAATCTCCCCATAGAAGGGATGAGGGCTCTTGATAATTCTCTCAATGGTCTTCAGGTAGGGGATTTTGAGCAGGATGTTAAAAAGATTGCTTATGCCGTGGATGCATCTTTGACGTCTTTTGAGCTTGCAAAGGAGAAAGGTGCAGATCTTTTGTTTTGCCATCATGGGATTTTCTGGGGAAGGCAGGAGGCTGTTGTTGGTACTCTCTACGACAGGATAAGTTTTCTTACCAATAACAGGCTTGCGCTCTATGCTGTGCATTTGCCGTTGGATATGGATTTGACTTTGGGAAACAATGCAGGTATAGCACGTGCCATAGGTCTCAAGGATATCAGACCTTTTGATATGCTGGACAGCAGATACCATGTTGGAGTGCAGGGAGAGCTTGCTGAGGAAATTAGCCTGCAGGAGCTCGTTGCTATTTTCCCTGGCCAAGGTGAGCGCTATATGCTGTGGCCCTTTGGTAAAAAGACTGTAAAAAAGGTGGCTATAATCTCCGGAGGAGGAGGTGCTTCTTTGCTTGAGGCTGCAAGAGAAGGAACTGACCTGTTTATAACAGGGGAGATTCTTCACCAGCATTATCATATGGCACTTGAAGAAAAAATCAATGTTCTTGCCGCAGGGCACTATTTTACGGAGACCTTTGGTGTCCGTGCTGTCATGGAGCACACAGAGAAAGAACTGGGCATCCCCGGTGTGTTTCTTGAGATTCCTACAGGCTTATAAGGAGAAGAAATGAAAGACAGAATAAAAACGCTGCTTCCGTTTTCCCTTACTCTGGTCGTCTTTGCCATCGACCAGATTGTAAAATCGCTTGTTGTAAGGACCATACCCTATCATAAAGTAGGTTTTTCTATAGGCGGAGACTTGATAAGAATCATACATACAGGCAACAAGAATGGTGCCTTTAGTATAGGCTGGCATTTGCCCGATATTGTAAACATTATTATTTTTTGGGTATTATCGACCGTTTTCCTTACGGTTCTTATTATCTATCTCATAAAGAGACCAAATGATTTTACCATTTACCAGCGCTGGCTTATTGCCGGCATTATAGGTGGCGGTCTTGGCAACCAGTTTGACAGATTTTTTCGTCCCAATGGTGTTGTAGACTTCATAGATGTCAAGTTTTTTGGCATTCTGGGACTTGAAAGATGGCCTACCTTTAACATAGCTGATGCCAGTGTTGTCATCTGTGTCGGACTGCTTATAATCAGCCTTTTTCTGAGTGATAAAAAAAAGGAGTCCATCAATGAATAAAAAACTCAATACGCTTTTATTTATACTGGCAGCAACTATTGTTAACGTTGCTATTCTTCTAGGAGTATGTATTCTTCTTTTTATAGTCTATGGCAGGTTTATTGCGCCTCAGGTTTCTCCAGAAGTAAACAGCTATGCAGTACTTGTGATTCTTATGATTGGCTTTGTGCTTACTTTCTTTATCTATAACATGGCAATCAATATTCTTGGGCAAAAAATAGATATGGATAAATACTTTAGCCCGCTATTTTTTAAAAACAGAAAAAAATAGTACTATTTTTAATTATACCGAACGGCCTCAGGCAAAAGCCCGAGGCCATTTTATCAATATCCGTCCGATAGTGAGCGGTTTACATCTTTTTTATAGAGCTCTGCATAGACAAAGCCACGGGTCTTAAGCCTGTCCTTAACCTCCTGCGGAAATGGAAGATATCGCCAGAATATAGCTCTTGCATCGCGAGAAAGCTTCTGGGTCCCTTCGCTTTCTTTGTTGATCCAGAGTATATAGTCTTCTATAAACTGCTCTTTTACGTCGCCTTTCATCTTGTTTTCTGTAAAATATTGATAGTACCAGCCTGTAAGCCCCTCTTCCATCCAGTAATGCTGTGCCTTTTCCTTTGCTACCTGCCATCTTAGGTCAGCGACTGCCGATATTACCGCAGTTTTTATATCTCTGGGATACATGGGAATTGCGATTCTTCCCTTGCTTGTGCCTCTATTGTATTTTTCAAAAGGTTCCCAGCAGATTCCCCGCTCTCCGTATGATGGCAAAAGTATTATGTGAGGTACTATCCTGTGCATCTGTTGTTTGTAAGAGCGCATAAATACACCTGGGTCAAGGTATTCTATATCTGCAAGGGTTTTTATTACTATCTCGCGTATGGCTATATCTTCTAGCCTTGTTCTTATGTATTGTTTCATAGCAAGAGGGAAGTGGTTTCCCTGTCTTCCTACACAGAGCTTTGCCATCTGTCTTACCGCATTTACTTCCTGTCTTACTACATCGTCATCAACCCCGTTTTCTTCTTCTATGTCTGTTTCTATTTTTTCTAGGTGCTGGATAATTTTTCTATAGTCCACATATTCTCTTGCAAGTTCTTTGTTGGATGTTGATATTCTTCTTAGAAGATTGAGCACCTCTGTATATGCTGTTTTTTGTACTTCCGAGAAGGGCATTATTGCACCTGATATTTCATCCGACTTGTCATGGGTAAGCATGATTCTTAGCTGCTCTTTTAAGGCCTCTTCCAGGCTTGATAGCTCAAGGGCTTTGCTTGTTACCACCATCTTTTGAGCTTCCAGCTTTCCTGCAAGTTCGCCTGCTATGTTTTTCTTTTTATCAGCACCTTTTTTTCTTGCGGTTACTGTCTCGTCCTGTGCGGATGGTGTTATTCTTCCTGCAGCTATGTTAAAGAGCCATTCGTCCACATAGTATATGGATTCTCCGTAACGGTTATCCATTATTATTTTTGAGAACATGTCTCTCTGTTCTGCAGAAATCAGGCTTGGAAGGAGAATGCCAAAGCGTAAGAATATCTTTTTTGCAAGGGGGAAGTCTTTTTTCTTTACCTTGGTGGATATGGATGTTATTACTTCCCATGTTGCTGTTATTATTCTGTTACGGTATATGGAACGTTCCTGCGGATCTTCTGCCTTGAGGAATGCTGCGAGATTTTTGTGCAGTCTTGAGGCAGCTTCACCTTCTCCTGACAGGATTTTCTGATAAAATTGAGGATCTTTGAAAAATGGTTTTGCGTCCTCTGATATTTCCGCAGGTATCGTAAATGTCTGCTTTATGAGATCTTCTTTTTTATCGGTTTCTTCCTCAAAGAGATCGGAAAAATCCGGGCCTGCGGCTGGTGAGTCCTCGAATAGTGTGGGGTCAAAATCAGAAATCATTTTTTTCCTCAAAAAAAATGGAGGTGACGGGACTCGAACCCGTGACCTCTTGAATGCCATTCAA
Organism: Spirochaetia bacterium 38H-sp; assembly: GCA_039023545.1. Classification (NCBI taxonomy): domain Bacteria; kingdom Pseudomonadati; phylum Spirochaetota; class Spirochaetia; order Winmispirales; family Winmispiraceae; genus Rarispira; species Rarispira pelagica. Next base: position 51,289 of record JBCHKQ010000001.1, on the reverse strand, counting down.
GCGCTCTAGCCACCTGAGCTACACCCCCATTTATAAGCATAGAGTAGAGGCATTTTTATGCTTTGTCAATATAGCTTTTTGTTCCCTGTTTTTTATGCCTAAGGTAGGCTGAATGCAGATTGCTGCAGTCACCTGTTCGGTATTTTTTTTATCCTTTTAAAATTGACTAAAGATTGATATTTTATTAAAATATTTTTGTGTTTGCTATTGATAAAAAAAAGGCAGGTGAGATTTTTGAAGAGCTTGTGGATAAGGCTCTCAAGGGAGAGGATGTTGTCATAACGGATGATAAGCTTCCTCTTGTGCGTTTTGTGCCTGTCCAGGTTACTGCTTCTGACAGAAATCTGGGTGGGGCGGATGGTCTTATCGTGTATATGGCTGATGATTTTAATGAGCCTGTCAGAGATTTGTTTAAAGAGTATATACCATGAATATTTTGTTGGATACGCAGGCTTTTCTTTGGGCTGTTGCAGATAGTTCCAAGCTGACGGAGCGTGCCCGGGAGGTTTTTTATAATCCGCAGAATTCTCTTTATTTTTCTGCTGCCAGCTACTGGGAGATTTGTATCAAGATGTCGCTGGGAAAGCTCAGACTGCAGAAGGGTTGGAAAAAGGTTATAGATAAGGAAATGAGTATCAACTCTATAAAATGGCTCAAGTTAAAAAAAGAGCATATGGTAAGGTTGCTTTATCTTCCCTGGCTGCATGATGATCCTTTTGATAGGATGCTTGTGGCGCAGGCCCAGATGGAAAAGTGTGCTATTCTTACACCGGATTCTCAGATTGCTCAGTACGATGTACAGACTATTTGGTAATTTTTTATTTTACTCTTTTCTTTTTTGTAATATCCGATAAAAATACTAATAAAATTATAGGAGGATGTATGAAGCGTTTTTTTGCTGCATTGCTTGTAGTATTATCTGTTTTCTCTTTGTTTGCACAGGATGATGTGATAAATATAAAGGATGCTTATGGCAGGACTGTGTCGGTAAAGGCGTATCCAGAGCGGGTTGTTTCTCTTGCTCCGAGTATTACTGAGATCGTTTTTGCTCTTGGTAAGGGTAAATCTCTTGTTGGTAGAACGGATTATTGTGATTATCCTTCTGAGGTTAAAGGTATAGAGTCTGTGGGTTCTCTTATGCAACCCAATCTTGAGAAGATTGCTGCACTTAGGCCGGATGTGGTTATAGCTGCTTCCCATGTAACCAAGGAGGCAGTGACCAAGCTGGAGGAGCTAGGGATTCCTGTTGCTGTTCTGGATTATCCTCAGAGTTTTGAGGGGACTTACGAGGCTATTATAGAGGTTGGTAAGCTTCTTGGTGCACAGCAGCAGGCTGATATGATTATAGATGATATAGAGCAGGATATTCTTGATGTTATGAGTGCCATTGGCGATAGTAATAGACCCAGGGTCTATTATGTTGTGAGTTATGGTCAGTATGGAGATTATACTGCAGGCAAGGGTACTTTTATAGATACTCTTATCAATATGGCTGGTGGGGTAAATGTAGCATCAGATGTGGAGGGTTGGCAGTACAGTGCGGAGAAACTTTTGGAGAAGGATCCGGATATCATAATTGTTTCTAAGTACTGGGATACTAAGAAGGGCTTTATGAGTACTGCTCCGTATAATCAGCTTACTGCTGTCAAGAAGGGCAATGTCATAGAGATAGATAATAATCTTGTTGATAGGCAGGGACCACGAATAGGCAAAGGGCTTAAAGAGCTTGCAAAGGCTATCCATCCGGAGGCTTTTGAATAAGGTGAAAAGCCGTTTCTTTCTCATTACAGGTGTTTTGCTGTTTTTAAGCCTGTTTTTAATTGTATTTTCTTCTGCTATGGGGGCTTCTGATATAGAAGCTCCTGTGGTTTTTAATGCTCTTATCAGATTGATTTCTTCTGGTATTCCTGAGCCGTATCAGATAAGCGAGCCTTCTGCAAGGATTCTCTTCTTTCTGCGTTTCCCCAGGGTACTGCTTTCTTTTCTTGTGGGTATGGTGCTTGGAGGTGCTGGGGTTGTATATCAGGGTGTTTTTAGGAATCCTATGGCGGATCCGTATGTTCTGGGGATATCCAGCGGAGCTTCTCTGGGTGCTGCTGTTGCTATATTTGTTCTGCCCGGAGATTGGATTCCTTTTTCTCTTATGGGCTTTGCTTTTTTGGGAGGTGTGTGTGTCTTGCTTGTTGTTTATGGGCTTGCGGGTTCTTCTAGAAGAAGCAATACCAACTCTCTTCTTCTTACTGGCATAGCTGTTGCCATGCTTGTCAATGCATTCTTATCCCTGCTGCTTACCTTTTCTCGAGATAGGGTTGGGGATGTGTTTTTCTGGATGATGGGCAGTTTTGTTACATCAAGCTGGGATAAAGTCATCTGGATATTGCCTGTTGTTATTATTATGTTTTTTTTATTAATCTTATGGTCAAGAGAGCTTGATATTCTGTCTTTGGGAGATGAGGTTGCACTCAGTCTCGGACTTGATGCGGACAAACAGCGCTTTCTTATGCTTGCTGTTGTCTCTGTTGCTGTTTCTGCTGCTGTTGCTTTGTCCGGGCCCATAGGTTTTATAGGTTTGATTGTCCCACATATTGTGAGACGGATTTTTGGTCCTTCTCATAAGAAACTTGTTGTTTTCTCAATACTTACAGGAGGTATTTCTCTCCTTATTTGTGACACAGTAGCCCGTTCTATTTTCCCTCCTGTTGAGTTTCCTGTAGGTGTGATAAGCTCTCTTTTGGGAGCTCCTTTTTTTCTTTATTTGTTAAAAAGAGGAAGAGCCTCTGTTTTGTAGGTGATGTTTTATGGATAATCGTACTCTTATATCCGTAGATAGACTTTCTTTTTCATTCTACAACCAAAAGGTCTTGTATGATATTTGCCTTGACATCTTGCCGGGACAATTGCTTTCTATCATGGGACCCAACGGCAGCGGGAAAACAACCCTCCTTAGGCTTATAAGTAGGATATTGAGTACAACAAAAAAAACAATATACATAGAGGGAAAAGATATAACAGAGCTCAGACAAAAAGAAATAGCAAAAGTACTGGCATATGTGCCTCAGCATATCTATGATACCTTTGATTTCTCTGTCATGGATGTTGTTCTTATGGGCAGATGGCCACATCTGTCACGTCTGCAGGCAGAAAGCCATAAAGATAGGGAAATAGTGCTTTCTGCCATGGAATCTCTGGGAGTATTGGAGCTTGCAGAAAAAAGCATAAGAGAAATAAGTGGAGGAGAGCTCCAGCGGGTGATTATAGCAAGGGCTTTGGCCCAGGAACCGGATGTCCTTGTATTGGATGAGCCTACAAGTCATCTTGACCCGGGATTCTCTCATCAGGTCATGCGTATTGTACGTAATGTGTGCAGAGAAAGAGGGGTGGGGATGATAGCGACTTTTCATGACATAAACACAGCTTCTTTTTTCTCAGACAGGATTGTCTGCCTTAAGAGCGGCCGGCTTGTAGCGGACGGAATCCCCGAGGAAGTTATAGTGCCTCAAATACTGAGAGAGCTTTATGGAGTGGATTTTGCAGTGATGCCTCACCCTGAGAATCGGCGTCCGTTTGTTATGCCTCTCTGATGCTTGCTAATACCGTATAGTTTTTGTAAACTTTTATAATATTCTTGGGAGGATTTATTATGACTTTTTTAGAACTAAAGGAAGATATGAAGAGGCGTCTTGGTAAGATAGTGCCAGATACGGAGATTCCTATCAAGGCCGAGCTTATTCTTGATATACTCAAGTTAAAAGAAGAAAAGAATGCAGTCATTCTTGGCCATAACTATATGGAACCTGCTCTTTTTACCTACGTGCCAGATTATAAAGGTGACTCCCTTGAGCTAAGCAGAAAAGCTGCTAATACAGATAAGGACGTGATTGTCTTCTGTGGAGTAGTTTTTATGGCAGAAACCGCAAAGATACTTAGTCCTGACAAAACAGTACTAGTCCCGTCTCTTGATGCCGGCTGTTCCCTTGCGGAAAGTATATCCGCGGACGATATAAAAGCACTCAGAGAGCTTTTCCCCGGTGTGCCTGTTGTAAGCTATGTGAACACCTATGCGGATGTCAAGGCTGAGAGCGATTACTGCTGTACATCAGGAAATGCGGACAGGGTTATGAAACACCTGGGCAACGATACTGTGATATTTTTACCAGACAGGTTCCTTGCATCCAATGTTGCAGATCAGCTTGGCAGAAGAATAATATTCCCGGAGAAAAAACACGGGAAATTTACAGGTAATTTTACAGACAGATATGGCAAAACAATTGATGCCCGTATAGACGAGCCGGCATCGTGGAAAGGAGCAGTTATAGGCTGGGACGGAAGATGCGAAGTTCACGAAAAATACACACCGGATGACATAATAAGAGTGAGACAACAGTTTCCTGATGTTGTTGTCCTGGCACATCCAGAGTGTCCGCCGGAGGTAATAAAAGAAGCGGATTTTGCCGGAAGCACAAGCGCAATGATAGACTATGTACAGAAGACACAGGCACCCCACTACTTGCTTATGACAGAATGCTCCATGGGTGACAACATAATGGCAGCAAATCCGGAGAAAGATATGCTCAGACTCTGCTCCGTACGATGCCCGCATATGAATCAGATAAGCCTCGAGCAGACAAAGACAGCGCTGGAAGAACTGCGCTATCAAATAGAACTTGACGAAGACCTAAGGAAAAGAGCGCTCCTGGCAGTGGAGAGAATGCTTGCTTTGTAACACCCCATTTTGACGGACTACTTGAGCTTAAAGTAGTCCGTACTCCCTTCTTTTTTTATATCGATTATATTCTTCTCAGCAAGATATTTAAAAAGCTTAGTTTGGCTGTTATACTCCTTTCCCTTATAAGAGAAATCCTTAAGCAGATTCTTAATCTTGGTACCAAAACTAGAATAAGGATGCCAAGTATCTTTCTCGTAGGACTCCAAAACCTGCAAGATACCCAGCTGATGCTCTCGGGAAAAGCCCCGTATCTCCACCTGAGGAATGTGCTGAGAAGCCTTGCGTTCCTTCTCCATACCCACAAGAAAATTTTCCAGATTGAGAATCTTATCAGAACTGGAAGAAAAAAGCTTATTATTGAGCGTATTACCGGAAGTGACAAGCCATACCTGCTTACCGTATTTTCTTAGTTTATCCATTACCACAGTAAAATCGGTATCCGACGTAATAAACACATACAAATCTATTTCCGGTTTATTTACCACCAAAGTCTCAAAAGCCTCCAGAGACAAAATCAAATCCGCCCTGTTTTTTATATTGCGCCTGGAAACATGCGGCGCCTCTCTAATCTCAAAATTATTATCCCTCAGCTGATCCCTAAAATTCCTGATAGAACTGGCATTCCCGCAGGCAAGCTTTATTGCAAACAAAGCCTGCTTTTCCTCCTCTATCTCAAGAGAAACACTATCCATAAGAGCTGTAATATCCAGATTTTTATTGACATTCTCAAGGTCAAAATATATCCCTATAACGATTCTTTTATTCATAAACAACCTCCCTGTACTATATAAAAGATTGTCCTACATAATCACACAAGTTTCCAGCATGCGCTACGCACTCACCTGTGCCTTCCAAAGAAAAAATTATACCGAACGCACAGCCCGCGTAGCGGACTGTGCTGCCATCCGGCGGAAGCAGAGCATGGAAACAACAAGTTTTTTTGCCACATGTATGCCGCAGGCAGGAGGGAGCGCAACCTCTTGCCTTTTTGCTTTATGGGCGCGCTCCCGACGTTCGGTATAAAGAATCTTTTAAGGTAAGGTTTGTTGGGTTATGCAAAGCTCTAATCACATAAAGCCGTAAAATCTTTCTATGCTTTTTTATTTGATTTGTTTGCTATGTAGTAGTATGTTATAGATAGAAACTCTGCAGGAGGTGTTTATGGCAAAGATAGAAATAGATCTCGATGAGATAAAAAGCGAGATAAAAAAAGCCACAAAAGAATTTGTAAATGCCGTAGAAGAAAACTTTAAAATGGGAACAGAAGAGGTGCAAAGGACCTTTAAGAATATGTCTTCTGGAGGAGAGCCTTATTCTGATCTCAGTTTTCCCAAGGTAGGGGGGCTTAAGACTAATATATTCTCTACTAAAGATTCTTCTCTGGTCTTTGAGTTTTTACTTCCTGCTGTCCCTGAAGACTCTGTTGAGCTTGAGTTTGTTGGTGATTATCTTGTTCTTTCCTGTAGTTTCTCTAGGGAAGATCCTGCAAAGGAAGATGCCTATTTTTATAGAAACGAAATTAAGCTTCCGGGAGAGCTAAAGGCAAGATATTATGTTCCTGCAGAATCCTTTGACCATGATGCCGTAAAAGCTATTTTTAGCAGAGGTATTCTGCGAGTGGAGATTCCAGCCAGAGTAAAAAAAATAAAAGCAAAGAAGGTAAATATATCATCCACCGATACTTAATATATAACGGGGGACTGTTATAATAAAAAGGCTGACCATCATAAGGCCAGCCTTTTTTTATAGTTATTCTTTCTCTGACAAATTATAAGCACTCAGAAGTGCATGCAGACTTGCAGCAATAGTATCGGTATGTCGGCCTACTCCCCAGTAATCCACGCCGTTTCTGTTTATACATATATATGCAACAGCTTCTGTAGAAGAGCCCTTACCCAATGCCTGCTCATGGTAATCTACAATGTCAAAATTATTCCAGCCTCTCGCTTTGAGTGCATTTACAAAGGCGTCAATAGGTCCGTTTCCTTTACCTGTTATGCTTTCTGTTTTCCTATTTGTTTTTATGTCAGCTTCTATACTTACTTCTTTGCCTTTTGTTTTTATTGTATAATCTTCAAGATCAAGAGGTTCCGATATGTTTACAAAGTTTTCCATAAAAACATTGTAAACTTCTTGTGTAGAAAGCTCTCTGACCAGCTTGTCCGATACTTCGTTTACTTTCTTGCCAACATAGGGATGCATTTTTTTGGGAACTTCAAGTCCATATTCTTCCTGCAAGATATAAGACACCCCGCCTTTACCGCTCTGGCTGTTGATTCTTATTATTGCCTTATAGCTTCTGCCCAAGTCCTGGGGGTCAACAGGCAAGTAAGGAATCTCCCAGTATTCTTTTTGCTCCTGTTTTAGAAGATCCATTCCCTTTTTTATGGCATCCTGATGAGAGCCTGAGAAAGCCGTAAAAACAAGGTCTCCTGCATAAGGATGTCGCGGATGTATGCTCATCCCCGTACAACGCTCGTATATGCTGCGTATCTGGGGAAGATTGGAAAAATCAAGTCCTGGGTCAACGCCCATTGTATAGAGATTGAGAGCAACAGTTACAATATCCAGATTACCCGTTCTTTCCCCGTTGCCAAAAAGTGTCCCTTCAACCCTATCTGCTCCTGCAAGAAGAGCTAGCTCTGTGGAAGCAACACCGGTACCCCTGTCATTATGAGTATGAATACTTACAATTATCCTGTCTCTGCCTTTAAAGTTTCTGCAGAACCATTCTATCTGGTCTGCGTATACGTTGGGAGTAGACCCCTCGATTGTAGTGGGAAGATTAAGAATGACCTTACCCCCTACCTCATCTGGATTCCAAGTATCCACAACAGCCTGGCAGACATCCAGAGCAAAATCAGGTTCTGTCATGTTAAAAGCCTCTGGAGAGAACTCGTAAAGCACATTGGAACCTTCCAGTCTTGGCAGAAGAGTCTTGAGATAACTTGTACCGTCAACAGCAATCTTTTTAACCTCTTCCTGAGAGCGCTTAAAGACAATGTTTCTGTGCATCTCGGAAGTAGCAACATACATATGAAGCACCACGTTCTTTGCGCCCTGCACAGCCTCTACTGTGCGTTCAATAAGATGCGGCCTTGCCTGGGTCAACACCTGAATATACACATCATCAGGAATCAAATTATCGTCTATCAGCTTTCTGATAAAATCAAACTCGATTTGAGAAGCAGAAGGAAACCCAACCTCAATCTCCTTAAAACCGACATCACACAGCAGCTTAAAATACTCCAGCTTTTGATCAACATTCATAGGCACAGGAAGAGCTTGGTTACCATCGCGCAAATCAACACTACACCAGATAGGTGCCTTATCAAGCTTTTTATCCGGCCACATCCTGTCAGGAAGGTCCACAGAAAATCTAAAAGGTCTGTACTTGTGAGCATTTTTCATATCTTACTCCTTATATGGTATAAAAAAAGCCCGCTACATCTGTGATGCAGCGGGCTTTCTGCCGTTATAAGCTTATCGCACGGCTTTAAGCACCCCTGCATCGCGGGAAAGTAGTAGGCTAAGGAGGAGAGCTAGAAGCAGTGCGTTAACGGCAATAATCATAATATAATACTGTATATTTTATCACATACTGTCAACCCCCGGCCGATTATTTTTTAAAAACAAAGAAAATTTATACCGAACGTGCGGGACACACAGTACTCGTCCCGCACTGCCTTCGGCAAAATATGAAAAGACAGACATATATAACTTGTCTCACAAAAACCGCTGATAAGCACAGCACAAACACATCGCTCAGAGTATTTTTTTCTTTATTTTTTTTAACTTATATATTAAAGTTTTTACATATAACATAGAAAAGCTTAGGAGATCATAGATGAGAATAGCATTTATAATAAATACAATAGAAGACGATTATCAACAAAACCTGTGGGAAGGTATATGCAACAAAGCAGAAGAACTGGGAGTAGAAGCCATAGCAATACCCGGAGGACTTATAAACAGCACAATGCACGATAACGACGTAAGAAACACTCTTTACAGCATCCTAAGTAACGGCAAATGGGACGGAGCTATAGTCTGCAGTGCTGTATATGCCACATTTGCAAAACCTTCTATTATATTTGAAATATTGGAAAAAGTGATAGGAGATATATCAAACTTTCCTATTGTCAATATGGGAGGCAAGATAAACGTTTATCCCACCATTCAAATAGATAACAAAAGAGGGCTGGACAAACTCGTAGAACACATAATAGTAAAACACGGAGTAAGAAAAATCGCACACATCTCCGGACCTCTAAACAATTCGGAAGCTATAGAAAGAAAAGAAATCTTCCAGCAAGTACTAAGAAAACATAGAATAGAAATAAGGGAAGAATGGATAGCAGAAGGCACCTTTGAGCGCTGGAGTGGAAGAAAAGCAGCAGAAGCCATATGGTCATCACCGGAAAAACCGGAGGCGATAGTAGCAGCCAATGACCTTATGGCATTGGGAGCATATGATTTCTTTATAGAAAAAAGAATTAATATCCCTAGTGACCTCATATTAACAGGATTTGACGATATAGTAGATGCAAAGCTCAATGCTGTCCCAATCAGCACCGTGAGGCAGCCTATATATGCAGAAGGAGAGAAAGCTCTTGAGATGCTTTATCAGTGGATAAAAACCGGCAACAAACCGGATGATCTCATATTCCCTGCAGAGGTAATATATAGAAACTCCTGTGGTTGCCTCTCTGAGCTAGTTCATCAAGCGGGACATCACATGGGAGCTACAGTGTCAGATGAACCATCCTTTAATATAGAAAATATCCTTGCGGAAATAAGAAAAAGACATCGCATGGAAATTAATAGTAAGGAAAAAGAAATCTTTAAATATTTTGTCGATGATATCCTATCCTTCTGTCAGGATTCCTGTAAAGAAGAAAATATAGATGAGCTTGCAAAAAAACTCTCAGAGAAACTAACTAGCTTTGATGATGAATATGATCTCTCCAGATGGTTTTTGTTTATTGGTGTTCTATTTGATTTTGTAAGAAGGCAAAAACAGGAAGAATCCGCATTGGTATTATCTCTATATTCAAAACTGCTGATCATGATACATGAGAAAATCAGCCTAAAGCTGGGACGTGCTCAGATGGACATGGTAAACAGCTCTGTAAAAGTTCAATATTTCTTACAGCTTATAAGAGAAGCGGAATCCATGGAAGAGGTTTTTAGCATATTATCAAGAGAACTCGGTAATTTTGGAGTTAAAAATTGTCTTCTTTTTCTCTTTGATGCAAAAGATTGGGAAACATGCTTTAAAGAAGCAAAATTTCCTGAAAAGGGTAGAATAGCCTTTGTAATAAAGGGCGGAAAAGCAGTTGATAATATATCCGATTATATGGAATCTGCAAAAATAATAGAATATCCTTTCTTTGATACTGTAGTAGGTAGAGCTATGGCGATTTATCCCATGATAGTAAACAGTCGCTATTTGGGATTTATTTGTATGGACGGAAACGAGCTTTTTAGAGGCTTCTTTCATAATACATTTTCCTCGCAGCTTGCAAGCACACTTATATCCATACGATTACTTGCGGATATGAAAATATCTACATCAAGACTTACCTCATGGAGTGTAGAAATAAAGAAAACAGCCAATTCCATATTTGAGGTGATAGGACATCTCCAGGATATAAGTAGAGACAGGGTAGCCGATATGGTTTCTATGACAGATGAAATAAATCAGCGGCGTTCCATGTTTGAGAAAAATCTTGAGATAAACACTTCCATATCGGAGAATGCAATGTTTATGCAGGATCTCCTGTCACTCATAGATGATATCTCTCAGAGGATCAATCTGCTTGCAATAAACGCATCTATAGAAGCGGCAAGAGCCGGAGAACATGGAAAAGGCTTTAAAGTCATAGCTGAAGAGGTAAGAAAACTTGCGGACAATACTGCAAAAAGAGCACAGGAAACCAATGACGTTCTTAATCAGGTGCTCAAGACCATAGGACAGTCTCAGGAATTGAGCGAAAGTCTATTTTCCACATACAGCGACATAGCAAAAGAAATGGAACACTTCAAAGAAGCTCTGGAAACCATAGAATCCAGCCTAAGTGAGTTTTCTGCTCAGAGCAAACGGCTGGAAGAGCTTGTAGAACAGTAAAAAAGAAACGGGACTGCTTTTTGCAGCCCCGTAATACATGGAAGGGGGTTATGGGGGAGGGATCCCTTCTCTATAACCATAAGCAAAAAATGTGCCATAGTGTTTTTATGCCTGTCTTGAGGTTATTTGTTTTATCATAATTATTTATACATCTCATATCTTTTATGCCTTGCAAACATAGTATGAATTATGCATTCTTATGATAATATCTATTCATTATGCATAGGCTACTTATTCAAAGTGATTATGAAATTTTCATCGGAACAAAAAAAATTATGCAAAAAATATGACAAACTAAAATTAGAAATATTTCTATTTTGTTATAAAAATATATCTTATAAAAAGATATAAGGCAGGGGGTTTTGTGATAGTTGGCATGTATATTGCTATAATATTTATAGATTATTTATGGAGGAAGGCCATGAAAACGACAAAAAGAAATAAGAAAGTGATAAGTTTGCTACTTCTTGTAGTAGTTCTTCCTCTTGCCCTTATTGCTTGTGCAAATCCTGTTACAGCGGACATAGAGCGAGTTGCCACCAATGCTACCACATCAACATCTACAGACAGCACAGCATCGCAGAACTCTGGAGATTCTCCTTCTGATACAGTTACTGTAAGTGATGTTGTTTCCGATTCTGCCAGCGTAGCTACTGTTGTTGATATAACGGATGTTCTTGCAGATAATGATTCTGTCGATGTAGCCTATGATTCTCTGCCTGTAAGCGAAACAGTAGATTCTACCTCTGTTGAAAACGATGTTGCTCTGGGGTCTGCTACTGATGTTCTGAGCAGCAGCGAAACAGTAGTAGATGCTTTTGTTCCTGTAGTCACAAGTACCAATAAAGCTAGTTGGCTTGTTGATACTCTTTCCGGAATAATAACTTCTTCCAATCTTAGTAATGTAAGCCTTGATGGGAATATTCTGGTAATCAGTACTTCCAAAGGTTCTTATCAGCTCAAGATAAAGAATAATAAAGCAAATGTCCTAATAAAAGAAATACGCAAGGTAGTTAAACAGGAAAAGAAAGACAAAGAACTGAGAAAGGTTGGAAGCCAGCTTATAAAAGAGCTAAGAAAAGAGATAAAGAAAAATAAAGAGACAAGAGTAAAGAATAGCAAGAATACAAGAGAAAATAATAAGTAAGCCTCCTAACCCTCCTTCAAACAGGCTGCCTTACGGCAGCCTGTTGTTTATTATTATCATCTTTTTGTTTGTTGCAATATCAGAAAACTACAATCTTAATGTATAAAAAAGAATTATATTATTTGATTTATTTATTCTACTGTTTGGTTTTGACTGTTATGATTCTATATGTTAAACTGTTTTTAAAATAAACTATTATGAGGATGATATGGGAAGGCGAAAGACAAGAACAGAAAATATGAGTCTCATATTAAAACAGATTTGGTATCATGACGGCATAAGTAGAATAGAAATATCCGATAAAGTAGGTCTCAATAAATCTACGGTCACCAATCTTGTAACAGAATTGATACTGTTGGGAGTACTAGAAGAAAGAGAACAAAAAGAAACCAATAATGTTGGTGGAAGAAAGCCTATAGCACTGGGGCTCAATAAGAATTACGGTATAGTGTTGGGGTTGGGTGTGCAGGCGGAGATGATAAGAGCTGTAGCCGTGGATATAGCAGGTGATATAGTTTTTAGATGGAAAAAAGAAACAGGTCAGATTACACGACGAAATATAATAGATGTTTTCTTAGAGTCTTTTGACGAATTATCAGCTTCTCTTATGGAAAGGGGATTTTCCAACCTTCTTGGTATAGGTCTCGGGGCAGGAGGGATTATCAACCCTCTAACTGGAGTAGTAGAATACTCCATTCCGCTTTCTATATACGAACCATTTCCCCTCTGTGAAGTGCTTTCCAGGCATATCAATGCGCCTGTCTATATAGAAAACGATTCCAATTGTGGAGCATGGATGGAGCTTGCCTTTGGTAAGGCAAACTCTCCTGATAATTTTCTGTTTGTACTTGTCGAGTTTAAAAACAGGCGTCAGCATATCAAGGAGCACGGCGGTATAGGTATAGGATTTGGTATTGTTCTGGACGGTAAGCTGCATTATGGCAACACTTTTTCTGCTGGAGAGTTTAGGTCTGCTTTTTCCAGAGGAGAATATGCTTCTCAGATGAGAATAAGTCCGGAAGATTTGCATAAGCTTCCGGAGGATAAGGCTGTTATGGATAGGTTTCTGGATGAGCTTTTTGCTAATATTGCATGTATTGTCAATGTGCTTAATATAAGTCATGTGTATTTGGGAGGAGATATAGAACTTCTGGGTGATAGTGTCTGTGACATGCTGACAGAATATATAATGAAAAACTGGATGTATCCTCTACCAGTACACTGTAATGTTAAGATGTCTTCACTTCATGAGTTTGCTGTAGCTTATGGAGCTGCGGGTATGATTCTTGACAGAATCTTCAGAAATGACCTGCATGACAGCTTCTGGCAGAATATTGATAAACGGGGAGTACTTCCTGCTCTTATAAGGCATCCTTTGCCTATTGTATCAAAATAAACTGATATGGATTATCAGGCAATTTTATTTCTCTTTCTTGTATTTCCAGAAGTGTATCCATATTACCTTTTGCAGGATATGGCTTTTTATCTTTTATCAAGGCAGCATGTATGAGACCTCTTGCAGATGGTATTAGCTCTTTTTTCTCTATTTTGTAAATGATTTGTTTAAAGATTATTCTAAAGCTTCCTTTTAAACCACAGTTTTCTATTGCAGAAACAAAAAGGTCTCCACTTGTAAGTGGTAGGAGATAATCTATCTCTGCTCTTGTAACTACAGGGTCTATTCCCTGTCTGTGCAGTTCTGCAAAATCCATTCCTCCTGCTTTGAGAAAGCAGTGTCGTGTGTGTTCCATATATCTCATATAGTTGGAGTTGTTTACTATACCTTCGAGGTCGCATTCGTAATCCCTCACAGCCATTATGTTGTAATAGACAGCTTTTTTATTCATTTTGTCTCCTTTGTCAAAATAATCTCTGGAAAAATACGTTTTTATGCAGGATGATATAATAGAAAGATATATTTTTCCAGATGAGGTGTGTATGACCGAAACTAAAGAAAACAATAAAGTTTCTCCGGAGGCGTGGGTAGTAACGGTTGATATGGGGCTTGGGCATCAGCGTGCCACAGCTCCTTTTTATGGTATCGCACGAGATGGTATAATATCGGTAGGAAGCCATTCTTCTTCCGATGAGGCAGAAAAGGCTCTATGGGAGAAAATGCTTGGTGCTTATGAGTTTTTGTCAAGAGTGAGAGCTGTTCCTCTTGTGGGGAAGCCATTATTCTCAATTCTTGATTCTTTACAGAATATTCCTCCCCTGTATCCTTTGCGGGATCTTTCTTCTCCCAGTTACCAGGTAAAGCTTTTGCACTCTCTTGTAAAAAAGGGCTTGTGTAAGGGAATGCTGCAGCATATAAAGACTTCTCCTCTTCCTCTTCTTACTTCTCATCCTGCTCCTGCAATTGCAGCTGATGAAGCAGGATATGGCAGAATATATTGTATAGTCTGTGATGCGGAGATAAGTCGTGCATGGGTTGCAATGGAGCCTGCAAGAAGTAGGATACATTACCTTGTACCTTGTGGTAGGGCTCTTAGACGACTAAAAGCTTATGGTGTTCCTGATGAACGTATATTTTTAACTGGTTTTCCCATGCCTCTGGAGTTGCTGGGAGATAAAAACCTGGATGTGTTAAAACATGATGTTGGACAGCGTCTCCATTATCTGGATCCAAAAAAACGTTTTTGGCCTCTTCACGAGATGAATGTAAAACACTTCCTCGGAGGAAAAAATATCCGGTTTAAAAATGAGCGGCTTTTTACTGTTACTTTTGCTGTAGGGGGTGCGGGTGCACAGGTGGATATAGGTTGTCAGATACTGGAGTCTGTTAAAAACAGGATAAAAAATTCTGAGCTCTGCCTTAATCTTGTAGCTGGTGTCAGAAAGGAGGTGAAAAAGGCTTTTGAGGAAACAAAGAAAAGATTTGCTAAAGATTCTCCTCTTGTAAATATTATTTATGCTGATACCAAAGAAGAGTATTTCCGGCTTTTTGCCGAGACCATAAGAAAGACTGATGTATTGTGGACAAAACCGAGTGAACTTTCTTTTTATGCTGGTCTAGGTCTACCTATTATTATGGCCCCAGACATAGGTGCTCAGGAGCGTTATAACAAGGCATGGCTCCAGGAAATACAGGCAGGTATCATGCAGGAAGATCCCCGCTATACAAGCGATTGGTTGTGGCTTTTACTGGAAGAAGGTAGATTGGCGGAATCCGCTTGGGATGGTTTTCTTAAGGCTCGCAAATATGGTACTTATAAGATTATGGAAGTCTTGGAAACCGGAACCATGCAGAGAGAGACCAGTCCTCTCAAGCGCTAGGTGGATGGTTTCTCTTCTGTTTTTATTATGTTTTCTATTTTTTCCTCTTTACTATCATCTATTATTATGACTGGTTTTCTTTTGAATGTATTGTTAAAAGCTGTTATGGGCAGGTTGTTTAGTTTTCCGGTTATTTTTATATCACTGTATGTGTTCCCCAAGGTATTGTTTCCCTTACTTCCCAGTTCTCCTCCACCAAGATCCAGTTTAACAAAGGGACTGTTTATTATTTCTATTCCTGCGTTGTTGTTTATGATGCTGCTTTCTTCCACTGATATTTCTACACTGCTTTTTGTATTTTCTATTCTTAGTGCTCTTGGTGTATCTGTTATTCTGTTTTTTACTATTCTCAATTTTGCCTGATTTTGTATTCTTATTGCTGCAGAGGGAGAGATGCTTGTTTTTGTTCTGTTGTCGCCGATCGAGTAGATGTAGTTGTCCAGCATTATTATGTTGGCTTTACCTGTTATAAGTATTGCACTGGCATCTCTTTTATCTGGTACTAAAAGTCTTGAGCCGTATATTCTTACTATGCTTACTGGTGTGTTTTGGGATTCTTGCAGTTTTACTGTCGCACCTGTTATTGGTTCTGTTATAAATGGTTTTGTGTTGAGGGAGAGTCTTTCTTTAAATGGGATTTTATCAGCTATGTGGATTATTGTACTGATTTCATGCAGGTCAGATCTCATATAATCTATATTAATGGTACTAAGTCCGTACAGGTAAAATCCGCCTTTAATGGGGATTTCCCATTCTGGATTTGTAAGAAGTTTTGTGTCTGTTGTACTTAGGCTGCCTCCAGTTTGAATCAGAGAGTACAGGTAGAACCCTGTTATATCTATGTTTTCCAGGCTTAGGTTGGTGTCTTTTGCAAGGATTCCTATTGCTTCCGAGCTTAAAGGTGTCTCCGGGGCTGTGGCGCTTAGGGTAAGATTCTTTAGGACTACTCGTATGTTGGCACCTGTCATTATAAGAGGGGATATTGTGTTGTTGTTTGTCTCTTTGTAGATAACAGGTCTAGTTCCTTCTTTGCCTTCTATTGTAAGTGGTATTCCTATAAGGAGAGGTCCTCTGTGCTTTCCACCGTCTATTATGATTCTGTCAAAGGGAAAGGCGTTGTCTATTGCTGTTTGTATGTCAGGATAATCTTGTGGTATGTAGATGTCTTTTGCGTTTATTGCTGCCAGAGCAAGAAAAAAAAGTACTATTGCTCGGTTTTTCTTTTTCATTGTTATATTTATACCATATAAAAGAAAAACCTGCAGGGGTATTCCCTACAGGTTGTCGGGCTGGGCGGATTTGAACCGCCGACCCCAGGTCCCCCAGACCTGTACGCTAACCAGCTGCGCTACAGCCCGATGCGCATTAACTGTAGCATAAAGTTTGTCTGTCTGTCAATTATAGTTGTGCTTATAAAAAAGGCGGAGCGCTTTGCGGTCCGCCGTTCGGTATTATGTTATTTTTGTTTTTTTGTGTTTGTTTTTTTTGTAGTTTTTGCGGGTCTTTTGAGTTTTTGATATTCTTCTATTGTGTTCATAGGTGGTCTTTCTTCTTCTTGTATCTGATATTCTAGAAGTTCAAACTGTGCTTCTCTTACCTGAAATTGTCTGAGTATGGTGGAAAACTCGGTGTTTGCTTTGAGTAGCTCCTGTTTTTCCATTCTTTTAAGAAATGTTTGCAGTATGCCAAAGGACATTTTTCCCAGGGAGCGGGTCTCCTGGTTTCTGTGTACTCGCTGGTCAAGGTCAGTCTGGGCAAATACGTCCAGTCCGTAAAGGTTGTAGACGTCTATGAGATGGGATGTCTCTACGCCATAGCCTATGGGAAATGGTATTTGCTCCAGAACTTCTCTTCTTACTGCGTATTCTCCAGATAGTGGTTGAATGATTGCCGTAAGTTCCGGGTAGAATAGAGAAAATAGTGGTCTTATGAGTATTTCTGTTACTCTTCCACCACCTGATGGGCGAACTCCTTGGGAAAAGGCCAGAGGACGGTCGTAGAAGGCTTTTATGTATTTTAACTTGGGGTAAAAGACGAGGGGGGCAACTAGCCCGTATACAAAGCGTGGATGGATGTTCTTGATGTCCGCGTCTATGTACACTATTATATCGCCTTTTAGCTGATAGATAGCTTTCCAGAGGTTTTCCCCTTTTCCTTTTTTCTCTCCCATGGACGGAAGAATGTCCTTTGACAGGTACACGTCTGCACCAAAGGATTTTGCTATCTCTCTTGTGTTATCTGTAGAGCCTGAGTCTATGACGGCTATTTCGTCAAGCAGGGGATAGCGGTTCATAAGTTCTGATTTGAATATTACTATTTCTTTCCCTATTGTTTTTTCTTCGTTTAATGTAGGGATGCATAGAGAAATTGTTATGTTCTGTTTCTCTTTTTCTTTTATAAGTTCTGTCAAATCAGAAAATTGAGAGTGGTGAAAGGTGTGTTCTTTGAGCCATTTATTTAGATTCATCGCAGTACCCCCTGTCAATTGCAAGAATGAGTCCTATGAGTTGTGACATACCCTTGGTTATGGGATCCAAAGCTATAGATTCTGTTGTTTCATTGAGGTTTTCTCCGTCTGTAAGGCCTATTGTTACGGCAGGGATGTTCGCATCTATGAATGCGGAGAGTTCTGATGTGCTCGGTGATATTCTCGGTGTTATTCCAAGCTCCTCAAGAATTGCTCTGGCGCTTTCTGCAAGAGGATGTGAAAATCTGAGCCCTCCAGGTTTTCTTCTTGCATATTCTTTAAATTCCACGTCTGTGCCGGTATGAGAAGATACCTCTGCAGCTATGTTTTGTATTTCTCTGTTGAGATGGTCTACCATCCCCTCGTCCTCGCTTCTTATCTCAAATCTGAGCTCTGCAGAACGTGGAATTACATTAAACGATGAGCCACCCTTTATTGAGCCAAATATTATGCTTGTCCTTGGCCTCCTGGGTAGTGGAATTTCTAAAATCCTGTTTATAACCTCATTGATGTTTACAATTGCTCCACCTGCGCCAAATCTACTCCAGTCGTATTGCTCCGGTACATGGTTTATTATTTCTCCTCTTAGCATTCCTATGGAAGAATAACTTAGTCTTCCTAGTTTTACGCCTTCTATACATATGCCCGCATGTATGGGGAAGTTGGAATGTTCCATAAAAAAGCGCATACCAGCTATGTTTCCTTTGCCAAGACTTTTTACAGAACCCATAAGTATGAGATTGGAGTTGAGCTTGATATTAAGATGCTCCAGAAACAGCGGAAGAGTCATAAGAGCTGCAACTCCCAGACCGTTGTCGCCTACTCCCGGTCCTGTAACCGTCCCGGGCAGAACATTGATAGTATGATCCACACTTTCCGGGAATGGCGTATCCACGTGAGCGGCTATAAGGATATTTCTATTACCCTCTGTTCCCGGCAGAATAGCGAGAGCATTTCCCATCTCATCCGTAGAGCAGTTGAGAAGCTGGTTCTCGCTAAAACGCCACAAAATAAACTCCGTCCTTTGCTGCTCCATAAAAGTAGGTGCAGGGATCTCGCTTATCATTATGAGATTGGAAAGAAGAATCTCTGTGGGTACGCTCATCTTTTCCTGCATTGCAGGAATCAAGTCCAATATCTCCCTTAATCCTGGATGCATAATGTACCTCTTTTTTTATTGTTTTTTATCATAGTAGTCCTTAGTTTAAGCAAGCCTATAGCTTTATTCAAGCATAAAAACTATTGCAAAATATAAGCCCTGTACTATAGTATAGTATATGATATAAAAATATAAAATAAAAACTATCGGAGTAATACATGAAAATAAAAACAGGAACATTTGGCAAAACAGAAGCGGGAGAAGTAAAATACTACATGCTGACCAACAAAAACGGTTACAGCTGCACTATAATAAACTATGGTGCCACATTGGTTTCCTTTAAAATGCCGGACAGACATGGAAAAACAGAAGAAATCACATTGGGATTTGACAATATACAAGATTACCTCACACGCAGCCCTTACTTTGGTGCTACGATAGGCCGCTTTGCCAACAGAATAAGCAGAGCAGCCTTTACCATAGATGGAACAGAATACAAACTCATCCCCAATGAGGGGGAAAACCAACTGCATGGTGGTCCCGGAGGGCTCCATACCCTTTTATGGGATGGAGATGTCTTTAACAATGATTACAGTGCAACAATTGTATTATCCTGCAGCAGCCCTGACGGTGACCAGGGCTACCCCGGCAACCTCTCTGTAACCACAAGCTACACACTCACAGAAAACAACGAGCTGGTCATGGAATACCTTGCAGAAACAGACAAAAAAACCCATGTCAACCTGACCAATCACGCATACTGGAACCTTGCAGGTGCTGGAAGTGGAAAAATATACGACCACATACTCTATTTGGACTGCACCCATTACCTTCCCGTAGATAACGAATCCATCCCCACCGGAGAAAAAAAACAAGTTACCGGCACAGCCTTTGACTTTACCACAGAAAAACCCATAGGCAGAGACATAGAGAAAATCCCTCCTGGATACGACCACTGTATGGTATTACGAGAACACAACCCATACGACCCTGTAGCCTTTGCCAGAGTAGAAGAACCCTCGAGCGGACGATGTATGGAAATCTCCACAACAAAACCAGGAGTCCAGTTTTATACAGGAAACCACCTCAACGACATAGAAATAGCAGACAAAAAAATAGCCCGTAGACACGAAGCCTTTTGTCTGGAAACCCAGTACTTCCCCGACACACCCAACAAAGAAAACTTTCCCTCAAGCCTACTTGAGCCAGACAAAACCTACAGACAGAAAACAGTTTATAAATTTTTTACAAAATAAAATATACCGAACGCACAGCCCGTACCGGGCTGTGCTGCCTGCCGGCAAAACTGGAGAAAAGTGACAGACAAAACGCACAGCAGACACTTACCCAATCAGGCAATATTCATAACCCTGTCTATACCCTCAGGAATCCCATCAACACCAAAAAGCCTCTTTGCAGACTCGAGATCATACTTTTTATAAGAACTAAGACTATTGAAATAGTCCAGAAACTCTCTCATCTCCTCATCCGAGCCGGAATAGAGAGCAGAGCAAAAAGCAGCCCTAAACAGCCCCTCTCTTGCAAGCTCCATAGTAGACAAGTTACCGTATTTTTTTTTTGCTCTCGCATCGACAACAGCAGCTCGGCCTTCATAACCTATGGTAAATATAAAATCCTCTCTGGAAAGCATAAAAACTCCTTATCAAAAAAATAATAAACCCTTTTTACTATAACACTCCATGATATTACTTCTGTTTACAACCTTTCAAGAGAGGCGCAAGACATCTCCTTATATCTTACTGCAGGCAAAACACTCTATATTTGACATAGAGCATACCACATAGATAAATCCCCTTTGATTAAGACAAAAGTATAAAAAAAGAGGATCCCTTTTGGGACCCTCTTATATATATTCAAAAAACTATTAATACATGCCACCCATATCAGGCATACCAGCTCCTCCTGCCGGAGCTTTCTCTTCCTCTGGAATATCCGTGATTGCACACTCTGTGGTAAGAAGCAGAGAAGCAACAGAAGCCGCATTCTGAAGAGCGGAGCGTGTAACCTTGGCAGGATCTATGATACCAGCCTTGAGCATATCAACCCACTCCATCTTAGCAGCATCAAAGCCTATACCCTTTTTCTCTTCTTTTGCTCTCTGTACGATAATGGAGCCGTCAACACCAGCATTCTGAGCAATCTGGCGGATAGGCTCTTCCAGGGCACGTTTTACAATTTTAAAACCAATCTTCTCGTCCTCATCCCACTTGGAAAGATCTACGGACTCAAGAGCCTTGGTTGCAAGTATAAAAGTAAGACCACCACCAGGAACTATACCTTCTTCTATGGCAGCCCTTGTAGCGGACAGAGCATCTTCAACTCTGTGTTTCTTCTCTTTAAGCTCAACTTCTGTTGCAGCACCAACATTGATAACAGCAACACCACCTGCAAGCTTTGCAAGTCTCTCCTGGAGCTTCTCTCTGTCATAGTCGGATGTAGTTTCCTCAATCTGGGCCTTAATCTGAGCTATTCTATCCTGTATGTCCTTGGCCTGGCCAGCACCATTGATTATAGTAGTATCTTCCTTGGTTACCTTTACACTTCCTGCACGACCGAGCTGGTCTAGCTCAACATTCTCAAGCTTGAGACCAAGCTCCTCGGATATTACCTGTCCGCCAGTGAGGATTGCTATATCCTCCAGCATAGCCTTTCTTCTGTCACCAAAACCGGGAGCTTTAACAGCACATGTCTGCAGCGTACCCCTTACTGTGTTTACAACAAGTGTTGCAAGAGCCTCACCCTCTACATCCTCTGCAATTATAAGAAGAGGCTTACCCTGCTGAGCAACTTTTTCCAGGATGGGGAGAAGATCCTTCATGCTGGAAATCTTCTTATCATAGATAAGGATATAGGGGTCAGAAAAAGTACAAGTCATTGTATCTCTATTATTAGCAAAGTACGCAGAAACATAACCTCTGTCAAACTGCATACCTTCTACGAAATCAGTAGTAGTTTCTATTGTCTTGGATTCTTCTACTGTTATTACTCCGTCCTTACCAACTTTTTCCATTGCATTTGCAATCTCTTCACCAATCTCCATATCATTGTTGGCAGAGATTGCTGCAACATGAGCTATCTCATCCTTGTCCTTGATTTCTTTTGCATTCTTCTTGATTTCTTCTACTGCAAGCTCTACGGTCTTGTCTATACCACGCTTTATTGCCATGGGATTGATACCTGCAGCAACAGCCTTAAGACCCTCTTTTACAATGCTTGATGCAAGAACAGTAGCGGTTGTTGTACCGTCACCTGCCACATCATTTGTCTTTGTGGCAACTTCCTTAAGAAGCTGAGCACCCATGTTTTCAAAAGGATCAGGGAGCTCTATCTCCTTTGCAACGGATACACCGTCTTTGGTAACCGTAGGAGCCCCAAACTTCTTGTCAAGAAGAACATTGCGTCCCTTAGGACCAAGTGTTACCTTTACTGCGGAAGAAAGTTTTTCCACACCAGCAAGAAGTGCTCTTCTTGCTTCTTCGTTAAATTTTAGTTGTTTTGCCATATTTACCCCTCACTTTAAGTTAAAGTTTTTATAATACTGTAATATACAGAGAAATCATAAAGAGTGTCTGTTTGTAATGTAAATTAACAACGTTTTAGAAAAACGGCAACACCCCAACAAAAAAAACAAATGCTTTTTGCACTTGCCTGTCTTGCTATACTGTGATAATAAGATATGTGATGAAAAAGAAGCAAAGGTATGCAATACTTCTGTTTTATCCTGATGAGTCGGTAAATACAGGTGATACTGTAGCTCTCAGCTCTTTTTTTAATGCTCTGCCTTCCGAGACAAAAGCAGTATGGAATATACCACTTTATCCTTTCTTGGAAGAAGAATCCGGACTGTCTTCTTTTATAGGTAAACGTATTTTTCATGGAGATATGGTTATATCCATGGGATATTCTGCAGCCCCTCTTCATCTTTTAACAGAAGAAGAAGCCCGTATGGAGCTCTTGTGGGCTGCACATAACCCATGGTGGACAGGATTACATGATAAACTGCATCTGGACTTAAAATACTATCTCAATCCGTACAACCTTTTTACTGATTTTAGCACCAATAATGGCAAAAATAATTTCTTATTTTTTTTACGGGATAAGAAAGAAAAACATTTATATCTGGCTTGTGATGTGGGCTTATGTAACCCTGTTGTTTCTCTTACTTCTTTTTTATCACATGAAAAAGGCAAGAAAGCGGTTAGGAAACTCTTATCTCTCATAAAGATGAGTAAGAACAGGGACTCAGCACTTGTAATAAGATTTTTGCTGGATAGCAGTCTTGTTAATCAACAAGCGCTTTTCCTGCAGGCAAAAGAGATACTGGAAGCAGGAGGCACAGAGCTTGTGTTTGTTGCACCATCGGAGTGGATACCCCAAACCCCTATCAAAATAAAGGGCATGATGGTAGAACATAAAGACTTGTTTCCAGACGATTATTTTGCGGAAAAACAAAGATTGCTACATGAAAACTCATCGGACAGGACCAGAGAAATACTCAGGAAACTATCGCCTTTTGCTTCTCCTTCTTTTGATTCTAATAAGCCCAATACTATTTCTCTTGATGCCAATATGCAGGGACAAATAAACCTGTATGATGAAAACCTGTTTGTTCTCTTTAAGGAAGGTCTCATATCCCACATATCGGACAGACAACACTCTGCAGACTTGTTGCCCTATTATCCTCGATTGGAGGCTTCTTCTGCCAGAACTTTCAATGTAGCCAGCAGTTTTTCCATAGATGAGGAGGGCCTTAGAGGACTCAGGACAATCCTTCCCTTGTTTGATAAAAAAGCAGTTTTGGATATGCTTATGGTAGAGGATTTTCCTCATCTGATAGTGGATTTTTATATTCCGGAACTCATAGTCAGCAGTTCGTATTTTGAGCTAAGGCCATTTGGCATTCCGTTTTATGCGGGAGAAGATGAGAAGATGTTTACATTTGTATCCGGTAATAAAAAAGAATATACCGTATGCGAGGGAATGTCTTTTTATGCTTCTGCAATCCTTGCGGAAAATGAAAATTCTACAATATTTATACAGGTTTTAACCCCATGGGGGGGGAGAAATATCCGTTTCTTCTTAGAAAAAGATAAGAAAAACAAAAACAGATATTTTATTGTTCCTGTAATACAAGACAGCTTTAGCGGAATCAAAAAGAAACTTTCTCCTGTCAGAATTTCCCTGATTGTATCAACAAGTCTCAGAACACCACTCTCTTATGAAGATATCCCTGCAATGATAGCGGAGAAAATCTTTTGATACTTTTTAGAAGTCTATTTCTCCACTTACCAGCCTGCTCAGACCGTTATCAAAGTCTTCCATAATAAGTTCTCCGGCTTCTCCTATCCCTATTATCCTTCCTCTTATTATGCTGGGAGCAGTGGGATTACCATTTAAAAAGCTTATTTCCCTGTCTTTTCCCCAGAGCCTTTTTTCTATCTCTTCTCTCCAGCTGTTATCTTCTATTGCTTCTTTTACAGAATTGAGCATGTCCTCCATTACTTCCTTTAACTCTGCTTTTTTTCTTGTTTCTTTTTTTATGGAGGTTGCTTTTTTTTTGATTTCTCCAGGGAAAGAAGTCTCATTGACATTGAGACCTATACCTACAAAAAGGGCATCGTACTTGGTCTCACATAGTATACCGCAAATTTTCTTATCCTTTATCAATATATCGTTGGGCCATTTTATCTGGGCCTGCAAGTCCCATGAAGATTCCAGATACTTTGCTATACCGAGGCCTACAGCAAGTGGCATTGCTGTTAAAGGTAGTTTTATATCCTGCAAATCCAGATAAAATGTGCATAGAATATTTTTGCCTGGCGATGCAATCCATTTTCTGTCTGCTATTCTGCCCCTTCCTGCAACCTGATGTCCGGCCCATATCACCGTGCCTGATGGCAGTTTCTGAAGTCTCAGGTTTCTGGCATCTGTCATTGTTGATTCTGTTTCTTCTTTATAGAGAACTTTCGCATTTCCAAATGGATTTTTTATGGATGTTGGCAGCATGGGCTATTTTAACCTTATAAAAGGCTTTTGCACAATCTTTTTTTTTGTTATCTTAATTTATTATGAACAGCTATAGTACAAAATATAATATGGAAACAGGTCTGGGGCTCAAGAAAAAAGCTCCTCCGGGTGTTATCTGCATATTTGGTATTACCGGGGATCTGAGTAAAAAGAAACTCGTACCTGCTCTCTATGCCTTGTATGTAAGGGGTTATCTTGCAGAAAACTTTAAAATAATCGGCTTTGCAAGACGTGATTGGAGCGATGAGTTTACACGACAGTATTTTAAGGAGGCTCTGATGGGGCATCCTTTTTTTAATGATAGAGATGCTGATGAGTTTCTTGCTGCTTTATTTTATCATAGGTCATCGTTTGATGATCCCGAGGGATATGCAGCACTCAGGAAAAAGCTTTCCTTTGGCGGTGATATCATATATTATCTTGCAACACCGCCTGCAAGCTATTCTACCATAATAGAAAATCTGGGTGAGAGTGGCCTTTGCAACCTGGAAGGGCACAATATAAGAATTGTAATAGAAAAACCCTTTGGCTCTGACCTTGAGACTGCAAGGGGACTTAACAGCCTTCTTCTGAGATACTTCAAAGAAGAACAGATATACAGGATAGACCACTACCTGGGAAAGGAAACAGTACAGAATATTCTTGCACTTAGATTTGGTAATTCTATTTTTGAGCCCATATGGAACAGTAAGTATATAGACCATATACAGATAACTGTTGCAGAAAAGATAGGTGTAGGAAGCCGTATCAATTATTATGAAAAATCCGGAGCCTTGAGGGACATGGTACAGAACCATATTCTGCAACTGTTGTCTCTGGTAACAATGGAGGTTCCTACAAGCTTTGAGTCCGATGCAATAAGAAATGAAAAAGTAAAAATATTAAAGAATCTTGTTCCCATAAAACAGGCAGAAGTATCCCACAAAGTAATAAGAGCTCAGTATGTCGGGGGCTATCTGGATGGAGGTTATGTTAAAGGTTACAGAGAAGAAGAGGGAGTGAAAATTGATTCTACAACAGAGACCTATGTTGCCCTAAAAGCAGAGATAGCAAGCTGGAGATGGGCAGGTGTTCCCATATATATACGTACAGGAAAGAGGCTTAGCAGAAAGCTGTCTGAGGTTGCGGTGTTTTTTAAGCCTGTTCCAGAGACATCTCTCTGGTTTGGGAGGCCTAGCCCTGCTCCCAATGCTCTCATAATGCAGATACAGCCTGATGAGGGGATTTCTCTTTTGACCAATGTAAAGAGCCCCGGATATAGTATGGAGCTTATAAAACATCCGCTTAATTTTAAGTATGAGCATTCTTTTGGTGATGAGCTTCCCGAGGCTTACGAGAGGTTGCTCCTGGATGCGCTCACTGCAGATCCCGTATTGTACACTCGTGCCGATGAACTGGAAGCACTATGGGCATACATAACAGGTATACGGGAAGCCTGGGATATCGTCAGTCCGCCTGTGTATAGCTATCTGCCTGGAAGTGCCGGTCCTATCATGGCAAGAAAACTACCAGCAGAGGAAGGAAGAAGATGGAGAAGATTGTAAAGCCCTTTTTTGAACCCGCAAGGATAGAAAAACAGCTTGCTGAGCTTCATAAGAGCGCCAGTCCAGGTGACGAAAGAGACCTTCTTTTTAACCTTATCCTTGTAAGCAGCCAGGATACAGAAAAAAAAGCTGCTACATTACTTGACGGTCTTATGGGTAAGCGTTCTGCAAGAATTATCCATATAAAACATACAGACAATGCAGAGTCTTCGTTGAGGCTTTCTGCACGTTGTAGCCTGGACAGAGCAAAGCGCGGAGTATGTTTCCAGGAAATTGTTATAGAAAACGGCAAGGATAATGCTGGCTTTGCTCCCGGAACATGGACGGGGCTGCTTGTAAGGGACCTGCCTGTTATTGCCTTATGGCTTCCTACTGCAGATACTATGCAGGATTTGTTTATCCATCTTGAAGACCATGTTGATAAAATCATAATTGATTTTTGGACTCTTGAGAAACAAGGTCTTTCTCCGGAAGACTTTATCTCCCAGATGGAACTTCTTGCTCCCGATAGTCTTGCAATTCTCTCTGACATACACTGGCACAGATTGCTTGATATGAGAAGGAAAATAGCTCTTTTTATGGACGAGAACAAGCTTTGTGACAATCACTCCAGCATAAAAAAAATTACACTTAGCGGGGTGTCCTCATCCACTTTCTTTCTTATAAAAAACTGGCTTATAGACAGGCTTGGCTGGAAGAACACAGAGCCTGCACCGGAGATAGAAAAACAGAACTCAGCCCGGCCGGAGCTCATAATCACTGCCGATACCGAGTACAAAATGCATCTTGCAGAACCGGACGATAGCCAGGATGTAGAGATTCTCAGACAGGAATGCGACAATCCCGAGCCTGATGGCTTTTTTCTGCAGGCTCTTCATGTTTCTATGTAAAAATCTTTATACCGAACGGCTTACCGCAGCTTTTTAGTGCATATTCTTGGATATGCGCTGCGATAAGCCTGCCTTCGGCATATTCTTGCAGAAATCTACCACTGCTTGGTTTGGTTTACGCCGTAAGCAGTAAATGATACAGCTTTGCTGTATCATTTACGTTCGGTATAATCAATAAAAATATGTTTTTTTCTTTTTTTTATTCATTACCCCTTGAATATGAAAGCATAAGCCTGTATTTTTATTCATTATTTTTGCATATTAAGGTTTGTGATAGTATAAATATACAGGAGCTTTTCTTGAAAATACGGGAAGACAGGCTTAAGCTGATAAGACAGATTATAAAAACCTCCAGAGTCAGGAGCCAGGAAGAGCTGCTTGAGCGCTTGGAATCCTATGGTTACAGCATTACTCAAGCCACTTTGTCCCGTGATCTTAAGCTTCTCAAAGTGGGGAAGATGGCGGAGGGGGATAGCGGCTATTATTATATTCTCCCTGGCGATGATGAGACAGAACTTGCCAATAACTTTGTGCAGGATTTTGTGAGGGGATTTAAGGGGATAGATTTCTCTGCCAATATCGCAGTTATAAGGACTCTTCCGGGCCATGCCAACAGTGTTGCCCTTGCTCTTGATACTTTTGAGCTTGAACATATACTTGGGACTGTCGTTGGGGATGATACGGTGATTGTTGTCTTAAGAGAGGGGGCAAGTCCTGAGGCTTTTTTGTCCGAGCTTTCTTTAAAAATTCCATCTATAAAGGATTGATTGTATGAAGGTTGCTGTTCTTGGTGCTACAGGCTATACGGGGATGATGCTTCTAAGGTTTTTGCGGCTGCATAATGGAGTTGATACTGTTATCCCTGTTTCTTCTTCTGCTGCTGGTAAGAGGGTAAGCGAAGTGGATAGAGCACTTTTTTCTTCTCTTGATAATAAACTTTCTCTTACTGACGGATGTTATGTTGATCTCGATACCGCATTTTCTCTGAGACCTGATTTTGTGTTTTCTGCATTGCCGCACCTTGCTTCTGCCATAGCATGTGCACGCTTTTTGGAACACGGCAAAGTTGTGGATCTTTCTGCTGATTTTAGGCTTAAGGATGCTGCTGTTTTTGAGAATGTCTACGGCGAAGAACATCCTTTTCCAGAGCTTTTGTCAGATGCTGTTTACGGTCTTGCAGAATGGAACAAAGAGAGAATAAAAGAGGCTTCTCTTGTGGCAAATCCTGGATGTTATCCTACTGCCAGCCTTCTACCGCTTTTGCCCCTAATAAAAGAAGGAATAATAGCAGCCAATGTAAGTATCAATGCACTTTCTGGTATTTCCGGTGCTGGTAAGTCTGCAAAAGTTAGCAGCCTTTTTGCCGAGAGAACAGAAAATATGTCTCCGTATCTGCCTGGACGTTCTCACAGACATCTTCCCGAGATTGCTCAGGAACTCAGAGAAGTATCAGAAGATGCAGACCCTGTTTTTACACCTCATCTTGTGCCTCTAAAACAGGGAATGCTTGTTACCACGGTTGCCTATCTTATGCGCGATGTCAGTGACAAAGATATTGCAGATTGTTATATGGATTATTACGGAGAAAGTCCCTGGATAAGAATAAGACATCCAGAACTGGTAGAAACGCGATGGGTGAGAGGAAGCAATTATTGTGATATAAGCTTTAAAAACGAGGGAGACAGGCTGATTATTTTTTCTGCAATTGATAATCTTATAAAGGGTGCATCAGGGCAGGCCATTGAAAATATGAATATAATGAATGGCTTTCCCGAGACAGAAGGGCTTTTGCCTGCTTTTGAGGTGTAACGTATGGATGGTGCTGTAAACTCGCATACAACTGTACTTATAAAGATTGGCGGAAGGGCTATGGAGGATGAGACTGCCCTTGTCGACTTGCTTAGAGAGCTTGCCGAGCTTTTTGATAATACTGATATGCGCTTTTTGCTTGTACATGGTGGAGGTGCGGAGGTTTCCAGAATAAGCAAAATAATGGGGATGGAGCCTGTTTTTAAGGATGGCAAAAGGATTACTTCTCCAGAGGAAATGCCTGTTATAGAGATGGTACTTTCTGGCTCTATCAACAAAAAGATTGTAAGGCTTGCTAACACCTGCGGGCTTGTTGCCGTAGGGATAAGCGGTGCGGATGCTTCTCTTTTTACAGCTTCTGCACTCTCGGAAGATACCAGAACAGGAATGATAGATTTTGTAAACAATTCTATTGTCGAGAATCTTCTTTCCTTGGGATATTTTCCTGTGATTTCTCCCTGTTCTGTGGATTCTCATGGTAATGCTCTTAATATCAATGCCGATGATGCGGCTCTTGCTCTTGCCAGGAGTATGAGTGTTGATGCGCTTGTCTTTATATCCGATATACCGGGCATATTAAAGGAAGATAAGGTTTTGACAAGATTATCAGCTTCTTCTGTTGAGAAGGAAATAGCATCCGGTACTATAAGCGGCGGAATGATTCCTAAGGTAAGAGCATCGGTAGAAGCGCTAAAATCAGGTGTATCTCATATTGTGATAAGTAATTATATAAATAAAGGGGATTTTGCTTCTCTTATGGAAGGCAAAAAGGGAACAACGTTGTCGCTGGAGGCTGATCTATGAAGATAGAAAAAAATATTGCAAAGGATACGGCGATTCCTGCTCAATACGGGGATAGTTTTCTTGTCATGGATTATGGAAAGGGGTCTTATATATATGACATATCCGGCAAAAGATATCTTGATTTTACAGCGGGAATATCAGTAAATGCCCTTGGCTATGGCAATGAGGAGCTTGTCTCGGTTATGACAGAACAGGCAAAAAAGCTTATACATATTTCCAATCTTTATATGACTATGCCTGCCCTTGAGCTTGCTGATGAGCTTGTTGCAACAGGTGATTTTTCTGCTGTCAATTTTTCCAACAGCGGAACAGAGGCTAATGAGGCTGCGCTAAAATATGCCAGGCTCTATGCTAAGAAGAAAAAGGGCAGTGATGCCGTACGTTTTTTATGCTTTTCTTCTGGTTTTCACGGCAGGACAATGGGAAGTCTCAGTGTAACTCCTAAACCGGCTTATAAAGAAAAGTTTCTTCCTCTTGTGCCAGGAGTTGTAGAATCTCCGTATAATGATGTAGAGTCTTTGGAGCATACTCTAGATGATAGCTTTGCTGCTGTGATTGTGGAGCCGGTACAGGGCGAGGGAGGACTTGATTGTCTTAAGCCAGAGTTTTCGGAGGCTCTCAATAGATTGTGTAAAAAATACGACGTTATTCTCATAGCCGATGAGGTGCAGACAGGACTGGGGCGTACCGGGTATCTTTATGCCTCTCATGCTCTTGGGCTTGAGCCGGATATCATAACCCTTGCAAAACCTCTTGCTGGCGGATTGCCTCTTGGTGCAACCCTTATTCCTGAGAAGATAAATTCTCTTCTTTCAGTAGGTGACCATGGAAGTACTTTTGGTGGAGGTCCTGTTACGTGCTCATTAGCTCTTAAAGTTTTTAGAACAATAAGAGAAGAGTCATTTTTGGAGTCCGTGAGGGAAAAAGCAAAAATTTTGGATTCCTTTTTATGTTCTGTAAAAGAGGCATATCCCTTTGTGATAAAGTGCAAGGGGATGGGGCTTTTGCGAGGTATTGAGCTTGATGACAAGGTGCCTGTCTCAAGTGTAATATCTAAGGCAAGAGACAAAGGTCTTCTTATTTTGCGCAGTGGAAGCAATACTCTGAGGATTGCCCCGCCTCTTACAATAACAGAAGCAGAGCTGGAAGAAGGTTGTTCCATTTTGGAAGCAATATTTTCCGGCATAAATGCGTAAGTAATGTATAATATTTTAAGGAGAAGAATATGGCAGAGATAAAAAAGATAGTTCTTGCCTATTCCGGGGGTCTTGATACCTCCATCATAATCCCATGGCTTAAGGAACAATATCCCGGCTGTGAGGTTATAGGTATATGCACAAACGTAGGACAGGAAGAGGATTGGGAGGCTCTCAAGAAGAAAGCCATAGCTTCCGGTGCTTCCAAGATATATGTTGAAGATATAAGGGAAGAGCTGGTAAGGGATTTTATCTTTCCTATGCTAAGAGCGGGTGCTGTCTATGAGGGCAAATATATGCTTGGAACATCCATAGCAAGGCCTCTGCAGGCAAAGAAGCAGGTAGAGGTTGCTCTTAAGGAAGGTGCGGAAGCAGTTGCTCACGGATGTACAGGTAAGGGTAACGATCAGGTTAGGTTTGAGCTTACTTATAAGGCTCTTGCTCCTCAGCTTGAGATAATTGCTCCATGGAGAGTGTGGGATATACGTTCCAGAGAGCAGGCAATAGAATATGCTCAGAAGAATAATATTCCTATAGGAAATATCTCCAAGAAAAACATATATTCCAGAGACTGGAATATATGGCATATAAGCCACGAGGGTGGTCCTCTTGAGGATTTGTGGAACAGACCGGAAGAAGACATGTTTATGCTTTCTTGTTCTCCCAAGGATGCACCAGATAAGGAAACCGAGATAAGCATAGATTTTGATAAAGGAATACCTGTTGCTCTCAACGGCAAGAAGATGGGACCTGTAGAGCTGCTTACGGAGCTTAACCGTCTGGGAGGAGAAAACGGCATAGGTAGAGCCGATGTGGTAGAAACCCGTGTTGTTGGTATGAAAAGCCGCGGTGTCTATGAGACTCCCGGAGGCACAATTCTTTATACGGCTCTCAGGGACCTCGAGATGATAACGCTTGATGCGGAAACCTTGGCTCTAAAACGTCAGCTTGCAGCAAAATACGCGGAACTTATCTATCAGGGAAAGTGGTTTACCCTGCAGAGAGAGTCAATAGATGCTTTTATGGAAAAAGCAGGAAAGTACCTTACAGGAACCGTGAGAGTTGTTCTATATAAGGGTAATGTAATAATAGCTGGAAGAAAATCAAAGTATTCTCTTTATATAGAAGATCTTGCTTCTTTTGGAGAGAGCTCTTACGACCATGCGGATGCAACAGGCTTTATAAAGCTGTATGGACTTTCCACCGGCGTGAGTGCCATGGTGCAAAAGGAATTGGATGCCGAGGGTGGTCCTGCTGACGAGATGAAGGAAATGGCAAGATTTTCCAAGAAATAATAAAGCGGAGGGAATAAGGATGGAGCTTAAGTATAATAATCTGGATAGAACAAAAGCCTATAAGAAACTAAAAAAGACAAAGCCTGTTTCTTTAAAAAAAGTTCTCACATCAGAAAGGGTTAAAGAGTATGTTGTCGATGCGGGAGCAGGTCTTAGATATAATTATGCAGCTAAGGCTGTAGACGATAAGATTATAGAGCTTCTCTCACAGCTTGCAGTAGAGCAGCAGCTTGTTGAGAAATATCGCGCACTTCTTTCTGGAGATGTTATAAATACCGGAGAAAAAAGAAAAGTTCTTCATCATCTTCAGAGAGGGCAGTTAGCTGAAGATGTTGTCCACGAGGGTGTAAACCTCAGAGAGTTTTATGTAGAGCAACATAAAAAGGCAGCTGTGTTTGCAGAGAAGGTTCATAATGGTGAAATAAAATCACAATCCGGGAAAAAATTTGATACAGTGGTCCAGATAGGTATAGGGGGCTCTGATTTGGGCCCTAGGGCACTCTATTATGCACTCGAACAGTATGTCATGGTCAAAAAGGGTGCTCTTCCTCTAAAGGCGTATTTTATCTCCAATGTTGATCCGGATGATGCTGCTCTTGTGTTGTCTCAGATAAATGTCGATACAAGTCTTTTTGTCCTTGTGTCAAAAAGTGGAACAACTCAGGAGACTCTTGCAAATGCAGAGCTTGTTTCTTCTTACCTCAAAGAAAAGGGTATTGCGCAGCCCAAGAAACAGATGCTTGTTGTCACAAGCAAGACAAGCCCTCTTGCAAAAGATCCAGATTATCTTGAGAGTTTCTTTATAGATGATTTCATAGGGGGAAGATACTCCGCAACAAGCCCTGTGGGAGGAGTGATACTCTCTCTTTCTCTTGGTCCGGATGTTTTCTCTGACATACTGGATGGTGCTCACCAGGCCGACAGGCTTGCTCTTGAGTCCAATATCCGCAAAAATGCAGCCCTTCTTGACGCTATGATAGGACTTTACGAGCGCAATGTGCTCAATTATCCTGTCACGGCTATTCTCCCATACAGTCAGGCTCTCCATCGTTTTCCCGCTCATCTCCAGCAGCTTGATATGGAAAGCAACGGCAAGAGTGTAAACCGCTACGGCGAACCTATTTCTTATTCTACTGGGCCTGTTATTTTTGGTGAGCCTGGTACAAACGGCCAGCACTCCTTTTATCAGCTCCTGCACCAGGGAACAGATATTATTCCTCTTCAGTTTATCGGTTTTGAGAAATCTCAAAGTGGTTTTGATATGGAGATTGACGGCTCAAGCAGTCAAGAAAAGCTCAATGCTAACCTTGCGGCTCAGATTATTGCCTTTGCCAAGGGACGTGAAAACAACGATAGAAATAAGAACTTTGCAGGAGAAAGGCCATCTTCTCTTCTCACCGCAGAGCAGCTTACTCCATCTGTTCTGGGAGCTCTTCTTGCGCACTATGAAAACAAGGTGATGTTCCAGGGCTTTGCATGGAATATCAACAGCTTTGATCAGGAGGGTGTGCAGCTTGGCAAGATTCTTACCAAGACTGTTTTAAGCAAGAATCCCGATGATAAGGTACTTGATTCATATGCAAAACTTCTCAAAGTCTATTGATAATATATAATACCGAACGCGCCGCCCTTTATGGCGGCGCTTTTTTTTGCCGTAGGCAGGCAGAAGGTGTGCCTTCTGCCGTTCGGTTCTTTATTTTTTTTTTGATAATTTTGTATATAAGTATTATAATAAAAAAAAAGCGAGGAGGCTTTTATGGGGATTATTTCACGGATTTCTTCCGGTATCCCCGGCCTGGATAAGATTCTTTACGGTGGTTTTCCTTCTTGTGGTGCTTATCTTTTGCGCGGCGGTCCCGGTACGGGTAAGACTACTCTGGGGATGCACTTTCTTTCTGAGGGGATTAGGCAAGGTGAGAGTGTGCTCTTTATTACTTTGGAGGAGCCTGCAGAGCAGCTTAAGAAGCATTATGGGAGGATGGGCTTTCCTGTGGACGATATGCCTGTGCTTGATATAAGCCCTGGAGTTGAGTTTTTTGCTGAGAAGCAGAGCTATGACATTTTTAGTGCGGCTGAGGTGGAGAGGGACCCTATAACCAGTAGCATTATTAAGCGTATAGAAGAGCTTAAGCCTGTAAGGGTGTTTCTTGATCCTGTTACTCAGCTTAGGTTTCTTGCTACTGAGACTTATCAGTTTTGGAAGCAGATTTTGTCCTTTATAAGATATCTCAAAGAAAAGAATGCCACTATTGTTTTTACTTCTGAGGCTGGTTCTGATATGCCCGATGATGATTTGCAGTTTCTTTCCGATGGTATTATTGAGCTTATTGTTGATAAAAATGATGTAAAAAACTTGAGAATAAAAAAGCTTAGGGGTAGTGATTTTATTTCTGGAAGACATGGCTATAGGCTGGGTGCATCCGGCATGCAGGTATTTCCTGTAGCACATATTGATGTTATAGATAAAGATTCTAAGATTGCTGATTTTTCTGTTATTTCTACAGGCATAGCGGAGCTTGATAGTATACTTGGAGGAGGTATAGAGAGAGGTACTGTCAGTCTTATATCCGGTCCCAGCGGAGTAGGGAAAACAACACTTGGTATACAGCTTGCAAGCGCATGGGCTTCTTATGGCATCTCTACTGCCTATTATAGCTTTGAAGAAGAAGTTGAGATGATAGCACACAGGGCATCCAGAGTTGGTATATCTGTAGATACCTTGAGTAGTAAGCATGACTTTATTCTGGAGAAGATAGAGTCTCTTTCTTATACTGCAGAGGAGTTTTTTTGCAAGGTTGAGCAGGATATTAAGGAAAATAGTATTGGACTTGTTGTGATAGATTCTTCCAGAGGATATTCTCTCTCTGTAAAAAACGGAGATGTTATTACTTCTCTTCATGCCTTATGTAAATCTCTTCAAAAAAAGGGTGTTTCTGTTATTATCATGGAAGAGACTGCGGATATAACAGGTACTTTTTCTGCCACATCAACCAATAATAGTTATCTTGCCGATATTATCTTATTTATTCGCTATTTTGAAGCAAATGCCATGCTCAGAAAGGCTATAGGTGTTCTTAAAAAACGTACGGGAGATTTTGAGAAATTCTTGCGGGAGTTTGAGATAACCTCCTCAGGCATTAAGATAGGAGAACCGCTTACTTCTTTTAAAGGGCTCTTATCTGGAATAGCCGAACAACAGGTATAGTATGGGCAAAAATATTTCTCTTTTTGGAAAGAATAAAAGGAACCTTTCCCTTATGGCTGCTTGTCTTGCTGAGGAGGGATATGAGTGCAGTATCGTTGATAATCTTTTGGATGATGATCTTAACTTGGCAGATCTTATCATATACGATGGAGAGATTCTTACAGAGGATTCTCTTGCCAAGCTGCCAGTCATCCTGAGAGAGAAGAAATCCATATTTTTTATATCAAGCTGCAGTAAAAATATGGCTGCAGCATACAGAAATGCGGGTATAGACCTTGTTTTCTCAAAACCTATATCCAGGACCGAGCTTATAAGTATTGTCGCGGCTCTGATAGGAGATGCTTAATGGATATAGATTTCTACTCTGATACATTTAACATTGTTCTTGGTTTTAAACAAAAGGCCAACTGTGATGCAATAAGAAAGATGCTGGAGGATAAGACTCATAGGTATATTGTCTCAGAATGTAATTGCGATGCTGATATGGATAAAGCAGACCTTCTTATAATAGATGGTGCTTTTCTAGAAGAAAGGCGTGATGCTGTTATGGGTTATAAAGAGAAATCCCTGCCTATTTTTTTCCCTGTTTTGCTTGTTACTGCTCATCCACAGACAGAGCTCGTTACAAAGCATCTATGGATATGTATAGATGAGCTTGTGAGAATGCCAGTCTTAAAAATAGAGCTTTTTGCCAGGATAGAAATACTGCTAAGGGCAAGAAAATCATCAAGAGATGCCAATATCAGAGCATCTATCCTTAAAAAAGAGGTGAGACTCAAGAATCTTCTTGCCCATATGGCCTTTGGTGGAGGTTTTTTTAGAATTAGCCTTGATGAAAATGTTGTTACCTTTTTTGGTAAAGAAGGAGAAGATGATAGAAATATTTCTCTTGATGACTGGCTTTTTTCTGTCCCGGATGATTACAGGAAACAGATTGAGACATATATCTTTTCTCCAAGTGAGAGTGAACCCTTTGTTTTATCATATCCTCATGCTTATTCTGACAGATGGGATATTGTGCAGCTCATAAAAGTTGGTAAAAAAGGAAATGTTTTATATGGCATGTGGATGGATTTTACAAAAGAAAAGAGAAGGGAAGAAGAGCTGGAAAGGCTTCTATCAGAAAGAAACGTTCTTATACGGGAGTTGCAGCATAGGGCAAGGACATCATTACAGCTCGTTTCCTCTATAATCAACCTGGAAGAAAAATCAGCCGATTCTCCTTCCGTAATCAGGGTGCTGAAAGAAATAAATACCAGAATAGATGCAATACTTTTTCTGTACCAGCGAGTGTATAGCGAGAAAAATATGTATAGCCCGACTCTAGGAGATTTTGTAAAAGAACTGGTGCCAATTTTGCTAAAACGTCTAATAAAAAAACCGGCAAACATCTCTCTTGATATATCCGTGTGTGATGTTGAGACAACAATAGATAAAGCCAATTATGTTGGTATCCTTATTGCAGAACTCCTTATTCTTGCAATAAAAAGAGGTTTGCATAAAATCCAGGACCCTGCAATGGAGATATCTGTAAAATGTATGGGCTCTCATGCCAAGTTTTTGTATCATGATAATCACGGTTCTATGGATATTCTGCAAAAAGACTATGATTTCTCTATTGCCATACTTAAAACCATAGCAGAGAACAGCTTGGATGGTAAATTTGACATATCCGTCACAAAAGATACAGGGTTTTGTTTTTCTGCTGAGCTTAAGCTGTAGCTATTTTTGTTCTTCATTTTGTTCTATCTTGTGATTTCTTATTGAGTGTGTAAATTTCCTGTTTTGCCCGCAGTGTAAGATAACGTTGATATAATCTTTCTTCCTGACTGGGAGTGTTGAGAATGTTTATACCGCTTGTTACTGCAGTTATCAATGAGCTTACCCAGTATATATCTATTCCCTCATCCCAGGTTTTGGACTGTGCAATATTGAGACCTGATTTGAGTCCTACGGCTACAATGGGAGTAAGTATTATCCAGGTACCCCTTGTTACCCTCTCCTGCCTGGCCATATCGGCATTGTCTCGCAGAATACCCTCTGCAAGAGCTTCTCTCAGTACAATATTGCTTGTTTTAAGCACTTCCTTGTATTTATCCGCATAGGAAACAGGGGGAACAAGAAAATTATATGTCCCGAGTGCTGTCATAAACAGTCCAGTACCCGTGATTGCCCCGCCTGTTATATAAGTGGCCGTATTGGTCCACAATGGATTATTCTGAGCAAAATAATCTGTAACAGGATCTGCCCACAAAAAGAAGCCCAATCCCCCTACTGTAAGAAGACTTCCCCCAAATACAAGAGCAAAATCATCTGTCTTGTCATTAGCTTCCAGAGTCTTGGCTGCAATATATTCTCTTAGGAGGATGCTTGCTGTCTCTTGGTCCGACTGTATACCCGCATCTTGTGAAAAAATACCTGTTACAAAGCATAAAGATATCATAAGAACAGCAACCCTTCTCATACATCCTCCATGTATTATCTTATATAAACATAATCCCTTGATATAAAAAAATCCACCTAGCGCTTTAAAGCTCAAGCAGTTCCACATAATGAGGCACATCTTCTCCGTTATCAAAATATACGGCAGATGCTTTATTATCCTTTATCTCAAGATAAGAAAGAGAGCCTGAGTCGTAATAGCGGGTAAAAATCATGCCAGTGTCAATGCATATATACATATTATCGTGGCCTACAAAGAATCTGCCATGTTCCTGAGGAGTGTGTCCGCAGACATAATGCTTTGCATTATTTCTTGCCAAAAAGCGTGCCAATGTATCCTTGTAAACAGGACTCATAAAGGATTGAGCATCTCTTGACCACATGATGCTTTGTTTGCTGTTAAAAAGAAGCGGATGATCTGATGTTTTTTCTTGACTCTGAAAATCAAGTTCCATGTAGTCGCTCATTATTTCTCTATTGAGCTCTTCCATATCTCTATCCGCAAGATTCTCTGGCAAGTCCCCGTGCGCAAAAATAAAATCGCCACGTTTTATGACTGCATTTTGCATTTCTAGCCAGTTTCTGAGCCAGCCACCTGGAGAAAAAGCCAAATAAGCGGATTGATAACCGGATTCTTCCTCCTCCGACATATACGGATTATAGCCTATACTCTCCATAATCTCATGATTGCCAAGAATAAAAAGAACCTCGGAGTTAAAAAGAACCGCCTGCTTCTGCAGCTCTATGATAAGTCTGTACATAGAAGCAGAGTCATATCCCCTGTCACATACATCACCCAGGAATATAAGAGATGTATTGTTTGCTATCCAGTGTTTATTACTGTCTATAAGGAGCGCATGCTCCAAGAGAAAGCATGCCTCCTCATACATTGCGTGAATATCACCCAGAACAATTATTCTATCTTTAACCGACATATACTTTTATTACTTGTTAGTCATGGAGATGGGTTGTTGAGTCGCTTCCAGCACATCGCGCCAGAGGCTACCCTCTGTGTCCACCTTCTTTCTTCTGGACACAACAGCCTCTATAGGCAAATGAACAAAAGTATTATGGACAAGTCCTATAAGTACCTTTGTCTTTCCTGCCATAGCAGCATGCAC
The DNA here is from genome assembly GCA_039023545.1 of Spirochaetia bacterium 38H-sp. NCBI lineage: Bacteria > Pseudomonadati > Spirochaetota > Spirochaetia > Winmispirales > Winmispiraceae > Rarispira > Rarispira pelagica. The sequence goes on along the minus strand of JBCHKQ010000001.1, from coordinate 12,090 downwards.
CGCATTGGTACCAAGTCTGGAACAATAAACAGAATCCGATGCACATGCTGGAGCGCTTCTTATCATGTAACTGGGATCTATATATTTTAGATTAACAGGGATGTTTTTTTCTTTAAAATAGGCTTTTATTTTATCCTTTAGGAAAATACCTACATCAGGCAGAATTTTGTTACCAGACTCATCCGTATGTGCCTCTCCGTGCATAAGCTCCTCAGCAGCACCCTCCGCCACGATAATCACTGCGTGGTTCCTGCGTGCAAGACGTCTCTCAAGATGAGCAAGAAGCCCGTTATCCCCCTCAAGCTCAAAAGGCACCTCCGGAATAAGCACAAAGTTTGCCTCGTGTACGGCAAGTGCTGTATGCGCAGCAATAAATCCGGACTCTCTTCCCATAACCTTGACCAGGCCCACACCATTGATAGCAGAATGAGCCTCCGTATGAGCAGCAGACACAGCCTGTGCAGCCAGGCTCACTGCTGTCTCAAAACCAAAAGACTTCTCAATAAAACTCAAGTCATTATCTATAGTCTTGGGAATCCCTACCACCGCAATTTTAAGACCCCGCTTTTCTATCTCATTGGCAATCTTAAGAGAGCCCTTTTGAGTCCCATCACCGCCTATAGTAAAAAGAATGTTTATATTGAGCCTCTCAAGCGCATCCACAAGCTCCTCTGTCCTCTCACCGCCGCCGCGGGAAGAACCAAGCATGGTACCACCTATCTTGTGTATATCATCTACCACATCCGGATCAAGAGGAATAATAGGATAACTGCTCTCCGGCAATAGCCCCCTGTACCCGTACTGAATACCTGATATACGCCTAACACCGTAGCGCAGCCACAAACACCTGACAATAGAGCGGATAACATCGTTGAGCCCAGGACACAAGCCTCCGCAAGTTGCTATGGCAGCATGCACATGCTTGGGATCAAAAAAGATCTTCTGCCTTGGTCCTGCCTTCTCCAGAATAGTGTCTGGATTGAGCTCCACGGACGTAGAATCAGTATTTGCATCGATAGAATAAAGAATTCCCTCGTTATCCGGCACATAATTTACGATAGAATCACCAATCACCGTAGAAAGCTCTATAGGCGAAGTGATAGAGGGCTTTCCCAGATTATCAATCTTAAAACTTATGTTTTCCATAATATATTTATACGCCTTTTTTACATAACAGTTCAATATGCAAGACAAATAAAACATACCGAACGCAAGGAAGCAGGCTGTGCCCGCTTCCTTGCTGCTTCTCAGTGGAGTAAAAGCATAGAGATAGCAGTCTTTTTTGCCACATGTATGCCGCAGGCAGGAGGGAACGTGCCTTAGTGCCTGCTTTGCATTATGGGTGCGTTCCCGACGTTCGGTATAAAAAAGCAGAATGCACTATTGTGCCTTTCTTTAATGCTTCATCGTTTCCATATTTATGTTCATAGAATTTTTCTAATATTTCCGTGACCGACGGTAATTTAACAACATACATACTAATACCCCCATTTATCTTTATCTCTTATTTCCACAAGATATATTTGCCCATTTTCTATGTCATCTTCTATTACAACACCCGGTATTTTCTTGCCTTTTCTTAAATCTCTTATTATTTTTTGTTTGTTTATTAGTTTATAACGGTCAGGAAGCTTAGAGTAGAAAACCTGTACTGTTGCGCTTTTTTCCTTTTCCAACCATTCCAGCCAGTTTGCTAGATTTTCTAGTTTCCTTGCTCGTTCTCTTATTTCTTTTATTCTTTTATTCATAAAAACCTCCATTATAGCAAGGGAGAAAACTTCTCCCTTGCATGTTTTAATGTTTTAATTTAGAACAAATCGGCAAGCCTAGCCTCTATCTTATCCAGAACCTGCTGCTTCTTGTGTTCTGGAGTTTTTTGCAGCAAAGATAATGTATCGTTCATCTGTTCTATTGTAATAAGTTGTATCTCTGCTGCCCTTTTTACTTCTTCTATTATTCTTTTTTCTCTATCCTCTTGCGTTCCATCCGCAAATTGGGAAACTTTAGTAAGTGCACTTATCGGAGCGTCCCAAGAAAACCATTTGCCTTCCCTTGTTTTATCTCTGTACTGTCCTTTGCCATCTTCTCTTATTATTGCCCAAGTCTCTCCAAGTTAGTAGAAATCTTTCTCGGAGAATACTTCTGCCGTAAAGGCCATGAGAGTGCAGTCATCCCTCATCCATGCGTCTGTTGGAAGGCCAGCTTTTAGGCAGAGATGGGCAAGAAAGGTTGGTCTGTCCCAGCCATACTCTGTTGCAACCTGCGGTAGCAGGAGTCCCTGATTAAAGCCACATCGTATGAGGAGTCCATGTTTGCCTGGCACAACTTCTTCTGGTTTTATCTCAAAAAAAGGGCTTAGCAGAGAAATCTCAAGCTCCACATGCTCTAGCTCAGATTTTGCAAGTGGAGGAAAACGTGGATCAGAGAAGGCGCTCTCAAGTGCAACCTCTTTCACTACTTCCCATACTGGTTTGTCGCCGATTATCCTGCCTATGCAGCCTCTTAGTCTGCCGTCTTTGTGCAAAGTAACAAATGCCCCGCATTTTTCTTTTGTAAGCCGTTCCGGAGGCGCAGGAAGACGTGGTTCTCTTGTCTCGAGATGTGCAGCTATTGTCTCACGTGCACAGGTAAGAAGCAGTTCTTTTTCTTTATCCGTATGTTGCATCATAAGTTCCTCCACTGATAAGAAAGGCGCCATACTGTACACATTTGCCAAACTCAACAGGGCTTGAGTCCCTTCCCAGCAGGTTAAAATGCAGCTGTATATCTTCTATGCGTGCAAAAAGAAGAAATGGCAAAAGCAGCCTGAGAGAATGAGAAGCACCGTCGCGGCATGCAGCTTCTATAAGCTCGTCTATATTGTAGGACAAAACCTGTTCTACAAAAGTATCGGCAGTTCTGCTACCATCTATAGGCTCTTCAAAAGTGCTTAGATTACTGCTTATGATAAAAAGAACATCCTTCCATCTGCCTCCGTAAGCTGCAGAAAGCCCACGGCCAAGCTCGCGCATAAGGTCGCATGAAGTATCACCTGCCAAAACCGGAAGTACTCGGGCATCTGGCACATAACGTGCAACAAAGGGAAAGGCAACCTCCAAGGCGTGTTCTTCAAGATGGGCAAACTCATCCGTGCGAAAAAATCCCGTAAGATTGTGCATAGCAGAATACGCTTCTCTGTCCAGAGAAAGCTCACCTATAGGTGTTGCAAAAAAGCTGCTCTCAGGAAGAAACAGTGCAGATTGTGGCTCTCTATGAACCCGTGACCACATAGCAACGCGGGAAAAAAGCCCCTTAAACTGGGCCACCTTTGCAAAGGCCTTACCCAGCAGTCTACCGGCATAAGTCCAGCTTGCATGCGGTAAAAAAAGCGCTATTGGTCGGGGCGTATGATTTTCTGCAAAGAATGGCCTTACAAGCTCCTCCATCTCCTCAACCATAGCCTCAGGTTCGGCAGGATAAAAAACTCCTTCTACGATAGCATCCCTTGTAAGGCCATTATCCATAAGAGTCCTCATAAATAAGATTAAATAGAAAAACACAAAAAATCAATAAAACCGAACGTATTGTCCGCAGCTTATATGGAACAGCACAGAGGGAAGGTTGCAGACAATACTGCCTGCGGCACAAAAAGGCTAGGCCTCCCTGCCTCCCAAAATTCTATCCACAAGAGCCTCGTCCCTCTCTATAACGATATTTTTCTCGCGTGTGGGGATAACCGTTCCCAGCGTACCATGTTTGGCACGGCGTAGGTACTTAACCTGTGTGCAATACAAATCCACACGCTTTTCCCTGTTTGCCTTGCTAAAATGTACGGCAAGCTGAGCAGCCTTCATTATAACGTGCTGAGGCACATCTTTGGTTTTTGCAGGTCTTATAAAAACATGTCCACCCGGCCAATCCCTGACATGGAGCCAGTAGTCGTTTCCACGTGCATATTTTCTGAGTATCTCATCGCTTTCTCTTGAGTTTCTACCTATAGTTACTATATAATCGTTTATTATAACCTGCAATCCTGGTATCTTACTGTCTGTTTTTTTGTTTTCCTGTTCTTTTTTTGTCTGTTGCCGTTCCAGCTTTCTGAGTTCCTCAAGCTCTTTCCCAGGGAGGCTTATTAGGAGTTCTGCAAGCTCCTTTCTTTTTTTTTCTGCAGACTCAAGCTGTTCTAAGTTTCTTTTTTTTCTTTCTGTCTGTTTGTGGTATTCTCTGTAGTATTTTTCCGCATTTTCATGAGCATTGAGAGATGGGTCCAGCTCTATTCTTATATCATTGCCGTGATAGTCTGTTGTATCCAGGTATCTATCTCCGCGGTTTATTCTGTATATCTCGCTTGTTATCAGATCTCCATACAGTTTTAACCTGTCCGCATTTTCCGCTTCTTTTATAGAAGATTTTAGATTTTTTATTCTGTTTTCCAGCTCGGTAAGTTCTGCTTCCGTATTGGCTGCTATTTTTTCTCTAAGTCTGTCTTCCAGCTTCTTTTCTTCTTCGCCGCTTAGATTTTCTTCTATTTTTTTAAACCATTCTGTTGGATTGTCTGTGAGCTCTGGATTTCTAAGGTGAAATCCTCCGGTATCATCTTTATAAATTCTTGCGATATTATCCGGTTGTGAGTATTTTTTGCCAGGCATTTCTTCCCTTCCAGGCCGTCTAAACATGCATTCCTTTATGTTTTTCTCCAAGTCTGTGACTATTATGTTGGGATTTGATGCCCATAGCCTTATCCATAAGATGTTGTTTTCCTGTGAGCTGTGGGTTTCTATACGTATTATTCTTTCTCTGGAAAGCTGGTATATGCTTTTTATCCTGGCTCCTCTTATGTGAGCTCTTAAAAACTGCACAAATCGCTGGGGCTTTTTTTGCTTTTTTATCTTTTTTGTTGCCGGGTATATTGCCGTACCAGTAGAGTCTGTTCTTATTATCAGGTTTATGGCTTGTCCTGGTTTGTATAGCTCCATGACAAGGTGTTTAAAATCAGGTTGCCAGATTTCTCTTATGATGCTTCCTCTGATGTCCAGGCTATAGAGTGCATAGTCTATTTCTCTCCAATTGTACGACATATTTTCTCCTCGGAGAAATTTAAATCACTGGCTTGCTTTCTTCAAGCATGTAGCAACATATATAGTTGACTATATATTATTTTTTATATATATTTGTCTCGATTTCATACTCATTTTGTCGGAGGTTTTATGGCCATTAAGGTTGAGTCTCACAGGTGTCCTCAGAATCATCCCTGCCCGGTTGTGAGGGTTTGTCCTGCTGGGGCTATTACTCAGAGGGGTTTTGCTGCGCCTGAAATCAATACTTCCAGGTGTATAGATTGCGGTATCTGCACCAGATATTGCGGTTATGGTGCCATAAGAAAGGTCTGATTTTGCCTGCTTTTGCAGGCTTTTTTTTATTTTTTTGCTGCAGGCAGGAGGGAGAGCTCTCTTCTGCCTTTTTTTGCTTTGCGGGGCTCTCCCGACGTTCGGTATTAAAGTTGTTAATTTTTCTAAATAATATAATTACTGTTTGCTGATTTTTTTTACAATGCCTTGTATAATTGTATTGGCTTGTTTGGGATTTCTTGTTTTGTGCTTTAGACTGGATTTTGTTGGAGGGGATATGTCTGATATTACTAGAATTGTGATAATTGGCGGAGGATATGCTGGTATCAATGCAGCAAAGGTTCTTGAGAAGAGGCTTAAGCGGAGGGAGGATGTTGAGATTATTTTGATTGATAAGAATCATTATCATACTCTTATGACTGATTTGCATGAGGTTGCGGGGGGGAGGATTGAGCCTGATGGTGTTAGGGTCAGTTTTGCGCGTATTTTTTCTGGTAAGCGTACCAGATGGATTTGTGATAGGGTGGATGGTGTGGATTTTGATTCTTCGGTTGTGATTGGTCGCAATGACAGGTATTCTTATGATTATTTGATTGTTGCTGCAGGAGGTGCGCCTGAGTTTTTTAATATTCCTGGTGTACAGGAGAATTCTTTTACGCTTTGGTCTTGGGAGGATGCTGTAAGGATAAGGTCTCATATGGAGGATTGTTTTGACAGAGCTGCGGCTACTCAAAATGAGAGACTCAGGAAGCGCTTGCTTACTTTTGTTATTGCCGGAGGTGGTTTTACAGGGGTTGAGCTGGCAGGTGAGTTTGTAGAGCATAGGGATGTGTTGTGTAAGAAGTATCATATTCCTAAGGAAGAGGTAGATATAATTGTTGTAGAAGCTTTGGACCGGATTTTGCCCAATTTTACGGACAGGCTTGCAGCTAAGGCTCATAAGAGGCTGATTAAGAAGGGTGCAAGGGTGCTTACGGGGACAAGGATAACCGGTGCGGAGAAAAAGAGGGTTCTTCTGGGTGATGATTTTATAGAGACAGAGACTTTTATATGGACTGCCGGTGTACATGGTGGCGAGCTTAGTGCCAAGCTTGATTTGTCTCTTGGGCAGGCTGCAAGGGGGGAGTGTTCTGTTGTGGTAGGAGATGGGATTCATGGTATGGCTGCCTGCTATATAGATGAGGAAGAACGCGATATGGTTGGTACACGTGGCAGATTTCTTGTAAACAAGTACATGCAGTCTTTTGAGCATAACAATGTTTATGTTGTGGGTGATATCTCATGGTATGTTGAGGGTGAGAAGGTTCTTCCTCAGGTTGTGGAGACTGCTATTCAGACTTCCCATGTTGCTGCGGCTAATATAGCAGCGGATATTTTGCAAAAGGATAAAGAGGCGTTTAAGAGCAATTATCATGGTTTTATGGTTTCTGTAGGCAGTCGTTATGCTGTTGCAGATGTTATGGGTGTAAAGATTAGCGGTTTTTTTGCAATGGCGCTCAAGCATCTTGTCAATCTTCATTATCTGTGGGGGCTTGCCGGTTTTAACGCGGTATGGGGTTATATAAAAGAAGAGTTTCTCAATATAAAAGACAGCCGTTCCATTGTTCATGGCCATTTTGCATGGAAGATACCAGTATACTGGGCATTGCCACTAAGGCTTTTTCTTGGTGCCAAGTGGCTTATAGAAGGTATCAATAAAGTTGTGGAGGGGTGGCTCAATCCCGGAAGTGGAGGGATATTTTCTCCGGATGCCTCTGCCATACATCTCCCGGGAGTTGTTCTTAAGGATGCTGTGAGTGCAGCAAGCGAACAGGTAGATGCTGCAGCCGAGGCTGTTTCGCAGTCGCTTATGCCTGCCTTAGGCATATACACATGGTTTGCTGATAATGTGCTGTCGCAGTTCCCTGCTTTGGCTTTTATTGCCCAGGCGCTGGTTGTATTGGCTGAGATTTTGATAGGACTTGCCTTTGTAGGAGGGCTTTTTGTTTTTCCTGCTGCGGTTGCTTCCATTGGCCTTGCTGTTATGTTTATCATATCTGGATGGGGAAGTCCTGAACTCTTGTGGTATATTGCTGCTGCAATTGTAATGATGGGTGGTGCAGGTAGAGGATTTGGGCTTGATCATTATGTTATGCCGTTTATAAAGAAATTTTGGAACAGGAGAAAAATTGCCAAGAAAACCTACCTTTATATAGATGAGCCAGAGGACTGATGTTCTGGAAAGATATACCTGAGCTTACGTATGAGCTGAACAAGGTAAGAAGTCTCATAAAAAAAAGTGTCAATGTAAAGAGCAATAGGCTGACTTTACCTGTTATGGATTTTATAAACAGGGATGCCAAGATGCTGAGACCTGGACTTCTTATTTTGTCTGCACGGATTTTTCTGCCGGAAGATAAATTGCCTGAGTCTGTGTATAGATATGCGGCTTCCATAGAACTTTTGCATATGGCTTCTCTTGTGCATGATGACATAATAGACAATGCAGAGTTTAGAAGAGGTCTTGTAAGCATCAATCATGGCTACGGCGTAAAAGATGCCATTCTTGTTGGTGACTTGCTCTTTTGTGCTGCTGCTGAGCTCATATATGACTCTACATCTGATAGCGATGCATCTGTCATCTTGCATGGTCTTAAGCATCTCATTACGGCAGAATCGGAAGAACTGGATGATGCCGAGCTCTTTAGAAAAGGACAGCTTTTGGGACTGTTTGGTCGCAGAAAATATATAAGACGTGTCATAAGAAAAACAGCCACTCTCTTTGTAGCTGCCATGCATATAGGGGCAAGAGAAGTCTGTAAAGACGAGTTTATGCAACAGACTATGAGACGTATAGGTTATGATATTGGAGTTAGTTTCCAGATGATGGATGATATTTTGGACATCATCTCAAAAAAGGAACTTATGGGAAAAAGTAGTCTATCTGATTTGAGGGAAGGAGTTGTTGGATACCCTTTTGTGCTTGCCGTAAATAGTGGTAATAAAAAAGATGAGGATAAAGCCATATCCCTTTTTCGCAAGGCTTTGTCCGGTGGACTGTTCTCTTCTGCACATAGAAGAGCTCTTGTCGATATGCTCGTACCCTACTGTGATTTGGCAAGAAATGAGGTCTTGTCCATTTTGAACCGTGCAAAAAAGCACTTTGTTTTTCTTCCCAAAAACAAGTGGACTGTAGTGCTGTTGGATACCATAGACAGCCTTGCTAACAGACTCAACTAGCAAACACACCCCTGTTATGGGCTTACTCAGACAATTTTTTTAGCACTGCAAAAGCAAGCGGAATTATTATCGCTGCGGAGAAAACAGTAAATATACGCAGAATCCGCATCATGCTTATCCCCTTGGTCTTATGGGAAAAACCTGCTTTGTGCATTTTTACATATTGGGGAACAGCATAGAAAAGTCCCAAGCTGATTGTGTAAGGACTTGCTGGAGGCAGAATGTTTTTTATAGTACAAGCATAAGCGAGAGAAAAAGCCAAAAAAGCTTCCAGGTATATAAGAATCTCGGATTTTTGCCTGCCTATAAGAATAGAAAGAGTTCTTCTTCCTGCCTTTTTGTCACCTTCTATATCACAAGTGTTATTCACCGTAAGTATGGATGCTATAAAAACAGTAGACGGCAGTGCAAGCAATGTATCCTGATATGCAATGTATCCCTTCTGAATAAATATGCAGATTATTATAAGCACTCCACCAAGGAAACCCCCTGCAAAAAGCTCTCCCAGAGGCCCCCTTGATATTGGCTTTTTCCCTCCATTGTAGAAATATCCTACCAACATGGAAAGAATCCCTGCAACCAGAAGCAAAAAAGCCTTAGCTATACCATAACTTATCACAACATCAATAAGCAAAAGCACTGAGGGAATAATGGAGAGGGCAAAAAGACCAATGGCTGTAAACAGAGCATACCCCGGAGCAACACTCTGATGCACAAGCACCTTATCTTCCTCCCTGTTTGTATCCCTGCTGTCTATCCCCCTGTAGTAATCAAAAAAACTGTTAAACGCCGTAGTCCCCATATCTATGGCAATAGTAGCTATAAACATGAGTATAGCCCTGTATAGAGAAAAAGACTCTGCATAAGCAAAAGCATACAAAGTCCCTATAAGATATGAAGAAACACTCACAAGCTTGGTTCTTATTTCAACTATTCTTGCAAACTGATACAAAGTAAGCATGCAGACCTCGACAAAACAGCCAAAGATAATTGGCAAGAAAAAGCCCCCTATCGGGGGCCTTCTGTTTTTTATTTTTTTGCGTTTTTGAGAGCTTCCTTTGCGAGCTCAAAGAAAGAACTCACATGTATGGACACCCCGGAAATAGCATCCGTATGCCCCTCCTCATCCTTGTAGCTTATGGCAGAAGGATCCTGAGTTTTGAGAATATATGCTTCTACCTTGGCAGCCTGCTCATACCATGCAGCCTGAGATCCGCCCTTTTCCTTCATACCGTACTCACCGTTCTGCGAACGTACGGATTTGACATCTCCTCCATCTTTGTGGACAGCATCCCAGTGAGCAGCAACAATCCTGCCACCTATGACAGTTATATCCACATATTCCTTCCAGCCCTGAGGACCAAAGTCAGCTTGCTCTGCATGGTATGTCCCATCCTTATATGGACCGTACCCAACAGGCCCCCTTTCCAGCGCCTTCTTTGCTGTCTTAAAAAAATCACTCACATGTATGGAAACTCCGGAGATAGCATCCGTATGTCCCTCCTCGTCCGTATACTTTACAGCATCCGGATCCTGAGTTTTGAGCAGATATTCTACAGCCTTTGCAGCCTGCTCGTGCCACGGAGCCTGAGCGCCACCCTTCTCAACAATAGGATACTGCCCGGCCATTGAGCGTGTAATCTTATCAGCCTTACCATCCCTGTTAGCACCATTCCAGACAGCCTTTACAATCTTGCCATCCTTTACCTCAAGAATAACAACAGACTTCCATCCATTGGCAGCAAAATCATCCTCCTGAGCAAAGTATATACCATCCTTATATGACTTTGCAGGAGCTCCCTGGCATGCAGAAAGCGCAACAACCATTAGTGCAGCAATCGCAAGCAAAATAAATTTCTTAGAATTCATATCATCCCTCCTGATATGGTTTATCTTATTATTCTAATGATATTTTTGATTAATTGCAATGAAAACATTATAATACCGAACGCAAAACTCGCTTCCGCGGGTTTTGCTGCCTCGGCAGAAGAAAATCACAGCAAACCTATAGCCCTAGAAAAAACTCAAGAAACCTATCCCTAATCCCCGGCAAATCCTCGTGTCCAAAATCAGGGAAAACAAGCATACGCTTATTTGAGACAATCTTATTATAAGCAGCAAACTGAGAAGACGGAGGACAAATCGTATCGGAAAAACCAATCCCCCATAGAACATCCCCCCGTATCCTAGGAACAAGATGCTGCACATCGATATAACCCAGAGCAGAAAAAACCTCATCCTCCCGCTCATGCATAGGATCAAAACGGCGGAACCAAGTAGCAAGCTCTTCATAAGCATCTTTTGCAAGATCCATTTCCCATACACGCCTGTAGTCGGACAAAAACGGATAAACAGGCGCAACCCTCCTTATAGAAGGAACAAGAGCAGCACAAGCAAGAGTGAGCCCTCCGCCCTGGCTCCAGCCAGTAGCACACAGCCTATCTGCATCCACCCAGTCCAAAGACATAGCAATATGAGCAAGATAAACAGTATCCAGAAATATATTTCTATAAAGCAACTTATCTGGCCTTCCAGAAAGAGCATCGTGCAGCCCCCTTACAATATGCCCAGACAGAGTATTTCCTGATACCCCGCCAGTATCCTCAGACAAACCTCCCTGTCCCCTGCAGTCCATGGACAGTACAGTAAAACCGCATAAAGCAAGAGAAAGCTTTGATTGCCAATCACCACTATTCATAGAATACCCGTGGAACTCAAGGAGACAAGGCATTTTTCCGGAAACCGCAAGCCTTTTTGCATATCCCCCTACAGGCTTTACCATTTTGGCATAGACCCTGGCACCACCACTACCCTCAAACCACAAATCAAAAAACTCTGCAATATCTGGCACAGGATTAAAAGAGGCACGGGAAACAGAAAAATCAATATTACCCGTATCTACAGATTCTAGAGCCCTGTCCCAAAAATCATCAAAATCATCAGGCCTTGGATTTCTCCCATTATAAGAAAGAAGCTGCTCGTAAGACATATCAAAAGAAAGCGGCATAATAAACCCCTGTTAAAAAAGTCTACTAAGCATTATAAACCAGCATCGACAAAAAACATATAAAAAAAATAAAACTTGACGCTATCTTTGCAGAAGTTTAATATGATTAAGACAATATAGAAGGAGGTATAAACAAAAACTCTCTTTATGAAACTAATAATCCTGAGGGTGGATTTTATATCGCATGCAGGCATAGATACACAGTAGTGATAACACAGGCTTAAGAATTATCTGTAATATTAGCACATAATGCTTTTATGATAAATAGGACTTTACCCCTTACGGGCTACTATAATAGAAAGATTTTGCGCTGAGAGTAATAACATTATTGTGCTGAGCAATAGAAGTTTTTTATCACAAAAATAAAAACAAAAATTGGAGATTTTTTAGAAAAAAGCTATTGACAGTTTTTATAGAATTTACTACATTCTCACTCACGCTGAGGCGACAACAAAGCCTTATAAAAAGCGACAACAAAAAAAATAAAAAAGATGCTTGACATAAGTTGAGCACTTTGATATAACACAGCTCACGCAA